>DASYUL010000133.1:0-67755 GCA_036001245.1 Thermoanaerobaculia bacterium
GATGTACTCGTCCTCGCCGATCGCGCGCCCCGCGCTGCCGAAGGCGACGACGCGGATCGTGTGCTTGCGCGGCAGCGGCCCCAGGTTCAGGTCCGCGTCGAAGGGCGGGCGCGTCTTGGTCATCATCTTCGCGCCGTTCAGATAGAAGTCGACCGCTTTGACGCCCTCCGCTGCTTTCGTTTCGAAGCGCTGGAGGCCGGTCACGATCTCCTTGGCCACCGGGAGCAGCATGATCGTCGAAGGGAGCAGCCCGAGGTCGCGGGCCTTTTCGAGCGTGGCGGAGGCGTCGGCGCGTTTCGCGACGACGTCCGGCGGCGGAGCGTCGGGCTGCTCGGGAACGGTCAGCTTGTCGGTGATCCGCCCCTCCGCGCTCTGGTTGCCGTCGGAAACTTTCAGCACGATGTTGTACTCGCCGGGGTAGAGATAGCGCCGGACGGTCAGCGGGATCTTCTCGCCGCCGACTTCCTGGGTCGGGATGTCGAACCGGTACTTGAAATTGTCGATGAGCCGCTCGCCCTTGACGACCTCGCCGATCACGTCGACGTTGTAGAACTTCTCTTCGCCGAGGTCGCGCGACTTCAGGTCGCTCTTCGAGACCAGAAGCGAAAGGTCCACGCCGATCTTGTTGGCGCGCATCTCCGGGAACCGTACGAGCTTCGCGAGCCCGAGGGGAGCGGAGCCGGTGGCGAGCTCCGTCGTCATGGTCAGGATCTGATCGACGCCCTCCGTCTCGATGATCGGCGGGGCAAACAGCTTGCCCGCTCCGGCCAATCCCGTCGCGCCCGACCCGAGCACCGCGGTCGAGTACGCGATCGCCTGGCGAAGGGTGCGCGTCTCGGGGCAGCGGTCATAGTCGACCCGGCGGCCCCCGGGAGCGGGCTGCCGCCCGCCGGCCGCGCTGCCGAACCCGCCGCCGACCTGGAGCACGCCTTCGCCGTCGATCGGAAGCCACAGCTTGTAGTCGGGGCCGATGCCGTAGGGCGCATAGAAGATCAGGTAGACCTTGCTCTTCAGCGCCTCGAGCCGGTCGTAATACCAGATCTGGATCGGGACGAAGACTTCCTGGCAATCGATCGGTATGACGGCATCCGGAGGCCCGTTGATGATGAGGACCTTCGCGCGGTCGTTATTGAGGTTCTTGAACTGTTCCTTCGCGATCGCGACGCGGTGCGTGTGGACCGCCTGATAGTCGTTGCGGATGCCCTGCGAATCGATCGACCGGCGGCGCCAGAAGCTCTCGATGAAACGGTCCTTCTGGTAGTTGTCCGCAATCTGGACGAAGACTTCACGTTCCTCGTTGGTGATGATGAGCTCGACGAGCTCGAGGAACTCCTTGTACTTCGGCGCAACCTGGGCGGACAGCTCCTTCAGCTCCTTCTTCGAGAGCTTGCGGTGCGCGGGCGCCGGCGTGCTGGTCGTCGCAACGGGTTTGGCTGCTGTCCCCGGCGCCGCCGTCGCGCTGCTCGAAGATGGGCCCTCGACGCCGAGCGACTTTGCGCCCTTCGTGGGGAGGCTCGCGAACTTGCCGGACAGGTCGCCCAGGTCTTCGGTGGAGACCTTCGCGGGAGCGAGCAGCCTCGCCATCTCCATCTGGGCGCCGCCGGTGCTTCCCTGGCGTGTCGAAACCTCCACCCAGATCTTGTAGAGGTTGCAGAGCGTCGGGCAGGGCCCCATACAGCGGTCGCCGAGCGGCGGGCTGCAGTCGGCGTTCAGCTCCGGAAACGACTTGCGGCAGGAGCCCGGTTCGAAGATTTCGCTGTCGCGGGTGCCCATCGTCCAGAGCTTCCGCGGCGCGAGCTCCATCGAACGGTAGAAGAGCCAGTGCTCGGTCGCCCGGTTCATGCCGGTCCGGTTCGTGTACGTCCAGATCTCGAGGTTCCGGAAGGAGGCGGTCGGCGAACAGTCCTTGACCTCCTCGATCGAGACCGGCTCGCCCCAACGGAGAACCATCCGTCCCGCGTCGCTCCGCCATCCGTCGTACTTCGTGTCGACGGCCTCCCGCAGCTCCTGGTACCGATGCCGATAGCCCGGTCCGAGGGGCGCGTCGAGGTTCGTCTTCTCGCGCCGCGCCCAGAAGGCTTCCTTGAAGGTCTCGCGCTGGTGCGGCTCGGTGAGCTGGAGGAAGAGCGCCTCCTCCTCCGGAAGGATGATCGGCGCGACGAACTCGGTCAGCCACTTCCGGTCGTCCTCGGGCATCGCCGCGAGGCGTTCTTTCTTCGACGGCTCCTTCGTCGCGACGGCGGGTTGTGCCGTAGCGGCAGGGGGAGAGCTCTGGAGGTTCGCTGCGGGAACGACGCCCGTGTTTGCCACCGCGATCGGCTTCGCGTTCGGATCGGGAAGGCTCGCGAGGCGCTGGCGGAACAGCTCGAGCCCCTCAGTCGAGACCGCCGGAGGCTTCGAGAGCAATGCGAGCTCCGCGATCGACTCGCCGTGCCGGCCGCGCACTTCTTCGGCGATGCGCGCGAAACGGCATCCATCCGGACCGCACCGTTTGGATACGGTTCCCGGCTGGGTGCACAGCGGATCGGTCGAGTTGAGTGGCACGGTCGCCGGGAGGCAGAGTTCCGCGAGGTTTGTCAGGCAGGAGGCTGGCTCGAACAGCGCCGGCTCGCCCAGCCCGGGGGCCCAGAGCTTCCGCTGAGCGCCGAAGGAAGGACGGAAGAAGACGTGCTGGGAAGGTCTTCCGACGGAGGTGCGATAGGTCCAGATTTCCACCTGACGCAGAACGCCCTCGCAGCTGCCGATCTCCTCGACCGCGCTCGGCTCGCCCAGGCGCACCACCATCCGCCCGGCGTCGCTCGTCACTCCGTCGTACTCGCTTGCCGCGACGTCCCGAAGGTGCTCGTATCGCTGCCGGTAGCCGGGACCGAGCGGCACGGCCAGACCCTCCCGTTCGCGGCGCTGCCAGAACTCTTCTTTGAACATCTCGCGCTGGCGCGGCTCCGTCAGCTCGAGAAAGAGCTTCGCCTCGTCGGGCAAGATGATCGGCTCGACGTGCTCGGTGAGCCACTTGCGCTCCTCTTCCGGAAGCGCGGCGATTCGTTCTTTTCGTGATGGCTCCGCCGCGGCGCCAGCCCCGGGGAGCAGGATGGATCCAACCAGGAACAGGAGGAATGCGGCTTTCTTCATCCGCGTGCCGATTCTAACCCTCCGTTTCGCTGACCAATTCCTTAACCGAAGCTTTACGATTGCGCGGACCGGAGAGACTGAGTGGCGCTGAGAGCTGAGGACTGAGGACTGAGAACTGAGAACGACTCTCGTGATCTACCTCGACAACAACGCATCGACTCCTTCGGACCCGGAAGTCCGCGAGGCGATGGCCGCGGCGGTGGAGCTGTACGGAAATCCGTCGTCCGTCCATTCCGCTGGACGGCGTGCGCGGCGGGCGATCGAGGAAGCTCGCGAGGAGGTCGCGCTTCTGGTCGGCGCCCGCCCCGAGGAGATCTTCTTTACCTCCGGCGGCACGGAGTCGAACGCCCTCGCGATCTTCGGGACCGCCGCGGGCAAGTGTGGCCGCGTGGTGACCTCCGCCGTGGAGCACCCCTCGGTTCGCGAGCCGGTGGCCGCCCTCGTCGCTGCCGGATCCGACGCCGTGGACGTCGCTCCGATTCGGGGAGGAGGCATGGATCCCGGGAGCGTCGTGGAAGCGGCGGGTCCGGGCACGGTCCTCGTCTCGGTCATGGCGGCCAACAACGAGTACGGCGGCCTTTACCCGATCGCGGAGATTGCCCGGGGTCTCGGCGACCACGGCATTCCCCTTCATACCGACGCGGTTCAGGCCGCCGGACGGGTGCCGATCGACGTCGGTGCGTGGGGCGTCGATCTCCTGTCACTCTCCGCGCACAAGATCCACGGGCCCAAGGGAGCGGGGGCGCTCTACGTCCGGCGCGGGATCCCTCTCCAGCCCCACACGCCCGGCGGCGGCCAGGAGAGGAAGATCCGCGGCGGCACCGAGAACACGAGCGGGATCGTCGGCTTCGGCGTCGCGGCGCGTCTCGCCCGCGAGCGGTTGCCACGCGAGCCGGGGGAGATCGTCCGCCGTCGCGACCGCCTCGAGCGCGGCGTTCTCGAAACGATCCCGGGGACGACCGCCGTCGGTGCGGCGGCGCCGCGGCTTCCGAACACGAGCGCGATCCTGTTCGACGATCTCTCGGGCGAAGCGCTCCTGTTCCGGCTCGACCTCGAGGGCATCGCCGTTTCGGTCGGCAGCGCGTGCTCCAGCGGTACGCTCGCGCCGTCCCCCGCGATTCTCGCTCTCGGCTTCCCGCGGGAGAAAGCGAAAGGCGTCGTCCGGTTCTCGCTCTCGCGTCTGACGACCGACGAGGAGATCGACCGCGTCCTCGAGGTTCTGCCGCGCCTCGTCGCCGAGGCCCGCGCGGCGCGATCGCGCGGCTCCGTGCACGCGTCCGCGCCGGGCTAACGCGTAGAATCCGGAGGATGCGCGTCGCCGTCGCCATGTCCGGAGGGGTCGATTCCTCGGTCGCCGCTCTCCTTTTGAAGGAGGCCGGTCACGAGGTCGTCGGCCTGTCGATGCAGCTCTGGGACCACTCATCGGACTCCGGACGCACCGGCCGCTGCTGCACGCTCGACGATCTCTCCGACGCCCGCCGCGTCGCGTGGACGCTCGACATCCCGCACTACGTCGTCAACCTCGAGGACGAGTTCAAGGACGACGTCGTGCGCCCGTTCGTCGCGTCGTACCTGGCGGGAGAGACCCCGATCCCTTGCTTAGCTTGCAACTCCAAGGTGAAGTTCGCGACCCTCTGGGACCGCGCGCGGGCGATGGGCTGCGACGCCGTGGCCACCGGGCACTACGCACGGGTCGAGACGGATCCGGCATCCGGCCGCCCCGTGCTGATGAAAGGGATCGACCCCGACAAGGACCAGTCCTACTTCCTCTACGACCTCACCGCGGAGCAGCTCGCCGCCGCGCGGTTTCCGGTCGGCGCGCTGACGAAGGTGGAAGTTCGCGCCCACGCGCGGCGCGCGAACCTCGCGACCGCGGAGAAGGAGGAGAGCCAGGAGATCTGCTTCGTCCCGGCGGGCACGCGGCCGGGAGAGTTCGTGGAAGCGAGCGCGCCGGCCCTCGGGCTGCCGCTGCCGACGGTCCCCGGCGTCGTGGAGAACGCGAGAGGCGAGCGGCTGGGCGAACACGACGGCCACTTTCGCTTCACCGTGGGTCAGCGCCGCGGGCTCGGCGTCTCCGCGCCGGAGCGCCTCTACGTGATCTCGATCGATCCCGCCGCGAACCGCGTCGTCGTCGGCAGCGCGGCCGAGATCGACTCCCGCGAAGCGGAAGTGACCGATCTGTCCTTCCCGTCCGGAGAGCGGCCGATCCACGCGTTTCGAGCGGACGTCCGCGTCCGACATCGGGCTGCGGAGGTCCCGGCCACCGTTGCTCCCCGCGCCGACGGGACCGCCCGCGTCGTCTTCGATCGCCCCGTGCGGGCCGTGGCTCCCGGGCAGTCCTGCGTCTTCTATCGGGGAGACGTGGTGCTCGGCGGCGGCGTCCTCCGCCGGTTCCCGTAAATTCACATTAGCGCCGCGCGTTTGCAGCAGTCGATCCGGCAGAGTGCGATCGTGTTCCGCGCATCGTTCGCACTCGCGGTGGCGCTCGGCGCGGGAGCGCAGCCCATTGCTCCGTCCGCGGCGGCCACGTCGCCGAATCCCGTCCTCGCTGCCGCCGACGACGCCTGGGCGCGCCGGGACGAGAGACGAACGGGCGCACGCGCAGACCGGCGGCAAATCTCCGAAGCGGTCTCGCGTTACGAGGACGCGGCGGAGCTCCCCGACGCGGTCGAGCCGCGCTGGAAGCTCGCCAGAGCTCTCTTCTTCGAGGCGAGGTTCACCGGCCGCGATCGCGACTCGCAGCGGGCGCTGCTCGCGAAGGCGCGCGATGCGGGCGAGGAGGCGATCGCGATCCTGCGCCGGCGGGCGGAGGCGGCCGGACGCGCGGTCCCGACGGAACCGCGAAAGGTCGCCGTCGCGCTCGCCGCCGAGCGCGATGCCGCGCCGACGTATTTCTGGACGGCGGTCGCATGGGGTGAGTGGGGACTCGTCGCTCCCCGGATCACGGCCGCGAAGAAAGGCGCCGCGACGAAGGTGCGGGACTACGCGTCGACCGTGATCGCGCTCGACGCCGGATTCGAGGAGGGCGGCGGCTATCGCATCCTCGGACGGCTCCACCACCGGGCGCCGCGGATTCCCGGCCTGACCGGCTGGGTTTCGCGGGCCGAAGGGATCCGAAACCTCCGGCTCGCCGTGAAGACGGCCCCGCGCAACTTCGTCAACCGCCACTTTCTGGCGGAGGCGCTCGGCGACGGCGGCCTCGACGCGAAAAGCGAAGCGATCCGGATCGAAAAAGAGCTCGTCGCGGACGCTCCGTCGCCGGGTCACCTCGTGGAAGACCTCGCGATCCAGGAGGAGGCGAAAAGGGATCTGGCCGCCTGGACCCGGAAGTCGTGAACCGGAACGCCGCGGGGACAGGTCCCGCGGGCCTGCACCCGCCGCAGTTCAGAAAACGGGAAACGAACCGGGGGACTTCTCTAACCTTTTCCGTTTTTCGTTTTCTGTTTCCCGACTCTCCTCGCCCTCGGCGATTTGGGCAGTGCCGCCAGGAGTTCCACAACGGAGCGTCCGGTTCGAGGGTCTGTCCAGTCCGGGTTGATCTCCGCGAGCGGCGCCAGCGCGAACCGCCGGCCGTTCAGCCGCGGATGCGGGAGAACCGGATCGCGCGTATCGCGGACCCGTCCCCCGAAGTCGAGGACGTCGACGTCGATCTCCCGTGGACCGTTCGCGAAGCTCGGTGTGCGTCCCACGCGGCGCTCCACCTCGCGCGCGGCGGCGAGGAGCCTCCGGGCGGACCCGGTCCACTCGACCTCGACGACCGCGTTCCAGAAATCGGGCTGATCGCGAAAGCCGACGGGCTCGGTTCGATAGAACGAAGAAACTTTTTTGATCGGCGCGAGCCGGGCGATTTCGGACAGTGCGCTCTCGAGGTAGGCGCGCCGGTCTCCGAGGTTCGAGCCGAGACCGAGGTACGCGAGAGTCGTGCGCTCCCGGGAATCAGAAGTCTTCTTCCGGCTCCACGCGGTCGCTCTCGACGATCTCCCCCTCGTCCTCGAGGTCCTCGTCGTCGTCGCGCTCTTCTTCTTCGACCGGCTCGGGCGCTTCACCGAACTCGTCGGGGTTTCCTTCCGGCGGCGGCTCCATGATGACCGCCACACGCCGCGGCGGCCGCGGAGCCGCGACCGGCGCGTCCTCGGACTTCGCGTTCTTCTGGTTCGCGCCGCATTTCGGACAGATCGCCTCCGGGCGTCCGAGGTTGTAGAACTTCGTCCCGCAGCTGTAGCACTCGAATTTTTTTCCGAGATCCGGCATCACTCTCCGCTGACGCGGCCGAAACCTAGCACGCGACCCCCCAAAGGGCAACCGGCGCAATTCCCTGATAACACGGGGCAATTCGCATGTTGCGATTCGGGGGTTTCCCGGCAGAATCTCCGCCGTGCCCCCGTTCCGAGTTCTCTCCCGCGATCCCGCCTCCGCGGCGAGGCTCGGCTCGCTCACGACTGCGCACGCGGAGGTGGAGACGCCCTGCTTTCTTCCGGTCGGGACGCGCGGCGCCGTCAAGGGCGTCGAGTTCGACCGGCTCGAAGAGTGGGACTGCCGGGCGATCCTCTCGAACACGTATCACCTCATGGCGCGCCCGGGCCGCGAGGTGATCCGGCGGGCCGGGGGCCTCCACGCGTTTCTCGGGTGGAGGCGCGCGATCCTCACGGACTCGGGTGGCTTTCAGGTGATGAGCCTCTCGACTCGGCGCCGCCTGACCGAAGAGGGAGTCGAGTTCCGCAGCCCGGAGGATGGAACCCGTCACTTCCTGACGCCGGAGCTCGCCGTCGAGCTCCAGGCGGAGTTCGGTGTCGACATCGCGATGACGCTCGACGTGTGCCCTCCGTTCCCCGCCGAACGCAAAGAGGTCGAAGAGGCCTGCCGCCTGTCCGGAGCGTGGGCGGCGCGCGCGCGGGCGAAGTGGGCGGGCAAAGAGGGCGGCCTGCTCTTCGGGATCGTGCAGGGCGGCACGCACGAAGACTTGAGAAGGAGCGCGGCGGCGCCGATCCTCGACCTCGACTTCGACGGATACGCGATCGGAGGCGTCGCGGTCGGGGAGCCGAAGGACGCCATTCGCGAGATCACGGCGTTTACCGCGCCCCTGTTGCCGGAGGAGAAGCCCCGCGACCTCATGGGCGTCGGAACGCCCGCGGACCTTCTCGCGTCGGTTCGCGCGGGAGTGGATCTCTTCGACTGCGTGCTGCCGACGAGAAACGGCCGGATGGGTCACGCGTACACGCGGGGGGGCGTGGTCACGATCAAGCACGAGCGCTTCAAAGAGGACCTCTCCCCGCTCGATGCCGAATGCGGGTGTCCCGTGTGCCGCCGGCACACCCGCGCATACCTCCGTCACCTCTTCGTGCTCGGCGACTTCTCCGCGCCGATGCTCCTCTCGATCCACAACGTCTTCTTCTACCTGGAGTGGATGAGACGAATCCGGGAGGCGATTCGCGGCGGAGAGCTCGCCGGCGTGACGCCGCCGCCGGAGGGAAAGATCGCCTAAACGCGAACGAGGATCTCGTCCTCCGCCTTTCTGCGGATGTCGGGCACCGTCGCGCCGGGGGCCGGATAACCGACCGGAATCAGCAGAAACGGTTTCTCGTGCGGCGGGCGGCCGAGGATCCGGTTCAGGAATCCCATCGGCGAAGGGGTGTGCGTCAGAGTCGCCAGCCCCGAAAGGTGGAGCGCGACGAGCAGAAAGCCGCACGCGATCCCCACCGACTCCGACGCGTAGTAGTTCTTTCGCTTGATCGACGTGCCGTCGTCGATCCCACCCTCGAGCGGCGCCGGCTCGAAGTCCATCTTGAAGACGGCGATCAGGTACGCCGCCGATTCGAGGAAGGGCTTGTGCCAGTCGGTGCCGAGCGGAGCCAACGCTTCGAGCCACTCCTCCGGCATCCTCCTCTCGTAGCTGTCCTTCTCTTCCGCCTCGGCGGCGATGCGGATCTCGCGCTTGATCGCGGGATCGGAGATCACGACGAAGCGCCACGGCTGCCGGTTCGCTCCCGAGGGCGCCGTTGCCGCCGCGCGGATCGCGTTGCGCACGAGCTCCCACGGGACCGGTTCGTCGGAAAAGTTACGCACGGTGCGCCGTCTCGCGATCCGCGAAAGGAAGTGGGCGGACCGGCGGCGCTCTTCGTCTTCCGTGAGACGTTCGAAGTCGAGGGGCAGGAACCGGGGAGGTTCACGCATGAGCTCGATGGTAGCCTCACGCGCCATGAAAAGAACGTTGTTGGTCGCGCTCGTTCTTCTCGCGATCGGCGCGACCCCGCGCGCGGATCGGTCCGACGATCTTCGTGCCCGCGCGATCCGGCTGCACAGGAGCGCCATCGTCATCGACACGCACGAAGACGTCCCCTACTGGCTCGAAGAGAAGGGTTGGGCGGACATCGGCCAGCGGCTCACGACGGGCCACGTCGACATTCCGCGCCTGAAGGAAGGCGGCGTCACGGGCCCCTTCTTCGCCGCGTACGTGCCGGCGGCCTTCGCGGACGCCGGCGGCTCCGCGAAGAAGGCTCTCGAAGAGATCGCTCTCGTTCACCAGCTGGTCGCGGACCATCCCGCCGATCTCGTATTTGCGGACTCGCCCGCCGGCGTGCGCGACGCGAAACGGAAGGGAAAGATCGGAGTTCTCATCGGGATCGAGGGAGGCCACGCAATCGAGGACTCGCTCGGCGCGCTCGCGGCCTTCCACCGGCTCGGCGTCCGCTACATGACTCTGACCCACACGAACACGAACCACTGGGCGGACTCCTCCGGCTCCTTCTGGAGCCCGGACTTCGACCCGAAGAAATACGCGGTCCACGGCGGCCTGACCGATTTCGGACGCGAGGTCGTCCTCGAGATGAACCGCCTCGGCATGCTGGTCGACGTGTCCCACGTCTCCGACGAGACCATCGCCGACGTGCTCGAGACGTCTCGTGCGCCCGTCTTTGCGTCGCACTCTTCCTGCCGGGCGCTCTCGAACATCCCGCGGAACCTGACCGACGACCAGATCCGCTCGATCGCCGCGACGGGCGGCGTCGTGATGGTCAACATCGGCTCGATCTTCCTCGACCAGAAGGTCGTCGACGACTTCCTCGCGAAGCGGGCGGCGCTCGCGCCGACGTTCGCGGAGATCGCGGAGAAATACAAGGACGACCCGAAAAAGCGCGCCGGCGAAATCTCCAAAGTGATGGACGGCATCCGGACGTCGCGGGCATCGTGGCGGGCGGTCGTCGACCACATCGAGCGGATCTTGAAAATCGGAGGGACGCACGCCGCCGGTCTCGGCACCGATTTCGACGGGATCGAGGACCCTCCCGAGGGCCTCGAGGACGTTTCGAAGCTCCCGGTGCTGACCGAGGAGCTCCTGCGGCGCGGCCACTCCGAGGAAGAGGTCCGGGGAGTGCTCGGGGAGAATTTCCTGCGGTTCTGGGGAAGAGCCAATGCCGCTCGAGAGAACGTTCCGCCACGCAAGGAGCCGATGCCGTTCTCGAAGCCATGAGACAGTCCCGGCCCCGTCCGATATGATCCGCCGGCGATGATCACCAACGCGTTGGATCGACTTCAGTCGGCCCCTCAGCCGGGCCCGGGAGGCGGGCTCATCCAGTTCCTCCCGATGATCTTCATCTTCGTCATCTTTTACTTCCTGCTGATCGCGCCGATGCGCAAGCGCCAGAAGCGCCAGCAGGCGATGCTCACGCAGCTGAAAAAGGGCGACGAGGTCGTCACGAGCGGCGGGATCTTCGGGCGGATCTCGGCCTTCGACGAGACGCACGGCGCTGTCATCCTGCAGATCGGGGACAACGTGAAGGTGAAAGTCCTGCGCAGCGCGATCTCCGGGCCCGCCTCCGAGCCGGAGGCCGCCACTCCGACCGCCCCGGGCAGCTGACAGTTCCGACTTCTTCCGTTACACTTCACGGTTCTTTTTTCGGGAGGCACGTTTTGTCCAAGAGGCTTCGCTGGCGGGTACTGCTGATCGTCCTCGTCATCGCCGGGATGGTCGCCGGCTACATCGCGATGGGTTACTCGAACGCCCGCCGCGAGTGGATCGGTCCGGGCAAACCGCCCTTGAAGGAAGCCTTGAAGAAAGGCATCAAGCTCGGGCTCGACCTGCGCGGCGGGATCCACCTCGTCCTTCAGGTCAACACCGCCGACGCGGTGAAGGCGGAGCGCGACGACGCGGCCGAGCAGCTCCAGACGCAGGCGCGCGAGCAGGGGATCACGCTGGGGACCGTCGAGTTTCCCAACGACCGCGCGTTCGCAGTCGCGGTGACGCCCGCGACCGACGAGCGAAAGCTCGAAGAGACGGTGAAGCGATTCCTGCCCGATTGGACCGTCTCGACGGCCGGCGGAAAGTGGATCTTCAGCCTCAAGGACCTCTCGCGGCGAACGATCGAAGACAACGCGGTCTCACAGGCCGTCGAAACGATCCGCAACCGCATCGACGAATTCGGCGTGGCCGAACCGCTGATTGCGCGACAGGGAACCGACCGGATCCTCGTGCAACTGCCGGGCATCGACGATCCGAAGCGCGTCAAGGACCTGATCAAGAGCACGGCGTTTCTGGAGCTGAAGCTCGTTGTGGCCGGACCGTTGCCGGACCGCGCGGCACTGCTGGCGCCTTACAGCGGCCAGGTCCCGGCGAACATGGAGGTCGTCGAGGGCGCCGCCACGCCCGGTCAGAGGGAGCAGGTCTGGTATCTCGTGCTCAAGGTGGCGGTGATCACCGGACGCGACCTGAAGAATGCACGCCCGACGCAGCGCCAGCTCGGCGGCAACGCCGTTTCGTTCTTCCTGAACGCCGCGGGCGCGGAGAAGTTCGCCAAGGCGACCGGGGAGAACGTCGGCAAACAGCTCGCGATCGTCCTGGACAAGCGCGTCAAGTCTTCGCCCAGGATCAACGAGCAGATCCACGATCAGGGTGAGATCACCGGCAGCTTCACCCCCGAGGAGGCGAACGACCTCGCACTCGTGTTGCGCGCGGGCGCGCTGCCGGCGGGTCTGACCTACCTCGAGGAGCGGACCGTCGGGCCGTCGCTCGGCCTCGACTCGATCAAGAGGGGCATCACGGCTTCGGTCGTCGGGGCGCTGTTCGTGTTCGCGGCGTGCGTCCTCTATTACCGCCTCGCGGGATTGAACGCGGTGCTCGCGCTGATCCTGAATGCGATCCTGCTGCTTGGAGCGATGGCGCTCTTCGGTGCGACGCTCACGCTGCCCGGCATCGCCGGATTCATTCTCACGATCGGCATGGCGGTCGATTCGAACGTGCTGATCTTCGAGCGCATCCGCGAGGAGCTGCGGGCCGGCCGCGCCCCCAAGACCGCCATCGAGAACGGCTTCTCGAAGGCGTTCGCGACGATCATCGACACGCACCTGACCGTCATCATCTCGGCGATCTTCCTGTTCCAGTTCGGAACCGGGCCGGTGAAGGGATTCGCGGTCACGCTGATCCTCGGTCTCCTGATCTCGGTGTTCACGGCCGTTTTCGTCTCCCACACGATCTTCGAGCTGATGTACGGAGGCCGCCAGCACATCGACGCCCTGTCGATCTGAAAGCACGCGCATGGAACTGTTCCGCCAGACCAACATCGATTTTCTGAAGTACAAGTGGTACGCGATCGGCGGCTCCTGGCTGCTGATCGCGATCGGCCTCTTCGCGATCTTCGTGCAGAAAGGGCTGAAGTTCGGGATCGACTTCGCCGGGGGCACCCAGATCGCCGTCCAGTTCGCCGAGCGGCCGGACCTCGACCGGCTGCGCAAGATCCTCGACGGCGCGAACCTCGGTGACGTCGGTCTCCAGCGCTACGGCGAGCTGGAGAAGAACGAGGTCCTGATCCGCGTCCAGCAGCAGAGGACGGAAGGCCGCGACGTATCGCATGACGTCCAGAACGCTCTTCGGACCGGGCTGCAGCCCGGAGCGGATCCCGCGAAGATCGACCTCAATCGGGATGGAAAAGACGTGATTGCGGCGCGTCTCGCCGCCGCCGATCCCGACCAGGCTTCGGTGCGGCCGGCCGCGATCACCGCCAACTACTATCCGGCGATCGCCGACCGGATCATCTCGTACCGGTCCAGGATCGGCATCTTCCGGTCCACGGCGGATCTCGACAGGGTTCCCGATCTTTCGCCCGCCGTTCGAAATTGGTTGAAGGCGAGCTCGTACACGGGTCCGTTCGTCCTGCTCTCCGCGGAGAACGTCGGTCCGCAGGTCGGCGCCGACCTGCGTAAGAAGGCGCTGCTCGCGGTCGTCTGGTCCATTGCCGGCATGCTCGCGTACATCGCGATCCGGTTCCGCTCCGTGCCCTTCGGGGTCGGCGCGGTGGTCGCCCTCATCCACGACACGCTGATCACCGTGGGACTCCTCGCGCTCCTCGGACGCGAGTTCAACCTCGTCGTGGTCGCGGCGCTGCTGACGCTCGTGGGCTATTCCGTCAACGACACGGTCGTCGTCTACGACCGCGTTCGCGAGAACCAGCGAACGCCGAAGAAGGAAGCGCTCGAATCGGTCATCAACCGGTCGATCAACCAGACCCTTTCCCGGACCGTTCTCACCTCCGGGGCGACGATGCTCGTCGTGATCGCCTTGTTCATCCTCGGAGGAGAGGTCCTGAATACGTTCGCACTCACGCTCATCATCGGGATCATCATCGGGACGTACTCCTCGATCTACGTCGCGGCCGCGATCGTCGTGATCTGGAAGGACCTGCGCGGCCGGAGAAAGCTCCAGGCCGTGCCCGCCGCCAAGCCCGTCGCGCCGCCTCCACCGGCGGCAGCCAAGAAGAAGAGGTCCGGAAGACGGTAGCGCGGTAGCCCGTAGCGCGGTACCGGGCGCCGAGCCTCTTTCGATTTCGATCTCCCAGTTTCCGGCTCCCGACTTCCGGCCCTCGTCCACTCGGCGTAATCTTTCCCTCGTGATGATCCGCTTCGAGGACATCCTCGACCGCGTCGAGGCCTACAACCCGCAGTCCAACCAGGACCTGCTGCGGCGCGCGTACGTCTTCTCCGCTCTCGAGCACAAGGGGCAGGTGCGGCGGTCGGGCGAGCCATACCTCGTTCACCCCCTGAACGTCGCGGCGATCCTCGCGGAAATGAAGGCGGACGACGTCTCGATCGTCGTCGGCCTACTGCACGACGTCCTCGAGGACACCCTGACGACGAAGGAGCTCATCGCGCAGCAGTTCGGCACCGAAGTCGCCGACCTGGTGGACGGTCTGACCAAGATCGGCAAGTTCTCCTACGTGTCGCGCGAGCAGGAGCAGGCGGAGACGTTCCGCAAGATGATCCTCGCGATGGTCTCGGACCTGCGGGTCGTGCTCGTCAAGCTCGCGGACCGGCTCCACAACATGCGCACGCTGCAGTACCTCCCGGAGGAAAAGCGCCGGGAGATCGCCCGCGAGACTCTCGACATCTACGCGCCCATTGCGAACCGCCTCGGAATGGGCCTCGTGAAGGGGGAGCTCGAAGACCTCGCCTTCATGCACCTGGAGCCCGCCGAGTACGCCCGCATCGCGCGCGAGGTCGAACGGCGGATGAAGGGCTCGCAAACGATGATCGAGAAGGTCCGCAGTCGCCTCGAGACGAAGCTCTCCGAGGCCGGGATCCGGGGGGAAGTGACCGGCCGCGTGAAGCGGTACTACTCGATCGCCGACAAGATGCGCCGGCGGGGAGTCGACGCCGCGGAGCTCTACGACATTCTCGCGTTCCGGATCGTCACGAACGAGACCCGCGACTGCTATGCGGCGCTCGGCCTGGTCCACCAGCTCTGGAGACCCTTTCCCGGGCGGATCAAGGACTACATCGCGATGCCGAAGCCCAACTTCTATCAGTCCCTCCACACCTCGGTCATGGGCGAGGAGGCGCAGCCGTTCGAGATCCAGATTCGAACGCGCGAGATGGACCTGATCTCCGAGCGCGGCATCGCGGCGCACTGGAAGTACAAGGAAGGGCGGTTCGGACCGCACGCCGACGACGAACGATTCCAGTGGCTGCGGCAGGTCGTCGACTGGCAGAGCGACGTGTCCGATCCGCGGCAGTTCCTCTCCTCTCTCAAGGTCGACCTATATCCGGACGAGATCTACACGTTCACTCCGAAAGGGGAGGTGTTCGCGTTTCCGAAGAGTGCGACCTCGGTCGATTTCGCGTATCGGGTCCACACGGACGTGGGAGATCGGTGCGTCGGAGCGCGGGTCAACGGAAAGCTCATCCCGCTCCGGACGCCACTCGCGAGCGGGGACATCGTCGAGATCCTGACCGCACCGAATCAGACCCCGTCGCGCGACTGGCTCTCGTTCGTGGTGACGAGCCGCGCGCGGCACAAGATCCGCCACTTCATTCAGGCCCAGGAGAAGGAGCGCGCGGTCGAGCTCGGGCGGCGGCTGCTCGAGCGCGAGCTCAAGAAGTACAGGAAGACCATCAAGCGGCTCGAGTCGGAAGGAAAGTTGCAGGCGGAGCTGCCCGGCTGGGGATTCTCGCGGCTGGAGGACCTCTACGCCGCGCTCGGCTACGGAAAGCTCGCGTCCCGCAACGTTCTCGAGAGGCTCGTCCCTGCCGGAGAGCTGGAGCGGCCCCAGCCCGTGAAGTCCGAGACCGCGGTTTCACGCGTCGTCCGCAAGATCCTTCCGTTCGGCGCCCCCGACATCACGGTCGTAGGGCACAACGACCTCCTCGCTTCTCTCGCCAAGTGCTGCAACCCCGTCCCGGGAGAGAAGATCGTCGGCTACATCACGCGAGGGCGAGGAGTGTCGGTCCACTCCGACAGCTGCCCGAACGTCCGGAACCTCCTCTACGACCCCGGCCGCCAGATCGAGGTTGCGTGGGCGGGGGAAAAGGGCGCGTCCTACGAGATCGAGCTCGACGTCGTGACCGACGACCGGCCGGGTCTCCTCGCGGACCTGACCCAGGCGATCGCGGGCGAAGGCTCGAACATCCGGAGGATCGAAGCGCGGTCTTCGGAGGATCGGAAGGGATACGTCTCGGTCTGGCTCGAGACGTCGGACGCCAAGCACCTCGAGAAGATCTTCAGCCGGTTGAAGGGAATCTCGGGAGTGCGGGAAGTCGTCCGGAAGTACAACGTACCGAAGGCCGGGGAGCGGGACTGACGGATTTAGGAGACCGCGGGTTCCTTCGAAGCCGACGCCTTGCGGCGAGCCGCCGGCTTGGTCACCTTTCCCGATCTCAGACACCGCGAACACGCGTTCACGCGCCTGTTCGTTCCGCCGATCACGGCGCGGACCGACTGAAGGTTCAGGTGCCATTTACGGCTCGTGACGTTGTGAGCGTGGCTGACGTTCGACCCCGTCATCGGGGTCTTTCCGCAGAAGTGACAGTGTTGGGCCATTCGTGTTCCTCTTTCGAGCGCGTCGCTCCGGTCAAAAGCGCGGCATCCTACAACGTCGGGCTCAAGCTTCAAAGTTCAACGTTCAAGGTTTGAGCGTACGCGAAAGCCCCTTTTACTCTCGAACCTCGAACCTCAAACAGCGCCGCGAAAGCGGCCCTAAGTATTGACCGGAGAAAAACTTTCTGCTATTTTCATCCCCAGCCGAAATATCCCAAGGTAAAAGCCCAAACCGTATGAATTTTTTCGGTGGGGCGTGAGCGTGCTGTTCCGAAAGGCGAAGAACCTAGTAGGTCTCGACATCGGCTCGTCGGCGATCAAGCTCGTCGAGCTGAAGGACGCCAAGGGCGGGGGGTACCGCCTTGTCAAATCGGGCCTGGAGACGCTTTCCCCGGAGGCCATCGTCGACGGTGCCATCATGGACGCCTCCCTCGTGGTCGATACGGTCAACCGGCTGGTTTCGACCCTGAACGTGAGAAACCCGGACTTCGGGACCTCCGTGTCGGGTCATTCCGTGATCGTCAAGAAGATCACGCTCCCCGCCATGTCGCCCGAGGAGCTGGGGGAGTCGATCCGGTGGGAGGCCGAGCAGTACGTCCCGTTCGACATCAACGACGTCAACCTCGACTACGTGGTGCTCGAGTCGGGGGCCGGCGACACCATGGACGTGCTCCTGGTCGCCGTCAAGAAGGACAAGATCGGCGACTACACGGGCGTCATCTCGCAGGCCGGCAAGAACCCGCTGCTCGTGGACGTCGATTCGTTCGCGCTGCAGAACGCCTACGAGGCGAACTACCCGATCGAAGCCGGCCGGGTCGTTGCGCTCGTCAACGTCGGCGCTTCGGTCACCAACGTCAACATCCTTTCGGGGCCGCACACGGTCTTCTGGCGCGACCTCTCCTTCGGCGGCAACCAGTACACCGATGCGATTCAGAAGCAGCTCTCCCTTTCCTTCGATCAGGCGGAGAGCCTGAAGAAGGGGGAACGGGCCGGCGACCACTCCGTCCAGGAGATCCTTCCGATCCTCCGTTCGGTGACCGACGACCTCGCGCAGGAGCTCCAGAAGACGTTCGATTTCTTCCAGGCGACCACGTCGACCCAGAAGATCGATCACCTCCTGCTGTCGGGCGGCTCTTCCCGGGTGGTGAACTTCGACACCCAGCTCAAAGAGCGGTTCGGGATGCCCGTGGAGGTCATGAACCCGTTGCGCCAGATCGACATCACGGCAACGTCGGTCTCACCCGAGTGGTTGACTGAGAACGCCCCCAACCTCGCCGTGGCCGTGGGGCTCGCGATCCGCCACGTTGGAGACGAAGCGGCTTGATCCGGATCAACCTTCTGACCGAGGCCCGAACGGCCGCGGCGCGCAAGAAAACCGGGCTTCTTCCCTCCGGCGCCCGGCTCAACAACCTGATCCTGCTCGGAGGCGTCGCGCTCGGACTCCTCTACATCGGCGTCATGGCCCTGATCCTGACGTCGAAGAACCGGCACCTCGACGAGGACATTGCGCGGGCCAACGAGGAAGTCGCGCGACTGAGGTCGATCATCGACGAGGTCAAGGGCTACGAGGACAAGAAGGCGAGCCTCGAAGCGAAAATCCAGCTCATCAACAACTTGAAGACGAACCAAAAGGGGCCGGTGCGCCTGATGGACGAGATCTCGAAGGCGCTTCCCGACCTCGTCTGGTTGACGGATCTCACGGTCTCGGGCCAGCAGGTGAATCTGAAGGGCCGCACGCTCTCACCCAACGCGGTGGCCACCTACCTCGAGAACATCAAGAAAAGCCCGTTTTTTGCGGAGCCCGTTTTCCGCAACCTCGGGCGCGAGGGCGGATCTCAGGGGCTTTACGTCTGGGAGATGAGCCTGACGTTCACGAACGCTCAGGCGCTCTCGGTCGGTCCGTACGACCAGCCACCTGCGTCAAGAGCACCGGCAGGGGCGACGCCGCCGCCGGCGCCCGGAACCTAACGCGTGGCAATCGACCTCAAACTCGAGGACAAGCCCTGGTACCAGGCCCTGGGCTACGGGCTCCTGATCGGCGCCCTCCTCGCCGGCGCCGTGCACTACGCGTGGTTCCGTGGCTTGAACAGTCAGATCAAGTCCAAGCAGGCGCAGCTCGAAGGGCTGCAGCAGGAGATCCAGAAGGGCCGGGCCGCCGAGCGCAAGCTCGCCCAGTTCCGCGAGGAGGTCCGGCGTCTCGAGCTCGAGCTCGGGAAGCTCCTCCAGGTCCTGCCGTCCAAGCGCAACACGGAAGATTTGATCAAGCGGATCGAGACCCTGACCCGGCAGGGGGACTTCACGCTGAAGAAGTTCACCCCCGGCGACTTCATACCCAAGGAGTTCTACGCGGAATGGCCGATCGACATCGCCCTGGAGGGCACGTACCACAATCTCGCGCTCTTCTTCGATCGGATGAGCCGGTTCTCGCGCATAATCAACGTCGAGGACCTCAGAATCGGCGCGCTCGACAACGTGCCACAAAAGTCGATTTCCGCCAACTTCGTCGCCAAGACCTTTATCTACACGGGCGACGAGACTGCAACTCCGCCCTCGGAAACGCAGGCTGGCGCGCCGGGCAGCCAGCAGCCCCAGGCTCCGGCAGCGCAGAGCGCTCGGAAAATGAAAGAGCGCGCGGAAGCCAAGGGCGTCGAATGAAATCCCTCGTCTCCCTCGCGGCACTCCTCGTCGGCGTCGTCGCGGTGACGTCGGCCGCGGACCCGCCGCGCCCGACCCCCGTTCCCACGCCCGCGCCGACTCCGGCTCCCCGCTCTCCGGGCGAGGCGATGATCGCGCAGGACGAGGAAGCGCTGTCCGGGCGCTCGTACAGCTACGATCCCGCCGGCCGCCGCGACCCTTTCCGCTCTCTTCTGGTCCGGCCGGAGGATCGCGCCCGCGGCGAGCGGCCTCCGGGGATCGCCGGCATGTCGATCGACGACGTCGCCGTCCACGGTATCTGGAAAGTGCGCTCCGGCTACGTCGCGCAGGTCCGCGGGACCGACAACAAGAGCTATCTCGTCCGGTCCGGAGACCTCCTCTACGACGGGGAAGTGACCCGCGTCGGTCCGAACGAAGTCGTGTTTCGGCAGAACATCAACGATCCGCAGAGCGTGAAGCCCTTTCGCGAAGTGACCAAGCAATTGAACGTGACGACCAGACCGTGAAGATCCCCGGTTCGAGGAACTCCGGCGCGACGGGAGGGACGATGAGAAGGACTTTCAGAGCAGCCGCGACGGCGATCGCGATGACCGCCATCCTTGCGGGGGCGTCCGGGTGCTCCGCCGTCAAGAAGGGCAACCGGGTCTCGGCCGGCCCGATGCACCCCTCTCCGGCGGCCGCGACGAGCTCCCCGGCGCCGGCGGAACCCGCGTCGTCGGGTCAGGTGACCCAGGCGGCGTTCAACGAAGACGCGGACGGCGCGAGGGTGGTCATTTCCGCCGACGCGCCGCTCCTCTACACCTCCTATGAGCCGCGACCGGACCTCCTGATCGTCGAATTGCCGGGCGTCCGGACCGCCGAAGGGTTTGTGTCCCCAGCGGCCGGGGGCGCTCTCGTGCAGTCGGTCCGCGTCGAGACGCTCGACGAGCTCGGGAAACAGGTGACTCGCCTGTCCGTCGAGCACCGGCCCGGACTGAAGTACGAACTGCGATCGGTCGGACGCGGGCTCGCCGTGGCGTTCGAGGCGCCGCGCGAGGCGTCCGCCGAATCGGCGCCCGCCGTCGCGGAGACGGCGGTGGTCACGGAGCCCATCACCCCGCCCGCGCTCGTGCGAGCGGAGCTGGCGCACGCTCTCGAAGAGGTCACCGTCGAGACCACCGGCGAGGAGGTCGCGATTCATTTGCTCGCCGACGGCACCCTCCAGGCCAGAGACTTCGTCCTGGCCAACCCGCCGCGGGTCGTCATCGACCTGCCCGGGGTGAAAAACGCCGTTCGCCGGAAAGTCCTGCCCGTGAAGGGCGGGCCCGTCTCGCGGGTGCGGGTCTCGCAATTCCAGTCGGCGCCCGACCCGATCACCCGCATCGTGCTCGACCTCGTCCGCCCGACACCCCACGCCGTTCGCCTCGACGGCGAGCGCGTCTCCGTCGTCGTTGGAGAGGCCGAATCGGCCGCCGCCGCCTCCCTGCCGCCCGCAGTCGCCGTGGCGCAAGCGGCTCCGGCTCCGACCCCGGCGCCGGTCGAAAAACCGCCCGAGCCCGCCCCGATGCCATCGGTCGCCGAGACGGCGCCGTCGCGAACCGAAATCGTCGCGCCGCCGCCGGCCTCTGCTCCCGCCGACGAGCCGGCGGCGTCCGTCGCGAACCCCGTTGCCGCACCTGCTTCCGCGCCGCCTTCGACCGCGGCTGCCGAGCCGGCCGCGCGGAAGCCGGAAGCGAGTCTGCCCTCGCCGCTGCCGCCCGGCATCCGCGAGGCGCGGCGCACTCGCGCAAAGGCGACACCCGAGCCGCCCGCCGCGAAAGAGGACGCCCTGTTCGAGGCCGCAGCCGCCATCCTCGCGCAGCAGGAGCAGACTGCGCAGGCGGGCGAGCTGACGGCGTTCCAGTCACGCACGCTCGCGGAAGGGCAGACGCAGTTCACGGGCGAGCCGATCTCGCTCGACCTGAAGGACGCGGACATCAAGGACGTTTTCCGCACGATCTCGCAGCTGACGGGGCTGAACATCGTCATCGATCCGGAGGTTCGCGGCACCGTCACCGTTCAGCTCGAGAACGTTCCCTGGGACCAGGCGCTCGACCTGATCTTGAAGCAGAACAGCCTGGGCTACGTCCTCGAGAACAACATCATGCGGATCGCGACGACCACGAAGCTCCAGGCGGAGGAGACCGACCGGGCGCGTCTGGCGGAAGCGCGGCAGGCCGCGGAGCCGACCCGCACCGTCATCAAGAAGCTGTCCTACGCGCGCGCGCTGGAGATCACGCCCACGCTCAAGAGCATCATGTCGCGTCGGGGCGACATCGTGGTCGACACTCGGACGAACACGCTCATCATCCGGGAGATCCCGACTTTCCTCCCCGCCGTCCTGCAGCTGATCGACAACCTCGACACGGCGACGCCGCAGGTGATGATCGAGTCGCGGATCGTCGAGACGACGAAGACCCTCGGTCGCAGCCTCGGCATCAACTGGGGCTTCAGCGGCGTGGCCGACGTTGCCCACGGCAACACGACGAATCTCAACTTCCCGAACAACGGGGAAGGCGCCTTTCGGGTCGGCCTCGCGAACGGGCCGGTTGTCGGATCGATCCGCCTGGGAAACATCCTCGACACCTTCAACCTCGATGTGTCTCTGACCGCGGCTGAAAACCAGGGGTTGTTGAAGATCATCTCGTCGCCGAAGCTCGCGGCGCTCACGAATACGGCCGCGCTCATTCAGTCGGGCGTGCAGATCCCGGTTCAGACCACGGTCAACAACACCACGACGGTCGTCTACGTCGACGCGACGCTGAAGCTCGAGGTCACGCCGCAAATCACCGCTGAGGGGACGATCCTGTTGAACGTCGCCGTTCAGAAGCGCGAGCCGGCGGTCGCTCTGAATCTGACGCTCGGCGCCAACGTCCCGTTGACGATCCGCGAATATCGCGGGCAGATCCTCGTTCGCGACGGCGGAACGACCGTCATCGGCGGCATTTTCCAGATCAACGACCAGGACCAGAACAACATGATTCCCGGACTCTGGAAGATCCCGATTCTCGGAAACCTCTTCCGCAACAGGACCCGCACCGAGAAGCACGACGAGCTGCTCATCTTCATTACCCCCCGGATTCTCCGTTGAAGAAAAAGGACGAAGCCATGAAGAAAAGAGCTCTGATTTTGGCGGCCCTCCTCGTGATCGCGGCGGCGCCCGCCTGCACGAACAAGGAGGGCGAAACCGAGGCGCCCGTCTTCATCACGGTGTCGCTCGACCTGCAGCCCGGATTCATCGACGTCGGATCTCCGGCGCCCGTGCAGATCCAGACGATCACGCTCGAAAGCCACTTGAAGAACGCGACGCAGTCCGACCCGCTGGGCTTCGCAGACACGCAGATCAACAGCTACACGGTGCGTTTCCGCCGGACGGACGGCGGGACCCGAGTGCCCGCGACGAAGACCTTTGGCGCCGGCATCCTGGTGCCGTCGGAGGGACAGGCGACCCTGGCCAACTTTCCGATCATGGATGCTTCCGATCTCCAACTCTCGCCGTTCGATCAGCTGCTGCCGTTCAACGGGGGGGTCGACCGGGAGACCGGGCGAACTCAGATCGGCATGACTTTCGACATCACGTTCTTCGGACAGACCGCTTCGGGACATCGCGTCCAGAGTCAGACGGCTTCGGGAATCCTTGTCTTTTCATGCGTCAGCTGCTTCTAGCTTCCGGAAGAAGCAAGTAACGGAGGCCTTCATGCGCCGGATCGCCATCACCGTGACCGTTCTCGCGCTCGTCGCGGGCGCCTTCGGGTGCTCGTCCGATGCGCCGACGCCCCCCAAGAGTGGCGGCCCCGGGGGAGGACAGGGACCCACGGGCTCGACCGCGCTCCAGATCCGGCTCTTCACGAGCAATCCCAATCCGCCCGCCGGGACCTGTACGCTCATTCAGGCGATCGTCACGCTGAACGGCGCCAGCGTCCCGGATGGAACCGGCGTGGTGTTCTCGACCGACTTCGGAGTCTTTGCTCAGAACGGTCTCCCGCTGATCTCGGTCACGACGCAGAACGGAGCCGCTGTCACGGCATTGTGCTCGGAGTTTCCGGGAACCGCAGTCGTCCGCGCGACCTCGACCGTCGGCAGCGAGACCGGGTCGGCGACGATCACGATCGCGTTCCAGCAGGCGGCGGCGGGAGCCGGGCCTTTCATCTCGTTCTGCGATCCGAGCTTCGGGCCGAACACCGGCGGAACCGCGCTGGCGCTCCACGGCGGGCGTTTCTGCCCGACGTCCGGCTGCACGGGCAACGAGGCGGCGAATGCGCGCGTGGTCTTCTTCGTCAACGGGGTCGCCCGGGAGGCGACCGTCACGAGCGTCACCAACGACGTCATCAACGTTCTGACGCCCGGGTTCCCCGAGGTCACTTCGCCGACGACTCCGGTCGAGATCCGAGTCACCCTGAACAACAACACGGCGACGCCGACGGTGCTGTCCCTGCCGAACTGCTTCGCCTTCGGAACGACGTTGCCGACGACGCCGACGATCACGGCGGTGCTTCCCGCCTCCGGCGTGAACGAGGGCAACACCCGCGTCACGATCATCGGGTCGGGCTTCGACAGCGAGGGCGGTGTTCAGGTCTTCTTCGGGGAGGTCGAGGCGACGATCGTCTCCGTCTCGTTTAACCAGATTGTCGTGCTCACGCCGCCCGCGTTCGGGTCCGGGCGCGACAACCTGAACCAGCAGGTCGCCGTGCGGGTCCGCAACATCAGGTCCGGGCAGGAAGCGACGCTTGCGGGCGGCTACCGCTACACCCAGCCCGTTCAGATCATTGCTCTCTCGGGGCCCAACCTGCAGCGCGTGGACCAGCCCTTCACTCCGGTGACGATCCACGGTCACGGCTTCCAGGCGCCCGTGGCGGTCACTCTCGCTGGCTGGGCCGCGACGGTTCTCTCCGTGTCGGAAAGCGAGCTCGTCGTTCTCCCGGGCCGGCCCCTTCTGCAAACGGGGTGCAACGACGTGACCGGTCCGGTTGTGGTCACGAACATCGACACCGGCAACAGTGCGTCCGGTCTCTCCTTCACCTATCTCGTCGCGATAACAAAACCCGTGATCGTCTCGATCTCTCCGCGCACCGGGCCTCCGGGCACGGTTATGACGATCACCGGGTTCAACCTGCCGCCTTCGATCGCGGACGCTTTCGTCGAAATCGGCGGGCGGCTCGCGACCGTGACCGCGGCCTCGTCGACGGAACTCACCGTAATCGTCCCCGACCTCGGCCTCGCGGCGCCACTCTGTCCGCCGGGTACGGCGACGGGGACCCCGGTCAACGTCGGAGGGGCGGTCGCCGTCGCCGTGACGAGCCGCTTCACCAGCTGCACGACGTCCTCGGCGTCCGCCTTCCAGCCCCAGGTCGAGTGCGTCGTTCCGACGCCGACGCCGTCGCCCACGTCCCTGACGCCGCAGCCGACCGGAACGCAGACGCCGACTGCCGGACCGACCCCGACACCGACTCCGGCGCCGGCGGATCTGACGATCGCTAAGACTGATTCGCCGGATCCGGTCGTGAGCGGCACCACGCTCACCTACACGATCATCGTGACCAACAACGGTCCGGGCTTCTCGCTCGGCGTCAACGTGACCGACCCGCTGCCGGTCGGAACGACGTTCATCTCGTGCAACGCCAGCCAGGGAAGCTGCAGCGGCCCCTCGGTCGGCTCGAATGGAACGGTCACGGCCAACTTCGGCACGGTCGGGTTCCCCGGCTTCGCCACCCTCTCGATCGCCGTCAACGTGACGGCGCCTCCGAGTGTCGTCCTGACCAACGTCGCGGTCGTGACCTCTGCGACACCCGACACGAACAACGGGAACAACACGTCGACGACGACGACCACGGTCTCGGGCGCGGTCAACGCCGACCTCGGCATCACGAAGACCGACGCCCCCGATCCGGTCGGCGTGGGCGGCAACATTTCCTACACCATCACGGTCAACAATGCGGGACCCGCGACGGCGGCGAACGTCGTCGTGAGTGACGTGCTCCCGACGGGAACGACCTTCGTCTCGTGCGTTCCGTCCGTCGGCAGCTGCGCTGGGCCGCCTCCCGGATCGACCGGGACGGTGACCGCGGACCTCGGGACGATTCCGAGTCTCGGGTCGGCCACCATCAACCTCGTGGTCAACGTCAATGCCGGTGCGGGCAGCGTCGTTTCGAACACGGCGACGGTCTCGTCTCCGACGGCGGATTCGAACCTCGCGAACAACAGCGCGACGGCCACGACGTCGGTGACGACGGCCGCGGCGACCGACCTCTCGATCGCCAAGAGCGACTCTCCGGATCCGGTGCTCTCCGGCGGCAGCCTGACTTACACGGTCACCGTCGATAACCTCGGTGCGATTTCGGCGACCAACGTCGAGGTCAGCGATCCGCTGCCGAGCGGGACTACCTTCCAGTCGTGCGTGAGCTCGGTCGGCGTCTGCACCGGGCCGGCGGTAGGCACGAACGGCACCGTCCATGTGACCATTGGAACGCTCGCGCCGGCCGATCCTCCCGTCACGATCACCATCGGGGTCAACGTCGTGGCGCCGCCCAGCAGCACGCTCACCAACACCGCCACAGTTCTGTCTTCGACCCCCGACTCGAACTCGGCGAACAACAGCGCCTCGGCGACGACCACCGTCAGTCCGTGATTCCTCTTCGCCTTTCGTTCGTTGCCGCCCCCTTCGGGGGGCGGCTTTGTTTCGTGCCTCATGGCTGACGCCGACTCGCGCATCCGGGAGCTCGAGACGCGCGTTGCCCGCGAGCCGGGCTCGCGCTTCTTCGTGCCGCTCGCCGAGGAGTACCGGAAGGCGGGCCGGCTCCCCGACGCGATCAAAGCCCTCGAGTCCGGGCTCGCCCTTCACGAGGGTTACGTGGCCGCGCGAATCGCGCTCGCCCGCGCCCATCTCGAGGCGGGCCGCATCGACGACTCCATGGCGGCGTTCTCGAAGGCCCTGGCCGAGGATCCGTCGAACCTGGTTGCCGCGAAGGCCCTGGGCGACCTGCACCTCTCGCGCGGAGAGCCGCTCGACGCCCTGAAGAGATATCTGCGCTACCGGGCCATCTCCGGCGATCGGCGGCTCGACGCCCTGATCCACCGCCTCGAGGCCGAGACGGGTCCCGATCAGACGCCGGACGTGACGACGGCGCCTCCGCACCCGCCGGCAGTCCCCGGAAGCCCGATCGATTCGGCGAGTCCGATCGCGCCTCCGGCCGCCCTCGCCGACCCGATGGCGATTCCGCCATTCGAGTTCACACCCAGACGCCATACGGATCCGAACGACATCAGCGGGATCTCCTACAAGCGGCCCTCCCGACCCGTTGAAGCCGCATCGGAGGCGCCCGAAGTCCCCTCGCGGGACGTCTCTCTCGACGCCCTCGCTTCCACACCGAGGGTCGAAGAGGAAATCATCACCCGGAAGATCCGTCTCCCGGAAGCGACGTGGCCCTTCGAGCCCGCCGCGCCGACGGCGGCCGCCGCCCCGACTCCGCAAGCCGAGCCGGCTCCGTTGACCGGCCGCACCCTCGCCGACCTCTACTTCGAGCAGGAGCACTATCCGGAGGCGGCGCGGGTCTTCGGGGAGCTCCTCTCCGCCGACGCGAGCAACGAGGAGCTCCGCCGTCTCCGCGACGAAGCCGCGCGCCTCGCTCAGAGCCCCCCGCCCCCCGCGCTTCCCGCCGGCGATCCGGGGCGCGAACGGCGCCTCGCGAAGATTCAGACTTTGAACGAGTGGCTGGCCGTGATACAGACGGGAGCCGAAAAACGGTTCGGTTCCTGAGCTCCCATGGGCGCTTTCGCCGAAACTCTTCGCCGCATCTCCGACCGTGTCGACGGCACGCGGGCGGTTTCGCTCGTCGGCGCCGACGGCATACCGGTCGAAACCTGGGGCTCGACGGAAGGTCTTTCCATGGAGACGGTTGCGGCGGAGATGGGCGGTCTCCTCAAAGCGGCACGCAACGCGGGGATGGCCGCCGGAGCGGGCCCGGTGCGCGAGGTCGCCACGGTGGCGGACGGCGCCATCACGGTCCTCTCGCGGGTGACCGGGGAGTATTATCTGCTGCTGCTGCTGGGTCGGGAGGGCAACCTCGGGCGCGGCCGATTCGAGCTTCGCAAGGCCGCTGCGGCTCTCGAAAAGGAGCTTTTGTAGGAAGCGATGCTCTCTTTCAAGGAAATCAAGGAATTGATCGACCTCGTCTCGGAGCGGGGGCTCGCCGGAGTCGAGATCGAGCGCACGGGATTCCGGCTCCGCATCGAAGGCGGCCGCCCCGTCGTGAACGGGACGGTCGAAGGGGTGCCGGTCGCTTCGGGGAGCTCGGCCCTGACCGCTGCGGCGTCGACCGCGACGCCGGCGGAGAAGGAGGCCGAGGACGTCCACGTCATTACCTCGCCGATCGTCGGGACGTTCTACCGTTCCCCGTCTCCCGAGTCGGAACCGTTCGCCGAGGTCGGAGCAAAGGTCGCCAAGGGCAAGACCCTCTGCATCATCGAGTCGATGAAGCTCATGAACGAGATCGAGTCCGACGTCGAGGGTGAGATCGTCGCCGTCTACGCGCGCAACGGCCAGCCGGTCGAGTACGGGGAGAAGCTCTTCGGGATCCGGCTGGCGGCGTAGTCGCCACTGACGCGTGTTCAAGAAAATCCTGATCGCCAACCGGGGCGAGATCGCGCTCCGGATCATCTCGGCCTGCCGCGAGCTCGAGATCAAGACCGTCGCCATTTACAGTGAGGCGGACCGGGACGCCCTGCACGTCCGATACGCCGACGAAGACGTCTGTGTCGGCCCGTACCCATCCGCCGCGTCGTACCTGAACATTTCCGCGATCGTCTCGGCGGCGGAGATCACCGAGGCGGACGCGATCCATCCCGGCTACGGTTTTCTGTCCGAAAACGCATACTTCGCCGAAATCCTGCAGGACTGCCACATCGCGTTCATCGGCCCGTCTCCCGACGCCATGAGGAGAATGGGGGACAAGTCGCTCGCTCGGCGCACGGTGGCGGCGGCCGGAGTTCCGACGGTGCCCGGATCTCCGGGGCCCGTCGAGTCGGTCGACGAGGCGCTGGCGTTCGCCCGGAAGGCGGGTTATCCGGTCATTTTGAAAGCGTCGGCGGGCGGGGGCGGGCGCGGAATGCGCGTCGCGCGCGATGAGCGGGAGCTCTCGGGCGCCTACGACACCGCACGGGCCGAGGCGGAGAAAGCCTTCTCCAACTCCGAGGTCTATCTCGAGAAATACCTGGAGGCGCCCCGGCACATCGAGTTCCAGATCTTCGGGGACTCCCACGGCAACATCCAGCATCTCGGCGAGCGCGAGTGCTCAATTCAGCGGCGTCATCAGAAGCTGATCGAGGAGGCGCCCTCGTCGGTCCTGACGCCGGAGCTGCGCCGCAAGATGGGAGCCGCGGCGGTCGCGGCCGCGAAGGCGGTCAACTACACCAACGCCGGCACGATCGAGTTCCTCCTCGATTCCCAGGACCGCTTCTACTTCATGGAAATGAATACTCGCCTCCAGGTCGAGCATCCGGTGACCGAAGAGGTCACCGGGGTCGACATGGTCAAGGAGCAGATCGCGGTCGCGGCGGGGGAGCCGCTGTCGTTCTCCGGGCGGGAGCTCGTGCCGCGCGGCCACGCGATCGAGTTTCGAGTGAACGCCGAGGACCCCGTCACCTTCGCGCCGTCGCCCGGCCGCCTCACGACGTTTCATCCCCCCGGCGGGCTGGGCGTCCGCGTCGACACGGCGGCGTACCACGGGTACGTCATCCCGCCCCACTACGACTCGCTGATCGCGAAGTTGATCGTGAGAGGGAGGGACCGCGTCGAGGCGATCGCGCGCGCGCGCCGTGCGCTCGACCTCTTCGTGATCGAAGGGGTCAAGACGACGATTCCGATGCACCGGCGGATCCTGGACGACCCGGACTTCCGGGAGGGGCGCCTCTCGACGCGGTTCATGGAGCGGTTCGCGGCGGCGTCCTAGGAGGGGTTCGTCAAGCTCCCTCCGATCTACGCGATCACGGACGGCACCGCGTCGACGGCGGCGGACGTCGCCGACCGCGCCGGGCGTCTGTTCTCCGTCGGGATTCGCCTGCTCCAGGTGCGGGAGCGCCGCCTCGACGATCCCGCGCTCCTCGCCGCGGTCGAATCGGCGGATCGGCGGGCGGGCGACGTCGGCGCGACCGTCATCGTGAACGATCGCGTGGACGTGGCGAGACTCGCCGGAGTCGGCGTTCACCTGGGAGAGGAGGACCTCCCGGCCGCCTCGGCCCGGCCGCAGCTCTCCGCCGGCGCTCCTCTGGGCGTTTCCACGCATGATCCCTCGGCGGCCAGCGACGCCTTTGCCGACCCCGCCTGCGACTACGTCGCCTTCGGTCCGATCTTCGACAGCTCGACCAAACCCGGCCGCGCGGCGCAGGGCGTCGCCGCCCTTGCCGCGGTCGCGCGGGAGAAGACGAAGCCCCTCGTCGCGGTCGGCGGCATCACCGAAGAGCGGCTGGACGCGGTTCTCGACGCCGGCGCGGACTCGGCGGCCGTGATCGGAGCGCTTTCCGCCGCCGGCCGGCTCGAGGAAAACGCTCGCGACCTCCTCGATCGCTCGCGCCGTCGATCTCCGCCCGGCCGCATCTTCCTCGTCGGGTTCATGGGAAGCGGGAAGACGGCGATCGGACGGCGCATCGCCGAGCGCCTGCGCGTTCCGTTCGTCGACCTCGACGCCGAGATCGAGCGCACGTCGGGTCTCACGGTGCGCGCGATCTTCGAAACCTCCGGCGAAGCCGCATTCCGCGAGCGCGAGGCGGCGTTCCTCGGGGGGACGGAAGCTCTGCCAGACGCCCTCATCGCGACGGGCGGCGGCTCATGGGTATCCGAGCCGAATCGCCGGACGATCACGCGTCTGGGAACCGCGGTCTACCTCGACGTTCCGTTCGACGTCGTCCGATCGCGCCTGACGGGGAAGATCGACCGCCCGCTCTTCGTCAGCGCCGCGCAGGCAGCGGCGCTCTTCGCCGAGCGCGAGCCGTCCTATAGAATGGCGGCCGTCCGCGTTGCCCTGACGGGTCGAGAGTCGATCGAAGAGTCCGCAGACAGAGTGCTCTCCGCCGTGTACGACCGGCGAGAGCTGGGAGTTGTCCTCTAGAGCCCCGGATCCCGGGGTCGCAGGCCATGCGCTATCTCATTCTTTCCGACATCCACTCGAACCAGGAGGCCCTGTCGGCCGTGCTCGCGCGCGCTCAGCGCCGGAAGTACGACCGCGTCGTGATCCTCGGCGACTTCGTCGGGTATGGAGCGGACCCGAACGCCGTCATCGAACGCGTCAATCGGATCCGGAAGCGCAAAGCGATGATCCGCGGGAATCACGACAAGGTCGTCTGCGGTCTCGACTCGGGCGACCTCTTCAACCCGGTCGCTCTGAAGGCGGCGCGCTGGACGACCGAGACGATCACGTCCTCGAGCCGCCGGTTCCTCGAGGAGTTGCCCGTGGGGCCGATGGAAGTCGACCGCGCGTTCGTCATCTGTCATGGGTCGCCGCGCGACGAAGACGCCTACATCTTCTCGGACTACGACGCCTACCTGAACTTCACCTTCTCCGACGCGAGCGTGTGCTTCTTTGGACACAGCCACATTCCTTCCGTTTTCGCGCTGCAGCCGCACGGGATCCGCGTGGACGTCGTCCGCGGCGACCGGGTGCGGATGCGCCTGAAACGCGACTGTCGTTACCTGATCAATCCCGGCTCGATCGGGCAGCCCCGGGACCGGAATCCCGATGCCTCGTTCGCCTTCTACGACAGCGATCAGCGCACCGTGACTTTCGAACGGGCCCGATACGACGTCGAGAAGGCGCGGGAGAAGATCCACTCCGCCGGACTGCCCGGGATGCTCGGCGACCGCCTGCTCATGGGGGCTTGAGGGGGGGTCAGGTCTCCATTTGCCACTTTGCCTCCGATCCTCAACAAACCAAACGGCAAAGGGGTACGTCTCGAAATAGACGTACCCCCCAGGTCAGGCGGATCAATGGTTTAGACCCGAAAGTGGTAAGTGGAGACCTGACCCCTATAATTCGCGCTTTCCCTGGATAGAAAGGACGCGATCATGACTTCTCGACACACGTGGAGTCTTCTCGCAGCCGTGCTCGGCATCGCGGCACTCGTCCGCTGCGGCAGCGCACCGGCCACACCGGGCGCGTCTCTCCCGCCCACGGCGCCGCCCCGGACGTTCGCCACGCCCGCGCAAGCGGAAGGCGCGCTTCTCGAGCTCGAAGACCGCCGGGCGTTCGACGCGTCGACCCTGGAGTCGGCCGCGCGTTCGAACGATCCCGCCCTCCGCGCGCGCGGCGCCATCGCCCTCGGCCGCATCGGCGACGCGCGGGGTCGCCCCCTCCTCGTCCTCCTCCTCTCCGACCGAGATCCCGGCGTCCAGAGATCCGCCGCTTTCGGGAGCCAGGTCCTCGGCGACCCGACCTTGACGGCCGAGCTCATTCCTCTGCTGGCGAGCCGGGACGCGCCGGTCGTCGGAGCCGCCGCCCGGGCGATCGGGTTTCTGGCGCGCGGCGACGGCCAGGACGCGCTCGTCGCGGCCGTGGACACGACCGCCTCGCCCGAACCGCGCGCGACCATCCTGCGGTCGCTCTGGCGCTTCGCCGCGCCGGCGACGGAGCAGGCCGCGCTGCGATTCGCGAGCGATCCCGACGCGCGGGTCCGCTTCGCAGCAATCTACGCAATTGGTCGCAAACCGCTCGAGTCATCTCTTCCCGCGCTGACGGCGGCTCTCGCCGACAGCGACGCCGACATCGCGGCCTACGCGGCGCGCGCGCTCGGGGTTCTCGCGAAGAAGGAGTCTCTCGAGCCTCTGCTCGCGGCGCTGGACAGCGCAAAGCCGCCGCTCGTCACGAACGCGCTCGTGGCTCTCGAGACCGTGCTGGAGAAGAACGCCGGGACCGCCACGCGAAAGGAGCGCATCGCGCGCGTTCTCTCGCTGGCGGGGGACGCAAACCCGAACATCGCGGTTCCGGCTCTCACGCTCGCCCGGCAGTTCGCCGGCGCCGACCGTGACGTGTTCCGGAGGCTGTGGTCGATCGCGACGACGGGAACCGGCCGGCGGCGCCAGGTTGCTCTGCTCTCGGTCGTCGCGGTGCTCCGCGAGAGCGACACCGTTCGGCCGGCCCTCGAGAACGCCGCCCGATCGCCGGAAGCTCCGCTCCGCGCGGCGGCCGCCGAGGCTCTCGGATATCTTCCGTTCGCGAAAGCGGGAACGCTGAGATCGAAGCTCGCGTCCGATCCCGATCCGCTCGTCCGGGGTGCGGTCCTCGCGGGCCTGCGGACGGCGGAAGCCGTCACCCAGAACCGCGCCCTCGTGCAGGCCGCGGCCAACGACGCGGACGCGGGAGTCCGGGCTTCCGCCGTCGAGGCGCTCACCCGCACGGGAGATCCGTCCGTGATCCCGCTGCTCTCGGAGACGCTCTCGAAGTCCGCGGGGATGCGCGAGCCCGACGTCGCGATCGCAATCATCGCCGCGGCGGAGAAGCTGCGCTCGGAGTCGGGGGCCCGGCAGCTCGTGGAGGCGGCTTATCGCCACCCGAACCCGGTCGTTGCCCGCCTCGCCCGAAAGTCTCTTCTGCAGAACTTCCGCGCGGACCCGGCGACCTTTCCCGCGCCCGAGTTCAAGCCCGCCCGAAGCGCCGCGGACTACGTGTCGCTCCTGGCCGAGGCGAAGAAGCCCTGGGTGGCGACGGTCGAGACGCCGCGCGGCGCCTTCCGGATCCGGCTCGCGGGCGCGGCCGCGCCGATCACCGTGATGAATTTCGTGACGCTCGCCGAGCGGGGGTTCTTCAACGGGGTGCCCATTCACCGGGTGGTGCCGAATTTCGTGATTCAGGACGGCGATCCGACGGGGACCGGCAACGGCGGCCCGGGCTACGAGATCCGCGACGAGCTGAACTCGATCGAGTACTCTGAAGGCACCGTGGGGATGGCGCTTTCCGGGCCCGACACCGGCGGCAGCCAGTGGTTCGTGACCCACGCGCCGCAACCGCATCTCGACGGCATCTACACGGCGTTCGGCCAGGTCGTCGCCGGCCAGGACGTCGTCGAAAGAATCGAACAGGGAGATCGGATCACGCGGATCTCGGTCGCCGAGTTGCCGGCCCAATAGCCTCGTCTCGCTCGTGTATCTTCTCTCTCGCGCGCTCCAGTTCACGGGACTGGTCGTCACGGGAGTCGCGTTCTTCGACGGCGTGCTCGCGGGAAACGTGCGGCGCGAGCTCGTGCTGCTCGTGGCAGGCGCCGCTCTCTTCTTCGTCGGGCGATGGCTCCACGCGAGAAGGTGACTCCCGATGCTAGACTCGCCGGCTCCGACTCGAAGGAGGCGGGTGCAGGCCCGCAGGGCCTGTCCCCGCGACGTTCACAGGGAGGCCCTTTGGCGACTCGTTCCGACGAAGAGTTCCGCGTCGCGGCTTCGGACGAGCCCGCTCTCGAGAATCTCGCCGCCGCGGGGGTCGTTCTCGCGACCCGGGCTCTCCCCGAGCCCTCGCTCTCGATGCTGCTGCCGGAATACGAGGTCCGCATCCTCGGCTACACCCCCAACGAGCACGAGCTCGCCGCGGAGGTCGGCGACGTCGACGCGTTGATCACTCTCGTCAGCGATCCCGTGACGGAGTCGGTCCTCCGCGCGGGGCAGAAGCTCAAGATCGTCGCGAACTACGCGGTCGGAGTGAACAACATCGACCGCGCCGCCGCGGCCGCGCGCGGGATCGTGGTCACGAACACCCCAGGCGTGCTGACCGACGCGACCGCCGATTTGACGCTCGCCCTGATCCTCGCGCTCGCGCGCCGGGTCGTCGAGGGGGACCGGATGGTCCGGGGAGGGAGGTTCGCCGGGTGGGCGCCGGACCTGCTCCTCGGGCGCGAGCTCAAGGGAAAGGTGCTGGGGATCGTGGGGCCCGGCCGCATCGGCCGGGCGGTGGCGCGGCGGGCAAGGGCGTTCGGGATGACGGTCATCGCCTTCGGCCGCTCGGCGCGGGCCGACGACGACCCCGACGACCCTCCACGCGTCTCCTTCGACGAGCTGCTCCGGCGATCGGACGTGATCTCGCTCCACGTGCCGCTGAACGACGACACGCGCAATCTCTTCGGCCGCGAGACCTTCCTGCGGATGAAACCCGGCAGCCTGATCATCAACACCGCGCGCGGCGGCCTGATCGACGAGGCCGCTCTCGTTGCCGCGCTCGAGTCGGGACTGGTGGGCGGCGCGGCACTCGACGTCTACGAGAACGAGCCGGCCGTTCTCCCGGCGCTCCTCGACAGCGACCGGGTCGTGCTCATGCCGCACGCGGGGAGCGCCACGACGGAGACGCGCCGCGAGATGGCTCGAATGGTCGTCGAGGACGTCCGGCGCGTTCTCTCCGGGGAGAAGCCGCTGCGGGCGGTCTCGCCCGAGTCGGCCAAGCGATGAGACGCAGACCGCGCAGCGGTTTCAGCCCGATCGACGCCGCCGCCGACGGCGTGCTGCGCCGGATGTCCTCCGGAGAAAGCGCTCTTCTCTGGATCCGCGCGCGGTGGCCGCGCATCGTGGGAGAACCGCTCTCGCGCAAGATCGCGCCCGCCGAGCTCGCCGGCCGCCGACTGACCCTCTCTCTCCTCGATCCCGCGTGGCGAAAGCCGATCGAGGCCGCGCTGCCCGAGCTCGAGCGGCGTCTCGCCGTCGAGCTGCCGGGCGTGCGGCCCAGGGTCCACTTACGGGAGGCGGGAGACGGCAGACGGGAAACGAGAAGAGAACAAGGGCTTTGACGCGACTCCCCGCCTTCGCGCGGGCGGTTGCGGGCGGGATCGACATCGACGTCAAGGTCGTCCCGGGAGCCTCTCGGTCGGAAGTCGTCGGCCCGCTCGGAAATCGGTTGAAGGTTCGAGTCGCCGCGCCTCCGGAAGGCGGTCGGGCGAACCGCGCGGTGGTCGATCTCCTGAGAGAGTGGCTCGGCGTCCGCGATCTCGAGATCATCGCGGGTGCATCCAGTCGGGAAAAAACCGTTCGAGTATCCGGGCTATCCGTGATTCCCGAGTCGCTCTCCAAAGTCGCGTCGGAATCGTGAGCGGGAGAGCGCCGGCTGAACGGCGGGCTTTCTCTTGCGGGTGATCAGGCGTACAGCCCGCGCACCATCGTGTCGTGCGCGACCCGCGAGATCCCGAGCATGTACGCCGCGATGCGGAAGCTGACGTTGTACTTTTCCGCCATCGATCGCACGTCGTGGAACGACTGGACCATGATGTCTTCCATCCGCTCGTTGACCTCGGACTCACGCCAGAAGAAGCCCGCGCGGTCCTGGACCCACTCGAAATAGGAGACGGTGACGCCGCCGGCGTTCGCGAGGATGTCCGGGACGACGAGAACGCCCTTCTTGTTCAGGATTTCGTCGGCGCGCTGCGTCGTCGGCCCGTTGGCGCCCTCGACGATGATCTTCGCCTTGATGTTCGGAGCGTTTCGCCCGCGAATCTGGTTCTCGTTGGCGGCGGGGATGAGGATGTCGCAGTCGAGCTCGAGGAGGTCTGCGTTCCCGACCTTCTCGACGCCGGGAAGCCCCTCGAATGTGCGGTTCCTTTCGTAGTGGGAGATGACCGCGGGGATGTCGAGCCCGGCCGGGTTGAAGATTCCGCCCTGGATGTCGGAGACCGCCAGCACCTTCGCACCCGCCTCGTGGCACATACGCGCCGCGATCGAGCCGACGTTTCCGAAGCCCTGCACGACGACCCGGCTGCCCGCCAGCGTCAGGCCCTTCAACGGGGCGGCTTCCCGCGCGATCAGCATGAGACCGCGTCCCGTCGCCTCGACCCTTCCCCGGGAACCGCCGAGAGTCAGCGGCTTGCCCGTGACGACCGAGGTGACGGTGTGGCGCGCGTGCATCGAGTAGGTGTCCATGATCCACGCCATCGTCTGGGGGTTCGTTCCCATGTCCGGCGCGGGCACGTCCTTTTCGGGACCGATCAGGTCCATGATCTCCGCCGTGTACCGCCGGGTGATCCGTTCGAGCTCACCGCGAGAGAGGTTCGCGGGGTCGCAGATCACCCCCCCTTTCGCGCCGCCGAACGGGATGTTCACCACCGCGCACTTCCACGTCATCCATGCCGAGAGCGCGCGCACCTCGTCGAGCGTGACGTTCTTGTCGAAACGAATTCCTCCCTTTCCGGGACCGCGCGCGATGTTGTGGAGCACCCGGTAGCCGACGAAGACCTCGATGTGGCCGTCGTCCATGATGATCGGGATCGAGACCTTGGTCTCGCGGACCGGCTCCCGGAGGACTTTGTAGAGTCCGGGGTCGAGACCCAGCTTCTGGGCCGCGACGTCGAACCGGGACATCATCTCGTCGAAGGGGTTGACGCTGTCGACTCCCGTCGGCAGGGTTGTCGTCGTCAGCCGGGGGAGCTCCTGTTCCGCGACTTCGTCCACGGCCTTCAGTCCTCCTGCGAGATGCCGGCCTTCGCTAAAATGGGCCTCGGATTGTATCCCACCGTGTCGACGTGACGGCGCGAGTCGGGGGATCTGACCCCCTTCGGGGGGGAGACCCTCACGGATTCGACCCCGCCGACGACTCGGAGCTCGTCCGCGGAATCCTCGCGGGAGACGAGGCGCTCTTCTCGATCCTCGTCCGGCGCTACCAGACGCGCGTGGTCGCTCACGTCACGCGGATGGTCGGGAGTCGGGAAGACGCTTTCGACCTCGCTCAGGAGATCTTCCTGAAGGTCTTCCAGGCGCTCGATCGCTACAACCCGGAGTTCAAGTTCTCGACCTGGCTCTTCCGGATCGCGGGCAACGCCGCAATCGACCACCTCCGAAAGCGCCGTCCCCGGACCGTTCCTCTCGAGATCCCGGATCCCGAGAGCCGGTCGGGCGTCTCAGCGATCGAGCACGAGAGCCCCGGCCTCGATCCGTACGCCGACTTGAGGAACGTCGAGAGGGGGGAAGCGATCTCCCGGGCCATCGCGGACCTGCCGCCCGAGTTTCGCGAGCTCATCACCCTGCGCCACTTCGGAGGGCTGTCGTACGAGGAGATCGCCCGGGTGAAGAACATGCCCCTCGGGACGGTCAAGAACAAACTCTTTCGTGCCAGAGTCGTATTGAAGGAACGGTTGGCTGGAGAGTTGTCGTGAACCTTTGTCCGCGCCCGTTGGACCCGATCGACGCCGAAGCGGTGGCTTCGGGCGCCGAACCCCCGTTCGCGGCGGACGCGGCCGTCCACGCGGCCGCCTGCGCCAGCTGTGGGGCGGCGGTCGAGCGCGCGAGCGGCCTCCTGCGGGCCCTGGAGGGGCTTTCGCAGGAGGCGCTGCCGGTTCCCGACCTCGCCGGCCGCGTAACCCGGCTTCGGACGTTCTCGCGCCGGGAGCGCCGGACTTACGCCCTCTGGCGGGCTCCGGTCCTCCTTTCGGGAGGGCTCGCCGCCGCGGGGCTCGCGCTCCTCGTTGCACCCGCGCTGACCGCGGGGGAGCAGGCCGGTCTCGGGGCGGCAGCGCTCGCGCCGCTCCTCGCTTTTGTCCGCTCGCTCGGCCGCTGGGCGTTCGACCTCGCTCGCGTCACGCCGCCGGCGCTGGACGCCCTGGCCGAGGCGCTCCGCGAGGAACGCTCGCTCGGTCTCGTGACGCTCCTTCTCCTCGCGCCCACGGCGTTCGGGCTCACGCGGGTGTTCGCCCGGGCGCGAAGCCGCCATTGACGATTCGGGCGGCCATCGCGGCGCTCACGCTTCTCTTCGCCTCCGCAGCCGTCGCTTCGCCCACCGGAATCTCGTCCGTCGGACGCGACGTCGTCGTCTCGGAGAAGGTGCCCGGTCGCGTCGTCGCCGTTGCCGCCGACGTCCGGATCGAGAACGCCGTCGCAGGCGACGTCATCGTCTGGGGAGGCGACGTCTCGTTCGGTCCCGCCGGATCCGTCGCGGGGAACCTCTTCGTCGTCGGTGGAACGGTCCGCGACGTTCCCGGCCGCGCGCTGCCCGTCGCGGGAACGATCGCGACGCCCGGCACTCTTCTCCAGATCTATCTCGCCGAGATGAAGACAGCGCCGTGGGAACCGGGCGCGCTGTCGCCGGTCGTCTGGGGCCTCCGTCTCCTCGCGCTCTCGGCGTGGCTCGCGATCGCGACGGCGCTCCTCTACTTTTTCGGGTCTCCGCTCTCGCGCGCGGCAGAGCGCGCGGAATCGAACTGGACGGCGGCGCTCACGGCGGGTGTGCTCGGCGTTCTCACGATCTTCCTCGCGGCCGCCGCGGCTCTTGCTCTGCTTCCCTCCAGCCTCGCGGTCCCAGTCGCGCTCGCCCTCGGCGCCGCGGCCGTCGCCGCGAAGGTCTTCGGCATGGGCGCGCTCTTCCTTCTTCTCGGACAGAAACTCCTCGAGAGCTTCTCTCCGGCGCGTCGGCCGGCGGCGCTCGCCCTGGGGTTCGCGGTCCTGGGCGGGCTCTCTCTCCTTCCGATTGCCGGAGCGATCGTATGGAGCGCGGCGTCCGTTGCCGCGGTCGGGGTGGCGTTCGTATCGCGATTCGGCTCTCCTCGATTCCGCGTCGCGCTCGCCGCCTGAGCCGCCCCGGTTGATCCGGGCGCCTGTGGGCAATAGAGTCGGCCCGGATGTCCCCCCGAACAATCGGCGTCGTCGGAGCCGGACAGATGGGCAACGGGATCGCCCACGTCGCGGCGGCCGCGGGGTTCCGCGTCGTGCTCGCCGACGTCGAGGACCGATTCCTCGAGAGAGCGCGCGGCGCGATCGAGAAGAACCTCGACCGCGAGGTCGCGAAGGGCAAGCGGTCCGCCGGCGAGAAGGCGGCGGCCCTCGAGCGGATCTCGGTCACCACGGACCTCGGGAGGCTCTCCGCGGCCGATCTCGTCATCGAAGCGATCGTCGAGGAGCAGGAGGCCAAGAAGGCGCTGTTCCGCCGCCTGGACTCGGTCTGCCCGTCCGGGACGATCTTCGCGTCCAACACCTCTTCGATCTCGATCACGCGCCTGGCGGCGGCCACGAACCGGCCCGCCCGCTTCATCGGGATGCACTTCATGAATCCGGTTCCCGTCATGGAGCTCGTCGAAGTCATCCGCGGAATCGCAACGTCCGACGAGACGACCGGCGCGGTCGAAGAGGTGGCGAGGAAGATGGGCAAGACGCCGATCGCCTGCAACGACTCGCCGGGCTTCGTCTCGAACCGCGTGCTGATGCCGATGCTGAACGAGGCGATCGAGGCGTTGCGCGAAGGCGTGGGCACCCGCGAAGCGATCGACGGAATCATGAAGCTCGGCATGAACCATCCGATGGGCCCTTTGACGCTCGCCGACTTCATCGGCCTCGACACGTGCCTCTCGATCCTGCGCGTCCTGCAGGAGGACTTCGGCGACCCGCGCTACCGCCCGAGCCCGCTCCTCGTGAAGATGGTCGACGCCGGATGGCTCGGTCGCAAGACCGGCAAGGGCTTCTACGACTACCCGGCCGCGGCGGCCGTGCCGTAACGACGATGTTCTGCCAGGTCTGCGGCTCGCGAAACCCCGACGACGAGGAGTTCTGCGTCCGCTGCCAGTCGAAGCTCCTCGTTCTCTCGGGGGTCGGCGTCGTCGAGGCGGGGCGGGACGCGCACGAGGAGATCCCGTTCGACGAGCACCTGCTCGAGCGGATCTCGACGCTCGAGGAAGTCGTCAAACGGACGGGCGACGCGCTGAAGTCGCTCTTCGAGTCGCTCGGGAACCTCGAGAAGAATCTCTTCGTGGCGCACACGGGCGTGCTCGCGCTCCAGGAAATGCTCGAGCGGAACGGCGTCATCCGCGCGGAGGAGGTCCGCGGCCTCTGGGAGACGAAGCTCGACGAGCGGATGCAGGCGGTCGAGAAGAAGGATCGCTTCCTCGAGCGGCGCGACCGGATCTTCGGGCGGTTCTCGGGGGGAAACCGCGAGCAGTTCACGAAACGGCTCCGGGAGGCGGAGTTCGCGCTACTCGCGCTCGACGCGGATCGGGGCATCCGCGGGCTCGAAGAGCTCTACAAAGTCGACCGGTCGAACACGGAGCTCGGCTTCTACCTCGCCGAGACCTTCTTCTCCGCGGGCGACATGGAGCGCGCGTCGGGTTACCTGAAGAAAGTTCTCGCGGTGCAGCCGAATCACTTTGAATCGCTCGTCTACTCCGGAATCGTCGCATCGGAAGCGGGGGATACGGACGCGGCGGAAACGTTTCACCGTCGGGCGATCGAACGGCGCTCCGACGCGTTCCTGCCGCACTTCGCGCTCGGCACGCTGTACGCCCACGCGTCGCGCTGGGCCGACGCGGAGAAGGAGCTCCTGCAGGCCGTGGAGATCGCGCCCCAGCCCTCGGCGCACGTTCTTCTGGGCAACGTGCTCCGTGAGAAGGGGGATGTCTCCCGCGCGATTCTGCACTTCGAGGAGGCGCTGAAGCTCCAGCCCGACTCGGAGGAGGCGGTGTTTCAGCTCGGTCTTTGCCACCTCGAGAAGAATCGGTTGAAGCGCGCGCTCGAATGCTTTCACGACGCGCTGGAAAAGAACCCGCGGAAGCTCGAGTACCAGGAGGCCGTTCGAATTCTCGAGCGGCGCAAGCTCTATCCGCTCCCCAACGTCGAGGGTCCGGGCGCGGACACGTACCGGCGCGCCGAGGAGGCCGTCTCGCGCGGCACGCTGCGGCGGGCGCACGAGCTCTACCGGCAGGCGCTCACGGCCGAGCCGGAGAACTCCACCATCCGCATCTCTTACGCCCTTCTCTCCGCTTCTCTCGGGCTGTGGAAAGAGGCGATCGCGTCGTGTCGCGAGGTGCTCTCGAGGGAGCCCGAGGAGGTGGTCGCGGCGGCGGCGTGCTCGATCCTCTCCGAGTCCCTGCGCGCGGAGGGGCGGCCCTCCGAAGCGGCTCACGTCGTGCGCGAGTTTCTCGACAGGCATCAGTCGTCGACCGCGCGCGCCGTCGGCTACTACGAGCTCGCGACGAACCTCGCGGAGTCGGGAGAGGATCTCGACTCCGCTCTCGACTACGCGGGCCGAGCGCTCGCGGCGGCGCCGGAGGAGCTGAAACCGTATCCGCTCGCGGCGCTCGGCTGGGTCCACTACAAGCGCGAGGAGTTCGACCGCGCCATCGAGTGTCTGCGGCGGTCGAGCGAGCGGGCGGCCGCGCCGACGACGTTCCACCACCTGGGCCTCGCGTATCTCGCCGCCGGACGGCCCGACGAGGCGAAGGCGGCGTTCCACAAGGCGAAGACGACCGCGCGCGGCGGAAAGCTCGAGGACCGCGTGATGCAGCAGGTGCGGAGCAACCTGCGCCTTCTGGAAAAAACCGGACCGCGGAAGAAAGCCGAGGCCGCTCCCAAGGCCAAGGTCCACAGTCACAAATAGCGAGGAGACTCTGACGCGCGACCCTGTCGCGCGACCGCGCGAGGAACAATCTTCCGAAGCGCCCTCGCGGCTGCGCGGTCACGAGGAGAATTTGTCAGGTACCTCGGCTCCGCACCGGGACGGGTCCCCGCTGATAATCTCCCCGCCCAAACATGCGCTGGTCGAGGTATTTCCTTCAGACCGTCCGTGAGGTGCCGGGCGATGCGGAGGCCATCTCCCACATCCTGCTGACGCGGGCCGGGATGATCCGCCGCATCGCCGCGGGCATCTACGCGCTCACTCCGCTCGGCCTTCGGTCGCACCGGAAGACCGAGATCATCGTGCGCGAGGAGATGGACCGTGCGGGCTGCCTCGAGCTCGAGCTCCCGATCCTCCAGCCGCGCGAGCTCTGGGAGGAGAGCGGCCGCTGGGGCCGATACGTGTCGGAGGGAATCCTCTTTCACCTCGAAGACCGCAAAGGCGGCGAATACTGCCTGGCGCCGACCGCCGAGGAAGCGGTGACGTCGCTCGTGCGCGCCGGCGTGACCTCCTACCGCCAGCTCCCCCTGACGCTCTACCAGATCCGGACGAAATTCCGCGACGAGATCCGGCCGCGGTTCGGGCTGATGCGCGGGCGCGAGTTCCTCATGTACGACGGCTACTCCTTCGACGCCGACGCGGCGGGGCTCGACCGGTCCTACAAGGCGCAGGACGCCGCGTACCGCCGCATCTTCGAACGGTGCGGGCTCGACTTCACCGTCGTCGAGGCCGATCCCGGCGCGATCGGCGGCAGCGCGTCGCAGGAGTTCATGGTGCTCGCCGACACGGGCGAGGACGCGGTCGCCCGCTGCGCCGCGTGCGGCTACGGGGCGAACGTCGAGAAGGCGGAGACCGGCCGGCGGACGTCCCCCTGGGACGGCGAGTCTGCCGCGGCGCTCGAAGACGTCGAGACGCCCGGCCGCGGCGGGATCGACGAGGTCGTCGAATTCCTCGGCATCACCGCGTCGCGGATGATCAAGTGCCTCGTGTACGAGACCGAGAAAGGCGTCGTCGTCGCGCTCCTGCGAGGCGACCTCGACGCGAACGAGATCGCGCTCGCGAACGCGCTCGGGGTGGACAGCCTGACGCTCGCCTCCGAGGAGAAAGTCGAGAGGGCGACCGGATCGCCCGGCGGGTACGTCGGTCCGCACCACCTTTCCGGCCGCGGCCTCCGGGTCGTCGCGGACGAGTCGATCCGCGGCGCCGTGAACGCCGTCACCGGAGCGGGCCGGCGCGACTGGCACGTCCGCGGACTCTCTCTCGACCGGGATGCTGCCGTGTCGGAGTGGCTCTCGTTCGCCACGGCGCGCGCGGGCGACCCGTGTCCGCGCTGCGGGAACGCGCTCTCAATCGCGCGGGGGATCGAGGTCGGACACATCTTCAAGCTCGGCACGAAATACTCCACCGCGATGCGTGCGGAGTTCACGGACGAAAAGGGAGAGACGCGGCCGGTCGTGATGGGCACGTACGGGATCGGGGTCGGCCGTACGATGGCCTCCGCCGTCGAGCAGCATCACGACGACGACGGGATCGTCTGGCCGCTCGCGCTCGCGCCCTTCGAGATCGAGATCGTTTCCCTGAACCCGGCCGACGAAGCGGTGCGGCGCGAGGCCGACTCGCTCTACGAAGCGCTCGCCGGCGCGGGGATGGACGTCTTTTACGACGACCGCGACGAGCGGCCGGGCGTGAAGTTCAAGGACGCGGATCTCCTCGGGTTTCCGATCCGCGTCAACGTCGGAGGACGCGCGCTCAAAGACGGGAAGGTCGAGATCGTGGCCCGCCGCGGCAAGAGCATCCGCGCCGTGCCGGTCGCCGGCGCCGCGAAGGAAGTCACAGCCCTCCGGGAAGAGCTGGCGAGGCTCCCTTGAGGAAGATCACCCGCGAGGAAGCTCTCGAATACCACTCGCGCGGCCGCAAGGGGAAGATCGAGGTCGTCCCGTCGAAGCCCTGCCGCACGCAGGAGGACCTCTCCCTCGCCTACAGCCCGGGCGTCGCCGAGCCGTGCCTCGAGATCGCGAAGGACCCCGAGAACGTCTACGAGTACACCGCGAGAGGGAACCTCGTGGCCGTGATCTCGAACGGCACGGCGGTCCTCGGCCTCGGAGACATCGGGCCGCTCGCCTCCAAGCCCGTCATGGAGGGAAAGGGCGTCCTCTTCAAGCGCTTCGCCGACATCGACGTCTTCGACATCGAGGTCGACGCCAAGGAGCCCGCGGCGTTCATCGATACCGTGGCGCGCATCGCTCCGACGTTCGGGGGCATCAACCTCGAGGACGTCAAGGCGCCCGAGTGCTTCGAGATCGAGGAGGAGCTGAAGAAGCGCCTGAAGATTCCGGTCTTCCACGACGATCAGCACGGCACGGCCATCATTTCGGCGGCGGCGCTCTTGAACGCGCTCGAGATCGCCGGGAAGGACATCTCGAGAGTGAAGGTCGTGTTTCTCGGAGCCGGCGCCTCGGCGATCGCCTGCGCGAAGCTCTACCTCGCCTCCGGCGTCCGAAAGGAAAACCTCCGGATGGTGGACAAGTCCGGCGTCATCTACGCCGGTCGCTCGGGAGACATGAATCGGTACAAGGCGCAGTTCGCGGTCGAGACGAAGGAGCGCACGCTGACCGATGCGCTGGAGGGCGCCGACGTGCTCGTCGGCCTCTCTTCTAAGGGGCTCGTCAAGGGCGAGATGCTGAAGGGGATGACTCGGGACCCGATCGTCTTCGCCCTCGCCAACCCCGATCCGGAGATTACTCCGGAGGAGGCGAAGGCCGCGCGGCCCGACGTGATCATGGCGACCGGCCGCAGCGACTATCCCAACCAGGTCAACAACGTGCTCGGGTTCCCGTTCATCTTCCGCGGCGCGCTGGACGTCCGCGCCACCGAGATCAACGAGGCGATGAAGAAGGCCGCCTCGCAGGCGCTCGCGGCGCTCGCGAAAATGGACGTGCCCGACTCTGTCTCGAAAGCGTACGGCGGCCAGGAGTTCCGATTCGGCCGCGAGTACCTGATCCCGAAGCCGTTCGACTATCGCGTGCTCCTGTGGGTCGCGCCGGCGGTCGCCGAAGCGGCGGTGGCTTCCGGCGTCGCGCGAAGGCCAATCACGGACATGGACGCATACCTGCGGCGGCTCGAGGCGATGCTCTCGCGCGCCCGGGAGGTGATGGGCGTCGTCCTCCGCAAGGCCCGCGAGCACCCGAAACGGATCGTCTTTCCGGAAGGGGAACATCCCAAGATCCTCCGTGCCGCAAAGATTCTCGTGGAAGAGGGGATCTGCCGGCCGATCCTGCTCGCGCGCATCGAGGAGGTCGAGTCGATCGCCCGGGAGTTGCAGCTCCCGATGGATCAGATCGAGTTCATCCACTCCCGCTCGTCGCCTCGGCTGCCGGAGTACGCGCGTCTTCTCGAGGAGCGCCGGCACCGCCGCGGCATGACCGTGGCCGACGCCCTCGAGCACGCCGGATCGCGAAACTTCTTCGGCCCATTGATGCTCGAGGCGGGAGACGCCGACGGCGTGATCTCGGGCCTGACCCAGCACTATCCCGAGACGATCCGCCCGGCGCTGCAGATCGTCGGCACCGCGCCGGGGGTCCGGCGGGTCTCGGGGCTCTACGTGCTGATCTTCAAGGACCGCACGTTCTTCTTCGCGGATACGACCGTCAACATCGACCCGACCGCGGAGGACCTCGCGGAGATTGCCCTGCTCACGGCAGACGCCGTGCGCCGCTTCGATCTCGAGCCGCGGATCGCGATGATTTCCTTCTCGAACTTCGGCTCGAACACGCACCGGAATGCGCTGAAGGTCGCGCGCGCGGTCGAAATCGTGAAAGCCGCCCGTCCCGACCTGCCGATCGACGGAGAGATGCAGGCCGATTACGCCGTCGTGCCGGAGCTGCTCGAGGCGGAGTATCCGTGGGCCACCGTGCGGAGGCCCAACGTTCTCATCTTTCCGGACCTCGAGTCGGCCAACGCCGCATACAAGCTCGTCTGGCGACTCGCCGGCGCCGAGGCGATCGGCCCGATCCTGATGGGCATGAAAAAGCCGGTGCACGTCCTCCAGCGGGCCGTGGACGTCGCCGACATCGTGAACATGGCCGCGATCGCCGTCGTCGACGCACAGGAGAAGGCGAGGTCGGGGTGATTCTTGTTCCTGTACACTGCCCGCTTCGCACCCTCATCCGGCATTGATCGACCCCGCGCGAAGGCGATGGCACGCCCGCGCCGACACGCACCGAAATCGATGACGGAATCGGAGACAGAGATGGATAAAACGTCGATTCCCAGGGCAGTCCGGCGATGGATGACTTCCATCGTCCTCTGCCTCGCCTCGACGTCCGCGCTTTCCGCGTCTTTCGTCGTAACGAATACGAGCGACTCCGGTACGGGATCGCTGCGGCAGGCCATCCTCGATGCGAACGCAGCCGCGGGTTACGACACCATCACTTTCAACGTTCCGGGATCCGGTGTTCACACGATCTCGATCGAAACCGTCTTCCCGATACTCAGCGACGACGCCGGCGTGCTCATCGACGGATTCACGCAACCGGGCGCGAGTCCGAATACGCTCGCGATCGGGAACAACGCCGCTCTCCGGATCGAAATCGACGCCTCGACGGTCACGAAGCAGTTCGGCGCGGCGGTTTTCATCCTCCTCTCATCGGGAAACACGATCCGCGGGCTCGTCGTCGGCGGATACAACGGGCTGGGGTTTTTCGTTGGAAGTTCGAACAACACGATTACGGGAAACTTCATCGGCGTAGACCCGGCGGGGACCACGGCACGGCCGAACGACGCAGGCATGGAAATCCAGGGTTCCAGCCATCTGATCGGTGGAATCGATCCGGCCGCCCGCAACGTAATTTCCGGAAATCGAGGCCATGGCATCGTCCTCGTCGCGAACCAGTCGACGGTGAAAGCCAATTACATCGGGACGAACGCGGGGGGACCGCGGCGGTGGGCAACGGGGTTCGAGGACTCTTCATCGACGGAGCCTTCAACAGCATTGGTGGCCTTTCGGCGGTCGAGCGGAACGTCATCTCCGGCAACAACCCTCAGAGCGGGTCCTTTGGCGGCGGAGTCATGATCAGCGGACCGAGCTGCACCGACAACGTCCTGCAGGGCAACATTGTTGGCGCGGCCGCCGACGGAGGCTCGCCGGTCCCCAACCACGGCTACGGGTTGTGGCTCGAGAGCGCGACGCGGAGGAACACGATCGGCGGAACGAGTCCGGGCGCCGGGAATCGGATCCAGTTCAACACTGGGGTGGGGATTTTGATCGGCAACTTCTCTTCGGGCTCGGTCGAGTCCGGAAACTCCATCCTTTCGAACTCGATCGTGGCGAACGGCGGCCTGGGGATCGACATCGGGAGTGACGGGGTCACGCCGAACGATCCGGGAGATGCAGATACGGGTCCGAACGCCGGGCAGAATTTTCCCTCGGATCTCTCCGTGATCCCGGTCGGCGGCGGTTCGGTCGTCGCGGGATCACTCCGGAGCTCGCCGAACGCGCCGTTCACGATTCAACTCTTCTCGAATGCCTCGTGCGACGCTTCGGGCTACGGGGAGGGAGAAGTTTTCCTTGGTTCGGCGGCGACGACCACCGACGCGCTCGGAAGGTCGCAATTCAGCATCTCCGTCCCTCAAGTGCCGCCCGACAGGCGCGTGACGGGGACGGCCACGGATGCGCTGGGGAACACGTCGGAGTTCTCGGCCTGCAGCCCACTCGCCACGAGTTTCTACACGATTACTCCGTGCCGGCTGGCCGATACTCGCCTCGGGACGGGACCGCAGGGCGGCCCCGCGCTGATCGCAAACTCGGATCGAACGTTTCCGATCGCAGGGAGCTGCGGAATTCCGGCGACCGCCCGCTCCGTCGCCTTCAATTTCACGGTCACCCAGCCGAGCTACCCCGGACACCTGACGATCTATCCCGCGGGCACGCCTTTGCCGCTCGCTTCCACTCTCAACTACGGGATTGACCAGACCCGCGCGAACAACGCCGTCGTCGCGCTCGGTTCCCTCGGCGATGTGTCGGTGTACTGCGGTCAGACGACCGGTATGACCCACTTCATCATCGACGCCGTCGGCTACTTCGAGTAGCCGCAGTCGTCACCGCTTGAACGGCGACGGCTTCTTCGCGTAGCCCGCCGGGACGTCGAACGTCGAAGCCGGAATCGCGCCCTTCTTCACCTCGACCGCCTCGGACGTCGTGTTCATTTTCACCATCCCCATGTCGACGTCCATGTCGAGCGCGATGGGGTATCCCTTCACTTTCTTCATCTCGTCGAACATCTTCGAGAACCGTTTGCCCATCGGCCCCATGGCCGCGTAGGAGAGCTTCCGCCCTTCGTAGTACTGCGGAGGAGGCTCCAGGCTCTTTGCCGCGCAGACGTCGAACTCGAAGGACTCGCCCATTTTCATCGTGTATTCGTCGCAGTCGTATCCGGCGACCTTCCTCGAGCCCTTCCCCTTCGTGACCGACACGGCGTCGGATCCTCCGAACATGCTCGCGAGCATCGGATTGCCCTGCATGTCCTTCTGGAGCTTGTCCATGTAGGCGGCCATCTCCTCGAGGGTCGTCTCCCAGTAGGTCTTGTTCTTGTGGTCGATGAACGTGAGCCGGCCTGTGGGGAAGTCGATGATCGAGTCGGATTGTCCGTCCGTCGATCGGGACTTCGTCGACGTCATGTACTGCGTCGACCTCCCGGAGTGGTCACCCGCGGTGACCTTCGAGATGACGGTCAGGTCTTCCGCGAGGAGGGGGAGCGCGAAGGCGGCGGCGAGAGCGAACACGAGCACAGGGCGACCGGGTCGGATCATCGGAAATCCTCCATTTTCGAGAAGCGTCGAGGGTATCACCGCGCGGGCGGCAGCGTCGCCTCGTCGATGGGCTCGCAGAGCGAGAGCTTTCCCGCGGCGACGTTGCGCAGGTCCGACAGTTTGCCCGAGGGCCAGCGAATCGTGACGCGGTCGGCGCGCGGCGCGTCTCCCAGCCCGAAGAAGAGGCTCTTCGACCCGGACGAGAGGAACGAATACCCCGCGGAGACGACCTGTGACCGCCGCCGGCCGCCGGCCTCGACGGTCACGACGGCGCCGAGAGCGTCGCGCGTCGTGCGGTAGCGCGTCTTCGCGGCGGGAAGTCCCTGCAGCGTGATTACGAGCGCCTGCGCATGCGACGGGTTCCGGTTCACCCAGAGCGCGGGCTTCGAAAGAAACCCGGTCGCGAAGAGGTCCGGGTTCCCGTCGCCGTTCGCGTCGAAGACGACGAGCCCGCGCTGGTTCGCCTGGGATTCGAGCCCGGTGACCGCCGCGACCTCGACGAAACGCCGTCCGTCCACGTTCCGGTAGAAGCGCTTCGGCGGACGGCCCCAGAGCGAATCGTCGCCGAAATCCGTCGTCGAAGTCCCCTTCTCGAACCTCGTGTATTCGTAGCTCATGAGATTCCAGAAGTCGATCTCGCGTTCGGCGACGTTCTTTCCGGTGACCATGCCGTTCACGACGAAGAGGTCCGCGCGGCCGTCGAGATCGCCGTCGACGAAAACCGAGCCCCACGACCACGACGTGTCCCAGACGTCGGCGTCCTCCGACGTTCGCTCGTAACGTCCGTCCGCGGAGGGACGGAAGAGCGACGAGCCGCGAGTCATCGCCTTGAGACGCCGCCACACGAGCGGCCGGCCGAGCCAGTACGGGAACTGCGGCATCGGGTAACGCCGGTCGCGCAGAAACCAGTTGAGCGGGAAGGAGTAGTTGGACACGTAGAAGTCGAGACGCCCGTCGCCGTCGAAGTCGTCGACCGTGACGCCCATCCCGAATCCGGCATCGGAGACGCCCTTCTCACGCGCGCGGTCCCGGAACGTCCCGTCGCGCTCGTTGTGAAGGTAAACGTTCACGCCGAAGTCGTTGGCCAAGTAGAGGTCCGGCCAGCCGTCGGCGTCGAAGTCCGCGGACTGGACGGCGAGACCCCAGTGCGTGTCGGCCGTGCGAGTCTCTCTCGAAACGTCGGTAAACGTGCCGTCTCCGTTGTTCCGATAGAGATGGTTCGGCGGCGCATTGTTCGCCGGGACGTTCGGCCCCCTTCCCGGCGGGCCGTACACCAGCACGTAGAGATCCGCGTCGCCGTCGCGGTCGTAGTCGATCGCCGCGGCGGACGTCGAGTAGTCGTTCAGGGCCACTCCGGCGCGTGCGCCGACCTCCTCGAACGTTCCGTTGCCGCGGTTCTTGTAGAGAAGATTCGGCTGGTGGAGGTAGGTGACGTAAAGGTCCGGGTCGCCGTCGTTGTCGTAATCGAACGCGAGCGCGCCGATCCCTTCCCCCTTCTGACCCGCGACGCCGGCCTTCTCCGTCACGTCTTCGAACCGCCCGCCACCCACGTTGCGATAGAGGCGGTTCCCGTCGCCCCCCGGAACGAAGAGGTCCTCCCGCCCGTCGCCGTCGGAGTCGAGAACCGCGACTCCCGGCGGCATGTGCTCGCCCGGGATCGGCACGTTCTTCGCCGCGTTCGGGAGAAACGCCCGGTGGATCCGGAAGGGGCCGGCCTTCCCCTCTTCCACGGTCTCTTCGAAGACCGGCTCGGATGCCGATGCGGACATCCACTCGAGGAGCGAGGCGGATTCGAGCCGCCATCCGCCGGCCGCGTCGGGAACGAGGATCGCGCGCACCTTTCCGCCGTCCTGGCGGAGCGCGCCGTCCCGATCCTTCCCGGTCAGAAGCATTCGGAGAATCACTTCGCGCTTCTCGCCGCGGCGGAAGAACTCGAAGAGCGTGTTCTCCGTGCGACCGAGGGCCGCGAACCTCGACCGGATCTGGCCGAGCCTTCGACGAAGCGCTTGGCTCCCCTGGAGAGGGGATGGGGGTGAGGGCCTTGACTGCGCCGCTTTGTAGATCCGGATCGACAACGGCGGCCGCGATGGAACGTCCGCGAGCGCGTCGCCCGGAAGCGGGCCGCTCCAGCGAAAGTTCGCCGCGTAGAGCGTCGTGTCCTTTGCTCGGGACTTCCAGTCGTCCAGGAATCGCTCGGTCCAGATCGAAACGCGATCGGAATAGTCCTCGAGCGTCGGGAGAGGAAGCTTTCGGGAGGCGCAGCCGACGACGAGCGAGGCTGCGAGCGCGCAGCCGAGGAGTGGGAGAGGCTTCACCGCCGAAAATATAATGCGAGGCCCGTGCCCGTGAGCCTCGCGGAGCGACTGCGTGAGCGCATCCGGCGCGAGGGGCCCATCTCGTTCGCCGACTTCATGGAGGCCGCGCTCTACGATCCCGACGCCGGCTACTACTCCCGTGGCGCGCCGATCGGAGAGGGAGGCGACTTCGTCACCTCGCCGTGGGTGTCGCCGGCCTTTGCCGCCACGCTTGCTCGTCTCTTCGCGAGGGATGCCGCCTCGCTCACCGGCGATCTCACCTTCACGGAAGTCGGGGCGGGGGAGGGTCGATTTCTCTCCGACTTCGCGCGAGCCCTCGGGCGCGATTGGCCCGAAGTCGCGGCCCGGACTCGCCTCGTGGCGGTGGAGCGCGCGCCCGCCGCCCGCGAGAAGCTCGCCGCCGGCGGATTTCCGGTCCTTTCCGACGTCGCCGGACCGCCGGCCCGCGGCTGGATCTTCGCGAACGAGCTCTATGACGCCCTGCCGGTTGCCCGAGTGCGGGCGACCGCGGGCGGCCTCGAAGAGCTTCGCGTGGGCCTCGAACGAGAGCGCTTCGCATGGACGGACGCCCCCGCGCCTGCCGGGTGGAACGCGCACTTCGCCCGCTTCGGCGTCGCCCTCGAGCCGGGCCAGGTCGCCGAGATCCGTCCCGGGACGGCGAATCTCCATCGCCGGCTGGCGCGCGCTCTCGAACGCGGGCGGATCGTCCTCTTCGACTACGGCCACCGCGCGCGAACTCTGTACCACCCTCTCGCGCGCCGGGGCGGGACGCTCGCGATGCACTCCGGCGGACGTCGCGGTGGAGATCCGCTCGAGCGCCCGGGCGAGCAGGACCTGACCGCCCACGTGAACTGGGACGAGATCCTCACGGTCGGAGAGGAGGAGGGACTCGCGAGCGAAGGTCCGATCCGACAGGCGCGATTCCTGACGCAGGCCGGCATCTTCGATTTCGCGAGCGACGAGGGTGAGAAGTGGCGCATCTATCGTCTCGTCGATCCGGGAGGAATGGGCGAAGAGCTTTCCGCGCTCGTTCAGTCCCGCGCGATGGCGCCGCTCGCGTTTTGACTGGTCGGACGCGTCCGATACAATGCCGCGGTGTCCGAATACCTCCCGATCCTGGTGTTCGCGCTGCTCGCGGCGGCGCTACCCCTCGCGACGATCGTCATCGCGAGAGTGCTGCAGAGCCGGCGTCCGAACGTGGTCAAGCTCGAGCCGTACGAGTGCGGCATCGAGCCGACCTCCCTCGCTCACGACACGCGTTTCTCGGTCCGCTATTTCCTGATCGCGGTTCTTTTCGTCGTCTTCGACGTCGAAACGATCTTCCTCTTTCCCTGGGCGGTGATGTTCAACCGCCTCGGCGTCTTCGGCCTCGTCGAGATGCTGATCTTTCTCGTGATCCTGGTGATCGGCTACTTCTACGTCTGGAAGCGCAAAGCGCTCGACTGGGCCTAGCGGGACCGGAGGAGATTCACCGAAAATGCCCGGCATCGTCGACCGATTCGAAGACAACGTCCTGACGACCTCGGTCGACGCGGTCATCAACTGGGCCCGCCGCTCGTCGATCTGGCCCATGCAGTTCGGCCTGGCCTGCTGTGCGATCGAAATGATGGCCGTCATGGACGCTCGGCACGATCTTTCCCGGTTCGGGGCCGAGGTCTTCCGGGGAACCCCCCGGCAGTCCGACTTGATGATCGTCGCCGGGACGGTCGTCGAGAAGATGGCCCCGATCGTCAAGCGCCTTTACGACCAGATGCCCGATCCCAAGTGGGTCATCGCGATGGGGTCCTGCGCGACGTGCGGCGGCCCGTATCGCACCTACGCCGTCACCCAGGGCGTCGATCGGATCGTGCCGGTGGACGTCTACGTGCCGGGATGCCCGCCGCGGCCCGAGGCCTTGATCTACGGGATCATGGCGCTCCAGAAGAAGATCGACCGGATGAAGGTCATCCGGAAGGCATCGTAGGGGAGCCGGGTGGCCGACGAGACTCCACCTCCTCCCGACGCCGCGCCACCGCCACCCGCGTCCGCCGCGCCGGCGGCCGCGACGGGAGCAGCCGCGCACAAGCCGCCTCCTCCGAAGAAAGTCGAAGCCACGGACGCTTCGGCGCACCCCTGGGTCGCGTCGATCCGCTCCGCGGTGCCGGACGCGTTCGTCTCCGCGAAGGCGTTCGCGAAACAGGTGACGGTCGTCGTGCGCCGGGAACAGATTGCGCAGGTCGCGCGGCACCTGAAGGACGCGGAGGACTTCCGCTACTGCGTCGACGTGACCGCCGTCGACTGGCGCGACCGGCAGCCGCGCTTCGACGTCGTCTACCATTTCTACTCTTTCTCCAAGAACGACCGGATCCGCGTCAAGTGCGGGGTCGCCGACGGCGAGGAGGTTCCCTCGATCTCCGAGGTGTTTCTCGCCGCAAACTGGCCGGAGCGAGAGACGTGGGACATGTTCGGAATCCCCTTCGCGGGCCATCCCGATCTGCGCCGGATCCTGACGTGGGACGGCTTCCACGGATACCCGCTGCGGAAGGACTTTCCCGTCGAGGGGATCGACACGGGCGCCGCGGTTTATCCGGAGGAATGGCCCGAGGGCGGCGGACCGGCGGCGGACGACCCGAATCGGAAGGTGGTGTCGTGAGCGACGAGCGGCCGATCTCCCAGGAAGAGAAGGATCGCGCCGCTCGGGCCGCCGAGGATCTCAAGGGGGCGGCGTTGGCGGCGGCGGAGTCCGTCCCGGTCTCGGTTCATCCGCCCACCCTCTTCGAAGTCCAGGAGATGGAGTTGAACTTCGGGCCGCAGCACCCCTCGACGCACGGGGTCCTCCGGCTCGTCGTCCGAGTCGACGGGGAAAGGATCCTCGAAACGAAACCGGACGTCGGGTACCTGCACCGTGGGACCGAGAAGCTCTTCGAGACCGAGACGTACCCGATGGGGATCCCGCACACCGACCGGCTGGACTACATCGCGGCCGCGACCAACAACCACGCCTTCTGCCTCACGATCGAAAAGCTCCTCGGCGTCGAGATCCCGCGCCGCGCGCAGTTGATCCGCGTCATCCTGGACGAGCTTCAGCGGCTGTCGTCGCACCTCGTGTGGCTGGGGACGTCCGGGCTCGATCTCGGCGCCGTCACCCCCTTCTGGTACGCGTTCCGGGAGCGCGAGCAGATCCTCGACTTTTTCGAGGAGTACTGCGGTGCTCGCCTGACCTTGAACTGCATGCGGATCGGGGGTCTACCGTTCGACCTCACCGCCGGCTGGGTCGAGCGCCTGATCGAGTTCATCGACGATCTGCCCTCCCGCATCGACGACTACGAGCAGCTCCTGACCGAGAACCGAATCTGGAAGAAGCGCACGGTCGGAATCGGCGTGATCTCCGGCGAGGAGTGCATCGAGTGGGGCCTGACCGGCCCCCTCCTGCGCGCCGCCGGCGTCGAGTGGGACCTGCGCCGGGCGCAGCCGTACGAGTGCTACGACGAGCTCGACTTCGCGATCCCGACGCGGGTCAACGGGGACACGTACGACCGTTACATCGTCCGGGTCCAGGAGATGCGGCAGAGCGCGCGGATCATCCGGCAGTGCATCGACAGGCTCGAGGCGGGCGAGATCCGCGGCAAGGTCCCTCGGGTGATCAAGCCGCCCGCGGAGGAGACCTACGCGTCGATCGAGTCGCCCAAGGGCGAGCTCGGGTTCTACTGCGTCTCGAACGGGACGAACCGCCCTTACCGCATGCACGTCCGGCCGCCGTCGTTCATCAACCTCCAGGCGCTTCCGCGGCTGGCGAAGGGCCATCTCATCAGCGACCTCGTCGCGTTGATCGGGACGATCGACATCGTGCTCGGCGAGGTGGATCGGTGACGAAGACGGAACGCGGAACTCGGAACACGGAACACGGATGAAGTTCCTGACACCGACAGTGCTGACCTACCTGAAAGTGGTCATTCTTGTGGCCGTGGTGCCCGCGATCGTGGGTTTCGTGATCGTGCTCGCCGAGCGGCGCCTGATGGGGTTCATGCAGGCGCGCCTGGGACCCAACCGCGTCGGACCGAAAGGTCTCCTTCAGGGTGTCGCGGACCTCGTCAAGCTCGTGACCAAGGAAGACATCACGCCGGCGCAGGCGGAGAAGGCGGTGCACTTCCTCGCCCCGGTCCTGGCGGTGATCCCGTCGCTGACGGCGCTCGCGGTCATTCCTTTCGGGCCCGCGGTGCGGATCGGGAAGATCAAGACGCCGCTGTGGGTCGCCGCCGACGTCAACATCGGTCTGCTCTTTCTGCTCGCGATCACGTCGATCGGCGTCTACGGGATCATCCTGGGGGGCTGGGCGTCGAACAACAAGTACTCGCTTCTCGGCGGCCTGCGCTCCGCTGCGCAACTCATCTCGTATGAGGTTCCGATGGGGCTCGCCCTCGTCTCGGTCCTTCTCATGACGCGGTCTCTCTCGATGGTCGAGATCGTGCAGCGGCAGGGGAGGCTTCAGCTCTGGTTCATCTTCCCGGGGCTGCTGGCGTTCTTCATCTACTTCGTCGCCGGGGTCGCGGAGACCAACCGGAATCCTTTCGACCTGCCAGAGGCGGAATCCGAGCTCGTGTCGGGATTCAACACCGAGTATTCCGGCGTCAAGTTCGCCTTCTTTTTCCTCGGTGAGTACGCCGCGATGATCGTGATCTCCTGCGTCGCCGTGACGGTGTTCTTCGGCGGATGGCTTCCGCCCTTTCCTCACGTCGCTCTCCTGAAGTTCCTGCGGCTGATCCCGCCTTTCGGGTGGTTCCTCATCAAGGCGGGCCTCTTTCTCTTCTGCTACATCTGGTTCCGATCGACGTTCCCGCGCTATCGCTTCGATCAGCTCATGGCGCTCGGGTGGAAGTGGATGATCCCGCTCTCCCTCGCGAACATCGTCATCGTCGCACTCGCGATCCTCGCGACCCCGGGGCGGAGCAACGGCCTCTTCGTGCTTTCGTATATCTTCGGCGGCCTTTTCATCGTGATGTTCCTGCTGGCGAAGCTCCGCCAGAAGCTCGCGCGGCGCGAGCGGCTCGCGGCGGTTCCGGCGTCGGCCTCGGAGTAACCCATGGCGCTCAAGCAGTGGCTCGACAAGCTGACGCTCCTCGACCTTTTCGACGGGCTCTCCGTCACCGGACGGCACCTGTTCAAGAAGAAGGTCACGATCCAGTATCCGGAACAGAAGAAGCTGCCGTCCGACCGCTTCCGCGGGATGTTCCGCCTCGACGAGGAGCGGTGCATCAAGTGCACGCTCTGTGCGATCGAGTGCCCGATCAACATCATCTACATCGACTGGCACAACGAGAAGAGTCCCGAGGGCAAGTCCATCAAGGTGCTCGACCGCTTCGACGTGGATTTGAAGCGGTGCATGTTCTGCCAGCTCTGCGAAGAGGCGTGCCCGACGAACCCCAAGTCCATCTGGCTGACCACGAAAACGTACGAGATGGCGGCTTACGACCGCAACGACTCGCTCTATCTCGACATCCGGAAACTGACCGACTGGAGGGCGGCGCCGAACGTCAAGCCGTTCACCGTCGTCGAGCAGGGATGAAGTGACCGGGGCGGAAACCGTCCCGGGCGCTCTCCTGACCGGCTCGGCCGGGTTGGCCTTCGTCGTCTTTGCGGTGCTCGCTCTGGGGACGGCGGTCGCCGTCGTCGTCGCGAGGAACCCGATCCACTCGGCACTCTTCCTCCTTTCGTGCTTCCTTCTCGTCGCCTGCATCTTCATCCTCCAGCAGGCGGAGTTCGTCGGCGCCGTCCAGATCCTGGTCTATGCGGGCGGGATCATGGTGCTCTTCCTGTTCGTGATCATGCTGGTGCATCAGCGGACCGTGAGAGAGAGGGCTGCGTTCCAGCACCAGTGGGACATCGCGCTGCTCTTCCTGATCGCCTTCCTGCTGCCGTTTCTCTACGTGCTCTGGACCGAGCGCTTCCCGGTGGTCGCGCCGAATCCGGACGCCTTCCGTGCCGTGCGCGGCCGGATCGCCGGCAACACGCAGGCCGTCGCCTGGGTCCTCTACCGCGACTACCTCCTGCCGTTCGAGGTCGCGTCGGTGTTCCTGCTGGTCGCGATGGTCGGAGCGGTCGTGCTGGGCAAACGTTCGGTCGAGAAGGTGGACTAGCGTGATGTCCGGGACCTCCCGTCATCGACACGCGTCGGCCAACCTCGCGAGGACGACGTTCCGGCAGCCGCCGCTCCGCGCAACCGGCGCGAGAACAGAGAGTGCTCTCCCGCCATTTTTCAGTGCGCCAGTTTCGAGGACCTCCTCCGGGAGGTGCCCGGGGGACGAGAGCAAATGACCATCACGATCAATCACTTCCTGGTCGTTTCCTTTCTGCTCTTTTCGATCGGGCTTCTTGGGGTGCTCGTGCGGAGGAACTTCCTCACGGTCTTGATGTCCGTCGAGCTGATGCTGAACGCCGTCAACCTGAACCTGATCGCCTTTTCGAGACGGCTGTCCGACCTGACCGGCCAGGTGTTCTCGGTCTTCGTGATCACGATCGCCGCGGGAGAGGCGGCCATCGGTCTCGCGCTCACCATCTCCCTCTTCCGCCAGCGGCGCACGCTGAACGTCGAAGAGGCGAGCAGCATGCAGGGCTAGCCGCTTTGAAGGACCTCCTCTGGCTCGTCCCTCTGTTCCCGCTCGCGGGCTTCCTCGTCAACGGACTCGTCTATCTCGTCTCGCACCGCACGCGCGAGGTTGCGGTGCATCCCCCGGCCGATCAGCCGGCGGCGGAGTCGAGCCTCGAGCCGGGGCACCCGCACGCCCACGTCCACCTCGAGGCCGAGCCGAAGTTCAAGACCCTTCACACGGTGGTCGGCGTCGGCTCGGTCGGGCTCTCCTGCCTCTTTGCGTTCGGCGCGATCTTCGACGTCGGCGTGAAGGGTCTCGCCTCCGGCGGCCACCACGTCCTCACGCTGTACCGATGGATCCCGCTCGGCGTGAATCAGTCGACCGGCCAGGTCCCGGGGCCGCTCGGCGAATGGTTCGTGGACGCCGCTCTGCGGCTCGACTCCCTGTCGGCGCTCATGATCGCGTTCGTGACGTTCGTGGGATTCCTGATCCACGTGTACTCGGTCGGCTACATGGGCCACGAGCAGGGGTACGGCCGCTACTTCGCGTACCTGAACCTCTTCATGTTCTCGATGCTGGTGCTCGTGCTCGCGAACAACTTCGTGCTGATGTTCGTCGGGTGGGAAGGTGTGGGCCTCTGCTCGTACCTGCTGATCGGCTACGACTACCACAAGAAGTTCGCGGCGGACGCGGGCAAGAAGGCGTTCGTCGTCAACCGGATCGGAGACTTCGGCTTCATTCTCGGCATCTTCGGAATCTTCGCCCTCTTCGGGACGGTCGATTTCGGAAAGGTCTTCGCGGCGGCCGCGGCGAACCCGTCGCAGTACGCCCCGTTCATGACGCTCGTCTGCCTCTGTCTCTTCCTCGGAGCGGTGGGGAAGTCGGCGCAGGTGCCGCTCCACGTCTGGCTGCCGGACGCGATGGCGGGACCGACCCCCGTCTCCGCCCTCATCCATGCGGCGACGATGGTGACCGCGGGCGTCTACATGGTCGCGCGGTGCAACGTGCTCTTCCGCCTCTCGCCGGACGCGCTTCTCGTGGTGGCGATCGTCGGCGGGTTCACCGCGCTCTTCGCGGCGACGATCGGTCTCGTTCAGAACGACATCAAGAAGGTCCTCGCGTATTCGACGGTCTCGCAGCTCGGCTACATGTTCCTCGCGTGCGGAGTCGGCGCGTTCGCCGCGGGGATGTTCCACGTCGTGACGCACGCCTTCTTCAAGGCTTGCCTGTTCCTCGGATCGGGATCGGTCATCCACGCGCTCGGCGGGGAGCAGGACCTCCGGCGGATGGGCGGACTGTCGGAGCGCATCCCGGTGACGTACCGGACGTTCCTCGTCGCCACGCTCGCGATCGCCGGCGTGCCGCTTCTCGCCGGCTTCTTCTCGAAGGACGCGATCCTCGCCGCGGTGTTCGAGGCGCGTTTCCCGCAGGCGCCGTGGCTTCCGCGGGTGCTCTGGAGCGCGGCGCTCTTCACCGCCGGCCTGACGGCGTTCTACATGTTCCGGCTGGTCTCACTCACGTTCTACGGCAGATTCCGCGGGACGCCGGAGCAGGAAGCGCACATCCACGAGTCGCCGAGGTCGATGACCGTTCCGCTCGTGATCCTCGCTTTTCTCTCCATCGTCGGCGGCTGGATCGGCGTCCCGATCGTGCGCGGCGGGGACCGCATCGGCCAGTTTCTGGCCCCGGTCATCCCGGCGCTCGCCGGCCGGCACGCCGCCGAGCATCACCCGCCGATCTCGCTCGAGATCGCGCTGATGTTCGCTTCCGTCGGCGCGGCGGCGGTCGGGCTCGTGCTCGCCTGGTTCTGGTACGCGAAGGGGGAGGGTCGGGTGCCGGCGATGATCGCCGCCCGGTTCCCGCGCCTCTACCGCGTCATCGAGAACAAGTACTTCGTGGACGAGGCGTACGAGGCTGTGTTCGTCGAGGGCTTCGCCAAGCGCGGCGGCCGGTTCCTGTGGGAGGTCGATGCGACGGTCGTCGACTTGATTCCGAACGGAACCGCCGCGGTCACGCGCGGCGCGTCGTGGCTGACCCACCTCTTCGACCAGAACGTCGTCGACGGGGCGGTCAACGGCGTCGCGGACGGTTTCGAGTCCGGCTGGCGGCTCGTGCGGCGCGCCCAGACGGGAAGAGTCCAGAACTACGCACTGGTGATGGGCGCCGGGCTCTTCTGCCTGGTCGCCGTTTACCTGATTTTCCGGTAGCCGGTAGCCGGTAGCCGGTAGCCGATGAAGAGGTCTAGATGGAGTTGATGGGCGTTCCGATCCCGATCCTCTCGATCGTGACGTACATCCCCCTCTTGGGGGCGCTCGCGATCGTTTTTCTCCTCGGGAAGGAGAAGACCGGCGCGATCAAGACCCTGGCCACGGTGACCGTCGTCGCCGGCTTCCTCGCGTCGCTGCCGCTCTGGTTTCTATTCGAGCGCGGACACTCGGGCTACCAGTTCGTCGAGATCGCGCCGTGGATTCCGTCCCTCGGCGTGAACTACCACTTCGGGATCGACGGAATCTCGCTCGTCCTGATCCTGCTGACGACTCTCATGGGCGTCATCGCGGTCGCGTGCTCCTACACGGCGATCACGGAGCGGCAGAAGGAGTATTACGTCCTTCTTCTGCTCCTGCAGACGTTCATGCTGGGCACGTTCTGCTCGCTTGACCTCTTTCTCTTCTACGTCTTCTGGGAGGTCATGCTGGTCCCGATGTACTTCCTGATCGGCGTGTGGGGAAGCGACCGCCGGCTCTACGCCGCGATCAAGTTCTTCCTCTACACGCTGGCGGGATCGGTCCTGATGCTGCTCGGCATCATCGCGCTCTATTTCTGCAACACGACGGGCTTCCTCGGTTACAAGGGGCTGGGCAATGCGCCCACCTTCTCGATCGAGAAGCTGACCGTGGTTGCCCAGAGCATGCCGGTCGAACTCCAGATCTGGCTCTTCTTCGCCCTATTCTTCGGGTTCGCGATCAAGGTCCCGATGTTTCCGTTCCACACGTGGCTCCCCGACGCGCATACCGAGGCTCCGACCGCCGGCTCCGTCATCCTCGCTGCCGTCCTGCTGAAGATGGGGACGTACGGCTTCGTCCGCTTCTCCCTGCCGATGTTCCCCGACGCGATCACGACTCCGTGGGTACTCACGGTGATGGTGACGCTCGCGATCGTTGGGATCGTGTATGGCGCGATGGTCACGCTCGTCCAGAAAGACATGAAGCGCCTGATCGCGTACTCGTCGGTCTCGCACCTCGGCTTCGTGATGCTCGGCGTGTTCGCTCTCAACATGGCCGGGATCCAGGGCGCGTTGCTCCAGATGGTCAACCACGGCATCTCGACCGGGGGACTCTTCCTCCTGGTCGGGATGCTCTACGAGCGCCGGCACACGCGCCTGATCTCGGAATATGGCGGCATCGCCCGGCAGATGCCGGTCTATGCGACGTACTTCCTGGTCATGGCGCTCTCGTCGATGGGACTTCCGCTGCTGAACGGATTCATCGGCGAGTTCACGATCCTCCAGGGCGCTTTCGCCCGGAGCTTCTGGTGGGCGTTCTTCGCGGCGACGGGCATCGTGCTGGGTGCGGCGTATCTGCTCTGGCTGTACCAGCGCGTGTTCTTCGGCGAGATCACCAACCCCGCGAACGCAAACCTGCCGGACCTGACGCCGCGCGAGCAGCTCACGCTCGTTCCCCTCGTACTGCTGGCGCTCTGGATCGGCATCTATCCCAAGCCGATGTTCGACGTGCTTCGCGTTCCCTCCGAGAAGATCGTGGAAGCGGTCGGCGGCAAGACCGCGACCGAGCCGATGCTCGCGCGCGAGCAACCCGCCGCCACGGGCGGAGCTTCCGTGCTCGCGGGAAGCGCGGCCCGGCCGTGAAACTCTCGGCATCGGACTGGTTGCTCCTGTCGCCGGAGCTCTTTCTAACGGCGGCGGGCCTCTTCCTCCTCTCGATCTCCGTGTTCTTCGGGAAGGCGAAGGAGGAGTTCCTCGCGTTCCTGACGATCCTCTTCACGGCCGTCACGATCGGGCTCGTCGTTTTCATTCTGGGATACCACGGCCACGAAACGCCGATCCTCGGCGGGATGTTCGTCGTCGACAACTTCGCGATCTTCTTCAAGGTCCTGATGCTGGTGTCGATCATCCTGACCGCGCTCGCCTCCGTGAGATTCGTGGGGAGCGCGCCGTATCCCGGCGGGGAGTACTACGCGCTTCTGCTCTTCACCGGCGTCGGAATGCTCTTCATGGTCTCCGGCAACAACCTGATCTCGATCTACGTGCCGCTCGAGCTGATGGCGCTCTCCTCGTACATCCTCGCGGGCTATTTCAAGGGGGAGATCAAGAGCACGGAGGCGGCGCTCAAATACTTCGTGCTCGGCGCCTTTTCGTCCGGCGTGCTGCTTTACGGGCTCTCCCTCGTCTACGGCATCGCCGGTCGGATGGGGCTGCCCGAGCTCGCGAAGCTTCTCGCCGGGGTCGAGAAGTCCAACGTGCTCCTCGTCGGGATTCTGCTCATCCTCGCCGGCCTCCTCTTCAAGATCGCCGCGGTCCCCTTTCACGTTTGGGTACCCGACGTCTACGAAGGCGCGCCGACGCCAATCACCGCCTTCTTCTCGGTCGGCCCCAAGCTCGCCGCCTACGCGATCCTCGCTCGCATCTTCTACGTCGCCTTTCCGAAGTTTCACGCCGACTGGGGGTTCATCGTCGCTCTCGTGGCGGCCGCGACGATGGTCGTCGGAAACGTGGCGGCCCTCCTCCAGTCGAACGTCAAGCGCATGCTCGCGTACTCCTCAATCGCTCACGCGGGCTATGCCTTGCTCGGCGTCGTCGGTTTCTCGACCGAATTCGGCCTCTGGGGAATCCTGGTTTACCTGCTCGCCTACACCTTCATGAACTTCGGAGCGTTCGCGCTGGTGGTCTTCCTCGAGACGAAGGGCTACGCGGCGGAGTCGGTCTCCGACTTCAACGGGCTCGCGCGGCGAAACATGACGGCTGCGGTCGTGATGCTCGTCTTTCTGCTGTCGCTTGCCGGGATTCCGCCGACGGCCGGCTTCATCGGGAAGTACTACCTCTTCACCGCGGCGATGAAGGCGGGCTACGCGTGGCTGGCGGTGCTCGCCGTGCTGATGTCGGCGGTCTCGCTCTTCTACTACTTCCGCATCGCCGCGGCGATGTTCTTCCTGGAGGGGGAGGGTGAGCCGCTCAAGAGCTCCTACGCGCTGACGACGGCCGTGCTGATCTGCGCCGCCGCGACGGTGCTCGTCGGGGTCGCGCCGCAGCCCGTCGTCGAGGCTCTGCGGGCGTGCGTGATCAAGACCCCGTAGGGTCGACTCAGTCGACGCCCTCACGCCGCCCCTCTCCCCGGGGGGGAGCGGGCAACGCCCGCTACGCGATCGTCGCGCGCGCATCCGCCGCGGGCATCCTCTTTCCGCTGTCGATCGTCGCGGGGTTTCTCTTGGGGAAGTGGATTGGTCGCGTGCTCGGCATCGGGGCGTGGCCCGCGTTCCTCGGCGCGGCGCTCGGAGCGGCCGCAGGCTTCTGGAACCTCTACCGGCTGCTGCGCGGTCTGGAAGAACGCGAGGGCGGCCGGTGAGCGCCGCCGACGCGCTGATCCGGCGGATCCGGATCCGTTCGATCGTGATCGCGGCGGGCGGCGCGGCCGGGGCGTTCCTCTTCGGATGGCGCGCGGCCGTGTCCTTGACAATCGCCGCGGCCGTCGTTATTTTCAGCTTTCTCGTTCTCGAGAAGCTGACCGAGCGTCTCGTTCCCCCGCAGGAAAAGAAAGGGTTTCGAGCCGTGCTCCCCCTCCTGCTGGTCACGGGCGCCGGTGCGGCCGCTCTCGGGATCGCGCTCCTTCGCTGGAGGGGTTTTGAGCCGATCGCCGGAATGGCAGGGCTGTCGGTCGTCGTCGTGAGCGTCGGGGCGGAGCTACTGAGGAAGGAGAGGGGCGCGGCCGGGTGAGCGAGCATCATTCGATCCTCTACGGGCCGGTGAACCGGCTGTTGATCGCTCTTTTCGGCCCTCCTCCGGTCGAGAAGCTGTCGCCCGCCGGCGCGGCCTTCTGGTTTCCCGACGGCAAGAGCGCCTGGATCCCCGACTACGCTCTGATGGCGCTTCTCGTCATGCTGATCTTCCTCGTATTCCTGCCGCTCGCCGCGCGCCGGTACGACAAGGAGCGGCCCGGTCGGGTCCAGAACTTTCTCGAGATGGTGGTGTCAGGGGTCCGCTCGTTGGTTTCGGACGTGATCGGACACGGCGCGGATAAGAAGTACCTCCACGTGATCGGCGGGTTCGCCCTCTTCATCTTCGTCGCGAACCTGTTCGGGCTGTTCTTCTTCCTTCAGCCGCCGACCGGGACCCTTTCGACGACGGTGGCGCTGGCTCTGCTTTCGTTCTTCTACTTCAACTACCAGGGGATCAAGGAGCACGGCTTCTTCGGCTACCTGAAGCACTTCATGGGCCCGGTGCTGTGGCTCGCGCCGCTCTTCTTCGTGATCGAGATCATCGGCAACTTCGCGCGGATACTGTCGCTCTCGCTGCGGCTCTTCATGAACATCTACGGGGAGCACACGGCGACCAGCATATTCGCCGGCCTCGTCCCGATCATCGTTCCGTGGCCGCTCATGGCTCTCGGGCTCTTCACTGCCATCCTCCAGGCGTTCATCTTCGCGACGCTTTCGTCCGTTTACATCAGCCTCGCAACGGCCCACGAGGAGCACTGACCCTCGGCGGCCCCAAAGACAAGGAGAGTTTTCGAGATGCGCTTCAAGAAAATTGGTCTGCTTGTCCTCGCCCTTCTCGCCGTCGCCCTGCCCGCGCTGGCGCAGGAGGCGGCGGCGCCGGCCACTGGCCCGGCCGGGAGCTGGGGCGCGGGGGCGCTCGGCGCGGCCTTCCTGCTCGGGATCGCGGCGGCTGCCGGCGCGATGGCCCAGGGTAAGGCGACTTCGGCGGCTGCGGAGGGAATGTCCAGAAACCCGGGAGCGGCAGGGCCAATCCGGACCATGACGATCATCGGTCTCGCGCTCATCGAGTCGCTGGTCCTCTACGCGCTGTTGATCGCGTTCCTGATCAAGGGCGTCTAGGCGCCAGGCTGCGAGCCGGCTGCCAGGGAGGGCACCTTTGTCTCCGCCGGAGGACAGGGTGTTCTCTCGAGAAACCGGTCCGTGCGTTTTCACGTACTTTCTAGCGGAACCTTTTAGACGGTCCGGGTGTCTATTCCGTAGGAAAGGCGGAGGTTAGCTCGGCCCGGTCGGTTAGCGGAAAAAGCAACCGGCCGGGCAAGGAATTTGCGACTCCAAAACAGCATGGAGAACTCAAGCGTGCGACCAATTCCCGAAGGAACTCCCCCTCCGGTCACGTCCTGGGACTTCGACTCCCAGGTGATGCCGTACGTGGACTCGCTCTACAACACGGCCTACCGGATGACCCGCAGCGCCGAGGACGCCGAGGACCTCGTCCAGGAGACGTTTTTCAAGGCGTACAAGTACTACGACAAGTTCGAAGAGGGCACGAACCTGAAGGCGTGGCTCTTCAAGATCCTGAAGAACACGTTCATCAACAACTACCGGAAGAAGAAGCTCGAGCCGCGCAGCGTGGACTTCGCCGAGATCGAGGACTCGTTCGAGCGGATCGTCCGGCGCGACAACGCCGAGCAGCCCTCGGACCCGGAAGCCGAGTTCTTCACCGGTGTGATCGACGACGACGTGCGCAAGGCGCTCGAGTCGCTGCCCTACGACTACCGGATGGTGGTCATCCTGGCGGACCTCGAGGACTTCTCTTACAAAGAGATCGCCGAGATCCTCGACTGTCCGGTCGGCACCGTGATGTCGCGGCTGTATCGCGGAAGGAAGCTCCTCGAGAAGGCGCTCCTCCGGTATGCCCGCCGGCACGGGTACATCCGGCAGGGGGAGCCGGCCAAGATGAGGACCCGACCCAAGCCGCCGGCAGCCTAGCCGTAGTCCAAAGTCCAAGGTCCCCAGGTCGGGTCGGCAACGGTGGCCCATGGCGGTGACAACATCCGGAGGGCGGAATTTCCGCCCTGGCGGGGCCGTTTGTCCCATCGGTCCGATGAACTGTCCTCAAGCGCGTTTTCTTCTGTACGCCCACTTCGATCGGGAGCTCTCCAGGAAAGATGCGGAGGGACTCTCGCAGCATCTCGCCACGTGCGGTCCCTGCACCGCTCGCGCCGACTCGGCGCGGGGCCTGGCGAAGGTATTGCGGTCGCGTCTCGATCGGGCCGCCGCGCCGGAGCGCCTGCGTTCGAGACTCCAGCGGGTTCCGTACCTCACCGAGCCGATGCGGCCGCGCGCGTCTTCCTATTACGTGTTCGCCGCGACGATCGCCCTCCTGGTCGTGCCTCTCGTCACCGACGACCGGGCGCCGGTGAGCCGTCCCGCGGCGCAAGCGACGAAGCAGCTGAACGTCGTCGCCCCCGGCGAGGCTCCGCTCGCCCTCGTCTCGAAGCGAATGACCGGCACGTTCGTGTGCGTCCAGTGCGAAACGCGCCAGGAGGCCGGATACTGCCCGATCCCGGCGCACACCCACGTCCCCGGTTTCTGCGCCGACAACGGCGAGATCTGGCGCCTCATGACCCGCACCGAGCCGGGCTTCGAAGGCGCCGAGCTCGGTCGATCCGCGACGCTCGAAGGAACCGCGTTCCCCCAGTCGGGATACCTGCGCGCGAATCGGGTCGGATACTGAAGACTTAGTTCTCAGTTCTCAGTTCTCAGCCAGAGTCGGTCGGCTGAGCTCCCTTCAACCTAAAATCGACGAAGTGAACTCGGAAGTGATCGAGGCTTCGGCGCCCGCTCGGGTGGACCTTGCCGGCGGGACCCTGGACCTGTGGCCGCTTCACGCGCTCCATCGCGGGTCGGTCACCGTCAACCTCGCGATCGACCGGCGCGCCAGCTGCCGCGTGCGGCCGGCGCGGGAGGGAATTCGCGTCGTCGCGGCCGATCGCGGCGTGGACGTGACGGTGAAGGCGGCGCGCGAGCTTTTCGCCGATCCCCGGACGGCCCTCGTCGGGGCGCTCGTCGAGGAACTGTCGCCCGAGGGCGGCGTCGAGATCGAGTTTCGCTCCGGCGTTCCCTTCGGGTCCGGACTGGGCGGGTCGTCGGCGCTCGCGGTGGCGGCGGCAGCGGCCCTCTCGCGCGCCCGCGGGGGCTCGCTCGACGGGGCGGGCGGTGTCGAATTCGTCCGCGACGTCGAGACGCGCGTTCTCGGAAAGCCCGCGGGCGTTCAGGACTACTACCCGGCGTTCGGAGGAGCGCTGCACTGCCTCTGGTTCGAGACGGGACGGACGGTCGCCGAACGGCGCCCGGTCGACCCGGCCGAGTGGGAATCGCACCTGACGTTGTTCGACACCGGCGCCGCGCACTCTTCGGGCATGAACAACTGGGAGGTCTTCCGGCGGAGGCTCGAGGGGGACTCGGACGTGGCGCGCTCGCTCGACGACGTGGCCGCCGCGGCCCGCGAGATGGCGGCGGCCGCCCGCGAGCGCGACTTTCCCGCCATGGGGGCGGCGCTCTCCGATGAGTGGAGGGCGAGACGCCGGCTCGCGCCCGTCGTCTCCTCGCCGGCGATCGATCGTGCGATCGCGGCCGCGATCGGTGCGGGAGCGTGGGGCGGCAAGGCATGCGGCGCGGGAGGAGGGGGGTGCGTCGTGTTCCTCTCGCCGGCGGAGAAGACGGGCGCCGTCCGCGAGGCGCTCGGACGACTCAGTGAGGGATCGATCCTCGACGTGCGAGCGGAACCGCGCGGCCTGGAGGTTTCCGCCTAGCGAACCGAGTATCCACGGTAGGCGAGATAGAGGAAGAGGAGCACCATCACGACGAGGACGAAGCGGGCGACGCCCATGAGGCGGGTGTTCGCGACTGGCTTCGTCCCCCTCGGCTTCAATCCCGTCAAAGCCGCGAGCGCTCCGACGACCACCGCGAGGCCCAGCCAGAAGAGCGGGCTCACTTCGTTTTCATCCAGTCGATAGTGTTCACGAGCTCTTCCCGCATCGCCTCGGCCGATGGCGCCTGGTACCGCCACCCGTGCCCGGGAAGCACCCACTCGAACCGGAAGTCCAGCAGCCGCTCCATCGAGCGGATCTGCTCGCTCCACGAGTACCAGCACGCGTCGCGGAACGCGGTCAGCGCCCGGCGGCGCGGCGACCAGGCGAGGTGGTCGCCGGTGAATAGGAACTTCTCGCGATAGAGCAGGACCGCGTGGCCGCGCGTGTGTCCCGGCACCGGAATGGCGACGAGATCGGGGGCGAGCTCGACCGGCTCGTCGCCCGCGAGCTTTCGCTCGACGGCCCGGGTGTCGGGGGTCACGTCGCGCTCGTGGAGGACGCGCTCGCACCCAAAACGTTTCGCGAACCGGGCATGGTCGGCGACGTCGTCGCGATGCGTGAGGAAGAGGAGTTGGACCCCGCCGCGCCGATCGATTTCGTTGACGAGCGGATTCGCCGCGCGCGGAGAGTCGACGAGGACGTTCCCCTCGGGCCGTTCGACGAGCCAGCTCCAGGCGCCGAACGAGTCGGGCGACGTGAAGCCGCAGAAAGAGACGTTCTCGGCGACCGGCTCGGGAAACGCGGCGATGGCGGGCCGGGCGTCCGCCCGCGAGGCGGTGCCGATCGAGCCGGTCGGGCACGCGACCAGCGCCATGAGCGAGCGCAGCC
>DASYUL010000134.1:0-34271 GCA_036001245.1 Thermoanaerobaculia bacterium
AAGATCCACCCCTTGAGGATCCCGAGCGGCGGATCGTCTTTCGCCTCGAAGGTCGCGCTCACCCAGCCGGACTTTCCGAGCCCGTAGCCCGTCGGCTTCGCGAACGGCAGGTCGAGGGCGTCCTGCCCGGATTCCGGCAGCTTGACGGATAGTCCCATCGGGCCGCCCGCCACGGGGTCGCTCCCGAGGAACACGAAAACCTTGCCCTTCACCTTCGCGACGCGCTCGCCCCACGGAAACTCCTCGGTCGCGCCGGGAAACGAGAGCGCGTAGTCGCGCAGCTCGCGCGAGGTGCGGCGGAGATCCTTCGCCCGGCTCGAAGGCCCGGAGCTGCGAGCGGTTCCGGGAGGGCTCTTGCGGACCATGGCGTTTCCGAGGCGGCGCAGTATACGTTCATCCTGTGGAAGCCGTCGTCTTCATCGGCGTGCAGGGGTGCGGCAAGACGACCTTCTACAAGGAGCGCTTCTTCGATACGCACGTTCGCGTGAGCCGCGACATGCTGAAGACGAAGCCCCGCGAGCGGATCCTTCTCGGCGCCTGCCTCGCGGCGAAGCAGCCGTTCGTCCTCGACAATACGAATCCGCTCGCGAGCCAGCGGGCCGAGGTCATCGAGCCGGCGCGCGCCGCCGGCTTTCGAGTAGTCGCCTGTTACTTCCGCTGCGGGCTGCGGGAGGCGCTCTGGCGCAACCGCCGCCGTCCTCCGAGAGGCGCCGTCCCCGTCCCCGGAGTGATCGCCACCTACAAGAAACTCCAGCCTCCGTCGTGGGCGGAGGGTTTCGACGAGATCCGCGTGGTGTCGAGCAACGAGGCAAACGAGTTCACCGTCGAGGAGTGGACGAGAGAACAGGGCGACCCACCGCGCCCGGAATGAGACACGACGCACTTGAAACTGGAGGCATTGTTGGTGGACGCGGACGGCAAGAAATCCACGCTCAAGGCCAAGGGAGCGACGGGGGGCGAAATGAACAAAGGAACGATCGAGATGGTCCAGGAAAACGGCCAGTGGAAGGTCGTCAAACAGAGCGGGACCAACAAGTAAGCCCTCGCCCGCCAGCGGCGGGCTGAAACCTCCGGGGCACTCCAGGAATCCAAGAGCCCGTCTGAAGCGTTCTTTCTGCGGGTGCGAAGGAGGTTTCTCTTGAAATCACGGGTTCTTGCCGCTCTGGTGTTCGGGCTCGCGGCCGCGTCGCTGGCGCTCGCGTCCCCGCGGCCGGAACGTGGGTCCGCCATCTTCGCGGGCGGCTGCTTCTGGTGCGAAGAGACGGCGTTCGAGGGGGTTCCGGGAGTGATCTCTGTGACGTCGGGTTACACGGGCGGGCAGAAGAAGAACCCGACCTATGAGGAGGTCTCCTCGGGCGGCACCGGCCACGCGGAGTCCGTGGAAGTCGTCTACGACCCCGCGAAAATCAGTTACGAGAAGCTCCTCGACGTCTTCTGGCGCAACGTCGACCCGTTCCAGGCGAACGGCCAGTTCTGCGACCACGGGAACCAGTACCGTTCGGCGATCTTCTACCGGGACGAGGCCCAGAGGAAGGCCGCGGAGGATTCCAGGCGCAAGCTCGAGGAAGACCCGCGGTTTCGGGGAAAGATCGTGACGCAGATCGTGCCGGCGTCGACGTTCTACCCGGCCGAGGAGTATCACCAGGATTTCTACAAGAAGAATCCGGTCCGCTATCACATGTATCGCGCCGGGTGCGGCCGGGACGCGCGGCTGAAGTCGATCTGGGGCGAACCGATGGCAGGAGGTCACAAGTGAAGATGTTGATGATCGCGTGGATCGCGGGCCTGGCGCTCGCCTCGGCCGCGCAGGGACAGAGTGCGGCCCGGCAGAAGGGCTGGGTCGCCTCGAACTTCCGCAAGCCGACCGACGAGGAGCTGCGCAAGAAGCTCACCTCGCTCCAGTACCAGGTGACGCAGAAAGAAGGGACGGAGCGCGCGTTCTCCAACGCGTACTGGGACAACCATCAGGCGGGCATCTACGTGGACGTCGTGTCGGGTGAGCCGCTCTTCTCGTCGATCGACAAGTACGAGTCGGGGACCGGCTGGCCGAGCTTCACGAAGCCGCTCGAGAAGGCGAACATCAAGACGGGCACGGACTTCAAGATCGGGCTTCCGCGGACGGAAGTGCGCTCCGCGCACGCCGACTCGCACCTCGGGCACGTGTTCGGCGACGGGCCGCCCCCGACGGGACAGCGCTACTGCATGAACTCCGCGGCGATGAGGTTCATCCCGGTGGAGAAGCTCGCGGAAGAGGGCTACGGCCAGTACCTGCCGCTGTTCCAGAAGAAGAAGTAACGCTCACCTGTCAGTCCGAGGAGCGGAGCGACGAGGGCACCGAGCGCCGTCGCCGAGACGGCGCTAATTTCCTCCTTGTTTCGTGAGAAGAAAAGGGGACAGACCCCTTTTCCCGAACAGAAAAGGGGACAGACCCCTTTTTCCGAAGAGAAGTAGGGAGGAGGCGGCGGGCTACACTCCCGCGTGGAGGGCCCCATGCGCATCCTGAGCCCGCGGGTACACGGGGTGATTGACTTTATTACGGTCGCCGTGCTCGTCCTGGGATCGATTGTCGTCGGGCTCGGAGGGTCGCCGCTCGCGATCGCGCTGACGCTGGCGGCCGTTCACCTTCTCATGACGCTCTTGACCGACTTTCCGATGGGAGTCTGGAAGAGGATTCCGTTCTTCGTCCACGGCATCGTGGAGCTCGTCGTGGGGATCGGCCTGCTCGTTCTCCCTTCGTTCGCGGGATACGGCCCCGGCTCACCGGCTCGGAGGTTCTATCTCGCGATGGGCGCTGTGATCCTCGTCGTGTGGGCTCTGACGGCGTACCGGAGCTCCGAACAGCGCGCTGCCTAACTCGCTTTCTTCCAGACCGACGCCTTCTTCGCCCAGCTCGACGTCTGGTAACGCCGCGTGAACTCCGCCGCGGTATCCCCGAGCGCGGCCGTGTCGCCCTTCTTGTAACGCGCCACGCCCCGCCAGTAGAGGGCCTCCGCGGCCTGCTCGGATTCGGGGTATTTGTCCACGACCTCGTTGAAGCGTCGCTCGGCCTCCTCGAACCTCCCGGACGCGAACGCGACTTGTCCGAGCCCGAGCGTCAGGTGCGCGAGAAAGTCGGTGACGGGAAGATAGCCCTCGAAGCGGTACCGCTCCGTGCCCAACGGATCGAGGATGACGACGATCGGCGTCCAGAAGGCTCCGAATCGCTCCATCGGAGCCGGGTTCTTGCGGACGTCGACCCGCACCGGCACGAAGTTCTCGGTCACGAAGTTCGCGACCCGCTCGTCGGGGTACACCTCGGCGTCCAGCCGAGCGCAGCCCGCTCAGAAAGGCGCGGCGCTGAAATCGAGCAGAACCGGCTTCCGCTTCTCCCGGGCTTCCGCGAGCGCCGCGTCGACGTCGGTTCTCCATTCGATCGCCATCGTGATTCTCCTCGCCGCAGTATGGTCATGCGAGTTTCGGGCCGGGGTCCGCGCCAGCGGACTGATCAAAGGGAGGCGTCATGAACGCGTGGAAGGTCGTCAAATCGTGACGGTGTCCGGGAAAAACTCGACGGCGCGGAGAACGATCGCTTCTCCGGTCGGCGACACGACGAAGCCCCGGATGCCGGCGACGCCACCCGGCGCGGCGACGACCTCACGGCAGGGGACCTCCCCTGCTCAGGCGAGCTCTGCCGTGGAGAAGAACTCTCCGACCCTACTTCGCGAGCTTTCTTTCGAGGTCCTTGACGCGCTTTTCGAGCTCCTGGAGTCGGTCGCGCATCGACGGAAGCTCGTCCAGGTTCTCGATCTTGAAGTGCGGCATCTTGAAGTCGCCGTCGTGGAAGGCCCAGGCATGACGCCTCACCTTGTCGCGGAGGCCGCGCTCGCCCGCCTTGCGCTCGTCGAGCGTCACCGTGACCTTGCGCGGCGAACGGCCGCGCACGAGCTCGACGTCGACGGTCTCGCCCCCCTTTTTCGGCCGGATCGCACGGGAGACGTCCTCGGTCGAGGTCACGCGGTTGCCATCGACGGTGGTGATGACGTCCCCGACCTCGATCCCCGCGCGGGCGGCCGGACTGTTGGCCTCGACCTCCGCGACGAGCACGCCGGCGTCTTTGGGTGCGCCGTAGTGTCCGCGGAGCTCGTCGGTGATCCCGATCAGGCGGATGCCCATGAACCCGCCGCGGCCGACGCGCACGATGATCGGATCCTCGACATCGACGTCGTCGTCGTCCACGCGGACGATCACCTTTTCGTCGCGGTTTCTGTCCTTCGGATCGTCCGTGGCGCGAGCGCCGGCGGTCGGCAGGAGCATGAGAAGCGCCAGCAGGAACCCGTTCAGAGCCGTCGAAAACATGGATGTTTTTCCTCCCGGATCGGGAGACGACGATCTCCGGCGAAGGTTACGCCGCCGGACCAGATTCCAGGTTCCAAGTTCCAAGTTCCCAGGAGCATGGGAAGGACTCGATAAGATCGTGCGTTCGAATACTCCCGGCCCGTCGGCCGGAGGAGGAAACGTGAAGATTCGAGCCGCTCTCGCCCTCGCCGCGTCGGTCGCCATCTCGCTGGCGTCGCCGAACCTGTTCGCCGACGAGGGGATGTGGATGCCCCAGCAGCTCCCGCAGCTCGCCCCGGAGCTCCTCCGAATGGGTTTGAAGCTCGATCCGCAGAAGCTCGCGGACCTGACCGGAGACCCGATGGGAGCGATCGTTTCGCTCGGCGGATGCAGCGCCTCCTTCGTCTCGCCGCAGGGGCTGATCGTGACCAACCACCACTGCGTGTACAGCTACCTTCAATTCAACTCGACCCCCCAGAAGGACCTGATCGAGAACGGCTTCCTCGCGAAGGCGCTTCCCGAGGAGATCCCCGCGGCGCCTGACGCCCGGGTCTGGGTGACGACCTCGATCGAGGACGTGACGGGCCAGGTGCTTCCGAAGTCGGGTGAAAAGCTGTCGGACCTCGATCGCTTCTCGCAGGTCGAGCGCCGCCGGAAAGAGCTCGTCCGCGACTGCGAGAAAGAGGGTGGCGTCCGTTGTTCGGTCGCTTCCTTCTTCGAGGGGTCGAAGTTCTGGAGGATCAAGCAGCTCGAGATCCGTGACGTCCGGCTCGTCTACGCGCCGCCCCGGGGCATCGGCAACTATGGCGGAGAGGTGGACAACTGGATGTGGCCGCGGCACACAGGGGACTTCGGATTCGTCCGCGCCTACGTCGCGCCCGACGGAAAGCCGGCCGACTTCGCGAAGGAGAACGTGCCCTACCGGCCGAAGCACTTCCTCAAGGTTTCGACCGCCGACTTCGATCCCGGCGATTTCATGATGGTGATCGGCTATCCCGGCAAGACGTTCCGCTACGAGCTCGCCGATGAAGTCAAGGAGGCGCAGGCGTTCGACCTTCCGACGTCGATCCGGTACCGCAGGGAGCTCATTCGGATCCTGGATGACGCGGGGCGGGAGAACCGGGACGTCTCCATCCGGAACGCCGCCCGCATGCGCGGCCTCCTGAACTACCTGAAGAAGTACGAGGGCACGGTCGACGCGTTCGAGAAGGGGGATCTGATCGCGCGGCGGCGCGCGGAGGAGAAGGAGATCGCGGCGCTCGTCGCCGACGACGCCGGGGCGAAGCGTCGCTACGAAGAGTCGCTCGCGGAGATCGGGCGGCTGAATGCGTCGCAGTGGAAGACGCGCGAGCGCGACGCCGTCCTCGAGTGGATCTACAGCGCCTCGCCGATGCTGTCGCAGGCAAACACGCTCTGGCGTCTCGCCGGCGAGCGCCCGAAGGACGAAATCGAGCGCGCCACGAGCTACCAGGAGCGCGACTGGAAGCGGTTGAGGGCGGCCGTCTCGCGAGCGCAGCGCACGATCGAGCCCGGAAGCGACCGCGCCGGGCTGCGCTATTTCCTTCTGGAGGCGGCGAAGCTTCCGAGCAACCAGCGCATCGCCGCCGTCGATGGCGCCCTCGCCGCGACCGGGGAGGAGGACCCGGCCGTTGCGGTCGAAAAGTTCCTCGACCGACTCTACGGCAACACGAAGGTCACCGACTCGAAGGAGCGGCTCGCGATGTTCGACGAATCGCGCGGAGAGCTCTCCGCGCGAAACGACGCGATGCTCCAGCTCGCGGCGGCGTTGCGGACGACGATGGATGCAAAGCAGAAGCGCGACGACGAGGTCGCCGGCTCGATGATGCGTCTCAAGACCGGTTACGTCGCGCTGCTCCAGAAGCTGCGCAAGGGGCGTGTGTATCCCGACGCGAACGGGACTCTGCGCGTGACGTTCGGCCGGGTGCAGGGCTACTCGCCGCGCGACTCCGTCCAGTACGCGGCGCAGACGACCCTCTCCGGCGTGGTCGAGAAGGAGACCGGGAAGGACCCGTTCGATCCGCCGAGCATGCTCTCCGCCGCGTCACACGGGAAGAAGCTCGGGCCCTACGTCGACCCGGAGTTGGGCGACGTCCCCGTGGATTTCCTCTCGACCGGCGACATCACCAACGGAAGCTCCGGCTCCGCCACGCTGAACGCGAAAGGGGAGCTGATCGGTCTCGCGTTCGACGGCAACTACGAGGCGATGGGCTCGGACTACCTGGTGAACCCCGACGTGCAGCGCACGATCCACGTGGATACGCGATACATCCTCTGGGTCATGGATGCAATCGACGGCGCGCACAACCTGATCCGGGAGATGGGTCTCCCGGTGCACTTCTCGGGGAGCGAGGTCGTGAGCACGGGCGGTCGCCCTTGAAATCGGCCTAACCCGAGCGGCTCTCGTCCATCCAGTCCGGGTGTGGGATCGCGAGCGGCGGCGCGGGGTGCGCGACGAGCTCCGGCATGTGTGTCTCGACGGCTGCGTCTGCAACGAGATAGCCGTGGTTCTCGAGGACGTTCGCTTCGATTCCCGAGAGCCCGTCCAGACCTCCCGATATGGATGAGAGGACCGTCTTCGCGAAACGCTTCGAGTAGCCCAACCGGTCCCCGGGGTCGTAACGCGATCGCGCGCTCTCGATGCCCCAATACGTTCCCTTCAGAATTCCGGTTTTGAAGCTCGAGAGCAGCCAGCGCTTTCCAAGAGCGCGCGCCTCCTGCTCCATTGCCGCGTCGCGATCGAAGAGACCACCTCCGTCCGACACGAGAATCGTCTGGTGGTCTCTCCAGACCGGCTCGATCGCGAGGTGGTCACCCGTGAAACGCTGGGTGGTCGAGGCAACGGCGCGAGCGAGGGAAGGGTCCGTCGGATCCGCGCCGGCGAACACGAAGATCGGAAGCGACGGAAGGTCGCGAAGCAGAAGACGTGTCAGACCGCGCTCGAAAGCCTTGGTGAGCCGGTCAGTCTCCCTTTCCGGCCGGAACCAGCGATCGAAACGCTCCGACATCGGCCGGCGGCGGGGGCGGAGCCGGGCCCGAGCGAACTCCCGAAGCGGAGCTGTGACGTAATCGCCCCAGTCCGGCGTGGCCTCCGGGACCGGCCACCGAAGCCGCGTCGCGAGATGCGCGGCGGCAATGCATCCCCCCGACGTCGACGAAATGGTCCAGACCTTCCCGAGGATCCGGAGCTCGTCCAAACGGCGCAGCGCGCCGATGTGAAAGAGCGCGGCGCGGAAGCCGGCGCCCGACAGGCAAAGGCCGATGCCCTGGCGCTCCGTTTCCGGCAGGGGCACGTAACGATCGGTGGAAACGTCCGCCGGAGATTGACGCTCAAACGTCGCAGACCGGCGGTCCGGCGGACGGTCCGGACGAGACCGCTCGCCGGACGCGTTGGACTCCTCCGTCGGATCCGCTGGCATTCCGCGCGCGCTTCATGAGTGGAGTGGCCGGGAGTCGAGAACATTGGGACACGGTCAGAAATGGGGTCAGGTCTCCGCTTGCCACCTTGCTTCGCAAAGATGGCAAGGCCGCGGCCGCTGCTCCGCTATCTCCGCGACCCGTGAAGACCTGACCCCGACTCGGCCTGACCCCTCGGCCGCCGCGCCCGCGGAGCGCGGCGGCCGATCGGGCACTTCGATCAGGGGACGGGACCGTAGTCGCGCGGCGCCGGAGGGGGCGGCGGCGCGGGATCATCCATCGTCGTGGTCCCGAACAGCCGCTTCCAGAGGCGCTCACGCGCGCTCAATTGAGGAGTCCCCGATTCGGGGCGGGCGACGCCGGGCGAAACCCGCCGTCCCTTCGACGCCGGTTTGGCTTCGAGAATCGTGCAGGAGAGAACGATCAGACACAGAGCGACCAGTACCCGTCTCACATTTACCTCCTCGACGACGTCGGTCGTCGCGGAAGCGGATGGAGAGCGCCCTCTTTAGCTTCCTAGCTATGGAGTGCCGGAGGACGGGTGGATTTGGGACAAGTGGGCGGCGGGCTAACCGGTTCGAGCGTCGAATCGCTCCCGAAGCGCCGTCTCGGCGCGCTCCCTCAGTTCCCCGATCCGCTCCAGGTCCGGGTCGCGGCCGGAGAGGGCGTCTTGGAGCTGTTGAACGATGAAAGCGTCGAGGGCGGGCGTGCGCCCGAGTATCGCCCGGAAGATCTCCAGCCGGTGACGGGCGCGTGCCGAGTCCCCGCTTCTTGCCCAGCTCTCGATTTCCCAGAGATTCGCGGCCAGAACGTCGCCGTTCTGCTCGAGTTCCTGGAACAGGCCCGCAGCCTGCGAGAAGGACTTCGCCGCACCGGCGTAATCCTCGCCGAAGAAGAGCACTCGAGCGAGACCGTAGCGGGTGAACGCGAGCAGCGAGGGATGCCGTTCCCGGGAGACCTTCTTCAGCGCCCGCGAGAACTCCCGCCTGGCCTCCGCAAGGCGGCCCAGGCGCGCGAGGCAGAAACCGAGATCGTTCACGACGGAGACGGAATTGGCCCACAACCCGTGCGCCTCGAAGACCGGGAGTGCGCTCCGGAAGTACTCGAGCGCCTCCTCGTCTTTTCCGAGAAGAGAGAGGCCGATCCCCTCGACGACCCGCGCGCGGGCCGAATAATCCTCGAGTCCGAATCGATCGAAAGTCTCCCGGGCGCGGCGCGCCAGGACGACACCCTCCGGGGGCGACCCCGCGAACGACCGGCGCTGCGAATCGCTGTACTCCGTCAGCGCGATCCGGATCTCGTCGGCGTCGCTCTCCCACCGGAGCGAACGGTACGCGTCCTCGAAATGCCGCTTGGCCTTCTCGAGTTCGCCCGTCCAGTTCGCGCCCTGGCCCGCCAGTAAGTGCGCCTGGCCGATGAGTGTCGAAAGCGGAACCAGGACCTCGGCGTCCGACGGCGGCGATGGCGGCCTCTCCTGCGCAAGCCGGACGAGAGCCTCTTCGGCGAGACGCAGGAAACGCGCGGGCGTGTCAGTGAGCCGTCGGCCGGCCTCTTCGAGCCCGTAGAGAAGCAGATACCGCGCGGCGGGGTCCGCAAAGGACAGGCGCCCGAGGAACCGCTGAAGCTCTTCCGCGCGGCCGGCGGAGGCCCCGAGAAGCGCCTCCACCTCCATGGCGCCCCGCTGTGAGGACTCGAGAGCCTGGTTCGCCAGCTCTTTCGATACATGGCCGGACTTGAACGACCGAACCGGTCGCGCGCGGAACGGGTCACCGGGCGGGAGATCGTCCGCTTCCGACGTTCCGGCGGGCGTCCTGCCCTTCGTTGGGCGCAGACCCGAATCCACCCGGCGAATCTCCGTCAGCGCGATCAAACACCGCCCGCATTCGTCGACGTGATTGAGGATGACCGCGTTCTCCGACTCTTCCAGCTCTCCCGCAGTGAAGCAGAGAAGCGAGAAGTCGTCGGGATGGCGGGATCTCACGCGAGACATGCGCGCAGCTTCTTCAAACAGCGGTTGATCGTCTTCCAGACGCCGGAGTACGCGAGGGCCATCGCGTCGGCGGACTCACGGAGACTCCGGCCCTCGACGTAGTAGGCGTGAAGGAGTTTCCGGCAGGAGGCGGAGATCTCTTCGAGGCCCCTTTGAACGAGAAGGCGCGAGTCGAGCTCTTCCGGATCGGCGACTCCGCCGGTGTCGTCGGCGACCGCACACTTTCCGTCCGAGAACATCCGGCGCTCCGCCTGCATGTGACGCAAGTATCGGCAGCAACGCGCGTGAAAGACGGTGAAGACGAAGCCGCGCGGGCTGCGGACGAGGGTGCGGAGCCGCAGGAGCTCGATCGCGGTCTCTTGAAGCAGATCCTCCGCTGCGTCCGAATCCAGTCCGAAACGCGCCCGCGCGTAGGCAACGAGTCTCGATCGCTGCCCGCGATCGAGCAGGACGCCTTCCACCGCCGCATGCGGAGCGAGACTCGCCTCGACTTCCATTTCTGAGCGCCTCAGGCTCGGACGAAGCCTCGATGTTGATGCGTACCAGCTAGTCCCATAATCCTACTTCGAATGCCCGGTATCGTGCGCAACCCCTCGCGTCGCGCCCTGGCGTGTCTTTTCGCCCTCGCCGGAGTGCTTTCGGCATCTCCCGCGTCGACCTCGAAGCACCCCGACCTGCTTCAGGCCCATCTCGACTCGGAGCCGAGGACGCTCGATCCGATCCTGACGACCGACACGTCGGGACACGTCGTCGAGAGCCTCCTCTTCACCCCGCTCGTTGCGTTCGATCGGAACATGTCGCCGGTGGCCGGCCTCGCGCGATCGTGGAGCACGTCGCCCGATTCGACGAGCTTTTCGTTCCAGCTCGACCCCCGGGCGACGTTCGACGACGGAACTCCGGTGACCGCCCGCGACGTCCGCTTCACGATCGAGCGGATTCGCGATCCGAATGTTCCCGCTGTCGCGAGAAAATCCGACTTCGAGGATCTCGAAAGCGTCGAGATAGTGTCGGATCGGGTCGTGCGAGTTCACTTCTCGCGCCCCTATTCGGAGCGGCTGCTCGCCTTCGATCTGCAGATCCTCCCCGAGCACGTCTTCCGCCGCGGCGAGACAGCTGCGCGCGAGTACGGTCGGCGGCCCGTGGGCAACGGCGCGTACCGCTTCGTCCGCTGGGATCCCGGTCAGACGATCGTGGTCGAACGGCGGCGCGATCCGGCCGGTGCGGGAGCCGGGATCCCGCGCGTGGTTTTCCGGATCCTGCCCGATCCGTCGACATGGACGAACGCGGGACTTCATGGAGAGCTCGACGAATTCCGGATGCCTCACTCGCTGGCGCCGCGAGTCGAACGGAACCCGCGGTTCTCGCCTCGTTTTCGCGCGCTTCAGGTTCCGCGTCTCGCTCAGTCGGCGATCGTGTGGAACTGCCGTCATCCTTTTTTGAGCGAGGCCGCCGTTCGGCGCGCGCTCGGATTGGCGATCCCGAGCGCGCAGATCGTCGAGAGCCTGTATCGCGGCCGCGCGCGGCTCGTCTCCGGCCCCTATCCCGCCGGCGTCGTTGAAAACGCGCCCGACGTGTCGCCGCTGCCTTATGACCCCCGGCAGGCGTCGGCGCTCCTCGAAAGGGCGGGTTGGCGGCGGGATTCGTCCGGCGTGGCCTCGAAGGGGGACCGCGGTGCTTCCTTCGCCCTGCTGATTCCCGCCGGAGCGAACGTGAGCCTTCAGATCGCCGAAATCCTCGAGAGCGAGTTCGGGAAACTGGGCGTGAAGATGGCGATCCATGCACTCGACTGGCCCGCGCTTTCCGCGCGGCTGCAGGCCGGAGATTTCGACGCTTGTCTCTCGGAAACCGTTTTCTATCCGCCAAACCTCGATCCCTACGTCGCATTCCACTCGTCGCAGGCGCCTCCGAACGGACAGAACACCGGCTTCTATCGGAATCCCGTCGTGGACCGGCTGATCGAAGCGGCGCGCGCCGAAGGCGATCGCGAAAAGCGCCTGAAGCTCTATCGCGAGATTCATCGACGCCTCGCGGAGGATCAGCCCAACGCGTTTCTCTTTACGGTCGACGCGCTGTGGGCGGTTCATCGCGACCTGCGCGGCGTCGAGGCGTCGCCGCTCGGGCTCTGGCTCTTCCATCCCGGGACCCGCGCGTGGAGGTGGCGGTAACGCCGGCGGTCGAAAGGCCGCGCCGGTTCGCCTAGGCGATCAGTCCCAGCTTCCCGCTCTGGTAGTCGGCGAACGCCTGGAGGATCTCGTCGCGCGTGTTCATCACGAACGGTCCATAGCGCGCGACCGGTTCCCGGAGCGGCACGCCGCCGATCAGGAGAGCCTTCAGAGTCGAGTCCGCCGGCGCCTCGACCCGCACCGCGTCGCCGTCGTTGTCGAAGATCACGGCTTCGTGAGCGCGCGCGGTGCGCCGGTTCGCCCCGAATACTCCGCGCCCCTCGTACACGAATGCGAACGCGTTGTACTCGGAGGGCGCCGGCTGGGTGAGCGACGCGCCGGGCTCGAGCGTACAGTCGAGGTAGAAGATCGGCGTCCGTGTCTCGATCACGGCACGCTGTCCGAGCGCCTCGCCCGCGATGACCCGGACCGTCACCTTTCCGTCGTCGCTCTTTGCGACCGGAATTCCGGAGCCGGGGATCTCCTGGTAGCGGGGAGTCGTCATCTTGTCGCGCGCGGGCAAGTTCACCCAGAGCTGGAACCCGTGCATGCGGCCGCCCTTCTCCTGAAACGACGGCTCGGGCATTTCCGAGTGCACGACGCCCGATCCGGCGGTCATCCACTGCACGTCGCCGGGACGGAGCTTGCCCTGGTTGCCCTGCGAGTCCTTGTGCTGCATCGCGCCGGAGAGCAGGTACGTCACGGTCTCGAAGCCGCGGTGCGGATGGTCGGGCGCGCCCTTCGCCTCGCCCGGCCCGAGGTCGGACGGCCCCATCTCGTCCAAGAGCAGGAATGGATCGAAAAAGTCGAGTGACGGCGACGGGAACGGCCGGTGCACGAGAAAGCCGGCGCCCTCGAGCGTCGGAACGGCGGGAATGACGTCTTTGACGGAACGGATCTTCATGGTTGGTCTCCAATTCATTGTCATGTCCGAGGACCGGAGGTCCCAGGAATCTCTCCGATTCTGGGAAGAGATCCTTCGCTTCGCTCAGGACGACCGCTTCGCGGTCGGATCCCTCGCTTCGCTCGGGACGACAGAAAACGATGCAGCAAGAAATACTCCAACGGAACAAATTGGATTCCTCGCGTATAACCCGCAGCGGTGGACAACCTCTGCCACACGCTCGTCGGAGCGGCCCTCGGGGAAGCCGGGCTCGCTCGCCGCAAGCCGCTCGCGACCGCGACGCTCCTGATCGGAGCGAACCTTCCGGACGTCGACGGCTTGACCTACGTGTTCCTGGACGGCCCGACGTCGCTCGCCTTCCGCCGGGGGTGGACGCACGGGATCCTGGCGATGGCCATACTGCCGGTCGCGCTCGCCGCCGCAATGATCGGGTGGGACCAGATGATCCGGCGGCGGAGAACGGGGAAGTCGCGCAGTTCTCGAGTCCCGGCACGGTTCCGCGCACTTCTTCTGCCGGCCTTCGCGGCCGTTCTCTCGCACCCGCTCCTCGATTTCCTGAACACGTACGGGGTGCGGTTCGTGTATCCGTTTTCGAAGCGCTGGTTCTACGGCGACACGCTCTTCATCCTGGACCCGTGGGTGTGGATCGCACTGGCCCTCGGCATCGCCTTCTCGCGCGTTCTCCGGAGGCGCGGGCGACCGCGGCCGGAAACTCCCGCCCGGATCGCGCTCGGCGCCGTCCTGGCGTACGGTGCGGTCATGATGAGCACGAGCTTTGCCGGCCGCGGGATCGTGAGGCGTGCGGCGACGGCGGCGGGTCTCCGTCCCTCCGGCCGCGTCCTCGTCTCGCCGTCCCCGCTCGTGCCGTTCCGTCGAATGGTCCTCGTCGAGGTGCGGGACGGCTACCGGTTCGGAGAGCTGCGATGGGCGCCGCGGCCCGTCGTCCGGTTCGCGGACGGATTCCGTCCGGTGAACGACGGTGATCCGGCGGTCGCTGCCGCGAAGCGGCTGCGCCCCTTCCGCCGGTTCCTCGTCTGGGCCCGCTTCCCGTACTCCGACGTTCGGCGGGAAGGGGACTCCGCGGTCGTGACCGCGGGAGACGCGCGCTATCCGGGGCCCGCGGGCTCGTGGGCGGCGGTCACCGCGGTCGTCCCCGCGAAACCGTCGGGGCGCGCGCCGCCTATGTCCTACCGAAATTGAGTCCGCTCCTGCGCGCGCAGGTCTTCGTCAGCGCATTCGGGAACGCCCTCGTCATCGGCTAGGGGCATGGATGCTGCTACGATCTTCCCCATGAGGCTCACCCGCTTTGCGGCGCTCGCTCTGACGGGCGGGCTCGCGATGGTTTCCGCCGCGCCGGCGGCGTCCCGCACCGTCCTCCCGTGGGTGGAGGACGACTACTCGAAGGCGGTCGCGCAGGCGCGCGCGAAGAACGTCCCGATCTTCGTCGAGGCCTGGGCGCCCTGGTGACACACGTGCCGCTCGATGAAGGCCTACGTCTTCACGGACAAGGCCCTTCAGCGGCACGCCGGACAGTTCGTCTGGCTCTCCCTCGACGTGGAAAAGGCGCGGAACGCGCCCTATAAGAAGAAGTACGGCGCGGATGCGCTGCCCACCTTCTTCGTACTGGATCCGAAGACCGAGAAAGTCGCGCTGCGCTGGGTCGGCGGAGCGACGGTGGCGCAGCTCCACAAAATCCTCGCGGACGGATTGACCGCGGTCAAAGGCGAGGCACGCGGCGTCGAAGAAGTCCTCGCTCGCGCCGATCGGTCCTACGCCGACGCCGACTACGCGAAGGCGGCCGCGGCTTACAAGGAAGCGCTTCGGCTCGCCCCGCCGCGCTGGAGCCGCTCCGCGCGCGCGACCGAGTCGCTCCTCTACGCGCAGTACCAGACGAAGGACTACGCGGGGTGCGCCGGCGCGGCGCAGGACGCCTGGCCGCGTCTTCGCGCGACGTCCTCCGCCGCCAACGTCGCCGCAAGCGGCCTCTCCTGCGCGCTGGAGCTTCCCGCGGAAGACCCGTCGCGCGCGGAGCTCGTCAAGTCGCTCGCCGCCGCGTCGCGCGAGATCATCGCGGCGCCGCGGAAGGACCTCGCGGCGGACGACGTCTCGGCGGTCTACGAGACGCTCGCGTCCGAGCGCGAGGACGCGAAGGACGAAGAGGGGAAAAAGAAAGTCCTCCAGGAGCGCGCGAAGTTCCTCGAGGCCGCCGCCGAGCGGGGGAAGACCCCCGATGCGCGCGCGGTGTTCGATTCCCACCGCCTCGGAACGTACCTCGACCTTGGTGAGCCCGAGCGCGCGATCCCGATGCTGAAGGCGTCCGAGCGCGACCTGCCGAACGACTACAACCCGCCGGCGCGGCTGGCGGTCGCGTACAAAGCGATGAAGAAATACGACGAGGCGCTCGCGGCGTCGGACCGAGCGCTCGCGAAGGCGTACGGCCCGCGCAAGCTCGGGATCCTGCAGACGCGCGCGGACATCTACAAGGAGATGGGCGACGCCGCGGTCGCGCGCAAGACGCTCGAAGAGGCCGTCAAGCTGGCCGAATCGTTCCCGGAAGGGCAGCGGTCCGACCGGACGATCGCCGCGCTGAAGAAGAAGCTGGAATCTCTATAAGAAGGAAATCCGGGCGTTTCCGCCCGGATTTTTATCGAATCCAACAGGACACCCGGGGTCAGGATAAATCCTGACCCCACAAATTATTTTTTGCGCATGTAGTGAATTTCCAGCGTTTTGAACATCTTGCCGTCGGGTCCGGTCATCCACATCTCGAACATCTGATGGTCATTGTCGACCATCGTCATGGTCTCCTTGAAATCCATCTTCTTGCCCGTCATGTAGTCGTCCATCGAGCCGGTCATGGTCAGCTTGCCCGACGGGTCGGTGTTGCCGGTCGCCGACATGATCATCGTTCCCATGCTGTCCATCCACGTCGACACGTACTGCTTCTTGTAAAGGTCGTACCCGGTATATCCCTTCCCCGTGAAGGGCTGGTTCATCATCGTGCCTTCGAAGCTCTGCTCGAGGAACCGGCCGCCGAGCACCATCTTGTTTTCCGCGACGCCCTTGCTCTCCTGCGGGGGCGCGCTCGGGTCCATCCACATCTTGGCCGTCGTATCCCAGGTACCCACCATCGCTTCGAGCTTCTTGTGTTCCGGACCCGGCGTCGAGTACTTCGCCATCATTTCCATCATGGCCTTCTCGTCCATCTTGCCCGCGGCCGGCGCCGTCTTCTTGGCCTTCTCGTCGGCCCCGATGGCGAGGGCGGCGAGGACGATCAGAAAGGCGAGGCCGGCAAGGATTCCCCGAAGTTTCATGCTGATTTCCTCCTTGGTCCCGAGGGACCTTTCGAAGACTGGGAGTTCCGGCAGAGGATTCTATTCGCGTGGGCCGTTAGCGGGCCAAAAAAAAGCCAGGGGCTCGTGAGAGTCCATGGCTGTCTAACTGTGCGAGGGTCAGGCGTTAGCGGCCGTACCGCTCCCGCGTCCCACGCCTTTCGCCGAAGCGCTTCTCGCGCTCCTGCTTCATCGTGTCGAGCTTCTGCTGCTGCTCGGGCGTCAGCACCGAGCGGATCTGGTCCATGGTCGCCTTGTGCTCGGCGCGCATGGCTTCGCGGTCGGCGCGGACCTTCAGGTAAGCGGCTCCGACGGCGGAAGTGTTCGGCGACTGCGCCTGCGCGGCCGCGTCGAGCGCCTCCCAGTCGGCGTGCATCCGCTCGCGCAGCGACTCGATGGTCGCCTTTCGCGACTCCATGATCCGCTTGACGTCGGCCTTCTGCGACTCGCTGAGGTCGAGGCGGGAGAGCCCATGCATTCCGAATGCGCCCATCTTTCCGTGACGGTGGGAATCGTCCTTCGCGGAGGCCACAGTGGCACCCAGCGCGAACAGCGCCATCGCGGGCGCCAGCTGACGAATTGCGAATTTCTTCATTGAAACGGTCTCCTTTTCAAACGTACTGACGATCGAACACGGCTTGGCGTTTACCCGCCTATCGGAACCGATCGGGTCACACGGAATTCCACCGGTCTCCGCACGGCCGCCCGATGTATTCTCCCGGCCCTCCGTGACGCTGCTCGGATATCGCAATCCCCTCCGCCGCATTTCGCACGCCGCCCGCGTTTTCGCCCGGCGGCCGCATGTTCCGCCGGCACTCCTGAGGCGGATCGTGGAAAAGTGATCCGGGAACTACGTTCCGAGATCGAGGAGATCGTCGACCGCGAGACGCGCGCCTGGGATACGCAGGACGTGGAGCTTCTTCTTTCCATCTTTCACCGCGACATGGTCTGGCCCTGGCCGCCGAATGCCACGGCGCACGATCCCGAAGAGTGGGTCATGCCATTCGGACGTTTCAACGCCGCGCGATGGAGAAGGAACTGGGAAGAGCTCTTCGCGACGCACGAGCTGGTTCACAACCGCCGCTCGATCGTTCGGATCGAAATATCGGAAGAGGGCGACGGCGCCTTCGCGATCGTCGACGTCGACACGCTTTGGCGAGACCGCGACGGAAAGGATTTTCACTGGCTCGGCCGCGCGTGCAAGATCTACACGCGGATCGCGGGGCAATGGAAGATGATCGCGCAAACGGGACTTCTCCTCTATCCGCCGGCATGATCCGACGCTTCTCGATCACGCCGCCTCGCCCGTACTCGCTCCCGCTGACGGCGGAGCGATACTCGCGTTTTCCCGACCCCGTCGATCACTACGATGGAAAGACGTACCGCAGACTCCTCGCCCTCGGGCGCGGCGCCGTGCTCGCCACGGTCGAGCAGAGCGGCGGCGCCACGAACCCGAAGGTTCGGATCACCCTGGAGGGAGCCGGCGCCGATTCTCCGCGCGCTCGCGCCGCCGCCGAGCGGCTCGCGAGGGACGCGCTCGGCGCAGGGACCGACGTCCAGCTGTTCTATCGCGCGGCGCGCCTCGATCCGCTCCTCGCGCCGCTCGTGCGCCGCTTTCGCGGCCTGCGGATCGGCGGGTATCCATCACTCTGGGAAGCGCTCGTCACGGCGGTGCTCTCGCAGCAGGTCAACCTGTCTCTCGCGTTCGGGATCCGCGCGCAGCTCGCCACGGTCTTCGGGCGGCGGCGCATCGCCCGCGGCGAAACGTTCTTCGCTTTTCCGCAGCCCGAGCGGATCGCGGAAGCCGGAGAGCGCGGGCTCGAAGGATTCCGGATGTCCGCGAGCAAGATCGGGACGGTCGCGCGCCTCGCAAAGGGATTCTCGAGTGGAGAGCTGTCGGAATCGGAAATCGCGGCGCTGCCTGAGGAGGCGGCCGTTGAGCGGCTGACGGAGATCAAGGGGATCGGAAGGTGGACGGCCGAGACGGCTCTCCTTCGCGGGCTCGCGCGCGCCGACGCGTTTCCCGCCGGAGACCTCGGCATCATGAAGTACCTGGCGCAAGGACTGTTCGAGCACGGACGCCGCGCGAGCGAGTCGGAGATGCGCCTATATGCCGAGCGCTGGCACCCGTGGCGAGGCCTGGCGTTGATCTACTGCTGGGCGGAATTGGCACACCGCGCCAGGAAGTAGGATCGCTGACCGGAGGATTGATGAGCCGCACGATTCAGCTCGCGGACGAGGAGGCGGAAATCCTGAGGGCGGTGCTCGAGGAGTACATCTCCGAGCTCCGCATGGAAGTCGCCAACACCGACAACATGGACTTCCGCGAGGCTCTCAAGCGCAAGGAAGAGATTCTGAAGCGACTGGCGGGGCAGCTGCGGTAGCGCGTCAGTGACCTCGCGCGCCTGGTTCGTCGAACGGTTCGGCGGACCCGAGGTCCTGCGGCTTCGCGATCGCGACGATCTCCCTCCCGGCGCCGGCGAGGTCGCGATCCGCACGGCCGCGATCGGAATCAACTTCGCCGACCTCTTCGCGCGCTCGGGCGTCTACCCGAATACCCCGCGCCCGCCATTCGTGCCCGGGATGGAGATCTCGGGCGTCGTCGACGAGATCGGGCCCGATGTTTCCGACCTGGCGCCGGGACGGCGCGTCGCCGCGGTGCCGATCTTCGGCGGCTACGCAGAGCGCGTCGTGTGCCGGGCGTCGAACGCCTTCCCGCTCCCGGACGGCGTCGACCTCGTGGAAGGCGCCGCGATGCCGGTCGCGTTCCTCACCGCGCGCTACGCGATCGAGGAAGCCCGCGTGCGACCGGGCGAAACGGTCGTCGTCACGGCGGCCGCCGGCGGCGTGGGGACGGCGCTGCTCCAGCTGCTCACCCTGCGCGGCGCGAAAGCGATCGCGCTCGTCGGATCCGAGAAGAAGTTCGCGCTCTGCCGCGAGCTCGGCGCGACAGAAGTTGCGCTGTACGCCGCCGCGGCGCGACTCCCCGCAATCGCGGAGTCCCGGATCGACGTGGCGATCGACGCGATCGGCGGCGAGACGTTCCGCGCGCTCTGGCCTCGCCTGGCGCGCGGCGGGCGCTACGTGCTCTACGGCTTCGCGGCGGCCGCGGGGAAGAGGGGCGTCGCGCGCCTGCGGGCGGTCCGGGAATTTCTCGCGATGGGATTCCTCGCGCCGTACTTCTTCGTGTCGGCGTGCCGCAGCCTGATCGGTTTCAACCTCTCTCTCCTGCCGAACCGCCTGGCCGAGCTGCGCGCGAGCGCGGACGAGATCTTCCGCGAGCGGCAGGCCGGGCGCATCCGCCCGATCCTCGGCCCGCGGTTCGAGTTCGAGAGGCTGCCCGACGCGCAACGCGCGCTGGCGAGCCGCAAAACCCAGGGGAAGGTCGTGGTGACCTGGGGTCAACGCTGAATCGCTGCATCGGGGTCAACGCTGAATTTCCTCCGCACAGGTAGACGGACGAGGACGCGGAGGTTACGAACCGAAGGGACGTTTCCCGATGCGGGGGGCCCCCCGTTACGCCTTGCGGCTCCCGGGCCCGAACTTTTTCCCCCCGGCTCGCACGGTCCGATCCCAGGGCTTCCCGCGGGATGGACCACCCTTGCCCGGGAACCGGTCACGGGCGCGCGCGGGCCGGAAGGTTTTCTCGCCGGTCCCGACGTCGGGCGCTTCGCGATCCGGCACGTCCGGACCCGTCGCCGGCTGCGCCATCCTGACGGCCGCCGCGGCGATCTCCATCACGTCGAACTCCTCGGCGAGCGATTCCACGACGACGCGGACGTCATCGAAGTTGCGGGCGAGGATTTGCTCGCGAAGCTTGCCCTGCATCCGCTCCAGCCGACGGGTGCGCAGGTCGGCCACGGTCGGAACGCTCGCGACCTCGATCTTCTGCTTCATGAACGCCTCGATGTTGCGGAGCAGCCGGTCGGCACGAGAACCAGTCCCGACGTCCTCCCGCGTGCGCCCCGCTCTTTCCCGATCTTCTGGAGCATCGGAAGCGCGAACGCCGCCGTCTTTCCGGTACCGGTGGCCGCCTGTCCGAGCATGTCGCGTTCGGCGAGAAGCGGCGGAATGGCTTCCATCTGGATCGGCGTCGGCTCTTCGTACCCGAGCTTAGGATTTGGAGCAGGACCGGGGACTGGATCGCTCATCGTCCCTGACGAAGCAAGACCCGTTCCGACGGTCCGCCGCTAAGATCCGCTCCGTGACGACGGCCGGCGAAGACACGGATCTCCTGATCGACGGGCCCGATGACGCCCCGACGACAGTCGTGCTCGCGCACGGCGCGGGCGCGCCCATGAACACGCCGTTCATGAGCTCGGTCGCGCGCGGGCTCGCTTCCGGAGGAGACGTGCGCGTCGTCCGTTTCGAGTTCCCGTACATGCGCGCGCGCCGCGAAACCGGGAAGCGCCGCGGTGCTCCGGATCGCGAGCCGATTCTCCGGAACTCCTGGAAAGAAGTCGTCGAGCGGCTCGGCGGCGGCGGTCGTCTCGTCATCGGCGGCAAGTCGATGGGCGGCCGCATCGCCAGCATGGTCGCCGACGAGGTCGGCGCGCGCGGGCTCGTGTGCCTGGGCTATCCGTTCCATCCGCCCGGCCGGCCCGAGAAGCTCCGCACGAAGCACCTCGAGACGCTCGCGACCCCCGCGCTCATCGTGCAGGGGACGCGCGACGCGTTCGGCACGCCGGAAGACGTCGCCGGGTACGCGCTCTCTCCCGCGATCCGGTTCGTGTGGCTGGAAGACGGCGACCACTCGTGGAAGCCGCGCGCGAGCTCGGGCCGCACCGAGGGAGAGAACATGACCGACGCGCTCGCCGCGATGCGCGAGTTCCTGGCGGCGCTGTGACCGACGTCGCCGTCGAGACGCCGCCCGACCGGCTCACGACGTACATCACGGGGGACGACGCGTTCTTCGTGCGGCACCACTGGCCGGCGCAGGCGCCGGACCCCGAGGATTGGGCCCTCGTCGTCGACGGAGAGGTCCTGCGGCCGCTACGCCTACGGCTCGCCGAGCTGAAGCAGCTCCCTTCGACGACGGTGACGTGCGTGCTCGAGTGCGCGGGGAACGGCCGCTCGCTCTACCAGCCGGAGATTCCCGGTCTGGCGTGGGGCCGTGGCGCGGTCGGAAACGCGCGGTGGACGGGAGTCCGCGTGCGCGACCTCCTCGAGAAAGCCGGCGTCAAAACGGGGGCGAAGCACCTCCACTCCGCCGGAACCGATAACCCGCCGTCCGATCAGCCGCCGTTCCTGCGAAGCGTCCCTCTCGAGAAGGCGCTCGCGGACGCGATCGTCGCGTACGAGATGAACGGCGAAGCGCTTCCGCCACTCCACGGCGCGCCGGCGCGGCTGGTCGTCCCCGGGTGGGCGGGGGAGCACTGGATGAAGTGGCTGGCGAGACTTTCGCCGCGGGCAGAGGAAGCGACGGGCCACTTCATGGAGGAGGAATATCGTTACCCCGTCCGACCCGGCGCCCCCGGGGTTCCGATCGAGCCGCGCGAGATGCGCCCGATCACCGAGCTCTTCGTCGAGTCGCAGATCACGCAGGCGCCCGCGCGGGCGCGCGTCGGCGTCGAGGAGACGATCCGCGGATTCGCGCTCTCGGGCGCGCCGGACATTGCAAAAGTGGAGCTTTCCGAGGGCGACGGAGCCGCCTGGGCGACCGCGGATCTCGATCCCGAGCACGACCCGTACGCGTGGCGGCTCTGGTCGTTCCGATGGATGCCCCGGCGCGTCGGTCGCGTGCGGCTCCATGCGCGGGCGACCGACAGCCGCGGCAGCGTCCAGCCGCGGGATGCCGTCTGGAACCCGGGCGGCTACCTTCACAACGGATGGGATTGGGTGGAGATCGACGTCTCTCGATAGACTCACCTCCTCTCCTCGTGCGGGGGAGAGCGGAGAGGTGGGGGCAAAATGGACAAAGTCAGAAAATCAGAAGAGGAGTGGCGGCGTGAGCTCACTCCCGAGCAGTACCACGTCACGCGCGAGAAGGGGACCGAGCGCCCGTTCTCCGGCGAGTACGAGCACACGAAGGAGGCGGGGACCTACGTCTGCGTCGCGTGCGGCAACCCGCTCTTCAGCTCGGACGCGAAGTACGACTCCGGCAGCGGCTGGCCGAGCTTCTACAAACCGGTGTCGGACGAGAGCGTGGCGACGGAGGCGGACGACAGCCTCCTGATGGAACGGACCGAGGTCCTCTGCAGCCGCTGCGACGCGCACCTCGGTCACGTGTTCGACGACGGACCTCAGCCGACGGGACAGCGCTACTGCATGAACTCGGTGGCGTTGAAGCTCGAAAAGGAAGGAGAGGAGAAGAAATGAGCCGGACGTTCCGGACTGTCCTTTTCGCGGCCGGATTCGCTCTCGTCGGCTCGACGGCTCTGTACGCGCAGACTGCGGTCCCGGACCTCGAGTCGGCGAAGCGCGCGATTCGCATCGCGGATCTGGAGCTCGCGAAGGCGGTCGCGGACCGCAGCCTCCAGAGCTTCCTCGCGCTGGTCGATGAGGATGCCGTGTTCTTCGGACGGGACGTCGCGCGGGGCCGCGATGCCGTGTCGAAGGCCTGGCTTTCTCTCTTCACGGACCGATCGCTGTTCCTGAAGTGGCGTCCCACACAGGTCGAGGTCTCATCGACCGGCGACCTCGGCTATTCGATCGGCGACTACGAGCGGATGAGCAAGGACCCGCAGGGAAATCCCGTGACGGTGACCGGCAACTACGTCTCGATCTGGCGCAAGAAGCCCGACGGCAAGTGGAAGGTCGTGCTCGACATCGGAACCCCCGGAACGCCGACGGCGAAGCAGCCGTAATTCATCGCGGCGCGCGCGCAGCCCACGCGCTGCTACCCGAGCGCCGTCATCGAGACGGCGTTCATCTCACGCTTTTCCGGATGACTGTTCATCGGTGACAGACTCCGTCGAGAGATGCTGAAAATCGCCACCTGGAACGTCAACGGGATCCGCGCGCGCGAGACGCAATTCCTGGAGCTCGTCGACCGCGAGCATCCCGACGTAATGTGCCTCCAGGAGATCAAGGCCGCGACCGCGCAGGTCCCGCCCGCGCTCTGCGAGATGCAGGGCTATTGGTGCTACTGGCACGGCGAGCGCGCGTACTCGGGCGTCGGACTGCACGTCCGCCGCGACGCATTCCCTGACGAGCCGAGGTTCGGTCACCCGACGTTCGACCACGAGAACCGCATCGTCGCGGCGGAGATCGGGAACCTGATCGTCGCGTCGATCTACGTCCCGAACGGCGGCAAGGACTTTCCCGCGAAGATGGGCTTTCTCGAGGGGATGGATCAGTGGGTCGCCGACGCGCACGCGCAGGGCAGACAGATCGTTCTGTGCGGTGACCTGAACGTGGCGCGGACCGAGCGCGACGTGCACCCGAAGGAGAGAAAGCCGAACATCATCGGCCAGCTCCCCGAGGAACGAGAGCTGATCGAACGGATCCTGTCCCGCGGACTCGTGGACGTGGGACGGGCTCTCGATCCCGAGAACGAGGGCCTCTTTACGTGGTGGGCGCCGTGGCGGAACATGAGGCAGCGGAACATCGGCTGGCGCCTGGACTACGTGATGGCGAGCGAGCCGCTGTTCGCGCGGGGCGCCCGGTGCGAGGTGCTGGCGCAGTTCGGAACGAGCGACCATGCACCCGTCGTGGCGACGTTCGGCGAGGAGCGGGCGACGACGGAATGAGCAGACACGTCGCGCTGATCCGCGGCATCAACGTCGGGCGGGCGAAGCGCGTCGCGATGGCGGACCTGCGCGCGCTCGTCGAGGATCTCGGATACGGCGACGTTCGGACTCTCTTGAACAGCGGAAACGTCGTCTTCACGGCTCCCGCGTCCGCCCGAAAGAGCTCAGCCGGCCGGATCGAGGAGGCGATCACCGCGCGGCTCGGCATTTCGGCGAGAGTGACGGTGCTGACCGCGGCAGAGCTCGACGCCGTCGTCGCCGAGAACCCGCTCGGCGAGGTTGCAACCGATCCCTCTCGTCTGCTCGTCACGGTCCTCATCGATCCGGCGCATCGGAAGCGCCTCCTTCCTCTGGGGCGGCAGGACTGGGCGCCGGACGTCCTCGCCGTCGGCGGCCGGGTCGCCTACCTCTGGTGCCCGCGGGGGATGCTCGAGAGCCGGCTCGCCATTGCCGTCAACCGCGCGCTGGGCGACGGCGCAACCACCCGGAACTGGACAACGGTTACGAAGCTCCACGCTCTCGCCGGCAAATCCTGAGGCGCAAGAGGCGAGTCGAGCGCGAGCGTAGAATCCCGCGCACCCATGCGCGGCCCGGTTCGGGTTGTCACTCCACTGATCGTGAGCACCTTCCTGGCGTGCTCGAGCTCTCCACCCGCCTCGAGTCCTCCGCCACAGACCGCAATCCGTCAGGCTCCGGTCGCCCGGCCCACTCGGCGCTTCGTTGCGAAAAGATCCAGGCGCCCGAGCTGGTCCGACGATTCGAGCCGTCCTATCCTGCCGATCTCCGGAAGCAAGGAGTGCGCGGGACCGTCGTCATGAAGGCGCACCTGACCGAGCAAGGGAAACTTCTGCACATCGAGGTCTCGTCGAGCCCCGACCCGAGGCTTTCGGAGCTCGCGGTGGAAGCGTTCCAGACGTGGAGATACAAACCGGCTCACTGCGCCGGCAAACCGGTTCAGGTGTACATCACGTCCACGATGAGCTTCAAGCCGCACTGATGAAGCGGTTGTGTCTCCCGGCGATTTCGCTCCTTCTGTTGGGCTGGACGGCCGGTTCGGCGCCCGCCAGGCGTCCGACCCCGGCCCACCGGGCCGTCGGGCAGGTTCTCCCGGCGTCCGTCGGCCCGATTCAGGAGTTCCACTTCGCGAAGCCGTTTCGATACGTCGGCGGCCAGCGATTCATCCTCAAGAAGATCGCCGACGCGGAGCAGCACTTCTTCGTCGAGACGAGCAAGCCCGGCACGATCCGACGACTCTACTGGATCCAGTTCGAGAAACTCCTCCCCGGCATCGGCGAAGGCTACGACTATTCACAGGACGTCGAGGTGCCCGTCGATGGCGTCGCGTTTCAGCTCAACGCGCGGCGTTGGGACGCTCCTCCGGAGCCCGACTCGGATCGTGCCGCCATGTACGCGTTCCTCGAGAAGGCCGGTTATCGGATTCTCGACGGCGCCGTGCGCATTCGCCTCGTCCACGTGCCCGAGAGCAACCGTCGCGAGGAGCTGATGATCGTCTACGCGGAGGCGCCGGATGCGAGAGACACAGCGCCGCTGACGGAGATCGACGTTCAACAGCGTGCTCTGGAAGGGCTGCGCGTCGTTGCGGTGGCGCCGTGAGCGTTCGAAGGATAATCGGCAGATGAACCCCGCGATGACGACGACGACCTTCACCCTCGACGGATATCGGGTCACGCGGTCTCTCGGCGTGGTCCGCGGAATCACCGTGCGCTCGCGCTCCATCGTCGGAACCCTCGGTGGAGCTCTTCAGACCGTGTTTGGCGGCAATATCACTCTGTTCACGGAGCTCTGTGAGCGGACCCGCGCCGAGGCGTTCGACATGATGCTCCGCCACGCCGAGCAGATCGGGGCCAACGCCGTCATCGGCGTGCGCTATGACGCGACGGAGATGATGCAGGGGGTCACCGAGGTCCTGTGCTACGGCACGGCGGTGACCGTTCAATCCGCCTAGGTCACCCACAGGAGAGAACTCCATTGGCCCCGGGGAGATGAAAATGGAACATGCGCAGACGTGCGGACAGGGGTTGGCGGAGAACTCCGCGTTGCCGGCGAAGCTGGGAGAGCTGACCGATGCAATCGCTCAGATTCTCGAGATCCACATGGGAGCGCTCGACCTCCAGGACAACGACTCTCGGAGGGAGCACGAGGCGTACCGCGAGCTCGCGAGCGACCACCGGCGAAACGCGGCCGAGCTGCGGGAGACCGCGAGACGGATGGCAAGTTACCGGGAACTGCCGATGGGCCGGCATGACACAAGCGTCATGGCGTCGCCGCGGGCCTTCGAAGCATTCGAGAAGTTCGTGACGGCCGAAGAGGAGCTCCTGTCGATGCTCCTCGCGCGGATGGAAGCGGACCGCAAGATGCTCTCGGAGATGCGCGGCGCGCGAAGTTGACGTGCTCCTCGACACTCCCTCCTTCGTAGAGTACTGGCGGAGCTTCCGGGCTCGGACCATGTGCGTCCTGGATGTCCTGCCCGCCGAGGATCTCGAGTGGACCCACGCTCCCGGCAAATACACTTTTGGAGACATCTTTCGCCACCTGGCGGGGATCGAGCGCTACATGTATGCCGAGACCGTGCAGCACCGTCCAAGTGCGTATATCGGACACTCGGCCGCGCTCGCCGGCGGCATCGCGGGCGTTCGGGCGTACGCGGATCGCTGTCACGCGGAGTCTCTCGAGATATTCGGCGGGCTGACTCTCGAGGATCTGACGTCGAAGTGCATCACTCCCGCGGGCGCGCCGATTACCGTCTGGAAGTGGCTGCGCGCAATGGTCGAGCACGAGGCCCATCACCGCGGCCAGCTCTACATGATGGCCGGGATACGCGGAATCCCGGTTCCGCCCCTCTACGGGTTGACCGAGGAAGAGGTGGCGGAGCTGTCCGACCGACTGCCCGGTCCTTTCTAGGCGACACTGCTCACGCCAGCAGCTCGGCGCGCAGGACCGTCACGGCCTGGCCGCCGAGCCGGACCCGGTTACCCTCCAGATCGACCTTCAGCTCACCGCCACGGGCGGAGACCTGCCGTGCGCGGAACGAGCTCTTTTTGAGCCGCCGGCTCCAGAACGGCGCGAGGCAGCAGTGGGCCGACCCGGTGACCGGGTCTTCGTCGATTCCGGAGGCGGGCGCGAAGAATCGCGAAACGAAGTCGAAGTCGGGATCCGCGGAGTGGCTTGTCACGATGACGCCGCGGCCGCCGAGCTTCTTCATCCGGGCGAAGTCGGGACGGAGCTCTCTCACCGCGTCCTCGCCGTCGAGCTCCACCAGGTAGTCGAACCGACTCTTGCCGACGTAGCAGGGCGTCGCGCCGAGCGACTCCACGAGGCCGGCGGGCGTCTCGACGGGCTCGTCGGGAGTCGCCGGAAAGTCGAGCTCGATCCAGTCGCCGCGCTTGACCGCCTTCAAGAGGCCGCTCCGCGTGTGAAAGCGCGCGGTCTCGTCCGCGGCGAGCCGGTTCGTCTCCCAGAGAACGTGGGCGCTCGCGAGCGTGGCGTGTCCGCACAGGTCCACCTCGACGGCCGGCGTGAACCAGCGGAGCCCCCAGCCGTCGGGACGGGGGAGGAGAAACGCTGTCTCGGCGAGGTTCATCTCCTGCGCGACGTTCTGCATCCACGCGTCGTCGCGCTCCTCGGGCAGGACGCAGACCGCCGCCGGATTACCGGTGAACGGCTCGGACGTGAAGGCATCGACCTGGGTGATGGTGAGCGGCATGGTCGAGCGCGACTCTACTGCTATGGCGTTGGCACCAGACCGAGCTGCGGCATGAGGAGGAGCAGCAAGGCTCTTTTCATTTGAACGTCCTCCCTGTTGAATACGCCCATCGTCTTGCCCTCGTCATGCGACCTTGCTGTTCTGGAGGTTTCATGAGACCGCACACGATCGCGACCGCTCTACTGCTCGTTTGTGGCTTCCCCGCTTTGGTCTGCGCCCAGGCGACCGGGGCCGGCGTGGCGACCACCTCCAACCAGTCTTCCGTCGACCCGGCGCTCAGCACGTTCATCGCCAAGATTCGGGCGGTGGACAACCACACGCACGTCAACACAGTCGCCCCCGACGATTCGGAATACGACGCTCTGCCGCTCGAGGCGTTAATGCCTTTCCCAATGCCTGTGAGACTGCGGCCCGACAACCCGGACTGGCTCGCCGCCGATCGCGCGCTCTACGGCTATCCCCACACGGATTTGAGCGAGGCCCATCTAGCCGAGTTGCGTGCCGCGAGAGAGCGCGTCGCCAAAGAGCAGGGCGCCCGGTTCCCCGAGTGGGTGCTCGACCGTGTCGGCACGGAGGTGATGCTCGCGAACCGGGTCGCCATGGGCCCGGGGCTCGCACCGCCTCGTTTTCGCTGGGTGTCGTACGTGGACGCGTTGATGCTGCCGCTCTCCACGAGGGCCGAAGCCGCTCCGTCGCCGGACCGCGCCAAGCTCTACCCGTTTGAGGAGAAGCTTCTGCGCCGATACCTCGCCGACCTCCAGATCGCCAAGCTCCCGGCGACGCTCGACTCCTATCTCCGCACGGTGGTGACGCCAACGCTCGAACGACAGCGAAGGGCGGCTGCGTGGCAGTGAAATTCGAGGCGGCGTATCTCCGTCCGCTCGGCTTTGACGACGTGCCCGTCGAGACGGCTGCCGGGGTGTACTCGCGCTACGCCGCCGGCGGCGAGCCGCCGCGTGGCGAGTACAAGGCGCTCCAGGACTTCCTCTTTCGCTACATCGCGCGCGAGGCAGGCCGGCTCGGCATTGCGGTGCACATCCATTCGTTCGAGGGGCCGGCACCTTCTACCAGGCGGCCGGGAGCGACCCGCTGCTGCTGGAGCCGGTCTTCAACGACCCGAAGCTCTCTGCGACGAACTTCGTGATCGTGCACGGGGGCGGCGTCTACGCGTCTCACGCCGGGGCGATGCTCTGGAAGCCGAACGTCTATCTCGACATGTCCGCGATGGCACTGATCGATCCGCCGTCGAAGCTCGCTCGAGTGCTCGAGGACTGGCTCATTCAGTTTCCGGAGAAGGTTCTCTTCGGTACGGACGCCGCCGCATTCGGGCCGGACATCGGCTGGGAGGTGGCCGCCTGGGTCGGTACGACCACGGCGAGACGGGCGCTCGCGATCGCCTTGACCGACATGGTGCGCAACGGCGACGTGAGCCGCGCCCGCGCCGAGGAGATCGCGACCATGGTGATGCGCACGAACGCCGGGAAGCTGTACAACCTGCGACTGCAGTGAAGCGCCGCTGCGCCCGCGCGCGTGAATCGTGAAGACGACCCATGCGATCACGAGGGCCGTCGGGGCCGCCCTGCCCGACTGTGCGCTGACCTTCGTCGATCGAGCGCCGATCGATCTCGCGAAAGCCCACGCACAACACGCCGCCTACCGGGAGAGCTTGAGACGCGCGGGGGCCATCGTGGAGGTCCTTCCCGCGGACGACGGGCTTGCCGATTCGGTCTTCGTGGAGGACACGGCGGTGGTGCTGGATGAGGCGGCGGTCGTCACTCGTCCGGGTGCTCCGCTGCGGCAAAGAGAGGCGCCTGCCATAACAGCGGCGCTCTCCGCCTACCGAAAACTGCTTCCAATCGTTCGACCCGCCACGCTCGAGGGCGGAGATGTCCTGAGACTCGACCGGGACTTCTTCGTCGGCATTTCGTCCCGAACGAACGAAGAGGGCTTATCCCAGTTTGCCTCCATCGTCGGAGCGTTCGGGTATCGCGCGACGCCGATCGAGGTGAAGGGATGCCTGCACCTGAAAACGGCGGTCACCGCTCTCGATGCGGAGACCCTTCTCGTCAATCCGTCGTGGATCGACGCTGCCGCGCTCCCCCGAGTCCGGAAGCTGGTCGTGCCTCCCGATGAGCCGTTCGGCGCCAATGCACTCGTGGTGAACGGCGTCGTCCATCTGTCGGCCCGGTGGAAGAGAACGAGGGAGCTCGTCGAAGAATCCGGGTTCTCCGTGACCTCACTGGACGTGTCCGAATTCGAGAAGGCGGAGGCCGGCCTGACCTGCCTGAGCCTGATCTTCTCGACCTAGCGACTACTCCGGCGGCTTCGGCATCAGGCCGAGCTGCTGCAGGATCTGGAGCTGGTCGAACTCGCTCCACTCCTCGCGGATCTTGCCGCCCGAGATCCGCCAGATCGTGATGCCCCGGCCCTTGAGCTTTTTGCCGGTCGCTGGCAGGCCGTTGCCCTCGCCCGTGTTCGTGCCCTCGCCGCTCCAGATGACGGTGACGAACTCCCCGTCGACGAGCGTCTTGTCGACCTTCATCTTGAGATCCGGAAAGGCCGCCCTCCACCCTCGCGCGGCGTCCTGATCCTCCTTCAACCCGATGTCCCGCGTGAGGCCGTGGTTGACGAAGTCCTTCGCGTAGATCTCGTCGGCGACCTCGAACTTCCCCTGGTTGAAGATCTCATCGAAGACGCGGCGGGCGACGGCCTTTCGCTTTTCGACCGACTCGGCCGCGGAGACGACAGGGGAGAGCGACACGATCGCCAGGGCCAAAACGAGCAGGGTCTTGCGCATGGGAGTCCTCTCTGTCGATCGTACGCCCGCACGGCCACGCTTGTTCTAGGATCGGAGGCTCACCAACCAAGGAGAACACCATGAAGCTGTCCGAACTCTATCTGGGAGAGTTGGAGCGCGAAGCGCCCGCGAGCCGGCGGGTCCTCGAGCGGGTGCCGGAGGGGCTCTACGACTGGAAGCCGCACGAAAAGTCGATGCCGCTGGGCTACCTGGCGACGCTCGTGGCGACGATGCCGAGCTGGATCGACACGATGGTCAATCAGGACGAGCTGGACATCGCGCCGAAGGAGCCGTCCGGGTTCAAGCCGCCGGAGCTGAGGACGAGCCGCGATCTCCTGGAGGCGTTCGACGTCGCGATGGCGAAGGGTCATGCCGCGCTGAGGTCGACGAATGACGAACACCTGAGGACGACGTGGAAGCTGCTGGCCGGAGGGAACGTGATGCAGGAGCAGGCGCGGTATATCGCGATCGGCGACGGCGTGTTGAACCACTGGGCGCACCACCGGGGCCAGCTGACCGTGTACCTGCGGCTGAACGACGTGCCCGTGCCGTCGATCTACGGCCCGACGGCGGACGAAAGGTTCGGACAATGAAATCGGACGCGGAGCTTCTGGAGAGAGACCGGGAATGGTCGGCTGTGGCGTCGGAAGGAAGAGACGTCGAGCGAATCCTCTCGTTCTGGACCGACGATGCAAAGGTGTTTCCGCCCGGATCTCCGATCGTCGAAGGCAAAGAGGCGATCCGCGAATTCGTGACCGCCAGTTTGAGCATCCCGGGCTTTCGAATCTCGTGGGAGCCGGAGGAGGCCTTCGTGGCGCCCTCTGGCGACATGGGCTACACGACCGGCCGGAATCACCTCACGATGCCGGACTCCGCCGGGAATCTCCATACGGAGAGCGGGCGCGGCGTGACCGTCTGGCGACGCGAGCCCGACGGTGTGTGGCGATGCGTGATCGACATCTGGAACAGCGGGCCATGATGGGGCCCGAGCTGAGCCTTCCGGCGCGACCGGCCCTCGCAAAGAGGCTAGCGAATAGTTCGAGGAGGCCTACGGGGGTACCGGGTCTCGCGGCCAACATGCCGGACTGCATCGACGCGTAAGTGAACGAGGACCAGCTCGGCTTCGCGCCGAAGGAGTCGTCCGGGTACTAGCCGCGGGAGGTCCGAATGAGCTCTACAAATCCTCCCGAAGACGATGACTCGCGACGAAGTCATTTCCCGGGAAACGCACTACAAGAGAAAGCTCGGTACGCGTGCTACTGGCCTGAACTCGAACTGATCGCCATGGCGGCCTTTAAGCATGCCGTCACTGCGGACTCGTCGCTCCACGCCGCGACTGTCAAGCCGCGGTGGATCGATGTCGCCGCTGAATGATGCTGGCCAGTTCTCGCCTTCCAGCTCCCGTCGCGAAGAAGGAACGGATCATTAAATCGACCGCGACTGTCGGGTCGGCCGCCTCCATCTTCGCTATCCGGGATTGGCTGGAGCCCACGAGCCTGGCCAACTGATTCTGCGTCAAGTGCTGGAGTCGGCGTCTCGTACGGACGCCTTCTGCCAGAGCGAGCTTCAGCTCCACAAACTCGGACTCCTCCTTGGAAAGACCGAGAAGTTTGTCGGCCGTGCCAACCGTCCAACCCCCGGCCTCGAGCCTTCTTTTCTTCGCAGTTTTCATGTGATCCCTCCCTGATCGTAGTTCCGCAGTCTTCGTCGGCAGTCCTCGATGACCCGTTTCGGGGTCGAGGAGGTCTTTTTGCTGAAGATCTCAAGGATCACGATGGCATTCCGCCTCCGCCCGGTAGATGATTCGCCAGATCTGATTCCGGTCACGGATTCGCAGCTCATGGCACCTTGGCGCAATGTTGGGCATGGGTCGCGAGTGCGGCATCGCCAGCCGTTCTCCGCGCTGAAGCCGCCTCAAGAGGAAACCGGCCTCCACACGAGCTTCGCTCGAGAACGGCGGAGTCTTTATCTCCCCACTGAGCCATGCGAGCGGCTTCTCCATTTCCGATTGAAGTATATGTCAGAAATGACATACACGCAAGAGCCCCGGTGATTTGGCTGACGCCCCGCCGGTCACCCTCGTGCCTGTACCTCCCGAAGGCGGCGCTGCAAGTAGCGGCGCTCGGCGGCGTGGGTCACTAGGCTGAGCGCCTGCTCATAGGCCGTTGCGGCTTCGACATGCCGGCCCAGGCGACGCAACACGTCCGCTTTCGCGGCGGGGAGAAGGTAGTACCCGTCCAGCTCGCCGGTCGCCTCGAGCTCCTCGATCAAACGCAGGCCGCGCTGCAGACCGTTCCCCATCGCAACGGCGGCGGCATGGTTCAGCGCGACAACCGGGGAGGGATGCAGCCGCAATAGCAGCGCATACAGCGCCGCGATCTGCGGCCAGTCCGTGTCCTCGGCTCGCGCGGCCTGCGCATGGAGCGCCGCGATCGCCGCCTGAATCGCATAGAACCCCGCGCCGCCGCGGCGGAGCGCGGTCTCCGCGAGCGTCTGTCCCTCGGCGATCTCGTCGCGGTCCCAGAGGGTCCGGTCCTGCTCCTCCAGCGTCACGATCTCGCCGTTCCCGTCCACCCGCGCCGAGCGACGCGAGTCCTGGATCAACATCAGTCCCAGCAGCCCCGCCACCTCGCTCTCCGCGGGGAAGAGCACCCACACCAGGCGTCCCAGGCGGATCGCCTCGGCGCACAGCTCCCGGCGCACCAGCTCGTCGCCCGAGGTCGCGGCGTAGCCCTCATTGAACACGAGGTACACGACGCGCAGCACGCCTTCGAGCCGCTCGGCGAGCTCCTCGTTCGTCGGCACCGCGTACGGGACCCGCGCCGCGCGGATCTTCGCCTTCGCGCGCACCAGCCGCTGCGCCATCGTGGATGAGGAGACCAGGAACGCGCGCGCAATCTCCTCGACCGAGAGGCCGCACAGCGTCTTGAGCGTCAGCGCGACCTGCGCCTCGACCGCCAGCGCGGGGTGGCAGCACGTGAAGATCAGGCGCATGAGGTCGTCGGAGAAAGGCTCCTCGTCGATCTCGGGCGGGGGAACCGCCGTCGGGATCTCGTAGGCGATCTCCCTGCGCTTCGCGGCGAAGCTCTTCTCGCGCCGGAGCCGGTCGATCGCCTTGTGCCGCGCGCCGGAGACGAGCCATGCGCGGGGGTTGCGCGGAACGCCGCTCGACGGCCACTGCTCGAGCGCCGCGGCGAAGGCTTCCTGCAGCGAGTCCTCGGCGAGGTCGAAGTCGCCGAGGAGCCGGATGAGGGTCGCGAGCGCCCGTGGGCGCTCCTCGCGATAGACGGACTCGAATTCCATGGGGCCGGCCGAGAGTCTAGACCTCCGGACGGCTTCCAACGCGACCGCCTCACTCGGGGCGCCGGCATCTCACCGGCGCGCCTGCCGAGGTGGATATCGGTCATGACGGCGAAGCAGCGCCGGCGGAGTCGGCTCCACGGCGTCGTCCGGGCCGAGGAGCACGTCGAGGCCGCGCTGGTACGTCGAGTACGTGTGGAACACGTCGCCGCCTTCGCGAAGGAAGACGGAGAGTCCCGGCCGTTCGTCTTCCGTCCCGTCGTCCAGCGTCACGTGGAAGTCCTCGTTGAAAGTGTTCCCGAGCGACGACAGCCAGGGGAAAGTCCACCCCATGCGCCTCTTGCACCCCTCGATCTTCGCGACCGGCGCGCGGGAGACGGCCGCGAAGGAGGTATCGCGCGCCGGAAGGTGAACGATGCCGCCGGCCAGGTTGTCCGCCAGGTGCGAGCAGCTCGCGAAGCTTTCGTCCCAGGCCGGGTCGAACGAGAAGTGATAGACGATCAGGCGGCGGCGGCCTCCAAAGAGCTCGCGCAGGTTCGCGCGGCCATTCGGTCCCTCGAAGACGTATTCCTTCTGGATCCGCACCATATGCCCTCCTGTTGGTTAGACGAACGGGCGGGGG
>DASYUL010000135.1:0-11010 GCA_036001245.1 Thermoanaerobaculia bacterium
CACTTCATGCACTACAACTTCTGCCGGATTCATCAGACGCTACGGATAACCCCGGCGATGGCGGCGGGCGTGGCGAAATCGCCTTGGACGGTCGAGGATTTGGTCGGGCTTCTCAGCCGGAAGTCAAACTAGGACACTACCAGACGCTCAGGCGTATTGCGCGTCGAGAAGGTGTCGCAGTGCCGCCGTGTGGGCGGCGGTCGTGCCGCAACAGCCGCCGACGAGGCGGGCGCCGGTCGCGAGCCAGCTGCGCGTGTGCTCCGCGCACGCGGGCGCTGAGAGCTCTTCGGTGAACGCCCAGCCGCGGTCGTCCGCGGGAAGACCCAGATTGCCGTAAGCGGCGAGTGGGACGCCGGGCGCGGCCTCCGCGAGGCGGGCGAGGTCGGAATCCAGTCGCGCCGCCGGCACGCAGTTGATGGAGAGCGCGTCGGCCCGCAACGCCTCGAGCGCCCGTACGGCGTCCTCGATCGGCTCTCCTGAGAGAAGACGCCCCATTCCGTCCGTCACTATCGAGGCGACGAAAGGAAGGCCCGTTTCTTTGGCCGCGCCAGCGGCGGTGGCGAGCTCGCGCACTGTGTTGTGGGTCTCAAGCAGAATGAGGTCGACTCCGGCCGCTGCCAGCGATGCCGCCTGTTCGCGATGCTCCCGGTCGAGCGCCTCGTCATCGGGTACGAGGTCCGGCCGGTAGCAGTCTTCGAGCGGCGAGAGCGAGCCCGCGACGAAGACTTCCCGATCGGCGTTTTCGGTGGCTCGACGCGCGAGTCGGACCGCGAGAGCAGTGAGCTCCCGGCTCCTCTTCCCGAGCCCGCCCGTCGCGAGCGTGCGGCGGTGCGTCCGAAACGTGTTCGCCGTCAAGACCTCGGCGCCGGCCGCGACTTCTTCCGAGTGGATCGTCCGGACGAGCGCCGGATCGTCCACGAGAGCGCGAGCGCTCCAGAGAGGTAACCGGGTGTCGGCCCCGCGCCTCTGGAGCTCCGTTCCCATCGCGGCGTCGAGGAGCAGCGGAGGTCCCTCGCGGAGGCGCGTCCGGAAGTCGGTCACGAGCTCAGTCTAAGAAAAAAAGCCCCGCCGGGGGGCGGGGCTGTGAAATCGAGATCGGATGAGTCAGTAGGTCTCGAGGTACTTCTGGACCTCCCAGGGCTGGACCGTCGAGATGTACTCGGCCCACTCGCCCCGCTTGGCTTCCATGAAGTGCTTCAGGATGTGGTCGCCGAGCGCGTCTTTGACCACGTCGTCCTTCTGGAGGTTGTCGAGCGCCTCGGAGAGGTTCGCCGGGAGCTGCTCGATGCGCAGCCGCCGCTTCTCGCGCTCGCTCATCTTGAAAACGTTGCGGTCGACCGGCTCGCCTGGATCCATCCGGTTCTTCACGCCGTCGAGCCCCGAGGCGAGCATGACCGCGAATGCGAGATAGGGATTGCACGCCGGGTCGGGCATCCGCACCTCGATGCGCGTCCCCATTCCACGGCGCGCGGGCACCCGCACGAGCGGCGAGCGGTTGCGCATCGACCACGCGACGTTGATCGGCGCCTCGTAGCCCGGCACGAGCCGCTTGTAGGAGTTCACCAGAGGGTTCGTGACCGCGACGAACCCCTTCGCGTGCCTCAGGATTCCGCCCGTGTAGTGCATCGCGGTCTTCGAGAGCTGGTACTTCGCCTTCGAGTCGTAGAAGACGTTGTTCCCCTTCTTGTCGAGAAAGGACTGGTGTGTGTGCATTCCCGAGCCGTTCACGCCGAAGATCGGCTTGGGCATGAACGTGGCGTGGAGGCCGTGGTCGAGCGCGACCTTCTTGACGATGAACCGGAACGTCGAGACGCGGTCGGCCGTCGTGACGGCGTCGGCGTACTTGAAGTCGATTTCGTGCTGGCCGGGCGCGACCTCATGGTGGGCGGCCTCGACCTCGAAGCCCATCTGCTCGAGTGCGAGCACGATGTCCCGCCGGGCTTCCTCGCCGCGGTCGACCGGCGTCAGGTCGAAATAGGCGCCCTCGTCGTGGGTGTCCACAATCGGGTCGCCGTTGGCGTCCCGGCGGAAGAGGAAGAACTCCGCCTCGGGGCCGGTGACCATGACGTAACCGAGCGCGGACGCTTTGTCCATCTGTTTCTTGAGCGTCTGACGCGGGCATCCGGTGAAAGGAGAGCCGTCCGGGTTGTAGACGTCGCAGATCAGCCGCGCGACCTTCCGTCCGCCGTTGTGCGCCCAGGGGTAGATCGCGAAGGAGTCGAGGTCCGGCACCAGGTTCATGTCGGATTCCTCGATTCGCGTGAATCCCTCGATTGACGAGCCGTCGAACTGGATCTCGCCGTCGAGCGCCTTCTCGAACTGCGACCGCGGGATTTCGACGTTCTTGATCACGCCGAAGATGTCGGTGAACTGCAGCCTCAGAAACCGGACCATTTCGTTGTCGCAGACTTTCAGGATCTCCGCCTTGGAAAGACCCGCTCCATGAGGGTCGAACTTCAGAATCTTCGCCTTGGCCACTCCGTCCTCCTTTTTTCGCTCGGTTTGCAGGATTCTAGAGGCATTTTGGCGAAAAGCAATCTCCGCCTTGCACACTGACATGGAAAAGCGTTCAGAGTTGCACATTTTGGTGGGCAACCGCGCTTGACTGCCCTCCCTGTCATTCCGAGGGCCGCAGGCCCGAGGAATCTCGAGGGGAACGAGATCCCTCGCTTCGCTCGGGATGACAAGAAGAGGGCACGGACCGGCGGTTAGAATCGCGGCATGAGCGCGGAGCGACAGCCCGGCCGCTGGCCGTCACGCCCCGAGGCCGAAGAGCTCCTCTTCGAGTTCACGAAAAGCGAAGCGCTTCGCCGCCACGGGCGGGCGGTCGAAGAGGCGATGCGCGCCTACGCGCGCTGGTTTGGCGTGACCGACCTCTCGGAAGTCGAGCGGTGGGGCATCATCGGTCTCCTCCACGATTTCGACTACGAGCAGAACCCGACAGAGGACACCCACCTGCACGTCGGCGGGCGGATCCTGCGCGAGCGCGGCTACGACGAGGAGATGGTCCGGACGATCGAGTCCCACGCCAACTTCATGAACGTACCGCGGGACACGCCCATGAAGAAGGCGATCTTCGCCTGCGACGAGCTCGTGGGCTTCATCGGAGCGTGCGTCAAGGTCCGGCCGTCGAAGACAATCGCCGACCTGCCGGCCTCCTCGGTCATCAAGCGGCTGAAGGACAAGGCGTTCGCGCGCTCCGTAAACCGCGAGGACGTCTACGGCGGGGCGGCCGAGGTCGGGCGCCCGATCGAAGAGCACGTTGCCTTCACGATCGAGGCGCTGAAACCGATCGCGGGCGAGATCGGGCTTTAGGCTTGGTAGGATTGATGTCCCTTCTTGCGGACTGGACTGGCCGATGACCGAAAGGAAGATCAATGGCCACTGTTGACGTCATTTCGCCCCGGACGATTCGCGCCCGGCGGATCCTGAAAGACCTTTCCGGTGAGGAGCTTCGGGAGCTCGCGCGGGTCGATGAAAAGACGAGCGAGTACGGCTCCCCCGTTTACTCCACACGCGTCAAGAACCGCTCGGCGAAGAACACGTACGTCGTCGCCAACGGCGTGCCGATCGGCGTCATGCAGCAGCCGATCGACCGCGGTAAGGCGGAGGAGACGATCCGGGAGGTCCAGGAGACGCTCGCGGACATGGAGTTCATCCAGGTGGACCGCCGCATGGGGATGAGCCCGGACGTCCCGATCCACTGCCGGCTGTTCGTGCCGCAGGAATACGCCCGCATCGCCTTCATGTGGCACAACATGCTCTTTCCCTCCGATTCCTCGAAGGAGCCGGACTTCATCTCGATCTACGTGCCGGACTGGCCGGAACGGCTGATCTTCCTGGACGTGGACCAGGGCTACACGTACATCCTCGGCGCCGACTACCCCGGGGAGGCAAAGAAGTCGATGCTCCGGCAGGCGATGTACTGGATCAAGCGGCGCGGAGGGCTCGGGCTCCACGCCGGCTCGAAAGTCCTTCGAGTGATCGGGCCGGACGGAGAGCTGCGAGACGTGGGCTTCCTCCTGTTCGGCCTCTCGGGCACCGGCAAGACGACGCTGACCCTGCACGACCACGGGCTCCGGGAGCCCGAGCGCGCGATCATCAAGCAGGACGACGTCGTGCTCATGACCGCGGACGGGAAGGCCTACGGCACCGAGGACGGCTTCTACATCAAGACCGAAGGGCTCGAGCCGTCTCAGACTGTCCTGTGGGGCGCGGCAACCCACCCGACCGCCGTCTACGAGAACATCAAGCTCGACGAGAACGGCAAGGTGGACTTCCTCGACACCTCGATCACCTCGAACGGGCGCGGCGTCGTCCTGCGCAAGTACATCAAGGGTACGGGTGAGGGAATCGATCTCGAGAAAGCGAACAAGATCGTCTTCATCACCCGCCGCAACGACGTCGTCCCGGTGTGCGCGCGGCTGAACGCGGAACAGGCCGCCGCCTACTTCATGCTCGGCGAGTCGATCGAGACCTCCGCCGGCGACCCGACGAAGGCCGGCCAGGCCAAGCGCGAGGTGGGCACGAATCCGTTCATCGTCGGGCCGGAGTCGGAGGAGGGAAACCGCCTGCTCGCCATCCTGCGCGCCAATCCCGACATGCACGCGTACATCCTGAACACCGGCTCGATCGGGGCGAGCGACGGCTTCCCCGGCGTGAAGGTCTCGATCAAGGTCTCGACCGAGATCATGAAACAGATCGCCAAGGAAGGCATCGAGTGGGAGCGCGATCCCGACTGGGGTTACGAGACGCCGACGAACGTGCCGGGTATCGACCTCGCGAAGTGCTCTCCTCGGACGTATTACGCGCCGGAGAAGTACCGGGAGCTGGTGGACAAGCTCCGCGCCGAGAGGCGCGCGTGGCTCGCGCAGTTCCCGGGACTCGACCCGGTGATTCCGCGCGCGATCGAGCCGTAACGGAGCAGCTCACAGCCGGGCGGATCGGAGCTCGCGAGATGGTCGAGGTCAAGGGGTTCAAGGAAGGGCTCGAGAACGTCGTCGCCGCCGACTCGTCGATCTGCTACATCGACGGGGAGCGCGGGATCCTCTCCTACCGCGGCATCGACATCCACGATCTCGCCGACAACTCGAGCTTCGAAGAGGTCTCCTTTCTCCTCTGGGAAGGCCGGCTGCCCGGCCGGGACGAGCTCGAGGAGATGCGCCGCACGATCGGCGCCGAGCGGTCGCTCCCGCCCGAGATGCTCGACCTGCTTTCCTCGATCGTTCCGCACTTGACCCCGATGGACGCGCTGCGAACGATGGTCTCAGCGCTCGCCGAGACCGACCCGGACGTCCGCGACATGAGCCGCTCGGCGAACATGCGCAAGGCGATTCGGCTGACCGGGCAGCTCGCGACGATCGTCGCCGCGTATCACCGGCTTCGCGAAGGGCAGCCGGTCGTCGACTCGAATCCGACAACCGGCCACGCGGAAGACTTCCTTCGGATGCTGAACGGCGCGAAGCCGAGTGCCGAGGCGAGCCGAACTTTCGACGTCGCCCTGATCCTCCACGCCGATCACGAGCTGAATGCCTCGACGTTCTCGGCTCGGGTGACGGCGGCAACGCTCTCGGACATGCATTCGGCGATCACGTCGGCGATCGGCACGTTGAAGGGACCGCTCCACGGCGGCGCGAACGAAGCGGTCATGAAGATGCTGCTCGAGATCGGATCGCTCGATCGCGTGGATGACGCGATCCACGAAAAGCTCGCCCGCAAAGAGAAGATCATGGGGTTCGGCCACCGCGTCTACCGCACGGAAGATCCTCGCGCGACGCATCTCCGCAAGATGTCGAAGGCGCTCGCCGAGTCCTCCGGGGAGACGCGCTGGTACGACATGTCGCGACGGATCGAAAAGATCTTGAACGAGGAGAAGAAGTTGAACTCGAACGTCGACTTCTACTCGGCATCCGCCTACTACGTGCTCGGCATCCCGATCGACCTTTACACCCCGATCTTCGCCGTGTCCCGCGTGTCGGGCTGGACCGCGCACGTGCTCGAGCAGTACGAGCACAACCGCCTGATCCGCCCGCGCGCCGAGTACACCGGCCCCGAGTACCCGCAGCCGTATGTTCCGATCGAGAAGCGGTAGAGGGGCGGATTCCCGCAGTTGACATCTTGATGCCTCGCCGATAGCATCAAGACATGCGAACGACACTTACTCTCGATGATGACATCGCGGCAAAGCTCAAGGCGGAATCGCGCAAGACCGGACAACCTTTCAAGCAAGTCGTGAACGACACGCTCCGAGAAGGATTTTTCGCGCGGAAATCGAAAAAAGACCTGCCGCCGTTCAAGGTGAAAGCTCGCGCACTGGGTCTCCGGCCCGGACTGAACTACGACAAGATCAGCGAGCTGATCGAGGAGGCGGAGGGACCTTTTCACCGGTGATTCTGGTCGACGCCAATCTCCTCTTCTACGCCTATAACCGCTCCTCCGACCACCACGAGGCGGCCCGAGAGTGGCTGGAGACGACGATTTCCCGAGGGGAGCGGATCGGCTTCTCCTGGACCGTTCTCCTCGCTTTTCTCCGCCTGGCGACGACCCCGCGGGTCTTCCCGGAACCGCTTTCGACGACCGAGACGAGCGCGATCGTGTCGGACTGGCTGGCGAGACCGAACGTGGCGGTCGTTCATCCCACCGAGCGCCATTGGGAGATCCTGAGCTCCCTTCTCGCCGTCACACGCACACGCGGAAAGGACGTGACGGACGCTCATCTCGCGGCTCTGGCGGTGGAGCATGGCGTGACCTTCTGCACGACGGACCGCGACTTCGCCCGGTTTCCGGGTCTGCGAACTCTCGATCCGTTGGAAGGCTGACCTCGGCGCCGGTCTGACGGCACCCCGAGGCTGCATCCCGATGGCTCCGGTGGACGCATCCGTCGACCCCGGTCTCTTCACACTCTGCTAACCGGCCGTCTTCATGCCCCGGTGCGAGTATCGAGCCGCGCGACGATGCACCGAAAGGAGCGGAATGGAACTGAAAACGGAAAAGCTCGGCAACGTCACCGTGATCACACTCTCGGGAAAACTGATCACGGAAGCGTCGCAGGACTTGAAGGACGGGCTCTACGCCCATTGTGAGTCGGGCCCGGGGCACATGCTGATCGACATGAAAGACGTGAGCTACGTCAGCTCGTACCTGATCGGCGTGCTCGTCGGCTGCCACAAGCTTCTGAAGAAGTCCGGATGCGACCTGCACCTGTCGGGGCTCAGCCCCCAGCTACGGATGGTGCTGAAAGTGTCCGGACTGACCGAGATCTTTCCGAACCACGAGACGCGAGAAGAGGGGCTCGAGTATTTCGATACGACCACAACCGCCTGACCCGCCCGCGCGCCGAGTACGTCGGACCCGAGTACCCGCAGCCGTACGTCCCGATCGAGAAGCGGTAGCATGGCCCGAGACGCCCCTGGGGTGTCCCGGATGATCCCGGCGGTTCCTGGCGGCCGGTGGTCTTTCCATAGTTCTTCGCCGACCTTCTCCTGCGCTCGACCCGATACCGTGACGGCGGAAATGGAGAGGATTCCGGCGAGGAAGGGACGAAGCGCTCTCACGCGAGGGGCTTCCTCATGGGAATGAAGTCGATCGTAATCCCTCCGGCGAGCGAGTGCGTGACGCGCTCGTCACCTGCGTAGCCCAGCGTTCGATAGAACCGGTGACCCGGAAGCGTCGCGAGGAGCTCGGCGGCTCGGAAGCCGTGCTCCCGCGCCTCCGCCTCGCACTTTTCCAGGATCGCCCGGCCGATCCCGCGCCGCGCCCAGTCGGGATGGACGAAGAACGCGCGAATCCGCGCGGAGTCGCGCGACGGGTCGAGCAGATCCGATCGCCGTCCGGGCTGTGCGTCGCCCCCGAAGAGCGTGGCGTGGCGACTCCAGCCGCCGCATCCCACCACGCGCCCGTCGGCCTCCGCGACGAAATAGGTGCCGTCGGCAATGAGCTCCGAGTCGACCCCGAACGCCGAGCCCAGCGCCGCTTCGACCTGTGAGTCCGTGTAGTCGGGACGCGAGAGCCCGCGCGCGGACTCGGCGATCAGCTCCTCGAGCACGGGGCGATCGTCCAGCGTCGCCTTGCGCAGAGAAAAACCGCTCACGGCGCCAGCCAGGCGCGGAGCTGCTCGGCCGTCGCGTTGCCTCCGGAGAGGATCACGACGACGAGCTGCCCGCGGAAACGTTCGGGCTCCGCGATCACCGCGGCCAATGCCGCCGCGCCGGCCGGCTCGAGCACGATGCCGAGGTCGGCGTGTGCGAGACGGATCGCCGTCACGATCGATTCGTCGTCCACTAGGGCGACGTCGTCCACGACTCCGAGGATGTCGGACAGCGCCTCCGCGAATGGGCTCGTTACGGCGATGCCGTCGGCAATCGTATGCGCCGGCAGCTCGCAAAGCCGTCCCGTCCGCCAGGACCGCTCCATCGCGGGTGCCCCGCTTGCGCACACGCCGACCATCTGCGTCCCCGGACTGTGAGCCTTCATCCACGCGGCGATCCCGGCGAGCAGCGCTCCGTCGCCGAGCGGGACGACGATCGAGGCCAATGGCTCCGGCCAGCGAACGAGCTCGCTCCCGATTGTTCCCGCGCCTTCGGCAATTTCGACGTCGCGGCCGTCTTCGACCAGCCGCGCGCCGTTCGCCCGCGCAAACTCGGTCGCCGCGTGATGAGCTTCGTCGAAGTCGCTGCCCACCTGGCGCACCTCCGCGCCGAAAGCGCGCATGCGCTCGACCTTCAGAGGGTTGGCGCTCGTCGCGCTAAAGACCGTGATCGGGAATCCGCGCTTGCGTGCCGACCAGGCCATCCCCTGGCCGAAGTTGCCCGCAGTCGCGCAGACGAGATGCGTCCCGCCATCGAGGGACGCCATCAGAAACTCCGTCCCGCGACCCTTGAACGAGCGGATCGGGTTCATCGTCTCGACCTTGACGACGAGGCGGACGCCGAGCTCGCGTGAGAGCGACTCCGCGAGGAACTGCGGCGAGTCGAGGAAGACCGGGTCGATGACGGTCGCCGCGCTCTCGATTCGCTCGACGGACAGGCGGCGGGTTGGCGTCACTCCGATGCCGGCCAGATCCCGAGGAGCTTCCGGAGCAGGACGAGCTGTCCGACGTGGTACGCGTTGTGATCGGCGACGAGCACCAGCTCCCGCAGGTCGGTCTGTCCCGAGCCATGCGGGATCGGGGCGAAGAGGTCGGCTGCGGAATCGGCTGCGAGCGCCTTCAGAGCGTCCTGGTCGCGACGGAACGCGGCCAGACTTTCGTCCCAGGCCGCGTCGGAGGAAGGCGCGACGTCCGCCGGCCAGTAGTCCTCGAACTTCATCTCGACGTAGTCGGGATTGCGGCAGAACTCCAGAATGTCCCACTGGCAGATGCGCATGTGCTCGACCAGTTGCCACGGGGAGTGCGGTGCGCCTTCCGGACGCGCGCCGCGGGAGTGCGGAGGAATTCCGTCGACCGCGCGGTCGAAGGAGACGTGCGCGTCCTCCCAGTCGAGGAGCTTCGAGAGAAGAACGCGAAGGGCGTCGTCCCGGTTCATGGCGGAGGAGGTCGACGGACTTTCACTGCCGGACTCGCTCAAGCTACTTCCCCGGCTGGTGGACGACGTAGATCCGGCTCGAGACGTCCCCGCGGATGATGGGCCGCAGTTTGGCGAGGATGCCTTTCCGCGCGTCGGAATTCATGTATGCATCCAAAGCCGCCCGGTTCTCCCAGAGCGTGACCGAGCCCCGATCTCCGTTCACCGGGTCGTAATAGAACTTGACCCACTTCAGACCCTTCATCCCCGCGTACACGCCCGTGATCTCCTCGTCGGTGACCTTCGAGACCTCCGCGTTCCGGCCGTCAAGCGGCTTGTAGCTGCTGATCCGAATGACCTCCTGCGCCGACGCGGTCGTTGCGAGAAAGAAGGCCAGAATCGGTCCCGCCACCCGAATGAGCCCGATCCGCGGACGTGCGATCGATGGCTTCATGAGCGCCTCCTGCTTTTGTTGCCCCCATCTTGGTGCTCTCCGCGCGCAAACGCCAGAGCCGAGCGGATCAGATCGAGGACCACTCGAAGCTCCGAGTCGTCGCGCGGCGCGTAGATCATGACGACGTTCTCGGGGATGAGCCCCATCCGGGCGACGGGATGGACCTCGGCCCAGCCGCGCGCGATCGCCTCCGACGCGACGGAAGGCGGAAGCGCTGCGTGGAGGCTGGAATCCGGAGGCGGGTGAAGGTGGGCGAATTCCCCTCCCACCATGAACGCGGCCCGCGGACCGCGCGCGTCCACCGGCGCGAGCCAGAGAGCACGCGCGCCGGGAACCGAGATGGCGCTCGGCCGTTCGACAACGCCCGGCAGCGCGAGAAGCGCATCGGCCAGCGCGGCGACGATCGGCGCGGCCGGCTGCTGGTCCAGCTGCGTGTGCGGGTTCGTCGGCGTCGTAGTGGGCCGCGGTCCGCGCCGCTCCGGAAGTGGCAAGGCGCGGTTCAACCCGACGGCACGAGGACGAAGTTGATCCAACCGGCGGCGAAGCGGCTCACGGGACGTCCGACATCTCGTCCGCCGACTCGTCCCAGTGCACGCGGTGCATCAGGTGATGGATCCCCGGAGCGAGCAGGAGTCCCGTCACGGCGATCACGACGAGTCCGCACCACAGTGCGAAGGCTCCCGCGAAAATCTTCCCGGACTCGGACAGATCCGTCCTCACGGGCCCCATGCCACCGAGGAGCATCGCCGCATTCACGAACGCATCTCGCCACGGCACATGCTCGTAGTGTTCATACCCCCACATCCCGAGGCCGAGCGAAAATACGAGGAGGGCGAGCGCGATTCCGGAATGGGAAAACATCCTTCGCCAGAAGTGTGCACGACGCAGACGCAGATGACCCCTGCTGCGCCTCGCCCTCATCGATTTCCCGCTTCGCGACGGCCACGGACCAGGAAGCCGAGGCCGACGGCAAGGAATGCGACGCCCAAGCCAAGAAAGGCCGAGCGTCCGGTGAGTCCGATCGCGAGGAAGCTGAATCCGAGCGCGAGAAACGCG
>DASYUL010000136.1:0-4807 GCA_036001245.1 Thermoanaerobaculia bacterium
TGCCGCTCCTGGATCTCGCGCAGTCGCCGTGCGGTCCGGTCGAGAGCCTCGTCCCACGCCGACGGCCGGAATCCCGCCTCCTCGCGAATCAGTGGATCGAGCAGGCGGTCCGGGTGACTGCCCTGGAGGTAACGCTTGACCCCCTTTGGACAGAGCATCCCGCGATTGAAGGGGAACTCCTCCCACGGCTCGAAACCGATGACCTGGTTGTCCCGGACCTTGAGCTGGATACCGCACTGCTGTCCGCAGAAGCAGCAGTGGGTCTTCACGAGCTGGACGTCCGGCCCCGCCGCCGGCTCGTTCCAGCCGCCGGGCGGCGTGTACGCGAGGTGCGGCCCGTAGAGGCGTTCGATGTCGGGCGCCGTGGCCGGGGGCTTAGCCACCGGCGTTCTCCTTCTGACGCAGCTGCGCGAAAGCGAGGCTTCGCCGTTTGCAGGGGGGGCAGAGCTCCTGCCAGTTTCCGGCGGGGCCCGCGATTCGATAGTCGAAGCCGAGCTTCGGAAGCACTTCCTTCAAGTCGTCGATCTGCATTCGCGACGCGAACCGCTCGCCGCAGCGCGCGCACTGGGCGCCCTCCCCCTCTTCGCCGGCTCGCTGGTAGAGCTTCACGCCGAGCTGCGCGGGTCGCTGGAAGATGTGGAAGAACTTGCCGAAAGGCAGATAGAGGAGCGCCGCCACCACCGTGATCGCGTGGAGGATCGAGAGGAAATCGTAGAGGACGCCCCGCATCCAGAGGCTCGAAGCCGTCAGCGCGAGTCCGGTGACCGAGATCGCGAACAGGAGGATCAGCGGAAAGAAGTCGCGGGCGAAGATCTGCACTGCGCGGGCGCCGCGGTCCCGCATACGGCGCCAGAGAGCCAGAGCGATGCCGGCGAGGACGAGGATCGCCGAGACGTCGAGGCCGTGGAATACGACCCAGGAGAGGACCGTGCGGAGCCTGAACGACAGCACGGGGAATCCGAAGAGGTACGTCACGTACCTCATCGGGTCGTCGGGACGCGTGCCGAAATGGATCCACCCGAACACGAGCGGGAACGTGATGGCCGCGGCGAGCAGGCAGCCCCAGAAGAGTAGCTGGTGCATCCACCAGCGCGTGCGGGATCGGCGGGCGATGAACTTCTGCGCGACGAGGTGCGTGGCGGCGGAGGAGACCAGACGCGCGGTGCTCCGCGCTATGCCTTCCCGGCGGAAGATCTCCCAGCCGCGCCGCCAGAAGAGCCGGGTCGGGGGCTTCTGGAGCCAGACTGCATAGTGGAACGCGGTGCCCCACATTGCGAAGACGCACGCGAACGTGTAGATCACCAACGCAGCGTCGAAGTTCTGCAGGTTCCGCGAGCCTACGACGATTGCGGCCACGAGAAAGGCCGTCCACAGAGTGGCCCACGCGGCGGCCCGCACTCGGTCGGCGGTCCGCGTCCATTCGACCGGCAGTGTGACCTCCCGGTGCTGCTGCCTGGGAACGAAGACGCGCCGGTTGAGAACCCAAAGGAGAAACGCCGTGACCGTCAGGAGCAGGAAACCCGGCCAGACCACGCCCAAGCGGTCTCGGAAGACTCCCAACAGCAACGGCGGAAAGAATCCGCCGAGGCCGCCCATCGCCCCCACAAGGCCTGTCACCGTTCCCGTCCGTTCCGGGAAATACTCGGGAACGAGCTTGAACACGGCGCCGTTGCCCAATCCCAGAAGCGCAGCGCAGCCGAGCGCCCCGACCGTGAAGGGCAGCATCGCCGGCCACATCAGGAGGAGGCCGAAGGGCACCACTCCGAGGAAGACGCCGGAGAGCACGCTGGCGCCGCCGATCCGATCCGAGAGCCAGCCCCCGACGGGACGCAGGATCGCCGCCAGCACGACGAAGCCCGCAGCGCGGAAACCCGCGTCGGCGGCGGAAAGATGGAAGTCGTCTTTGAGGAGCGTCGGCAGGTAGATCGAGAAGGCGACGAATCCCCCGAACGTCAGAAAGTAGAAGAGCGCGAGGACCCACGCGAGGCGCTCCCAGCGCAGGACTTCGAGCATTGGGCCGATCCTGCCGCCGCCTCTCGCGCCGGAGGCGTCGCGGCTGGCGATCGCGAAGACGACGGCCCAGATCAGGAGCACCGCGGCCAACCCGCGGAAGATGGCCGGCTGGCCGATCCAGGCGGCGAGCGCCGGGCCGAGAAACACGGCGACCGATTGCCCTATCGTTCCGAGTCCGTAGAGGCCGAGCGCGGTCCCCTGCCGTTCCCGCGGGGTCCAACGCGACACGTGGACCACCCCGACCGCGAACGAGGAGCCGGCCATTCCGGCGAAGAAGGCGAGCGCGAGGAGCTCTCGGTAGTTCGTCGCGGCCGGTACCAGCAGGACCGGAATTGCCGAGAAAGCGAGAAGCGTCGTGAACACGGCGCGGCCCCCGAACCTGTCGGCGAGCATTCCCATCGGGATCCGAGCGAGCGCTCCCAGGAGAACCGGGATCGCGACCAGCAAGGCCGTTTCCGTCGCCGAGAGCCGGAAGGCCTGTCGGAACCTCGGCGCGAACGCGCCGATCGACCCCCAGGCCGCGAAGCACACCCCGAACGACAGGGTCGCGAGAACGAGGTTCCGAAACTCCGGACGGCGGTCCACCGTTGCCAACCTATGGAAAAGCGGACGAATCCGTCAAGAGTTACCAGCATCACGCCGCCGTAGAATTGCGGCGGCGATGCGCTACCGTTACGGGGACTACCCCGTCGATCTGATCCGGGCGCTTCTCACGCTCCAGGAGCTGACGAAGCTCTTCCTACAGCTCGTGCTCCAGACGGGCGGCGACGTCGAAGAGGCGCTCAACTGGATGAAGTACCTCCAGGAGCGCGGCATGATCGATCCGTCGATCGATCTCGACGAGTTCCGCCGCCACCTCGAGAAGAGCGAGGTCGTCGAGGACCGCGACGGAAAGCTCGCGCTCACCGCCGCCGGAGAGCGGCAGATCCGCCGGTCGGCGCTCGAGGAGATCTTCACCTCGCTGACGAAGTCGGGCCCGGGCTACCACGCGATCCCGCGCGCGGGCGCGGGCGGCGAGCTCCTGCCCGAGACGCGGCCCTATGAGTTCGGCGACAACCCGACCGCGATCGATGGAGTGCGTACGATCGGAAACGCCGTTCGGCGGGATGCCGACGACATCGCGCTGAAGCCCGAGGACTTCGAGGTTCACGAGGAGGAGCACCTGACGTCGTGCGCGACGGTGCTCGCGATCGACATCTCGCACTCGATGATCCTCTACGGCGAGGACCGGTTCACTCCGGCCAAGAAGGTCGCGCTCGCGCTCGTCGAGCTCATTCAGTCGAAGTACCCGAAGGACTCGATCGAAGTCATCCTCTTCGGCGACGACGCGAAGCGCGTCCCGATTTCCGAGATCTCGAAGACGCAGGTCGGCCCGTTCCACACGAATACCAAGGCGGGGCTCGCGCTCGCGCGCAAGCTTCTCGTCCACCGCAAGAATCCGAACAAGCAGATCTTCCTGATCACCGACGGCAAGCCTTCGGCGATCTGGGACCACGGACGGCTCTACAAGAACCCGTTCGGGCTCGATCTCAAGATCGTCAACCGCACGCTCGAGGAAGCCGATGCGTGCCGGCGCGACGGAATCACGATCACGACGTTCATGATCGCGACCGACTCCTATCTGGTCGCATTCGTCGACAAGCTGACGAAGATCAACCGCGGGCGCGCGTACTACGCCTCGCCGTACAACCTCGCCGAGTTTCTCTTCACCGATTACATCCGGAACCGCAAGAAGTTCGTCCATTGACCACCCTCGGGTGGATCCTGCTGGGCGCGGTGGCGATCCTGTCGGCCGTGTTTCTCGTTCCGCGCCTCCTCATCGGAAAGGCCCAGGACCGGCTCGCGAAGGCGACGATGGCTCGGGAAGGCAAGGCGCTCAAGCTCCTGACACGGGCAGAGCTCGTGACCGGCCGGTTCGAGCGGATCCCGGGTCTTCTCGCATGGCGCGACGACGTGCTCACGTTTCAGGGGATCGAGGGCCACACGATCCAGATCCCGCCCTCGCGAATCCGCAAGATCGTGACGGCCGACCGGATGGCGAGAGGGCGGCTACTCGTCAAGCTCGAGGTATTGCGCCTAACCGACACCGACGACGAGGAGCTCGAGTTCCTAATCGCTAGAAGCAGCGCCGGCGTCTGGCGCAGACTGCTGGGCGAATGGTCGGTTCGCGAGCGGCGGGAGGCGGCGGACGTCGTGACGAAGGGACGGACAAGTTAGAATCGACGTCCCGTGAAACCCCGGATTCCCCTTTTTGTTGCTCTCTTGCTCGCCGCCGTGCCGGCTCTCGCGATGCCCGCGACGAAGAAGTCGCGGATTCGAGTCAATCGGGGACAGACCACGCGTCCCCTTCCCGTGATCGGCGAGGATCCGGCGCTCTCCCGCGCCGCGGGCGGCGGCTATCCCGCCATCATCATCGGAGAGCCCGTGCGGCGGTTTACCGGAGAGCCGATCTCCCTCGATCTGAAGGATGCCGACATCCGCGACGTGCTCCTGACCTTTTCGAGGCTCGCGCGTTTGAACATGGTGATCGATCCGGACGTGCGCGGCTCCGTCACCGTGCGACTCGAGAACGTACCGTGGGACCAGGCGCTCGACGTCATCCTGAGGGTCAACGGTCTCGGGTACGTCCTCGAGGGAACGATGGTCCGGATCGGCTCTCCCGTGAAGCTCTAGAGCACTCCGGTTATCATCGAAGCCGACGACCACCCTGCTGTGGGGTAGTTGAATTGGTACAACGTCCGGCTGTTAACCGGAAGGTTGAAGGTTCGATTCCTTCCCCCACAGCCAAATACCT
>DASYUL010000137.1:0-1738 GCA_036001245.1 Thermoanaerobaculia bacterium
GCGATTTGCGTGACGTCCTCGGCCTCGTCGGGATCTCGGACGTCCCGCAGGACCGCGCCGTATACGTCGCGCCGGTGGCGCCGGTAGAGCCGCTCGAACGAGGTGTCGCGGGTCAGCCTCTGCTCAAGTGAGGGGCTCACAGTCTGTCTATTCCCCATTTCGCATTCTTGTCACGCTTTTGACGCGCAAGTTTTCGCGCCGCGAAAGCGTCCTTTTCATGGGGTCATCCGGTTGCTTGCCGTGGATTACCAACTTGAAATCCGGATCGATCGGCCGGCCGATCTCGACCGCGTGGTGGAGTTCTTCGAGCGGAGCGCGTACGCCCCTGAGCCGGTGGACGAGCGCACGATCGCATTGATGCCGCCCGAGGCCCTGGACCTTCCGCTCGCGCGACGCGAGCTCGAGATCTATCTCCGGATCCTCGGGCGCGTGCATCCGGGCGTCGCAGCCACTCTCGCCGCCTGACCTCCGTCCGCGCCTTATCATCCGCGATCCCCGGCCGGATCCGCCAGTCAATCCTGGAGCATTTCTTGAACCGTCAAGAGGAACGGTACGTCCGCAACGAATGGCTCTTTCGCGAGGTCAACGAGCGAATCGCGGAGGTGAACGAGAAGTTCGAGGTCGAAGGCGAGACCGAGTTCCTGTGCGAGTGCGGCCAGCAGACGTGCTTCGAGACCCTGCTACTCACTCGCGCTCAGTACGAGGCCGTCCGCGGGGAAGGCCAGCAGTTCGTCGTCGTGCCGGGCCACGAAGACGGCAGCCTCGAGCGCGTGGTCCACCGCGAGCCGGAGTTCCTCGTCGTCGAGAAGATCGGGGAAGCCGGCGAGGAGTCGGAGGAGCAAGACCCCCGCCCGTAGGCTACGCCGCCGCTTCGCGCACGAATCACCAAAAGGGCTGGCTCCGCAGACGAACCCGTTCGCCTTAAAGCTCCTCGCCTCGCGCGCCTGAGCGCGTCGGTGTTCTATGCGGACTTAGGGCCGGGTTCTGTAAGCAGAGCCAGTGAGGTCACTCTACTCCCTTTGAGTAGCGGCCGCGTTTTCGCCAATCATTCCTATAGGACGACCTCCTCCGGAAAGCCCGCGCCCGCGGCGAACCGTTCGAGCCGGTACGGAGAGAGATCGAGCGCCGACTCGCCTTGGAGGAGCTCCTCCGCGACGGCGCGCCCGACGGCGGGGGATTGCATGAAGCCGTGGCCGGAAAAACCGCAGGCTGCGTAGACGCCGTCGGCGACGAACCCGATGATCGGATGCGCGTCGGGCGTCATGTCGTAGAGACCTGCCCAGGCGCGACCGACCTGCGCGCCGGCGGCTGCCGGAAATCGCCGGGCGAGGCGCTCAAGGCGCTCCGGCAGGATCGCCTCGTCGACCGACGGCTCGAAGCTCCAGCGCGGCCCGGGGTCGTGCATCGCGACGCGGAGCGAGTCGCCGTAGCGGCGAAAGTGAAAACCGGATTCCGCCTCGAGGACCATCGGCAGCTGCTCCGGAAGGCCTCGGATCGGTGACGTGTCGAAGAGCTGCCGGACCAGCGGGCGCACCGGCAGCTCGACGTCGTAGCGAGTCGCGGCCTCGGCTGAATACGCGCCGCATGCAAGCACACGGACATCGGCGCCGAGGTCTTGCTCCGGAGTCCCTTCAAGGACGTCGACGCCGAGCTCGACGACGCGGCGGACCAGCTCGCGGGTCACTGCGGGCGGATCCGCGACACCGTCCTGGCGACAGACGAATCCGCCGAGGACGTC
>DASYUL010000138.1:0-9603 GCA_036001245.1 Thermoanaerobaculia bacterium
GTCCGCATCACGTACGCGACCCGCCCGGTCGCCTCCGGCCTCCAGTGGCTCCCGCCTCCGCAGACCGCCGGCAAGAAGCAGCCGTTTCTCTTTACTCAGTCGCAGGCGATCCACGCGAGGAGCTGGATCCCGCTCCAGGACTCGCCGCAGGTCCGGATGACGTACCGCGCGCGCGTCCGGACGCCGAAAAACGTTCTCGTGCTGATGAGCGCGAACAACGACCCGGACGCGGTTCGCGACGGTATCTACGACTTCGAGATGCGACAGCCGATTCCCTCCTACCTGATCGCGCTGGCGGTCGGCGACGTCGCGTTCGCGCCGGAGTCGGTGCGCTCGGGAGTGTGGGCGGAGCCTCCGGTCGTCGACCGCGCCGCGCGGGAGTTCTCCGACCTCGAACAGATGATCCGTGCGACGGAAGAGCTCTTCGGGCCGTACCGGTGGGAACGGTACGACGTGCTCGTGCTTCCGCCGAGCTTCCCGTTCGGCGGGATGGAGAACCCACGCTTGACGTTCGCGACGCCGACCATCCTCGCCGGCGACAAGAGCCTGGTGGCTCTCGTTGCCCACGAGCTCGCGCACTCCTGGGCGGGAAACCTCGTCACGAACGCGACCTGGCGCGACTTCTGGCTGAACGAAGGCGTCACGACCTACATCGAGCGGCGGATCGTCGAGCGCGTCTACGGTCCCCGGCAAGCCGAGATGGAGGCCGTCCTCGGTTTCCAGGACCTTCAGAAAGAAATGGCCCAGCTCCCCGAGAAGGACCAGATTCTCCACATCGACCTGACGGGGCGGGACCCGGACGACGGCTCCACCGACGTGCCGTACGAAAAGGGCGCTCTCTTCCTGCGCCACCTCGAGGAGACCTTCGGGCGCCAGCGGTTCGACCGCTTTCTGCGCGGCTACTTCGATCACTTCGCCTTCCAGAGCATCACGACGGAGGACTTCCTCCGCTATCTGAAGGCGAATCTCCTCGACGAGAACCCGGCGCTCGCCGCGCGGGTCCCGGTCGAGGAATGGGTCGAGAAGCCCGGGATTCCCGCGAGCGCCCCCCGCCCGCGCGCCGACGTATTCGCCCGGGTCGGTGCGCAGGGAGAGCGCTGGATCGAGCGCAAGGCCCCCGCCTCCGCTCTCGACACCCGCGGCTGGAGCACGCAGGAGTGGCTGCACTTCCTGCGCGCCCTGCCGCTCCCGCTCGAGCGCAACCGGATGGCGGAGCTCGACGCCGCTTTCCACTTCACGTCCTCCGGGAACGCCGAGATCACCAACCAGTGGCTCCTGATGGCGATCGCGAGCGGCTATGAGCCGGCGTACCGCAAGCTCGAAGAGTTCCTCACCTCCATGGGACGGCGCAAGTTCCTCAAGCCGCTCTACGAGGCGCTCGTCAAGACGCCGGAAGGCAAGGCGCGCGCCCTCGCGATCTACCGCGAGGCGCGTCCGACCTACCACCCGATCGCAGTCGCGACGGTGGACAAGATCGTCGGGTGGGAATCGTAGCGGGCTCTCGAAAGCGACGTCTCCGCGCGGCGCTGGCCGTGACGATCGCCGTGCTGGTGCTCGAGGTCGCGGGCGGTCTCGTCTCGGGAAGCCTCGCGCTCGTCGCCGACGCGAACCACATGCTCGCGGACGTCGCGGCGCTCACTCTCGCCTACGCGGCGACCGCGCTCGCGGGCCGCGCTCCGACGACGCGCCACACCTTCGGTCTCGCCCGCGCGGAGGTGCTGGCCGCGTTCGTCAACGCGCAGATCCTCCTTCTCGTCTGCGCCTGGCTCATCTACGAGAGCTTCCGCCGGATCCAGCACCCCGGCGAGATCCGCCTCGGGATCATGATTCCCATTGCGGCCGTCGGCCTCGCGGCCAACCTGATCTCGATGGCGATCCTCGCGCCCGATCGCCGGGGCAGCCTGAACGTCCGGGCGGCGTTCACGGAAGTCGTCATGGACGCCGCGGGGTCGCTCGCAGTGCTCGCCGCAGCCGCTGGGATCGCGCGTACGGGCTGGCTCTGGCTCGACGTCGTTGCCTCGGGCTTGATCGCCGTATTCGTCCTTCCGCGCGCCGTCGGGTTTTTGCGGCAGTCGGGGCACATCCTGCTCGAGGGCGCGCCGGGAGAGATCGATCTCGAATCGCTGCGAAGTCAGATCCTCGCCGTCCCCGGCGTCGAGGGAGCACACGATCTGCACTGCTGGACCCTCTCGTCGGGATCGCACTCGGCGAGCCTTCACATTCAGGCGGCCGCGGACACCGCGCGGGGACAGGTGTTGCGCGACGTCCAGCTGCTCTTGAAGGAGCAGGCCGGCGTCGAGCATGCGACCATCCAGGTGGAGACGGGACCCGACCGCGGTTGCACCGCCGCGCCGGATCACGCCTAAACTGGTTCGAGGTTCAAAGTTCAAAGTTCAAGGTAAAGGCCAAGGAGGCGAGCGTGAAGTTTCTGCTGGGGGTCGTATTCGGCGTTCTGCTCGTCGTGATCGGCGCGGCGGCGGTCGTCTACACGGGCTCGTTCGACGTCGCGGCGACGAAACCACCGAGCAAGGCGGAACAGGCATTCGCGACCCTCGCCCTGAACAAAGCGGTTGCGCGGCGCGCGCCCGACCGGAAGAACCCGCTGCCGGCGAGCCCGGAGAACCTCCGCGGAGGCCTGGCTCATTTCCGAGAGAATTGCGTCGTCTGCCACGGCGCTCCCGGGGTGGATCCGGGCGAGATCGGTCAGGGCCTGAACCCTGGCGCTCCGGACCTGACGCTTCCGCGCGTCCAGGGCAGGAGCGACGGGGAGCTCTTCTGGATCACGTCGAACGGCATCCGGATGACGGGAATGCCCGCCTTCTCTCCGACCCACGGAGAGAACGAGATCTGGCAGATGGTTGCCTTCCTCCGACACCTGCCCGAGATCACGGACGAGGAGAAGGCGCAGCTGAAGAAGGAGACGGAGGAAGAGGAGCATCACCACGAGGAGGCGCCGCCTTCCCCCGGAGCGGCGAAGCCCGGGCACACGCACGCCCCCGGCACACCTCCACACAAAGACTGATGCACTTCTGAAGGCTCGTCCCGAGCGAATCGAGGCCCTCGTCGCGCGACGAGGGAAACCGCGTCCGATGCGACCTCATTTATCGAATCGGTAGAGAAGCCTGATGCGAGAGTCGCGCCCCGTGAAGCTCCAGGTCGACTTCAGCGCGGCAGGGCGAAGCCCCGGACCTCCAAAACCCTCGGCTCCTCGGCTCGACCCTTCGCGGCTGTTTCGGGGAGATGGCCTTTCAGCACGACCTCCCTGTCCCGCGCCCTCTTCCAGATCTCGGTGACCTTGCCTTTGGCCCTGCGATGGTCGGCGATCAGGTAGACGAGACTCGAACCGGAGACGGCCAATGCAGGTCTTCCATCGCGTTCGACGATTTTCCCCGCAACTTCGGCGTCGGCGTCCTTCGGAGTAAAGCCGCTGTCGATCACGACCTGGCGGATCTGCTCGACGGTGACGGAGTTCCCCGGTTTCAGGCGAAGGAGCGCCTCGCCCCTGTTCAGAGAGACCTTCACCGACTCAACGCCGGCCAGCTTCTTCATCGCCACGCTCACGGCGCGCGCGCAGACTGCTCAGTCCATCCCGAAGATGGACTGCCGGATCTCCCGGATCTCGCCCCAGGCGAGAGCAGATGTGAGCACGAAGAGAACTCCCGCGGAGAGTACGAGTCGCTTCAAGGCAGTGACCTCCTTCTAGAACCAGTAGGTGAAGTTCACGACGAACCGAAGACGGTCCTTCGGCTGCAATCCGTTCAATTTGCTGTAGACCGGGAGGAGCGGGCCTGCCGAGACACCGTAGGGGCCGTAGAGGCCCAGAACGGTTGGCCCGATGAAAATGCGATTGCCACCCGAGTTCGGCATTTCGTTTCCTGCAATCTCGTCCTTCTGAACGTGCTCGCCGACTGTCTCGACGAAAATCCGCCAGTCCGGATGCGGAAGCTCTTGTCGGAAAAGAGTCGGCCGATAGCCGAGAACAACGCTGTACATCGTTATGTCCCCGGGATGATCGGAGGTCGGACCTTTCGGGCTCATGTAGCGTCGGTACGAGGCACCCGCCCAGGCGTATACGGATCGCGACGCGTAACCGGTGGCCGCTCCCGCGAAGATGCCGGGCGAAGTCTTCACTCCGGCACGGACCGAATCGGTCGGGTAGTTGGCGCCGACGTATGCCGTGCTCTCGAATCGCGAGCCCACGTCCGTGCCCTGCCGATGAAAGCGCCAGCCGGCCAGGACCTCGACGTCGGGGTTGGCCGGCATCATCGCCATCATGCGCACGGGCATGGATCCTTGCTGCGTGTAGAGAGGAATCGGGAATGAGACGGAAGCTTGCAGGTCCTCTGTGATGCCGTAGGAGATCAGTGGCCTCATCATCGCGGAGGTCCTTCCTCCGGCGACGAATCGGCTCATCAGTCCGAGATCGAGGCTCCATGCTCTCTTTCCAAGCGTCGGGGTCGCGATCCCGTAGACCGGGCCGTGTCCTGTCGCGAAGGCGGCGGAAGGGAGGGCGAGCGCGAGGAGCAGGAAGAGCGCTCCTCGTATCGCGACTCCGATCATCCGAACGATCTAACGGACCATCCGATAGATGATCTCGAGGAGCTCGTCATAGACCTCTCTCGTCCTCCCGGCCTTGATCCCATCGGTCGCGCACTTCTCCATGTAGCTGCGCACCATGAGCTTTCCCGCCGCTCGGAGAGCCTCCTGCGCCGCTGCGATCTGCTGCAGGATCTCGGCGCAAGGACGGTTCTCTTCGAGCATCCGGTCGATACCATCGACCTGGCCCCGAGCGCGCTTCAGACGACGGCGGACTTCCAGCTTGCGTTCGTCCGACACGAAGACTTTTTCAACGAAAGGGAGCGTGTTTGTGCCCGCCATAGGTCGACCTCCACCCGCGCGAATGATACAGGGGGGGAGTATATGGGGATACGCCGCGGGACAATGGGGACGAATAGACCCGCGCTGCCCGGGAATCCCCGGTCAGCCGGTCGAGGTTCTGAGAACGGATGACCCGGCTTCGGTTCGCAGTCCTCGTTTTGATTGGTGCGGCTTTTCTCGCCGCGCCGATCTCCGCGTTGTGCGCGTCGTGCTGCGGAGCCGACTCCCGCGAGAACGCCATGAGCGCGCCAATGCCATGCTGCGACGGTAGTTGCGGGCCTTCGTTTACGGCGGCTCGCCCCCGCGACCCGGCACTGGCCTCACCGAAGACCAGACTCGATCCGCCCCTGTCGACCGCGGTCCTCCAGCCCCAGCCGTTGGGGCTGCCCGTCGCCACCGGTTCTGTGACCGCGTCGCTTCCATCCATCCCGACCGAGTCGCCTCCCGCCTCGAGCTCCGTCCTCAGACTGTAGAGCGCACTCCCGCTGACTCGCCCGGCCGCCCTTCCGCTGCCGGGAAGCGATGGAGTGCGTTCGATGAGAAACGATCGTTCCCGGATATTCGGGGCGCTCGCGTTTTGCGCGATCGTCCTTTTGGTTGCACTGCCTTCCGCCGTAAGTGCGGTGGAGACAACTGATCGCCGGCTGAGCGCCGCGATCGAGCGGGCGCTGGCTCGAAATCCCGAGATCCAGGAGATGGAGCTCAAGATCGAGGCCGCTCGAAACCGCGTGCTGCAGGCTCGCGCGCTGCCCGATCCCACATTGACGCTCGGCGCCGTCAACGTCCCGGTGCCGAGCTTCTCGTTCGGCCGGGACGACATGACGATGAAGATGGCGAGCCTCGAGCAGATGGTGCCGGCCCCCGGAAAGCGCCGGGCCGCCGCCGCCGTCGCGAACTCCGACATCGAGATCGCGCGCGCGCTGTATTCCGAGCACGTCAACCGGCTCGTATCTGAAGTTGCTGACTCGTTCTACGAGATCGCGGAGCTCGACGCGCGACTCTCGATCGCCCACCGCATCCTGGATCGGGCGACGCGCGTGTCCGAGTCCGCCCGAAGCCGATATCGCGTGGGGCAGGGAGCTCTTCCCGATCCTCTTCTCGCGGCGGTGGAAGAGACGAAGTTTCGGGACCGGATCCGCGCCCTCGAAGCCGATCGAGCAGCCGCAGCCATTCGCTTCAACACGCTCCAGAACCTGCCCGCGACCGACTCAGTGCCCGCGATCTCCCTTCCCTTTGCCGACCGCGCTCTCCCGGACGTCGCAGCGGTCCGCGCGGCAATCGAGCAGAGCCCGGCGGTCGTTCAAGCTCAAGCCGAAATTCAAAAGGCGGAGCGCGAGCTCGATCGCGCGCGTCTGGACCGGCGACCGGACCTGACCTTCATGACCTCATACGGCGAGCGGGAGAGGCGGGACGACATGGTTGGTGCGACCGTTGGCATCGACCTGCCGTTCTTTCAGGCAAAGCGGGTGTCTGCGCGGATCGCGGAGAAGCAAGCGGATCTGGCCGCGGCGAGGAAGAAGCTCGAGAGCGTGCGCCTCGGCGTCTCGCGAGAGGTCGAGGAAGCGCTGATCGCCCTCGCGCGCGACGCCGACCGCGCTGCGCTCTACCGCGACACGATCCTGACCCAGGATCGCACCGCCGCGGAGGCGGCCGAGCAGGCCTATGCCGTCGGCAAGATCGACTTTCAGACCTACGTGCGAGCAGTGCTCGCCGTCGACGAGGACGAGGCGGAGGCCGTCATGCGGGAAGCCGCCTTGCCCAGGGCGCGCGCGCGCCTTCAGGCGGCGACGGGGTTTCCCTTCTTTGCATACCGCGGCCACGGGGAGGATCTCCGATGAGCGACCTGCCGCCAATTTCAACCTCCCCGCCGCCGCGGCGAAGATTCACTCGCTGGTTCGTCATCGGCGCGATCTTCCTCGCGGCAGGCGCGGGTGTCGCCCTTTTCATGAATCGGCCGAAGGCCCTTGAGAGCGCGAAGACCACCGCGGCCCGCCAGCAGTGGTACTGCCCGATGCACCCGCAGGTGGTTGCCGACAAGCCCGGCAAGTGCCCGATCTGCGGTATGCCGCTCGTTCTTCGTCTTGTCGCAACGCCTGTCCCTTCCGCCGCTCTGCGAACACCGCCCCCCGGAGAGATCGCGGGCCGAAAGGTCCTCTACTGGTACGACCCCATGGCGCCTGGCTCGCACTTCGACAAGCCGGGCAAGTCGCCTTTCATGGACATGCAGCTCGTCCCGAAGTACGCCGACGAGGAACCGGGCGCGCCCGGAGCCGCTGCGGCACCTCCCGTTTCATTTTCCGCCGCGGCGATCCGCGCGACGGGCGTCGCGACGGTCCCCGTCACCCGCCAGGACCTCTCCGACGAGATCCGGGCCGTCGGGACGATCGAGGCGGACGAGACGAAGCTCGAGCGCGTCGCAGCCCGCGTCCCCGGCCGGGTGGAGAGGCTCTACGCGAACTTCACCGGGCAGGCCGTCCGGCGAGGGGCGCCGCTCTTCGACCTCTACAGCCCCGACCTCGTCGCGACGCAGCGCGAGTACCTGCTCGCGATCGAGAACCGCCGGCGGCTTGCGGGCGCCTCGCCGGAGGCGGGGGAGTCCGCGCAGTCGCTCGTCGAGGCGGCCCGCGACCGGCTGCGTCTCTGGGGGATCTCGGCCGACCAGATCGGCACACTCGAGCGAACCGGCCGGCCAGATCTCGCCCTGACGTTCCGTTCTCCAGTTTCGGGAACCGTGGTCCAGAAGAACGTCGTCGAAGGTCAGTACGTCCAGGAGGGCACCGACCTCTATCTCCTGGCGGACCTGTCGAGCGTCTGGCTCGTCGCGCAGGTCTACGAGTTCGAGCTCGGGCAGCTGCGCGTGGGCCAGCCCGTGACCGCGACTGTCTCGGCCCTTCCGGGGTCGGAGCTCTCGGGGAAGGTCGTCTTCATCGAGCCGACGCTCGAGCGGGAAACCCGCACGGCGCGAGTCCGGATCGTCCTGCCGAACCCGCGTGGAGACCTGAAGCCCGGTATGTTTGCGAACGCGCGGCTCGCCGTCGCGCTCGGCCCGAGCCTCTCGATCCCCCAAACCGCCGTTATCGACACCGGAGCCCGCCAGGTCGTCTACGTCGAAACGGCGCCCGGAACCTTCTCGCCGCGGGACGTGAAGCTCGGCGCGACCGCCGGGGACCGTCGCGCAGTGCTCGAAGGCCTCCGCGAGGGCGAGAAGGTCGTCGCCACGGCGAACTTCTTCGTAGACTCGCAGGCGCAGCTTGCCGGAGGCAGCTCGATCCAGTGGAGCGGCGCGCTCGAGGTGAGGGTCACGCCCACGCCCGGAGGCCGGCCGTGATCGCGCGGTTGATCGACTTTTCGCTGCGAAACCGTTTCCTGATTCTCGGCTTCGCGCTTCTCCTCGTGGCCGCCGGGATCTACACCGTACGGACGAACCCGGTCGATGCAATCCCCGACCTCTCCGAGACCCAGATCATCGTCTTCGCCGACTGGCCAGGTCGCTCGCCGCAGGAGGTCGAGGACCAGGTGAGCTACCCCATGGTCGTCAATCTCCAGGGCCTGGCCGGGGTCAAGGCCGTGCGGTCCTCCTCCGCGTTCGGCTTTTCGATGATCAACGTCATCTTCGAGGACGGGACCGATCTTTACTTCGCACGCACGCGGATCCTCGAGCGGCTGAATCTCGTCGCGTCGCTCCTGCCGAAAGGGGTCACGCCGGTCCTCGGCCCGGACGCGTCGGCCGTGGGACAGGTCTTCTGGTACACGCTCGAAGGAAAAGGACAGGACCTCGGGACGTTGCGCGCGATCCAGGACTGGTACGTGCGCTACCAGCTGAACGCGGTTCCCGGCGTAGCGGAGGTCGCCTCGATCGGCGGATTCGTACGGCAATATCAGATCGACGTCGACCCGAACCGCCTCGCGGCTTACGGGATCTCCATCCGGGACGTCATCTCTGCGGTCGAGATGTCGAACAACAACGTCGGCGGCAAGGTCATCGAGCAGGGCGGAATCGAATATGTGGTCCGCGGCATGGGCCTGATTCACGATGTTTCGGACGTCGGGAAGATCGTCGTCGCGTCGCGCGGCGGGATCCCCGTCTATGTGTCCAATCTCGGGACCGTCCAGATCGGGCCGGAGTTCCGGCGAGGCGCGCTCGAGAAGAACGGCTCGGAGGTCGTCGGCGGCGTCGTAGCCATGCGGTACGGGGAAAGCGCGCCGGAGATCATCCGCCGGGTCAAAACGAAGATCGGAGAGCTTTCGAAAGGCCTTCCAGCCGGCGTCGAGATCGTGCCCTTCTACGACCGCTCGCGGCTGATCCAGCGCGCCGTGGGGACTCTCAAGCGCGCGCTGCTCGAGGAGATCATTCTCGTCACCCTCGCGCACGTCGTCTTCCTGATGCACTTCCGCTCGATTCTGATCGTCACGCTCCCGCTTCCCCTCGCGATCCTGTCGTCCTTCATTCTCATGCGGGTCTTCGGGATCACCTCGAACATCATGTCGCTCGGCGGGATCGCGATCGCGATCGGGGTGCTGGTCGATGCCGGAATCGTGATCACCGAGAACGTCTTCCGGCACGTCGAGACCGACGGGGTGAAGCTGCCGCTCCTCGAGATCGTCCGCAACGCGGCGAAGCAGATCGGCCGGCCGATCTTCTTCTCGATGGTGATCATCATCCTCGCGTTTCTTCCGGTCTTCTCGCTTTCCGGAGAGGAGGGGAGGCTCTTCCACCCGCTCGCG
>DASYUL010000139.1:0-8161 GCA_036001245.1 Thermoanaerobaculia bacterium
TTCGGCCCGCGTCGCTGCAGTCGTCGACTCCGCGGATTGGCTCGACCGATGTGAGCGGGAGCACGAGAATTTCCGAGCCGCGCTCGCCTGGGTCTGCGAGAACGACGAAGCGCAGTGGGGGCTGCGGCTGGGCGGCGCGCTCTTCCAGTTCTGGGAGCGCCGCGAGTACATCTCCGAGGGGCGCGACTGGCTCGAGAAGCTGCTCGCCCTTCCCGGGGCCGCGGCGCGCGACAAGGTCCGGGCGCGAGCCGTCTTCGCCGCCGGCGTGCTCGCGGGCGCGCAGAAAGAATACGAGCTCGCCGAAACTCTCTTCTCCGAGAGTCTGGAAATCAACCGGGAGACCGACGACAAGTGGGCGGCGGCGGTGTCGCTGAACGCGCTCGCGGTGACGGCTCTCGACCGCCGGGACGTCGCCGCGGCGCGCAGGCTCTCCGAGCAGAACCTCGAGGTCTGGCGGGAGCTCGGAGATACCGCGGCAGTCGGACGCTCGCTCTCCAACCTCGCGAGCGTCGTGAAGCAGCAGGGCGACTATAGCCTCGCCCGCAAGCTCTACGACGAGGCGCTCGCCACCTTCCGCGATATCGGCGACGCGACCGCGGCGGCGCGGGTGCTGAACAAGTTGGGGGACGTCGCGCGCGAGCAGGGAGACTCGACCGAGGCGCAGGAGCTCTACGAGCAGAGCCTGGAATCCTTTCGGGAGTTCGGCGACCGCTGGGGGACCGCGCTCGCTCTCGCCGATCTGGGCACGCTGGCGCGGGAGCGGCGGGACTTCCCCTCGGCGCGATCGCTCTACCGCGACAGCCTCCGGATCTTCCACGAGCTCGACTACAAGCGCGGGGTCGCGCAGGTCCTCGAAAATCTCGCGTGCGCGGCCGCCGGCCAGGGTGAGGCGAGGAGAGCGCTCGCGCTCGCCGGATCGGCGGCGGCGCTTCGCCACAACCTCGGGACACCGCTCGGGTCTTCCGAGCAGGCAAAGCTCGAAGCGAGTCTCGAATCGGCCCGGAAGCGGCTGGCGGGCTCGGAGGGAGCGTCGGCGTGGATGGACGGCTGGACGACTCCCCTCGAAAAAACGGTTGAAGCGGCCCTCGGTGGGGATGCCGGCTGACCCGTCTGGACGGGTTCAAAGATCAAAGTTCGGGCTCGTGCCCAACCTTGAACCTTGAACCTTGAACTACGTTCAGACGGCGGTCATCGGGTCGACCAGTCGCCGGACGGCCGAGATGCGGTTCGCCGGGAACTGACCCCGACGCGCGTGCTCACGGATGAGATTCTCGTCGGGTGCGATGTAGACGCAGTACATCTTGTCGCCGGTGACGTAGCTGTGCAGCCACTGGATCTCCGGGCCGAGCGACGTCAGGACCTCGTTCGACTTCCGGGCGATCGCCTTCACCTCTTCGTCCGACAGGTTTCCGAGTCCCGGAATTTCGCGCTCGATGACGTACTTCGGCATTTCATTCTCCTCTCGTCCGGATGCTAGCGAAGTCCGCGCTCCAAAAGCGACCTCGATAGAATCGCCGCAACCCGCAATGAGCTTCAGTCTAGCGAGTCTGGTACTCGCGGTCGCGCTCGCGGGACCGCCGGCGAAGGCTCCGCTCTTCACGGTCGGGACCGCCGCTGCGGCGCCCGGTCAGAAGGTCTTCGGCGCCATCGAGGTCCCGGCCGGCGTCGATGCAGGCACGCGGATCGACGTCGCCGTCGTCCGCGGGACGAAGCCGGGCCCCGTCCTCGCGCTCGTCTCCGGGGCGCACGGTACTGAGTACGCCTCGATCGTGGCGGTCGCGAAGCTCATCCAGGCACTCGACCCCGCGGCGATCTCCGGTACCGTCGTTCTCGTGCCGCTCGTCAACGTCGCGTCGTTCGAGCAGAAAGTCCCGCACGTGAACCCCGTCGACGGGAAGAGCATGAACCGCTTCTATCCGGGAAAGGCGGACGGCACGCAGACCGAGCGCGCGTCGTTCCTGATCACGCGTGAAGTGGTCGATAAATGTGATCACCTGATCGACCTCCACGGCGGCGACCTCGACGAGGACCTGCGGCCTTACAGCTACTGGACGAAGACGGGCAACGCGGCGCAGGATGCGATTTCCCGGGAGATGGTCCTCGCCTTCGGCCTCGATCACATTATCGTCTCCACCGACCGGCCGAAAGACCCTCAGGCGTCCCGCTACCTCGAGAACACCGCGACCGTACGCGGGAAGCCGTCGATCACGGTCGAGGCGGGGCACGCGGGCACCGTCGAGCCGGACGACGTCGCCGCCCTCGTCGACGGCACGCTGTCGGTGATGCGGTACCTGAAAATGCTGGCGGGTCCGCCGACCCGCGTCGACCACCCCGTCTGGATCGAGTCCGTGAAAACGATCGCGAGCGGCGAGACGGGCCTCTTCTATGCGGCCGTCCGCCGCGGGACCTATGTCGCCCAGGGAACGAAGGTCGGACACGTAACGGACTTCGTCGGGCGCACGATTTTCGAGGCGCGCGCGCCGTCGGCGGGCGTCGTCCTCTACGTCTGCTCGGTGCCGTCGATGAAGAAGGGCGACACGGTCGCGAACATCGGCATCGTCGCCTCCACTCCGCCGTGAGCGACGGCCGGATAAGATGACTCGAGCTCGATGACAATTACAACCGGCTCGCGTCTGGGACCATACGAGATCCTCGTCCCGCTGGGCTCCGGAGGCATGGGCGAGGTCTACCGGGCGCGCGACGGGCGGCTCGGTCGCGAAGTCGCGGTCAAGGTGCTCTCGGAAGAGTTCTCGTCCGATCCGGACCGGCGGAAGCGCTTCGAGCAGGAGGCGCGCTCCGCTTCGGCCTTGAATCACCCCAACATCGTTACGATTCACGAGATCGGGTCTTTCGACTCCACGACCTACATTGCGATGGAGCTCGTGGATGGGCGAACCGTCCGCGAAATCCTGCATTCCGGGCCGCTACCCGCGAGAAGGCTTCTGGATCTGGCCTTTCAAATCGCCGACGGGTTGGCCAAGGCGCACTCCGCGGGGATCGTGCATCGCGATCTGAAGCCCGAGAACGTGATGGTCTCGCGAGACGGCGTGGTGAAAATTCTCGATTTCGGGCTCGCGAAGCTTGTGAAGTCCACGCCCGGTGAGTCCTCGCACTTGCCCACAACGACGAATCAGACGAAGGCCGGAACGGTGCTCGGAACCGTCGGTTACATGTCACCCGAGCAAGCGAGCGGTGAACCCGTGGACTTTCGCTCGGATCAGTTCTCGCTGGGCGCGATCCTCTACGAGGTCGCCACGGGGAAGCGTGCGTTCCAAAGGAGGACCTCCGTCGAGACCCTGACCGCGATCATCCGCGAGGAGCCGGAGCCTCCGGCCACGCTCAACCCTGCCATTCCCACGCCCTTCCGTTGGATCCTCGAGAGATGCCTGCAGAAGGACCCCGAGGAGCGATACGCGTCGACACGCGACCTCGCTCGCGACATCAAAAGCATCCGGGAGCATCTTTCGGATTTTTCGGAGCCGTCCTCGACGGGGGAAACTCTCCGAGCGATCGCCTCGAAGAAGACCTCGTCCGGCCGCCGACTTCTCCGGGTGGCGCTCTCGGCCGCCGCTCTGCTCGCGGCAATCGGCGTGGGCGCCGTCCTTCACAAGAGCTTCGCGAAATCCCTGCCGCCGTCCTATCAGCAGATCACGTTCGGCAGCGGCACGATTCGCGCGGCACGATTTGCTCCCGACGGCCAGACGATCGTCTACAGCGCCGGCTGGGATGGAAAACCTCTGAGGCTGTTTCTGAAGCACCAGAGCAGCCCGGATTCCCTGCCACTCGATCTTCCGAGCGCGAATCTTCTGGGGATCTCACCGTCCGGGGAAATGGCGATCGCAATCGACTGCCTTTCGAACCATCCGGGCATCTGCCGGGGAACTCTCGCACGCGCGGCTTTGACCGGCGGCGCACCGCGCCGCGTCGAAGAGCGAATCCAGGACGCCGATTGGTCCGCGGACGGCTCGGAGATGCTCATCGCGCGGGACGTCGGCGGGAAAGCCCGTATCGAGTATCCGAGAGGCAAGGTGCTCTACGAGACGTCCGGACACGTGAGCTATGCGCGCCTTTCACCGCGAGGAGATTTCATTGCCTTTCTGGACCATCAGTTTCCCCTGGACGACGCCGGGACGGTCGCCGTCATCGACCTCGCCGGGAAGAAGAAGACGTTGACCGGGAACTGGGCGAGCGAGCACGGTCTCGCCTGGACTCCTTCCGGCGACGAGATCTGGTTCACCGCGACCGAGGCCGGCGCGAATCGTTCGCTTTATGCCGTCACGCTCTCCGGCCGGCTCCGAGTCGTGGCCCGCGTCCCCGGCGGCTTGAAGCTCCACGACATCTCGAAAAACGGCCGGGTCCTGCTGGCCCGCGAGAGCCCGCGGGTCGGAATCCTGGGGTTGCTGCGCGGGGACACGCGGGAGCGGGACCTGTCGTTCCTCGACTATTCGTTTGCCGCGGACCTCTCGTCCGATGCGCAGACCCTGCTCTTCGACGAAGAGGGCGAGGCGGGAGGCGCGAACTATTCCGTCCACGTCCGCCAAGCCGATCAGTCGCCGGTCGTCCGGCTGGGGGAAGGGAACGCTCTGGCCCTTTCGCCGGACGGGAATTGGGCGCTCTCGATGCTGCCAGCCGCGAACTCCCCTTTTCTGCTCCTGCCGACCGGAACCGGGGAGCGCAGGCAGATTCCGACCGTGGGAGTGAGCGCCGAGCAGGCCGCGACCTGGTTTCCCGACAGCAAGAGCTTCCTCTTTGCAGGCCGAGAAGGGGGGCGCGGCGTGCGCGTTTATTCGCAGAGCATCGAGGGAGGCAAGCCCCGTCCGATCACGCCGGAGGGGATCATCCCGGCGCTTCCCGGGTTCGCGATCTCCTCAGACGGGTCGCGGCTTGCGGCGGTTGGTCCGGATCACAAGATGGCGATCTTTCCGATGGACGGCGGGTCGGCGCGTCCCGTTCCCGGGGCCCTTGAAGGGGAGTACCCGCTGCGTTTCGCGAGCGACGGCCGTTCGCTGTACGCCTGGAAGCGCGGCGACGTCCCGGCCCGCATCTCTCGCATCGAAATCGACACGGGACGGCGGGAAGTCTGGAAAGACCTCCTTCCCGCCGACCCGGCCGGTGTCGAGCGCATCTCGAACGTCCTGATCACAGCCGACGGCAAAGGCTACGCGTATTGCTACGCGCGCCTGCTCTCCGACCTTTTCATCGTGGAAGGGCTGCGGTAGAGCTCCCGCGTTGACGCTCTCCGCCGGCTCTCGGCTCGGCCCCTACGAGATCGTGGCCCCTCTGGGCGCGGGCGGGATGGGGGAGGTGTACCGGGCGCGCGACACGCGGCTCGAACGCACGGTCGCGATCAAGGTGCTGTCGTCGCACCTTTCAGCGTCTCCCGAAGTCCGCCAGCGCTTCGAGCGCGAGGCGAAGACGATCTCGCAGCTCTCTCACCCCCACATCTGCGCCCTGCACGACGTCGGTCGGGAAGGCGACGTCGAATACCTCGTCATGGAGTACCTGGAGGGTGAGACGCTGGCGGACCGGCTCCTGAAAGGTCCTCTCCCGCTGGAACAGACGCTTCGCTACGGGATCCAGATCGCCGACGCCTTGGACAAGGCGCACCGGCAGGGCGTGGTCCACCGCGACCTGAAGCCCGGCAACGTCATGCTGACGAAGACCGGCGTGAAGCTCCTCGACTTCGGACTCGCAAAGGTGCTCTCTCCGGCTCGCTCGACGCTCGACCTCACCTCCTTCCCGACCCAGGCCGCGCCGGTAACCCGGGAGGGGACGCTACTCGGAACCGTGCAGTACCTGGCGCCCGAGCAGCTCGAGGGTAAGGACGCCGACGCCCGGACGGACATCTTCGCGTTCGGCTGCGTCCTTTACGAGATGGCGACGGGGAAGAAGGCGTTCTCCGGGTCGACCCAGGCGTCTTTGATCTCCTCGATCCTGCGCGACGAGCCGCAGCCGATCTCGCAGGTCCAGCCGATGTCGCCGCCAGCGCTCGACCACGTGGTGAAGAAGTCGCTGGCCAAAGATCCCGATGACCGCTGGCAGAATGCCGCGGACCTCGGGGGGGAACTGAAGTGGATCGCGGAGAGCGGGTCGCAGTCCGGAGCCACCGCCATTCGCGCCGTGAGGCGACGGAGTCAGAGCTGGATCCCGTGGGCAGTGGCAGCGATCGCGACGCTCGCCGCCGCCGGGATTGCGTTCACCTCGCGCCGTCCGCGGGAGGCGGTCACGGAGCCGATGCTTTTGACCATCCTTCCGCCTCAGCGCACGTTGCTCACGGATTCCTTCGAGATTTCGCCTGACGGCCGGAAGCTCGTCTTCGGCGGACTCGCGGGCGGCAAGTTGATGCTGCGCGTCCGGGAGCTCGACTCCGACGAGGTCCGCGCGCTGCCCGGCACCGAAACTGCCGAAAGCCCTTTCTGGTCTCCGGACGGGCGGTTTCTCGTTTTCTTCTCGCGCGCGAAGCTCCGACGCATCGAGCTGTCGACCGGTTCCATCGAGGTTCTCTGTGATGCCGAGCTCGGCCGCGGAGGACCTTGGGGATCGCAAGGCGACATCCTGTTCACGCCGAAGTCCATCGGGACCATCTATCGCATTTCGGCGTCGGGGGGCCAACCGGGGCCCGCGACGACTCTCGAGCCGGGAGAAGTCTTGCATCGCTGGCCGTACATGCTTCCCGATGGCCGCCGCTTCCTTCTCTTCGTGAAGACGGACAAGGCCGAGTCGACCGGGATCTATCTCGCGTCCCTCGACAAGCCCGGACACAAGCTGCTCGTCAAGAACGGGGCCACCGGACTGTTCCTTGCGCCGGACATTCTTCTGTTCGTCCGGGGCGAGGCGCTTCTGGCGCAGCATCTCGACCTCGATCGCGGAGAATTGCGGGGCGATCCGGAGGCCGTGACGCGGCCCGTCATGCGAGCGGACGTGGCCTTCTATCGCGACCTCTTCTCCGTATCCCGGCAGGGGATCGTCGTCTTTCGTCCGGGGAGCGCCAGCCGCCGCCTCGTCTGGATGGACCGGCGGGGAACCATGCTGAAGGCCGTCGGGCCGACCGGTGCGATCATGAACGTCAGCCTGTCCTCCGATAATCGGACTGCGGGCTTCACGCTCCGGCAGGTGGAGACCGGCATCGCGAGCGTCTGGACCCTCGACCTCGCCCGAGACGTCGCCACACCCTTTGCCGAGACGGGCTGGATGCCCATCTTCACCCCCGACGGCAACAGCATCCTGTACCGCTCGGAAGGAGCGAGCTTCGAACTTCGCCGGAGGTCTCTCAAGGATGGGCGGGAGGCGACGATCGTCGCCGACAGCTTCGCGACCCCGTACGATGTCTCGGCGGACGGTCGCTACGTTCTCTACAACCGGACCAAAGCCAACGCGGACATCGGCGTCGCTTCCCTGATCGGCGACGCCAAACCGCAGCTCCTCCTGACGACCGAGTACGAGGAACGGAATCCGTCGTTCTCGCGGGATGGCCACTGGTTCACGTACAGTTCCTCGGAGCCGGGGCAGCACGAGGTCTTCGTGCGTCGCTTTCCGATGACCGACGAGAAGTGGGCGATCTCCAACGGCGGCGGGCTCCAACCTCTTTGGAGTCACGATGGAAAGGAGATCTTCTACGTGACGCTCGACGGTCGGCTCATGGCGGCCCCGGTTTCCGCAGGGGCGACCTTTTCTTTGGGCACCCCACAGCCGCTGTTCCAGACGTCTCTGAGACTGAACAACCCGTCCCGGCAGTACGCGGCTTCGGCAGACGGGCAACGCTTCCTCATGGTCGTGCCGGCCCAGGACGTCGATTCGGAGAATTTTCGAGTGATGCTGAACTGGCGCCGGTCCGGGCGGCGGTGAGTCTCACCGCCGGCGCGCGCCTGGGTCCTTACGAGATCCTGTCGCCCCTGGGCGCCGGCGGGATGGGAGAGGTCTACCGGGCGCGCGACACGCGTCTCGATCGCACGGTCGCGGTCAAGGTGCTGCCAACGCATCTCTCTTCTTCGCCCGAGTCGCGTCAGCGCTTCGAGCGCGAAGCGAAGACGATCTCGCAGCTCTCACACCCGCACATCTGCGCGCTCCACGACGTGGGTCGGGAAGGCGAGACGGAATACCTTGTCATGGAGTACCTCGAGGGGGAGACGCTGGCCGACCGTTTGCTCAAGGGTCCGCTTCC
>DASYUL010000140.1:0-23210 GCA_036001245.1 Thermoanaerobaculia bacterium
CACGACCAGGGCCGCGAGCAAAACACGAGTTCCGAGTTTCTTCATGTCGTCTCCTTTTCGATCCCGGTCAGCCGGGAATCCTGATCCTATTACGGGCGTACATGGCTTTTGGATGAATCGGGACGCCATGCGCCTCCTCCGCGCGCTATTCCGAGCCGCGCTCGCCGCCGTGGATCCCCGCCGGTCGGTGGCCGGGGCGCTCTCCCGCCCCGACGTGAAGGGCGCACTCGCACGCGGGCGCCGGGTGGGCGTCTTCGCCGCCGGGAAGGCGGCAGAAGGGATGTTTCTCGCGGCCTGGCGGCCGGGACGAGACGGTCTCGTCGTTCTTCCGAAGGGCTTTCCGCCGCCGCCGAGGCGCGCCGGCGTCCGCGTGCTCTTCGCCGCGCATCCGACGCCCGATTCCTCGAGCGTTCGCGCCGCGCGCGCCGCACTGCGGTTCTTCTCGAGCTTCGGTCCGGACGACGTCCTCCTCTGTCTCATGTCCGGCGGATCGTCGTCGCTCCTCTGCCTGCCCCGGCCGGGATTGACCCTCGAACAGAAGGTTCGCGCCGTCGGCCGTCTCGTCCGGTCGGGAGCACCGATCACGGAAGTCAACCGGCTGCGGACGTCCCTCTCCGCGATCAAGGGGGGCAAGCTCGGCCAATCGACTTCTGCGCGCCTCGTCACGCTCGTTGTCTCGGACGTGCCCGGCGATCGTCCCTCACTCGTCGGCTCTGGACCGACGGTCCGCGGTCGCGCGGCAGATCTGACCCGGGTCGTCGCGTCCAACCGGATCGGCCTTCGTGGCGCGGAGCGGGAGGCGCGCCGTCTCGGCCTCGTCCCGCGGATCCGGCGACAACGACTGGAAGGAGAAGCGCGCGAGGTCGGCCGGCGTCTCGGCCGCGCGGGCGTTCGGCTGGCGCCGGGGGAAGCGGTGCTCGCCGGCGGCGAAACGACCGTGACGCTCGGTCGCGCGCCCGGCCGAGGCGGGCGCAGCCTCGAGGTCGCGCTCGCCGCCGCGCTGTCGATGAAGGGCAACCCGGATGCCGCGCTGCTGGCCGCCGGGTCCGACGGCCGGGACGGATCTTCGAAGGCCGCGGGCGCGATCGCGGGAGAATGGACTCTCCTGCGAGCGCGTGAGCTCGGCCTCGACCCGCTCCGCGCGCTCTCGAGCCACGATACGGAGCCGTTCTTCGAAGTGGTCGGGGGGCTCGTCGTCACGGGGCCGACCGGAACAAACGTGGCCGATTGGGCGTTCGGAGTCGTACCTCGCCCGGGACACGGAGCACAGAACATGGAACACGAGAAGAAATGAAGAGACATCTCTGCCGGGCGGCCGCGCTGGCGATCGCGATTCCCGTTGCACATCGAGCGCAGGAGAGCCCGCACCGGCCCCTGCACTACCGGCTCGAGGTCGCCGGCTCGACGCTCCGGTGGGAGCTGCCCTCGACGTTCGGAACCGTCACGGGAACCGCGGCCGTGTTTCACGGGACGGTCGACGCGACCCCTCTCGCCTCGGGAGCGTGGAACGTTCGCGGCCGGATCGTCGTGCCCGCCGCCGGCATGCGGACGGAGAATCGCCGCCGGGATCGGCGCATGCGCGCGATCCTCGAAACGGCGAAGTTTCCCGACATCGTTTTCGAGCTGCGCCGGTTCACGGGAGACCTCTCCCGCTTCCACCCCGGCGAGAACTTTCCCGTCCAGGTGGCCGGAGATCTCACCGTGCACGGCAGGACGGCGCCCGTGCAGCTGCCCGTCGAAGTGTACGTTTTCGACGACCGCGTCGAGGTTGCGGGCACGTTTCCGCTCTACTGGAAGGAGTACGGGCTCGCGGACCCGTCCTTCGTGGCGCGCGTGAAGGAGCCGATGCAGGTCGTGTTCCGGCTGCGCGCGGTCCCCGAGAAAGCCATGGGGACAGATCCCGCCAGGGGTCTGCACCCATCGCAGTCCACCCCGGAGGGGCCCCCCCTAAGCCAGGTCCCCCGGCGGGGCTCCCTAAACCTCGGAGATAATGACCGGTTCCCATGAGACCGACCCCGCGCGCGCAGGAGCTCTCCCGTCTCGAGCGATTCACCGAGGCACCGAATCGCTTCGGCGCTTATCGGGTCGCGCTCGGCTTCCCGAACTCGTACGAGATCGGGATGTCCAACCTCGGGTTTCAGTGGGTGTACCGGCTCTTCAACCGAATCCCCGACCTCGTCTGCGAGAGGTTCTTCCACGAAGAGGGGGAGCCCGCCGTCACGTTCGAGAACGGCACGGCGCTCTCCGAGTTCGGGTTGATCGCGTGGTCGCTCTCGTGGGAGATGGACGTCGTCAACATCGTCCGGACCCTGCGCGTTGCCGGAATCCCGCTGCGACGCGAGGCGCGGGACGAGCGCCATCCGCTTCTCCTCGTCGGCGGCGACATCGCACGGATGAATCCCGCCGTCCTCTCTCCCTTCGTCGACGTGTTCGCGCTCGGCGACGGAGAGCGACTCGTGCCGGTGATCGCGGACCTCGCGAAGCGCGGGCTGGACCGTGAGGCGTTCCTCGCGGAGATCGCGCGGATGCCGGGCTTCTTCGTCCCCAGCGTCCAGGGCGCGCGCGCCGAGGGGACGGAGGCGTCGAAGGTCGTCATCCAGCAACCGATGTCGCGCAAGGACATCCAGCCGGACTTCGAGGTCCCGCACACGACGATCCTGACGCCGCGCACGGAGCTCGCGGACAAGCTCCTGATCGAGATCTCGCGCGGCTGCACCGAGATGTGCCGCTTCTGCTGGGCCGCCTATGCGATGGCGCCCGTCAAACAGTACCCGGCCGCCTCGATCCTCGGCGTCGCGAAGGCGGCGCGACCGCTGACCGACCGCACGGGTCTCATCGCGACGGCGGTCTGCGATCACCCGCAGATCACGGAGATTCTCCAGGGGCTTGCGGACCTCGAGTACCACATTGCTCTCTCGTCCATCAAGATCGACGCGATCCAGGACCCGATCCTCGAAGTGCTCGCCCGGCAGGGGGAGCGGGCGCTCGCGATCGCACCGGAGGCCGGCAACGAGCGGCTCCGCCGGCACGTGAACAAGAAAGTCTCCGACGAGATGCTGCGCGAGAAGGCGCGGCTGGTCTTCGCGCGCGGCTTCACACGGCTGAAGCTCTACCTCCAGGTCGGACTCCCGTCGGAGACCGACGAAGACGTCGCGGATATCGTCCGCATGGTCGGAGAGCTTCGGGAGATCGCCGTCCTCGAAGGGAAGCGGTTCGGCCGGGTCGCGGACCTCGTGCCCTCGGTCAACGCCTTCATCCCGAAACCGCACACGCCGTACGAGGACGAGTCGCTCGCCGACGAAAGCGTGCTCAAGGAGAAGCTCGCGTACCTGCAGCGGGAGTTCACGAAGATGCCCAATGTCGTCTTTCGGGGAATGCCCGTGGGTGAAGCCGTGTGGGAGGCGTATCTCGCGAAGGCGGACGAGTCCGCGGCGGACGTCCTCGAGGAGGCCGCCGCCGGGACGCCGGTGCGGCGGCTGTTGAAGACACATAAGGAGCGCATCAACGCGGTGGTGCGACCAACGGCGGTCAACGCGGCCGCGCCCGCTCCCTGGTCATTCATTTCGAAGCGCTGACCGACTCGGTTTGACAGTCCTCAGTCCTCGGTCCTCAGTCCTCAGTCGCATCTTCCTCGCGGTTGCGCTCTTCCCGGTCGCAGCGGCGAGCCTCGACTTTCCGGTTTTGAAGCCGCCGCCGGCGATGTTCCAGACGCACCGCGAGAAGTTCCTCGCGAAGCTGCCGCCGAACTCGATCGCGATCCTTCACGCCACGCCTTTGAAGACGATGTCGACGGACGTCGAATACCTGTACCGGCAGGACTCGGACTTCTGGTACCTGACGGGCATCGAGGACCCTGAGGCAGCGGCGATCCTCCGGCCCGGCGCTCCCGAGGCACAGCGCTACGTGGTCTTCGTCAAGCGGCGGGATCCGCGGGTCGAGTCCTACGAGGGCCCGCGCGTCGGTCCGCGGGAGGCGCCCGCCGCCTACGGAGCGGACGCGGCGTTCTCCTCGGATGACTTTCTCGAGCGGCTGGCGATGTACGACACGGCTTCGCGGTCGTACTCGGGATTCCTCGCCGGCGTCGAGGAGCTCCATCTGTCCGACGGCGGCGACGCGGAGTGGGCCGATGGTCTCCGCGAGGTGCTCGGAGAAATGCGCGCGCGCGAGGCGGGGCCGTCGACGGTCGTGGACGCGCGCGAGGTCATTCACGAGATGCGCGTCGTCAAGGACGCCGACGAAATCGCCCTCATTCGGCGCGCCACCGAGATCTCCGCCCGCGCGCACACGCTCGCGATGAAGGCCACAGCGCCCGGAAAGTACGAGTTCGAAATCCAGCAGGCGCTCGACTCCTACTGCTACGCGAACGGGGCCCGGCGAATGGCGTATCCCTCGATCGTCGCGTCCGGCCCGAACTCCGTCTTTCTGCACTGGGACCGCAACGACCGGAAGATCGAAGAGGGCGACGTCATCCTGAACGACTCGGGCGCGGAATACGGCTATTACGCGACGGACATCACGCGAACGTATCCGGCGAGCGGCCGCTTCAGCCCGGAGCAGCGGGCCATCTACGAGATCGTGCTCGCGGCGCAGAAGGCCGCGATGGAAAAGGTCGCGCCCGGCGTGCCGCACGACCGCATCGGGCAAGCCTCGGCGCGCATGCAGGTGGAAGGGCTCGTCCGCCTCGGACTCCTGAAGGGGGACGTCGGAGAGCTCCTCCGCAACGACGGCCACCGCGTGTTCACCAAGCACGGGATCTCGCACTGGGTCGGCCTGGACGTCCACGACGCGGGGCGGTACGCAGTCGGAAAGGGCTCGCGCGTCCTCGAGCCGGGCATGGTGTTCACGATCGAGCCCGGCATCTACATCCCGGGCAATGCCTCCGGGGTCGACCGCAAGTGGTGGAATATCGGCGTGCGCGTCGAGGACGTCGTGCTCGTGACCCCGACCGGGTACGAGTGCCTCTCCTGTTCCGCGCCGCGCGAATTAGCCGAAGTGGAGAAGATGGTGCAATCGGGAGGTAGACGTAAACAGTGAGCAGTGAACAGTGAGCGCTCCTTCTGTTCACTGTTTACTGTTTACTGTTCACCATCCCTGGGCACCAGGATCGAGATCGTCTCGGTCCCGACGCGGCAGGTGAGCGGGGTCTCGAGCACGCAGTCGCCGTCGACCTGGACCTCGACGGGATAGCTCTCGAGCGACCGGATCGTCGCGGCGCGGCCGCGGATGACCCGCGCCAGCCCGCGGTCGATGTGGCCTCCGCGGCCGATCTGCATCTGGCGGAAGAGCGAGAGGAAGGGCCAGCGCCTCCGCCCCGAAAAGAGGAGAACCTCCATCTCGTCGGAGTCCAGGCGGGCTTCCGGCGCGATCACCCACGGTCCCGCGTAGTGCCGCGCGTGACAGACGACGGCGAACGTCGCCTCGTGCCGCTCGCCGTCGACCGTGACCTCCAGCCGGGGGAACTCGTACCGGAAGAACTCGTCCGCGACCGTGAAGAAGATGCCGGTCCGTCCGAGCCAACGCTTCAGAACGAGACTCATGTGTCCCATGATCCGCGCATCGAGCCCGACGCCCGCCCAGAGAAGGAAGGGACGGTCGTTCGCGTAGAGGACCCGGACCTTGCGCGGCACTCCTTCGAGCAGAAGCCTCGCCGCGCCCTCGAGGTTCAGCGGAATCGAGAGCTCTCGCGCGAGCACGTTCGAAGTGCCGCCCGGGAGGATCGCGAGCGGAACGGAAGACCCGACGAGCCCGCAGGCGGCTTCCGACACCGTTCCGTCGCCGCCGCAGACCACGACGACGTCGAGCCCCTCCCCGAGAAGGCGTCTCACGATCTCCGTGGCGTGACCGGGGGCGGTGGTCGGAGCGTGGACGAGGTCGAGTCCCTTCTCGCAGAGGCGCGCGATCAATTCCTGCATCTTCGCCGCGCGGTCGCGCTGTCCCGCGGTCGGGTTGTAGATCAGAACGCCGTGCTTCATTTCTTTTCTTCTCTGTCATCCCGAGCGAAGCGAGGGATGTCTCGAACCAGGAAGAGATCCTTCGGCCTCCGGCCTCAGGACGACAAGGCAGACGTCAGAACAGCGACCCCTCTCGGCGAGGAGGCAGTATTCCGAGATGCCGATAAGCCTCGGCAGACGCGATACGACCTCTCGGCGTCCGCTGCAGGAAACCCGCCTGGATGAGATAGGGCTCGTAAAGGTCTTCGAGCGTGCCCCTGTCTTCCCCGATCGACGCCGCGATCGAATTGATCCCGACCGGTCCGCCGCCGAACTTTTCGATGATGGTCGAGAGAATGCGGCGGTCGAGCTCGTCGAACCCGTGCTCGTCGACCTCGAGGCGGGCGAGCGCCTCCCGCGCGGTCGCGAGGTCGATTCCTTCTTTACCGGCGACCTCCGCGAAATCCCGAAGCCGGCGGAGCAGTCGGTTGGCGATGCGCGGGGTTCCGCGGCTGCGGGCGCCGATCTCGCGCGCGGCCTCGGGCGTGACCGCGATCCCGAGGATCTTCGCGGAGCGCTCCACGATCTTCGCGAGCGACTCGACGTCGTAGAAGTCGAGCCGGAGCGTGATCCCGAAGCGCCCGTGCAGCGGCTGCGAGAGAAGTCCGGGCCGGGTCGTGGCTCCGACCAGAGTGAATGGAGGCACATCGATCTTCACCGTCCGCGCCATGGGCCCTTCGCCGATCACGACGTCCAGCCGGAAGTCCTCCATCGCGGGATACAGGATCTCCTCGACGGCCGGGTTCAGCCGGTGGATCTCGTCTAAGAAGAGGACGTCGCGGGGCTGCAGGTTCGTGAGCATCCCGGCGAGGTCGCCGGCGCGGGCGATCATCGGCCCGGACGTCATGCGAAGGCCCGTACCGAGCTCCCGCGCGATGATGTATGCGAGCGTCGTCTTGCCGAGGCCCGGCGGGCCCGTCAGGAGGACGTGGTCGAGCGGCTCCCCGCGGCCACGCGCGGCGGCGAGAAACACGCCCAGGTTTTCGCGCACCTTGTCCTGGCCGATGTATTCGTTGAGGTCCTTGGGCCGGAGCGTCGGCTCGACTGCGACGTCGTCCGCGAGCGCCGTTCCGGAGAGAATTTCCTTCTCGTCCGTCATCGGCGCGTAGTGTAAGGGCTCACCCTCATCCGCCAGTCAGCTTCTTCAGAGCGAGCTTCAAGTAGTCGCCGAACTCCTTTGGTGCGTCACTTCGGCCGATGGAATCGACCGCCCGCTCTGCGTCTCCCTTTCGATAGCCCAGGTTGACCAGTGCGGAGACGACGTCTTCCGGGGAGACCGTGGGCGCTCGCGGCGCCTTCGGCTCGGCGGCGAACCTGGCTGCCTTCTCGGAAAGCTCGAGCACCATCCGCTCCGCCGTCTTCTTTCCGACGCCGGGGACCGCCATGAGCCGGCGGGCGTCCCCGCCGCGCAGCGCCTCGATCAGGTCAGCGGGCGGAATGCCCGACAGAACGGTCAACGCGACCCGCGGGCCGATTCCCGCGACGTCTAAGAGCATCAGGAAGAGCGCGCGCTCCCGCTCCGTCAGGAATCCGTAGAGCGACAGCGTGTCTTCGCGGACGTGCGTGTGGATCCACAGCGACGCCGGGCTTTCCGCCTCGGGCAGATCGTAGAAAGTCGAGAGCGGGATGTGGACGAGATATCCGACTCCGCCCACGTCCAGGATCACGTGATCCGTCGCCTTGGTGGCGAGACGTCCGACCAGGCGGCCGATCACGGGGGGGATTGTAGTTCTCAGCCGTTAGTTCTCAGGTCTCAGCCCGCGCTCTCTCCTAAGAACTGACTACTGAGAACCGAAACTATCCCCGCCTCTGGCCTTGCTGAGGCAGGAACGAGTTCAGCACTTCCTCGTTGACCTCGATCTTCCGGTCGGCGCGCATCTGGGCGACGACGGCCCGGATCAGCCGCTCGGCCTCTTTGGCGCGGAGCGAATCGGCGAGCTGACTTTTCTGCGTATCGAACGACGCCGGATCCGCCTGGGTCCGAGTGAGCACCCGGAAGAGCACGAACCCCGACGGCACCGGCACCGGCGGGCCCGCCTGACCGGCGGGCGTCTTGAAGACCACCTCGGAGAGCCGCGGCGCCGCGCCCAGGTCCGGGATCGGACCGTCCGGCCCGAAGTCGGGCGTGGTCTTGACCTCCGTCTCGTAGCGGGTGGCGAGCGCCGCGAGGGTCGTCCCCGACGCGAGCTCCTTCGCAGCCGGGTCGAGCTTCTCGAGCGCGTCCTTCTCGCGCCGCTCGGTCTTCCAGTCCTCGGCGATCTTCGCCTTCACTTCCTCGAACGGCTGGATCGCGCTCGGCCGCTCGGCGATCGGGCGGAGAAAGACCGGCCCGCGCGGGGTGTCGATCGGGGCCGTCGTGCTGTCGCCGATCTTCAGCGACCAGGCCTCCTTCGAGAAGGCGGCGTTCGGACCGATCCCCTCGATCGGTCCATTTCGCGAAAACCAGTCGGTCGTGTTGTAGGTGACGGTGTCGCCCTGGAGCTTGCGCAGCTCCTCGTCCGACCTGGTTTTGAGCCCCCGGACCTTCGCGGCGAGCTCCTCGGCGATCCGTTTCGTTTCCGCGACGGCCTTGCGTTCGGCGAGATCTCCCGAGATGCTCGGGCGGACCTCTTCGAGGGTGCGGATCGTCGGCGACGTCTTCGCGGCCAGCCGGATGACGTGGTAACCGAAGCTCGTCTTGATCGGGCCGCGGACCTCGCCCGGCTTCATGTCGAAGGCCACCTGCTCGAACTCCGGCACCATCTGGCCGCGTCCGAATGGAGGCAGCTGCCCGCCGTTGTCCTTGCCGCTCGGATCGTCCGTGTTCTCCTTCGCGAGCGTCGCGAAGTCCTCGCCCGCCTTCGCGCGTGCGAGGAGGGCCTCCGCCTTGGCCTTTCCTTTGGCGTCCGCCTCGGGTCCGCCGCTCGGATCGACCTTCACGAGGATGTGAGAAACGCTGACCTGCTCCGGCACGGAAAAGGTCGCCTTCTTCGCCTCGTACTCGGCGCGAATCTCCGCGTCCGAGACGGGAACCTTCGCCCGTACCTTGAGACGATCGACCAGCAGGTAGTTGGCGCGGCGCTGCTCGGGCGCCCGGTAGCGCTCCTTGTTCTTCTCGTAGTAGGCCTTGAGGTCCGCGTCGGACGGCTCGAGCGCCGTCTCGAGCCGGCTCGCGAGGACGACGATGTACTCGATCTTCGCCTTGTCGTTCTTCGCGGCGAACTCCCGGCGAACGTCGGCGTCGGGGACCGCGACGCTTGCCTTCACGAGCGCCGTGTACTTGTTGACGAGGAGGTCCTCGCGCAGCCCTTCTTCGAACGCCTCGGGAAGGTAACCAGACCGCCTCAGCCGTTCTTCGTACTGTTTGGCACCGATGAACTGACCGTTCTCCTGCAATTCGGTCATCGACGCGATTCTTCGCGCGAGCTCGTCGTCGCTGACCCGGAGGTTCATCCGCTTCGCCGCCTCGAGTACCAGCTTGCGGTCGATCATTCCGTCGAGGACCTGGCGCGGCAGGTCGAGCGCGCGGGCGAGCTCGGGCGAGAAGCTCCCCTTATAGAGCTCGCGGTAGCGCTCGACCTGGTTCTGGTAGATCCGGTCGAATTCGGCGGCGGAGATCTCGTCGCCGCCCATGCGGGCAACGACCTGACTCGAGCTGTCGTTTCCCCAGTTCGATCCGGAGAAGAAGACGAACCCGAGGATGAAGACGATGATGACCGCGAACAGCGTCCACTTGAGATGGTGAAAGCTGGCGCGCATGGTTTTGAGCATCCCGAAGGCTCCTTTTGTGAGAACGGGCGACTATAGCAAGCGAGCTTTGCCGGCGGCCCCCGGCCGCCCGCTATCCGCTTGGAACGAGACGGTTCCCGGCCATCAGGTAACAGTGGGGAACTGAAAATTATGCGGCGGTGCAGGCCCACGGGCTGTCCCTGCGACGAATCAGGCTGCGGGTGCAGGCCCGTGGGGCCTGTCCCCGCGACGAATTAGGCTGCGGGTGCAGGCCCGTGGGGCCTGTCCCCGCGACATGCTCTGTTGTGCTATAAACAGACAGGGTAAGTCTCGCCAATCAAGAAAGTTATGCGGAGACGGCGTCTGGTCGGAGCGGACCTCGATTGGTTCGTCATTCCGGTCCGGAAAATCACGACCTGGGGTGTCCTGATCGTGCTGGTCGCGGCCGGCAGCATCCTCGGATACCGCGCCTTCGTTCGGGCCAAGCCCACCGCCGAGGACCGCGCCCGCGCCGAGATCGAGACCGCCTCCGGTCTCCTCGCCAAGGCGACGAACACCGCCGGCACCGTGCGCCCGGGATCGAACGTCGCCCGCGCGCGCGGCCTCCTGGAGGACGCAAGGGGCGCCATGGGCGATCAGCGCTTCGACGAAGCCTTCCGGCTGGCGGTGGAATCGGAGTCCTACTCCCGGCGCGTCCTCGGCGGGTGGGGGGCGGACGAGAACGGCGACGCCTCGTTCATCTTCGTGGAAGGCGAGGTCGCGCTGCAGCGGGCCGGCCGCTCGAGTTTCGAGACCGCCCGGCAGCGTCAGCCGCTCTTCGACGGCGATTTCATCCGGACCGGTCGCAACGGTTCCGCTGAGGTCATGTTCAGCGACGGAACACTATTCACGATCCGGCCGGGTTCTCTCTTCGAGGTGCGGCGACCGTCGGCATCCGACGCGAGCGGCAGCGAGGTGAAGATGGTCTCCGGCGCGGTGAACGTCTACACGTCGACGTCTCCCTCGACGATCGCGACCGACGACGCGACCGCGTCCGTCGAGCGGAATTCGCGGGTGTCGCTGGACGTGGCCGCCGGCGAGAAGACCGAAGTGACCACGTACCGCGGCAAGGCGACGGTCTCGACGGGGCTCGGCACGGTGGTGCTCGAAGACCGCCAGAGGGTCGTCGCCGCGTCGCGGACGGGCGTGCTCTCCCCCCGGATCGTCCTGCCCGAGGCCCCGAGGCCGGTCGCGCCCGACGACAACCGGACCTTCGACAACGCCAGCGGCGGCGAGGTGGAGCTCAAGTGGTCACGGGTGCCGGAAGCTGCCCGCTACCGGATCCAGATTTCTCGGTCCCGGCTGTTCGTTCCCGACGCGAACGAGGTCGATCTCGACAACCGTACGGGGCTCTCGGCCGAAATCAAGGTCTCGCGGGAAGGGTCCTATTTCTGGCGCCTCGCGGCGATCGACCGGGCGGGCTATTCCTCGGACTGGAGCGCCGTGCGCCGCTTCCGCCTGGTTTCGGAGCCGATCCGCACTGGAAGCGGGGACACGACGCCGCCGGATCTTTCGGTGCTGCCGCCCCAGCAGATGGGGAACATCTTCCTGATCTTCGGAAAGACCGAGCCGAGCGCGGTCGTCACGGTCAACGCCGAGCCGGCGGACGTCGGCTCCGACGGCACCTTCAAGAAGACGATCACGATCGAGCGGGACGGCTACGCGATGCTCGTCATCAAGGCCGTGGACGCTTCGGGCAACGAGACCATCCGGCGGATGCGCGTATTCGTGGAGACCCTTTGAGTGACGTGAGCCGAAGAGAGCGTCGAGTGCTCCGGCTTACGGCTTACGATGAACCCTTGAACTTCTAGACCCGAGCCTTACGGAGGTCCCTTGGCCTGGCGGTCCCTCTTTTCACTTTTTTCGAACGATCTCGCCGTCGATCTGGGCACGGCGAACACGCTCGTATTCGCCCGCGGAAAGGGCATCGTCGTCCGCGAGCCGTCGATCGTCGCGGTGAACAACCACACGAACCGGGTGGAAGCGGTCGGCACCGAAGCCAAGGAGATGCTCGGCCGCACGCCGGGCAACATCGTCGCGATCCGCCCCATGAAGGACGGCGTGATCGCGGATTTCGAAGTCACCGAGAAGATGCTCGATCACTTCATCAAGAAGGCGCACGGCCGCTCGCTGTTCGTGCGGCCGCGGATCGTCATCTCCGTCCCCTCGGGAATCACCCAGGTCGAGAAGCGCGCAGTGCAGGACTCCGCGCTGCGCGCCGGAGCTTCGGAGGTCTTCATCATCGAGCAGGCGATGGCGGCCGCGATCGGCGCCGGCCTTCCGATCACGGAGCCCGCGGGCAACATGATCGTCGACATCGGGGGAGGTACGACGGACGTTGCCGTGATCTCGCTGGCCGGAATCGTCTACAGCCGCTCGGTGCGGATCGCGTCGAACGAGATGGACGAGGCGATCATTCAGTACGTCAAACGAAAGTACAACCTCCTGATCGGCGAGCGCACGGCGGAGCAGGTGAAGATCGAGATCGGGTCCGCTTACCCGCTGGACGAGCCGCTGACGATGGAAGTCAAGGGGCGCGACCTCGTCGAAGGCGTTCCCAAGACGCTCACCCTCTCCGACGAGGAAGTTCGCGAGGCGCTGGCGGAAGTGGTCGCTGCGATCGTCGAGACGGTGCGCGTTGCCCTCGAGCGCACGCCGCCGGAGCTCTCCGCGGACATCATGGACGAGGGAATCATCATCACGGGCGGCGGCTCACTGTTGCGCAACCTCGATCGCCGCCTCCGCGAAGAGACCGGCCTGCCGATTTCCTACGCCGAAGACCCGCTCGCATCGGTGGCGCTCGGAACCGGCGCGATGCTCACCGACATGAACCTGTTGAGGAAGATATCCATAACGTGAACAGTGAACGGTGAACGGTGAAGAGCGTCGGAGGTCGTGAGCTCGGTGCTTCCGTTGACTGTTCACCGTTAACTGTTTACCCGACATGAGATTTCCCTCCGTCCGCGCCGAGATCACTCCCCGTCCCCGTAGGGGCGGCGCGCTCCTCGCGTCGGTGCTCGTGGTCTGCGTCCTCGCCCTGTCCGCGCAGGCTCCCGCCCGCCGCCAGCGCGGTTCCGTGTTGCGGTCGTGGATCCTGACCGTCGCCTCTCCCGCCGTCCGAGCCGTCGCGGGCGTTTCCCGCGCGGTTTCCGGCGCGTCGTCCTCGGCTGCGCAGATGTGGTCGTCCCGCGATGAAAACGCGCGCCTGCGCGCGCGCCTCGCGAAGACCGACGAGGAGCTCTTCCGCCTCCGCGCCGAGGTGAGGCAGCTGCGCGACGAGCGGTCGCTGCGCGCGGCGGCGCCGTTTCTGCCCGTCGTGGTCGGAAGTGCTCCGGTCCTTCTCGTCGAGAGGCGCGCCGGGCTCCACAGCGCGCTCGTCGGTATCGGCTCGGCGGCCGGAGTCGGGGCGGGATCTCCGCTCGCGGTGCCCGAGGGGCTCGTCGGGCGCATCGTCACGTCGGGCCGGACGATGTCGCGCGCGCAGCTCCTGCTCGACGCGTCGGCGGCCGTGGGCGCCCGCATCGCGCGGACGGGGGAGCTCGGGATCGTTCGCGGCGACGGGCGCGGCGCGCTTTTGCTGAACCACATTCCGACGACCTCCCGCGTGCGGCCCGGAGACCTGATCGAATCCGCCGGAATCGACGGCATCTATCCGCGCGCGATCCCGATCGGCCGCGTGGGCTCGGTCTCTCCCGGCAGCAACCTCTTTCTCGACATCCGCGTCGTTCCGACGGCGCCCTTCGCGCGCCTGACCGACGTCCTGGTGCTCGCGCCGTTTCCGGCGCGTGACCCGGCGGAAGGGTCGAGTGCCGCGCGGTGAGGCTCGGGCGAATCGCCCTGATCCTCGCCGGGGCGACGGCGCTCGAGTTCCTCTTCGGGAGCTCGCCGTATCGCGGTGCCTGGCCGGTCGACTGGCTCCTCGTCGCGACCGCGATCGTGGCGCGCTCGGGAGGATTCGGCCGCTCCGTCCTGACGGGAGCGGCGGCGGGACTCCTCGAAGACGCGCTGACGGAGAGCCTGCTGGGCCTGAACGCCTTCGCGAAGGCCGCGATCGGCTACCTGCTCGCGTTCTTTTCCGTGCGGGTGATGTTCGGCGGGGCGCTCGCGGTGGGGGGGGCCATCGCGCTGTGCTCGCTCGCGAACGACGCGATCGTCGCGGTCCTGCGGTCGCTCCTCCTCGACTCGCCGATCGTCCTCGGCACGCCCTACGCACTCTGGCGCGCGATCGCGACGGGTGCGACGGCGGCGGCGCTCGAGGCCGCCTGGAGCTTCCCGTGGCGCGAGTGGCGGGAACGGCGCCGCCTGCGAAGGCTCCGGTGACGTGTTCCGTGTTGGGTGTTCCGTGTTTCGTTCCGTCATGTTGAAAGTCCGCGAGAACCGCCGCGATCTCTCCGTGCGCATCGAGGTCGCGCGGATGGCGGTCGGCGCCGTCTTCGCCCTCCTCGCCTTTGCCTACTGGTACGTTCAGATCGTCCGCGGCGACTATTACTTCGAGCTGTCCGAGAACAACCGGATCCGGTCGGTCAAGCTGACGGCGCCGCGCGGTTACGTGCTCGACCGGAACGGGGCGGTGCTCGTCGAGAACGAGCCGGCCTACTCGCTGCAGCTCTACCGCCGGGAATCGAAGGACGTGAACGCCTCGGTCGATTTCGCGGTGCGCCTGCTCGGGCTGCCCCTCGACCCGATTCGCGCGCGACTCGAGCGCGGGCGCCGGTTTCCGGAGTTCGTCCCGATTCCGATCGCCGAGAACCTCTCGCTCGAAGAGGTTGCGGCGATCGAGGCGCGCGCGCCAGAGCACCCGGAGTTCGCGATCACCATCTCGCAGCGGCGCCTCTACAAGAGAGGGGGCAGCGCCGCGCACGTCCTCGGCTATCTCGCGGAGGCGACTCCCGATCAGATCCGCACGTCGGGAAACGTCCATACCCTGGGCGACTGGATCGGCCAGAAAGGAATCGAGAGCTCTTACGAGAAGCTCCTGGGCGGCGCGAACGGCGAGCGGCGCGTGATCGTCGACTCGCACGCCCGCGAGATCGCCGAGGAGAGCCGCACCGAGTCGCGGCCCGGCCAGAGCCTGTTCCTGACCCTCGACCGCGACCTCCAGAAGCTCGCCGAGGAGCTCTTCGCCGACAAGGTGGGCTCCGCGGTCGCGCTCGACCCGAGGACGGGAGAGATCCTCGCGCTCGTCTCCTCGCCTTCCTACGACCCCAACTGGTTCACGCGCCGCGTCACGCCCGAGGAGTGGGCGAGCCTCCTTGCTGATCCCGACCACCCGCTGCAGAACCGCGCGATCCAGAACACGTACTCGCCCGGCTCCGTCTTCAAAATCTTCCTCGCGTACGGCGCGCTGGCGCGCGGCTGGGTGGACCCGGATGCGCGGGTCTTCTGCCCCGGCCACGCGACGTTCTACGGCCGGACGTTCCGCTGCCACCGAAGCGGAGGGCACGGCTGGGTGAACCTCCGCAACGCGATCAAGGTGTCGTGCGACGTTTACTTCTACAACCTGGGGCGCCGGCTCGGCGTGGACCGGATCGCCGAGATCGCGCGCGCGTTTGGTTTCGGCGAGCCCACGGGCCTCGACCTCGCCCACGAGAAGCCGGGACTCGTTCCCTCGGAGGAGTGGGCGCGCACGAAGCGCGGCGCGCGCTGGTACCCGAGCGAGACGATCTCGGTGTCGATCGGCCAGGGGCCGCTCTTGATGACACCGCTGCAGGTCGGGCGCGCGGTCTCGGCGCTCGTCACCGGCGGGAAGCTGCCGACCCCGCACCTCTTCCTCGCATCGCAGGACCCGAAGACGGGCGTCCGACTCCGCTACCGGGGGGAGCTGCGGCAGTCGCTCGCGATCGATGCGCACAGTCTCGCGATCGTCAAGAGCGGCATGTGGGCCGTCGTCAACGAGCCCGGAGGCACCGCCTTCGGCTCGCGCCTGCCGGGCGTCGATTTGGGCGGAAAGACGGGCACCGTCCAGGTCGCGCGGCGCGACGCGGTCCCGCGCCCCGGGGTCGATCGCAGCCGGCTCGAGGACCACGCGTGGTTCACCGCCTTCGCTCCGATCGACGACCCGAAGATCGTCGTCGTCGTGTTCGTCGAGCACGGCGGCCACGGCGGGAGCGCCGCCGCTCCCATCGCGCGGCGACTCCTCGCAAAGTATTTCGGCGTCGACGTGGCGCCGCGCCCGGGAGAGCCCGGGTTCGTGCGCGCCTCCACGAAGACTTCGAGCACCCCGTCTCCCGCCGCGGAGGTGCCCGAGTGATCGGGCGCGTCCTTCCGGTCCCGCGGCGGCTCGATCTCGTCATCCTGACCTCCGCGCTCGCGCTCGCGGTCCTCGGAATCCTGTTCGTCTCGTCGACGACGTCGGGAGGCCGTTTCGACGGCCTGGCGACGCGCCAGGCGATCTGGGTTCTCGTGGGGCTCGGCGGCCTCGTCGCGGCGGTTCTCTTCGACTACCGGGTGCTCCTGAAATTCTCCTTCGTCATCTACTGCGTGAGCCTCGTCCCGCTCGTCTATCTCCTCTTCTTCGGGGAGCGAATTGCGAACGTGAAGTCGTGGATCCGCATCGGCGGCTTCCAGTTCCAGCCCGCCGAGCTCGCCAAGATCGCGACCGCCCTCCTCCTCGCGTACCTGTTCGAGAACGAGGACGACGGGAAGATGAAAGGCGCGACGTTCGTCAAGGTCGGCGTGATCGTCGCCGTCCCGTTCCTCCTCGTGTTCCTCCAGCCGGACGCGGGTCTCGCCGCGACGTTTCTTCCGCTCGCCGCCATAGCGCTCTTCTTCGGTGGTCTTCCGGGGCGCGCCTGGGTCGCAATCGTCGTCGCCGTGGCGCTCCTCGCGGGCATCGGCTGGTTCGTGCTGGCCGACTACCAGAAGCAGCGGATCGGCACGTTCCTGAATCCGGAGTCGGACGTCCTCGGATCGGGGTATCAGGTCCGCCAGTCGAAGATCGCCGTGGGCTCCGGGGGCTTCACCGGGAAGGGCTTCCGGTCGGGGACGCAGAGCCAGCTGCGTTTCCTGCCCGTCCAGCACACGGATTTCATTTTCGCGGTGATCGCGGAGGAGTGGGGGTTCCTCGGCGTCTGCCTGGTGCTCGCCCTTTTCGCGGTGCTGCTCTTACGAGCGCTGACGCTCGCGCGCGTGGCGCGAGACCGCGGCGGAGTGTTCCTGATACTGGCGATCGCGTCGATGCTCTTTTTCTCCGTGGTCGTGAACGCGTCGATGATGATCGGTCTCCTGCCCACCACGGGCATTCCGCTCCCGCTCATCTCCTACGGCGGCTCCTCGGTTGCGACGTCGTTTCTGGGGATCGGCTTGATACTCGCCGTGGAGTGCCGTCGTTTTGCCAATGCCTGAGGCGCTCTCAGTGCGAATGCGTGAAAATCGGGGACAGACCCCTTTTCTCCCCTCTCTCCGGAATTGAGCGGTCTTCCTGAGAAAAGGGGTCTGTCCCCTATGCGCAAAGAGCTCCTCGTCAACGCGACACCTCCGGAGACCCGCATCGCCATCCTGGAGGACGGCCGCACGGTCGAGGTCCTGCACGAGCGGCGCGGCCGACAGGGCCTCGTCGGAAACGTGTACCTCGGACGGGTGCACCGCGTGCTGCCCGGCATGCAGGCGGCCTTCGTGTCGATCGGTCTCGAGCGCGACGCCTTCCTCTACGTCGAGGACGTCCTGCCGCGCACGGTGGACCTCGAATCCGACGGCGAAGAGAACGGCAGCCGCGAGGAGAGCGCCGACCGCGTGGATCGCCCGCGAATCGACGACCTCGTCAAGGAAGGTCAGGAGTTCATCGTGCAGGTCACGAAGGACCCGCTCGCGGGAAAGGGGCCGCGCGTCACGGCGAACATCTCCCTGCCCGGGCGGACGCTCGTGTACCTCCCCGGCGTCCGCGACGTCGGAATCTCGCGACGCATCACCGACGACGACGAGCGGGAGCGCCTCCGTCGCATCCTCGAGACCCTTCCCGGCGGCGGCGGCCTGATCGCTCGGACCGCTGCCGAAGGGAGCTCGAGCGCCGAGTTCGTCGCGGAGTACGCGTACCTCGCGGAGCTGGGCGCGAAGATCCAGCGGAAAGCCGACAGCTCCTCCGCCCCGACCTTGCTGCACCGGGAGCTCGATCTCCCGCTGCGCGCCGTGCGCGATCTGGTCACGAACGAATTCGCCGCGATCCGGGTCGACGACGAGGAAACGCACGCCCGGCTCGCCGAGTTCGTCGGGCAGGTGGCGCCCTCTCTCGCGTACCGACTCGAGCTGGACCGTAAGCCCGAGCCGCTCTTCGAGAGATTCGGAGTCCAGGCGGAGATCGAGAACGCGCTGAAGAGCCGCGTGCCGCTCGCGTCCGGAGGCTCGATCGTCATCCACCAGACCGAGGCGCTCGTCGCGATCGACATCAACACCGGCAAGTACGTCGGCAAGGAGGACCTCGAGGAGACCGTGTTCGCGACGAACCTCGAGGCGATTCCGGAAGTGGCTCGGCAGATCCGGCTGCGCGACCTCGGGGGTCTTCTCGTCGTCGACTTCATCGACATGCTCGACCTGGCGCACCGGCGCGAGGTGTTCGAGCGTTTCGAGGCGGAGCTCGCGAAGGACCGGGCGAGGTTCCGGATGCTGCCCGTCTCCGAGTTCGGGTTGATCGAGATCACCCGGCAGCGCTCGCGCGGGAACCTGGAAAAGCTCCTGACCCGCTCCTGCCCCGATTGCGCCGGAAGCGGGCGGGTCAAGACCGACCTGACAATCGCCCACGAGCTGCGCCGCGAGCTCCTGGCGCCCCCGGTCCTCTTCTCCGCGGGAGAAACCGTCTCCGTGCGGGTGCGACCGGGACTCGCGAAGTTCCTCGCCGAGGACGAGCCGGAGCTCCTCTTCGACGTCGAAAAAGAGCTCGGGGTCACGATCGAGCTCGTGCCCGACGAAACGCTCCCCGTGGCGCGCTACGAGATCGTGCGGGGGTAGCAGGCGAGGATTTCGGATCAGACTCCGGGCATCGCGGCTTCCGAGATTCGGCGAGCAACGACGAACGGGAGCTGCTCGAAGTCGGAAAGATTCTCAGTGATGATGACCCGAACCCCGGCGTCCCGCATCGTCACCGCCAGAAACAAGTCGTACCACCCCGCGCCGGAAACTCGGAGACGTCCTCCCTCTTTCATTGCCCGGGCAACCGTACCGCGACGCGGGTAGATCTTCGCGAGAGTCCGGGAACGGTAGAGCAGGTCGGTGATGCGATGAACTTCATCGCCGGGCAGCGGTTGGTCACCTCGGCTTTGCCGAGTCACGACAGCGGCAAACTCGACGAGGTTTTGCGGTGCGATGCAGAAAAGGCCACGCTCCTTCAGGCCGCGATCCACAAGTGTCGCTGCTGGAACGTGAGCTGGAGATCGGCGATATGCCGCGTGAACCAGGACGTTGGTGTCGAGAAGCGTCGGCGGCATTCAGACCTCAGTCTTCCTCGTAGAGCTCTCGCCGGCTCAATCCGGTGGGCGGGTCCGCGTCGACGGCACCGAGCGGATCGGGAGTCGCTTTCTTCTTCCGGTGCTCCCACGGCTTCACCTGATTCGGCAGGTCGACCATTTTCTGGTATTCCTCGAGACCGTACACGCGGCTTGGTTTTCCGCCGCGGCTCGTCACGACCACCGGCTCATTGGTCTTCGCGATACGGGTTGCGATCCGTTTCGCGACGTCGCGCGGCATGTGTCCATCCGAGTGCCGTCGATCTCTCATTTCTTGGTCCCTTTCCGATCACGCTATATCATCGACGTCTTATCAATATACGATCACGAGTTACTTTCCTGGCCGGGGGCGGCGCCACGCTCAGGGAGAGAACGAAGTCGGAGCCGCTCTCAGTCGAGCAACTCCTTTTTTATCAGTGTTTCCGGCGCTGGAAATCTTTTCCTACCCTCCCGCGTTGGCAGGATTAGCACGCGATACCTTCCTTCCCGGCCCCGACCATTTGAGTCGGGGCCGCCTTTTTTGCGCCGGTAAAGTCGCCAGCTAAGAGCTTCTCCCCTGGCCGACGAGCTGCCCGTAGAGCTCGGCAACTCGCTCGAGCGTATCCACCTCTTCCGCCCTCTTGTCCGGCCGCAGGCGCACGATCCGCGGAAACCGCAGGGCGAAGCCGGACTTGTGGCGGGTGCTCTTCTGGATCGAATCAAAGGACACCTCGAGCACGACCTCGGGAAGGACGGCACGCACCGGCCCGTAGCGGTCGACCGTGATCTTCCTAAAGTGCGTCCCCATCTTCCGGATCTCCTCGTCCGTCAGCCCGGAGTAGGCCTTCCCGATGTTGACGAGGCGGTCGCCGTCGCGCACGGCGAACGTGTAGTCCGAGAGCATCCCGGCCCGCTTTCCGTTGCCCTGCTGGACCGCGGTGACGACGACGTCGAGCGTGGCGAGCGCCTTCTTGTACTTGCGCCACGCGCGGCCACGTTTGCCGGCCTGGTAGGTCGAGTCCCGGCTCTTCAACATCAGCCCTTCGTTGCCGCGCGCGCGCGCCTCGTCGAAGAGCAAGTCGAGCTCCGCCGGCGTCTCCGCGCGCATCAACGGGGAGACGAGAAGCTCGCCAGCGGGCGAGATCGCCTCGAGCTCCTCTCTCCTCGCGCTCCACGCTTCCTCGAAGAGCGGCCGTCCCTCCCTCGCGAGACAGTCGTAGGCCACGAACGCAACCGGGATCTCGGAGAGGAGCTCCGGCCCGGGAGCTTTTCGACCCAGCCGGCGCTGCAGCCGGAAGAACGAGTCGGGTCGGCCGTCCCTCCACGCGAGGATCTCGCCGTCGAGGAGAAACGACCCAGGAAGCTTCGCGAGCGACCCCGCGACTTCCGGGAACTGCGCGGTGACGTCATCGAGCGTCCGAGAGAAGAGCGCGACCCGCCTGCCCGACTTGTGCGCGTGCGCGCGGATGCCGTCGTACTTGTCCTCGACCGCGAAGAGGGACAGCTCGTGGGCGACCTCGTCGGCCGCCTCGATCGGCGTCGCGAGCATGAACCCGATCGGATGGAAGAGACGGAACCGGATCTCGAAAAGCGTTCCCTCCCTCGCGGCCACCGCCGTCTCGCCGATGTCCCCGCAATCCCGGTGCGCGCGCGCGACCGCTTCGCGATCGGCGCCGAACGCCTGCGCGATCGCCTCCTCGACGGTCGTCATGTCCGCGCCGATGCGGAGACCCCCCGAGAGCGTCTTGATCAGGTATTTCCCTTCGACGGGCGACGAGCGGGCGAGCATCGCTTCGACCGCGGCCTGCTTCCCGGCGGCCTTGCGCTCGCGCGCGAGCTCGCGCAGGCGCGCGTCGACTTCCCGGACCGACATTCCTTCGGGAGGTTCTTCGGTCAAGAGCAGCCCGACCGCCTCGCCGAGGTCGCCGATCGCCGTCGCGCAGGATCCGATCGTCTCGACGTCCCATCCGGTGACCGCCGCTGCCGCGCGCGCGACCGTGACCCATCCGACGGAGGTAACCGCCTGCTCCCATTCGGCGAAGGGACTGCCGGAGGCGAGCCGCGCGGCGACTTTCAGCTCCTCGCCCTCCAGGCGGCCGAGCGTCCCGGCGAGCTTTTCGATCTTCGCGAGCTTGCCGCGCTCCTTCGCGACCGCGTCGAGCGTCTCGGCGAGGACGCGGTACGCGGTCACGCGTCGCCCTCCACTTCGGCTCCGGCGGCGTCTTCCGAGAGACGCTCTCGCGCGGAGGGGAGCGGCTCGGCCGCGACGCCGCGGGTCGTCAAGATCCGCGCGAAGTCGCGCGAGTACCCGTGCATGGTGACGACGCGGCGGGGGAGGACGTCGGCCACGTGCCGCAGGAGCCCCGGAAAATCCGCATGGTCCGACCAGGGGATGAGGACGTCGGCGTCGAAGTCCGCTCGGGATGCCTCCCGCGCCGCCCAACCGGAGAGATAGACGATCCGGCGGCGCTTGACGTTTCGCACGACGGGCGTCCGCGCGCAGTTCGGCGGCACGATGAGAGCCTCGCCGGCCTCTGCCGGCCCGGTCTCGTACGCGCGCGAGATCGGGAACGCGTGGCCGGCCGCCTCGTACTCCGGGAGGAGCTTCCACGCGGCGCCGTGGAGGACCGTCGGAATGCCGGCGGCCGTCAGCGCGAGCGCGACCTCCTGGACCTTGCCGAACGCGTAGGCGAGGAGGACCGGCGTCTTCTGCTCCTCGAACGCGCGGCGGCAGGCGGCGACGAGCCGGTCTTCGAGGACGTCGAGCTCGGGGAAGCGGAACACCGGCAGGCCGAAGGTCGCCTCGGTCGCGAGGATCTCCGCGGGCGGCGCGGCGGCGGGGACCGCGGTGCGGGAGTTCCGCCGCTTGAAGTCGCCGGTGTAGAGGAGCGACCGTCCCTCACGCTCGAAGAAAACCTGCGCCGAGCCGAGCACGTAGCCGGCGGGATAGAGCTCGAGAGTCGTGCCGTGGCGCTCGAAGCGCTCGCCGTAACGCATCTCCTGCACCTGCCCCGTCCAGTCCGGGTTCCGCCGGCGGTAGACCGCGAGCGTCTCGTGTGTCGCCCACACCTCCTCGTGACCCGGCGCGGCGTGATCGCTGTGGGCGTGCGACACGATCGCGCGCCGCGCGGGAAGCGGAGGATCGACGGCCGCCTCGAAGGCCGGGCAGTAGAGACCCTCGGGCCGGACCTCGAGGAATGGCGCGAGCGGCTCGTCCGGCGTCAGGCCCCCTCGCCGTAAGGGCTGTCGATCACGTAGAGCCAGGAGCCGTCGGGCTGGCGCCGCACGACGTCGGCGGTCCGGCCGCTCGCCTCGTACGGTTCGCCGCGCTGCTCGCCTTCGAGCTTCCAGGACGAGGCGATGAGCGCGACGTCTCCGGACTGGAGCGCCCGGCCGATCTCGATCTCGAAGGTGCGCCGCACGGCAATGAATCCCGCGAGGACCTCGCGGATCGCGCGGTGGCCGGTCACGGAGGCCCCGGGCCCGGCGGCGAGTGTCGCGTCCGGCTCGTAGAGAGAGACCATCGCGTCGAGGTCTCCGGCGACGAAATACTCGGCCCAGAGCCGCTGGACCTCTTCGGGAGTGCGCGCGCTCGCGGCCATCGAGTGCTCCTCCTCTAGCGCTGCGGCAGCAGACCGAAGAGCGGCAGAGTGACGACGGTGTGAACGCCCGGAGGCGCCTGGACGACGAAGGGGACCGCGTTGACGACGCATCCCACCGTCGCGCGGTCGCCGTGAAACCCTCCCTCGACCGTCAGATTCACCGGCGGATCGCCCTGGATCTCGATCCGATCGAACGCGTTCTCGCCGACTGCCATCGTGAGGTCGAGCTCGACCTTGATCTCTCCGATCGCCCGCACGCGCGCGATCTGGTGAAGCCCCCGCACGCGGCCGGCGGCAACCCCCTCGGTCTCCCGGTCCGCGAGCACGGGCTCGATCGTCTCGGAGATCTCCTCGATCGGGAAACCCAGCCCGACCGCGATCATCGCGGCCGACTCGGAGAGACCGACGTGTCCGAGCCGTCGCGCCTCGACGCCCGCCTCGAACTCCTCTTTCGAGAG
>DASYUL010000141.1:0-12446 GCA_036001245.1 Thermoanaerobaculia bacterium
GCGCGCGCCCGCCGTCGAAGAGGCCGACGTCGCTTCGAGGCCTCCGCGCGCCGGCGCCGCCCCGGCGGTGATCTGGCTCGGCCTCGACGGGCTCGACTGGGAGCTCCTCGACCGGCTGGCGGCCGAAGGCGCGATGCCGAACTGGAAGCAGCTGACGCAAGAGGGGTGGTCCGGCCGGCTCGCGAGCTTCTCTCCGCTCCTTTCCCCGATTCTGTGGACCACCGCGGCAACGGGCGTGACTCCCGACGTCCACCGCGTCCTCGATTTCCAGGAAGTGGACCCGGCGACCGGCCGCAAGGTCCCGATCTCCGGCGCCTCCCGCGCCGTCCCCGCGGTGTGGAACCTCGCCTCCGCCGCCGGAAAGAAGGTCGGCGTCGTCGGATGGTGGGCGACGCATCCGGCCGAGGAGGTGAACGGGTTCTTCGTCTCCGACCGCGCGAGCCCGCTCCTCTTCGAGAGGCCCTCGCTCGCCGGCGTCGTCTATCCGGCCGCCTTCGAGAGCGGCGTCGCGCAGGTGATCGCGCGGGACGGCCTCGTGCTCGATGGTGACCTCGCCCGATTCGTCGACGTTCCGCGCGGCGAGATCGCGAAGGTCCTCGCGGAGCGCGCCGCCGGCGGGCGGTCGCAGCAGCACCCGGTCGGCGGTCTCGCGCGCATCCTCGGCGCGACCCGCGTGTCTCACCGAATCGCCCGCGACCTCTATGACCGCGAGCGGCCGGACCTTCTCGCGCTCTACCTCGAGGGCACCGACGAGATCGGCCACCTCTTCGCTTCGTACGCGCCGCCGAAGCTCGCGTGCGTCTCGGACGCCGACTTCGCCCGATATCGGGGCGCGGTCGCGGGTTATTACGCGCTCGTCGACCGATTACTCGGGCAGTGGATGCGTCGGGCGAAGGAAGATGGGGCGACGCTGCTCGTGAGCTCCGACCACGGATTCAAGTGGGGCGCGGACCGGCCGTGCGGTTTCGCGTCGGCGAGCTGGGCGACCGCCGCCTTCTGGCACCGGCCGGAGGGCGTGATTGCGGCCTGGGGCGCGCGCGTGCGCCCTTCGCGCGAGCGCGGCTCCGCGAAGATGCTCGACGTCGCTCCGACCGTCCTCGCTCTCCTCGGCGTTCCCGCCGACCGACGGATGGCCGGCGCTCCGCCCCCGGATGCGTTCCGCGACGTCGCCGCCCTGCGCCGCGAAGACGTCTTTTCGCGCGTCACCGTGCGACGGGTCTCCGCGGCGGCGCCGACGGAGGCCCAAGCCGATGAATACGCGCGCAAGCTCCTGGCGCTCGGCTACATCTCGCCGTCGGACACGCGCCCGCTCGCGCCGTCGGGCGGCGACCGGCCCGGCATGACCGAAGGAGCCTGGAACAATCTCGGCGTGTACCTGCGGGACACGCGGCACGACCTCGCCGGCGCGAGAGCCGCCTTCGAGAAGTCGCTCGCTCTCCGCCCGCATTACTACTCCGCGCTCTTCAACATGGCGGTGCTCGAGCGCGCGCGCGGCGACACGAAGGCCTCCGAGAAGTGGTTCTTCCGGTCGGCCGAGGCCATCGGCGGAGATCCCGCGGCGGCGGTCGTGGGATGGGCGCACGAGTCCGAGAAGGCGGGCGACTCCGCGGCGGCGCGGTCGCTGCTCGCGAAGGGACTGCGCTTATATCCTCAGAACGAGGAGATCGCGCGCGCGCTTGCGATGCTCGACTTCCGGCGGCGCGATTGCCGCGGCGGCCTGGCGGCGCTGTCGCTTTTCGAGCGGAACAGCACGAACCCGGGCACGTTCAACGTCCTTGCGCTGCTCCAGACGTGTCTCGAGAACCGGCCCGAGGTCGTGCGACTTCTGCGCCGGTCGCTCGAGCTCGATCCGAACCAGCCCGAAGTGGTCCGCTCTCTTCGAGCGGCCGAAGGCGGATAAAGAAAGAGCCGGGGCCCACCACCCCGGCTCTTGCGAGAAGTCGGTCTCGTCTAGAAGCTGTACGTGGCGCTGAGCGCGGCCCGGCGTGGAGCCGCCAGGATCGTTGCCCGCTCGAAGTTCGGGTTGCGGTTTGCGTCTCCTTCCGGAGGAATGGCCGTGCAGGGTCCGATGAGGCAGACGTCGTGCTGCACCGCTAGCGCGGGCTGAGTGTTGAAGACGTTGTAAACGCTCACGCCGACGTTCAGCTCGCCTGGCCCCAGCCGGAACGACTGACCGAACGACAGATCCAGGTTCGTCCAGGAGGAGGTCCGGCGCGAGCCGGCCTCTTCGAGGTAAAGGTAGTCGGTTCCGTAGAGAACGTCGAATCCGCGCGCTTCGTACGGGCGCCCGCTCTGGTAACGCAGGTACGCCCCGATGTTGGTATTCGTCGGCAGAACGTAGGTCGCGAAGAGCTTCGCCACGTGGGTCCGATCGCCGGTCAGGATCCCGTCCCGGTTGTGGTCTGTCACGTAGAGACCCGGGCCGTCCTCGATATATGAAGAGGTATAGAAGAGCTGCGTCGCGTAATCGAGGTCCCAGTTCCCTTCCAGCCTCGAAAGGGTGTACGAGACGTCCAGCGACCAGTTGTCCCGCAGGCTCTTGCGGACCTCCACGTTCGCGGCGCGGTACTTCCGGTAGCCCGGGATGTTGCCGTACCGGAAGCCCGATCCCGTCTCCCGGTTGACGCCCGGGAAGTCCTCGATGATGTCGTCGGTCTTGCGGTACATACCCCAGATTTCCGCCGACCAGCCGCCCGGAAACGGGCGCGCGTATCCGCCGATGATCTCGTCGGTCTTCGTCGGATCGATGTTCTCGAGGACGCGCTTGTTCGTCTGGTTGTTACGGACGACCGAGGTGACGACCGCGCCGGTCGTCCGGTTGATGAACGCGTCCACGCGGAACGGGCGAATCGGCGCCGCTGAGCGGGCGAAGGACTGGTTGTCCATATTCGAGTAGCGCCCGAAGTTCGCGTAGATCTTGTCGCCGACGGCCTTGTCGAAGACGTAGGCGACGCCGATGCGCGGCTGGATCTGGTCTTCGAAGTCGAACGTGGCGGTGTCCTGGTACGTGCAGGTCGCCGCGCCCGGATCCGAAGCGCACGTCGGGATGCTCGCGTTGGGGATCGTGAAGTCACCGCGTAGGATGTCGAACTTCCCTCCGTCGTTCGGGATGAACTCGTCACGGTTGGCGAGGACGCCGAGGTTCAGCGTCAGCCGGTCCCACGTGACCCGATCCTGGAGGAAGATGCCCCAGGTCTCCCCCTCGGAGATCTGCGCCGGCTGGTCGCTCCAGTAGCGAGCGCGGTAGCACGGCCGGTCCGACGCCGGGCCGCAGCTCGAAGAGGTCGTCAGGATGATCGAGCCCCAGCCGTTGGCGATGCGATCCAAGTCCTCTTCGTTCTTGCTGAAGGAGGCGCCGGCCCGGATGTCGTGCGTCCCGCCGAAGAAATTCGCGAGATAGGCGCCGGAGAAGCGGTACTCGTCGCGGAAGTAGTCCTGCGTCTGGATGAAGTCGTCGCTGCCGCGAACGATCAGGCCGTCGTCGAAACGCCCGACCTGCGACGGATCGGCGGCGTTGAACGGCGGAAGGTATCCGAACAGGACTACCGGCGTGCCGGTGTTGCGATTCTCGTTCAGGTTCACCTTGGCTTCGAACGTCAGCTGGGGCGTCGGCGTCCAGAGACCCGAGGCGACGAAAACCCGATCCTTGATGTCGCTGTCGGAGGCCACGGTCGCGCTCTCACGCGAGGTGGTGCCGTCGTTCGTCACGGTCGAATCACGCCAGCGGTACGAGCTCTCGAAGAGGAGCGAGGAGACGGGGTTGATCGTGAGCTTCCCGAAGAGCTCGTCCTGGTCGAAGTCCGAGTCCGGGAGCGGACCGGTGTTGTTGACGCGGTCCTGCTCCTTCTGTCGGTAGAAGTTCGCCGATCCATAGAAGAAGAGGTGGTCCGGGATGATCCGGCCGCCGATCGCCGCGCCCGGGCGGAATTTCTCGATGTGACGGTCGAGGGTGGGGTCCTTGCTGTCGGCGGAGAGATCCGTCGGCTGCCACTCGATCCTGGCCTCTCCGTGGAAATCGTTCGTGCCCGATCGCGTGATGCCGTTGACGAGGAACCCGCCGGTCCGCCCGAATTCCGCGGAGATCCCGCCGCGGGTGATGTTGACTTCCTGGATGTCGAGCTCGGCGAAGTCCTGGTAGGCATCCCCGAAGAACGGGTTCGTGACGTTGACGCCGTCGTAGAGATAAGTGTTGTCCTGCCGCCCGCCGCCCGCATTGACGCCGACGTTCGTCGGACCGATCTCGATCCCGGTCTGGGCGACGCCCGGCGCGAGCTGGAACGTACCGGTGAACGTCCGCGCCAGCGGAAGCTTCTCGATCGTCTCCTTCGTGGTGACTTCCGAGATGTCGGTCGACTTGGTATCTACGATGGGAGCGGCGGCGCTCACCTCGACGGCGGCGGTCGCTGTGGCGCGCAGAACGGGCCTTACCTGGGTGTCCTTCTGCAGCGACACGATGACCGGTGTCTCGTAGGCGCCAAGTCCCGAGAGCTCGGCGCGCAGCCGGTAGTCTCCCGGAATCAGGCCCGAGAACTGGAAGCTCCCGTCGGACAACGTCGTAAAGGTGCGCGGGAGCGGCATCGGCGCTCCCGTGATCGTGACCGTCACTCCCGGCAGGCCGTTGCCTTCGGGATCGGTCACGACTCCGCTGACCGAACCGTGGGTCTGTGCGAAGGCGAGCGGTGTCGCGAGGCAGACGAGAGCCAGAGTGACCAAAAGTCGGCGGAATCGCATCGAGCACTCCTCCTGATTGAATGCGCGGATGACGATCCGCGCGGAAAGGACTTCGCGTTCCGAGAGCAGACGAGATTGGCACAGCATGGGAGTTCCCGCGGATTTTACTCCCGCTCGGCGCGGACGATGTCATCGAACGTCTCGCGGCGGCGGACGAGCCGAAACGACCCACCCTCGACCCAGACTTCCGGTGGACGGCCGCGGAAGTTGTAGTTCGACGACATGGCGAACCCGTACGCTCCGACGTCGCGGATCGCGAGCAGATCGCCCTCCTCCGGGAGATCGACGACCGTGTCCCTGAGGAAGAAGTCGCCCGACTCGCAGATGGGGCCGACGACGTCGGCAGTCACCGGGTTCTGTCCGATCCGGCCGTCCGAAACGGATTCAATGGAATGAATCGCGCCGTAGAGCGCCGGGCGCAAGAGGTCGTTCATCCCCGCATCGGTGATCACGAAGAGCTTGCCCGCGCTCTCTTTCAGGTAAAGGACCTTCGTCACGAGCGCGCCGGCCGGGCCCACGATCGCCCGGCCCGGCTCGATCAGGATTTTGAACGGCAGCGCCTGCAGGTGCGGGACGACCGCGACCGCGTAGCGCTCGGGGGTCAGAGCCTGCTGGCTCTCTCCGGCGATGCCGATGCCGCCGCCGACGTCGACGGTCTCGATCGGGTGTCCATCCTGCGCGAGCCCGGTGGCGAGAGCGGCCAGGTCGCGCGCCGTCTGCGCGAGCGGCTCGGGCTCCAGGATCTGACTCCCGATGTGCGCCTGGACGCCCGTCATCCGGACGTTCCCGAGGCGGCGCGCCCGCGAGAAGATCTCGCGCGCCCGCCCGATCTCGACGCCGAACTTGTTGTGCCGGCGCCCCGTCGATATGTACGGATGGGAGCGCGCGTCGATGTCGGGATTGACCCGCAGCGCCACGCGGGCCTGCACTCCGGCGGCGGCCGCTTGGGCGTCGATCTTCTCGATCTCGCGCTCCGACTCAGCATTGATCGCGAGAAGGTTGCTTTCGACCGCGTATCGGATCTCCTCGTCGGTCTTCCCGACTCCGGAGAACACCACGCGTTCGGCGGAGAAGCCCGAATCGAGCACGGCCTCGAGCTCGCCGCCCGAGACGACGTCGGCGCCTCCCCCGAGCTCCGCGAGCCTTCGCAAGAGCGTGAGGTTGGAGTTCGCCTTCGCCGCGTAGCAGACGACGTGCCGGACGGGCGCGAACGCGTCGTCGAAGCGGCGGTAATTTTCCTCGACGAGCGCCGCGCTGTAGACGTACGCGGGCGTTCCGACGGCGCGCGCGATCGCCGACAGTGCGACGCCGTCGCAGCTGAGCTCTCCGTCTTTTCGGAAGAAGCCGTTCACGCGAACGAACTCAGGATGGCGGTTTCCGTTTCGGCCCACGTCTCTTGCGCACTCGGTCGATTTCGTCGGCATCGGCGAGATCTCGCGCGCGTCCGACCGCTCTCTTGTTCCGGACGAAGTCGCGCTCGGAAAGCAGAGAGATCGGGAGTTGTCCATATTTTGCCCTGCGACGGTTCCTCCAGGCCGATGAAAACGTCAGTGCGGTGAGCGACGTCAACACGTCGATACGGCTGGGAGCGATTCCGATCTGGAATACCGTCCCGGGCGTTGAGAAATCACGCGGCGAGATGTCTTCGAGAGGGGCACCGAAGCTTTCGAGCGCGAGAAAGACCCGCTCCGCGTTCTCAGGGGTGGACTCCACCCACAGATCGAGATCGCCCGTCGTTCGCGGCCGGCCGTAGTAACTAAGAAGATGCGCGCCGACGACGAGGTACCGGACCCTTGCTGCGTTGAATTCGGACAACAGATCGGAGAAGTGCCGGTTCAGCTCCATCGTGACCCGCCAGCGCGTACGCCTCCCTCGAAAGTCTCCAGGTTTCGGCAAAGCGGGCCTGGGCGCCCCGCCGCCGCCAATAGGCGACTTCGCGAAGAAAATCCGAGTCGTCATCGAGCGACGTCAGTCGGACCTTAATTTTTCTCTTTTCAGTCACTTAGGCAATTATATTCGCCCGCCCACGACGGCTGCGAAGATCTCTTCGACCGTCATCGGATCGGCTCGCGCGTCGCGGACGCCGTCCGTCGCGCGGAAGCGCTCGAACACCGCCTCGTCGAAGTTCGACACGACCGCGTCGACGCCCCACCCGCGGACCTTCACCCGCACTGCGTCGAAGAGGTCGAGCTCGTCGCCGTAGTCGGTGCGCGTTTCGGTCATCTCGTTGACGTAGCGGACGCGGCGAAACCGCGAGGTCAGAGCCGGAAGCGCTTCCTCGAGAACGAGGCGTCCCTCGGCGAGAAAACCGACTCGATCGGCTCCGGTCGCACGATGCGGGTCGTCGGTGACCACGAGTGTGGTCGGAGGGTCGGTGTCGACGCGGAGCGTCCCCTCCGCTTCGTCGAACCGGACGCGGCGCTTCAGATTCCGCCGTTCGCGGCGGGGATCGACGCCGAGCACGGCGATCCGTCCGCTCGTGGGGCGTAGCTCCCCGAGGACACAGCGGACGATCGCCGCCTTGCCGGAACCCCCGCGGCCGACGAGTACCGAGACGCTTCCCGCGGGAACGGCGAACGAGACGTCGCGAATCGGCGCGATCCGGCGCGCGCCCGCGCTCACGCGTTCGAAGAGGACGGCCGGGAGCGGCGGTGGCGGGTGCAGGCCCGCAGGACCTGTCCCCGCGACCTTTTCACGGGGGTGCAGGCCCGCAGGGCCTGTCCCCGCGACCTTTCCGTTGGGGGTCAGGCGCGCGAGGAGACCTGGAACGCCGGTCTTCCGAGCAGGAACCCCTGCCCGTACTCGACGCCCAGCGCGATGAGCGTCTCGCGCTCCTCCTCCCGTTCGATTCCCTCCGCGACCAGAGTCGCGTCGATTCGCCGGCCGATCGCCGCCAGGCTGGTAATGATTTCTCGCTTGATCGGATCGTTCTCGAGGCGCCGTACGAGCGAGTCGGCGACCTTGATGTAGTCCGGCCGCAGGTTGAGGATCGCCTCGAGGCCGGAATACCCCGAGCCAGCGTCGTCGATCGCGATCTTCAATCCCGCTCCGCGCACGGCCGACAGGATGTCTCCGAACGACGAATAGTCGACCACCTCCTTCTCGGAGATCTCGATCACGACGTCCTGGTGACTGCGGTTGATCGCGGCCAGGTTGCGCTGGTCGAGGAAGACCGGGTGCCGCAGGAGCGTCGACGACGCATTCACGAAAAGGCGCCTCGACCCGATGCCCCGTGGAAGTCCCCGGAAAATGGTCTCGAGGCACAGGGTCTCGAGCTCGACCTCCATGTCGTTTTCCTGCGCAACCGCGAAGAGGACGCTGGGCCGTTCGAACGGTGAGCCCTGGGGTCCGCGGATCAGGGCCTCCCATCCGAGGACGACCCCGTCGGAGAGGTGGCGCAGCGGCTGGAATGCCGGGCGAAGCTGCTTCTGCCCAATCACCTTCTTCAACTGCGCGCAGAGGTCGAGCTTCTCCCGCGTCTGGCGCTGGCTCACGATCTTCACCGCTTCGTGGAGCTGCCGGACGAGATATCGCGAGGAGCGAACGCCCGGGTTGTCGCTCGCGACGAGGCTCGACGCGTGCACGCTCATCAGGTCCACGGCGGTGCCGCCGAACGCCGTGCGCAGGCGCTTCACCGCGTTTCCCTGAAGGCGAGACGCCTCGTTCTCGAGCGACGGCCCCCGCCCCCGCCCGGGGGCCGGCAGCGAATAGAGGACGTAGAAGCCGTCCGCGCCCGAGAAGCGGATCGAGTAGAGGTGCGGGGCCAACCGCGATCCCTCCACGTCCTCGCGGATCCCCCGCGAGACGACGACGAGGACGCGATCGTAAAGCTCCCAACCGTAGAGCTCCTCGAAGCCGAAGAATTTCCCGATCTGGAGGTAGATCACGCCGAGGTGCGGGATCCGTTCGTGCGCGCGCTGCGGGTCGTCGAAGGGGTGGATGGGAAGGCCGGTGACGCCGTCGTAGATCACGCGATCGCGGCGCAACCGCGCAATCGTCTCGTCCATCGACTCCGGCTCGGGTTCCGGCGTCGTTCGCGAGAGGAGGATCGGAGGTGCGGGTCGGCGTTGTTTCATCTTTCCTCCGGGGGGCGCTTCTTCAAGAGCGAGCGGACCTTCTGGCGCAACTCCTCGGCGCCGAAAGGTTTGGCGAGATAGTCCGAGCCGCCGACCTGCATCGCGGTGATTCGGTCTCTCACCTCCTGGCGTCCGGTCAGGAAGAGCACCGGGACGCTCCGGGTCGCCGACTGGCGGCGCAGGAGCGAGCACAGCTCCCAGCCGCTCATGCCCGGCATATTCACGTCGAGGATCACGAGGTCAGGAACCGAGCGAAGGAGGTCCGGAAGCGCGGAGTGGGGGCCGTCCGGAGCCTCCACTTCGTAACCCTCGGGGCCGAGAAGATCGCGCACGGCGGCGCCGACCGACGGCTCGTCGTCGATGACCATGACGCGCTTCTTCATTGGTTCAAGGTTCGAAGTTCCTCATCGCCTGTGTGTCGGCAGCAGGATCGTCACCTCGGATCCGAAGCCGGCCTCGGAAGAGAGGCTGATCTTTCCGCCGTTCGCTTCGAGGATCTCCTTGGTGAGCGCGAGACCCAGCCCCTTGCCGCGCGCTCCCGACGCGACCGCCCCCGCTCCGCGGAAAGCGAAGTCGAAGGCTCGCGCGCGGTCGTCCTCGCTCATTCCCATCCCCGTGTCTTTGACGACGACGAATGCATGCGGGCCCGCGGCGCCCGCGCGGATGCGGACCTCTCCGCCCTCCGGCGTGTACTTGATCGCGTTCTCGAGCACGTTGCGGAACGCGCGCTGAAGCGCGACCGGGTCGGCCGCGACCGGGAGCTCCGGCCGCTCGGCGATGAATTCGATGCGCAGCCGGCCCACGTTCGAAAGGCGGTACGCGGTCGCGAGCGAGCCCAGGATCTCGACCAGGTCCGCCGCGGGCGCCGGAGTCGGAGCGGGAAGCGGCGCCCGGGCGACGCTATCGAAGCGCATGTCCGTCGGCGCCACCTCCGGACGCGGAACCGCGGAGGTCCCTCCGACGAGCCGCTCGGCGAGGTCGATCTCGCGGGAGAGGTTCGCCAGGTGCTCGGGGTTGGGCAACTCGCCCCGGCGCGCGCCTTCCGCGATCAAGTCCGTGTAGATGCGGGCCACCGACAGTGGGGACTTCAAGTCGTGAAGGACCTCGTCGCTCCCGTGCCGCTGCGCGGGCAGCTCACGCGCAGTGCGCGGCGCCGCCGTCTCCCGCGCGGGCGCGGCCGGCTGTCCTCCGAGCGCTTCGAGGGCCGCGAGCAGCGCGGGCGCTGCGAGGCCCGTGGCGAGGAGCGGGAAGAGCTCCGAGGGCGGCGGCAGGCGGCCCCCTCCGATCGTGATCAGCGCCGCGACGCCCAGGAGCGAAACCGCGGCAAAGAAGCGCGCTGCGCTTCTGCCCTCGAGGTGCCACGCGAGCGCGACACCGGCCGGGAGGAGGAGGCCGTACGGACTTCGGAAGCCGCCCGTCAGTGACAGCGCGCAGAAGAGAAGGGCGAGATCCGCGAGTGTCGCCAGAGAAGAGGAGAAAGATCCGAACGCCTCACGGAAGCCCGCGCGAGTGAAGACGAAGAGCGCGAGCAGCGAGCCGCCGGTCGCGAGCGCGAGCAAGCGCGCCTCGCCCATGCCGAGAGCCAGAGCGAGCAGCGAGAAGAGTGAGAAGAGTCCCGACGCCGCGATCCGGTGAGAGATGTAGCCGCGGTCAGACGTAGACACAACCCACGCGGACACCACCTCCAGGAAGCGGAGTCGAGTTCATCGCACGAATGCGCACGGGGCGTCGCTCGAGCGGGAGCCGGAGGATCTCGCCCTTCCCCCGCGGCGGCCACTTGTCGCTGCGGCGGGCGCGGAACGAGAGACCGCCGTAGCTGACGTCCACGAGCGGTGCGCTCCACGGGCGGGTCCGGCGGTTCGGTCCAAGGCGCACGTTGGTGTCGGCGAGGGGGAAGCGCGGATAGTTCCGCTTCTCCTCTCCTTCGAAGCTCGCCTGCTCGCGGCAGTGGTAGAGGCGAAGGTCCGCGACCTTCAGGAGAAAGTCGACCGTCTTTCCATCGGCGGGGTAGGAAGCGACGCCGTAGTGGAGTCCGACGTGAACGCCCGAGCCCGCCGGCAGCGCCGTATCCACCAGCTTCGAACGGATCCGCTCGGCGACGGTGAGCGCCGCGAAGAGATCGGTCGACGGGAGCACGACGACGAACTCGTCGCCGCCCCAGCGGCAGCCTGCATCCATCGTCCGCAGCAGGTCGCGGATGATGCGAGCGGTCTTCACGAGAACCGCGTCGCCCATGGGGTGGCCGAAATGGTCGTTGACCGCCTTGAACCCCTTGAGATCCAGGAGCACGATCGAAACGATCCCGTCGTTGCGGTCGGCGCGCGCGATCTCGCGATTCAGGTGGTCGAGCAGAAACCGTCGGTTGTAGAGCCCCGTGAGCGGATCCGTGATCGCGTTGACCCGGAGCACCGACAGGTCCTTTTCCGAAACGATCCGCGGCTCCCGGAGGAGGCCCTGCTCGCTGTGGAAGTAGTGGAAGAGCGCCGTCTGAAGACTGACGGGTGAGCCGAGGGCGTCCTTCAACACTGTTGCAATGCGTTCGATTTCCTTCCACCGCTCGCGCGCCTCGCGCGGGCCGTGCGGCAGACCCGTCCAGTCGGTGAGCAGGCGGGCCAGCACCTCGGGCTTCTCCTCCGGTCCGGCGACCGCGTCGAGAGTCTTGTAGAAGCGCGCGAACGAAAAATCGCGCTGCCGGCCGAGCCGCGCCAGGCGTGCGATGGAGAGCGCGATCCTCTCCCGATTCAACCTTCCCCCTCACGCCCCGTCTCTGCGAGAGCCGGGACTTTCAGAAGTTCTGCTTTCCCCGCCGTTCTTCGGGGTCAACCCCGTCGCGCGCGCCTTCGCGGGTCAGCCGAGCGACCGCCCCCGCCGTCTCGGCGACGGCGTCTTCGAGCGAAAAAGCCAGTACGAGCTGGCCTTCCTTGACGAGATCGACGATCTCCTGATCGGAGCGCGCCCAGAGGACGCTCGAGTCGGCGACGAGGAGTCGCACGCCGCCCAGGTCTCCCGCCTCGCCGCCCAGACGCCGAAGCGCCTCCTCGCAGCGACGCAGCCGCGCGAGCCCGACTCCGGCGGCGCGCAACCGCGCCGCGACGCGCAGCCGCACCACGTCCTCGAAGGAATACCGGCGGGTCGACCCGTAGCCGCTCGCCTTCTGCAGAGACGGCTTCAAGAATCCCTGGCGATCCCAGTGGTCGAGCTGTCGCGGCGTCAACCCGGTCAGCCGGGCCACCTGGCTCGTCGAAAACGACTGCGAGATTACATTCGTGAATTTCATCTATGTAACGTGGCGCGATGGTAGCACGGAGGTGTCCGACGGCTGTGCAATTCATTGTCGGCACGCGGTTTCAGGATTGACCGCGCCCTACGACCTCGGTAGTATCCGACTAAAGTCTCATACGACTGGGTCGGTTGTGGCGGTGCGATTTCGAATTGTCCAACGAGGAGAGTTCGATTCGAGCCAACGGATGACCCGACGCGCGCGTGTCGCACGTCACCGTGATCCGGGGGCCGGGAAGGAGGGGAGACCGAAGCAGACAATCGAATCCGCGATCAGTAAGGTTCGAAACGTCAACCGAAAACGAAGGGACCATCGAATGAAGCGTCTGACAGTTTTTCTCGTAATCGTCTTCGCCTTCG
>DASYUL010000142.1:0-89020 GCA_036001245.1 Thermoanaerobaculia bacterium
GGCGCGACCGGGGACACAGGAGCCACGGGCGCGACGGGTCCGACTGGCCCAAGTGGCTCGACGCGCGTGGTCGGAACGCCGGTGGAGTCCGCCGCCTCTCCAAACCTGGGAACTCGGGTTACGGCGACCGCGACATGCGCAGTCGGGAAGGTTCTTCTGGGCGGCGGTGCGCAGGTAACGACTTCGGCCGGAACCGGAGCGGTTCTCCAGTCTTCCTATCCAAGCAGCACGACGGCGTGGACTGCGGTTGGTGAGGTCACGACGGCGCTCGCCCCCGGAGACACGTTCACGGTCACGGCCTACGCGCTTTGCAGCGAGTAAGTCGCTAGCGCTTCAGAGGATCAGACAGCCCTGGACGCGTGCGGCCGACTTCGGGTCGGCCGGCGCGATTTTCAGGGTTTCCCGGGCGAGCACACAGCCGGGACCCCTCTCTCCCAGATCCCCATAAACCTCCATCAACAGATGTCGCGCTTCAAGGTCGGCCGGGCTTCCGGCGATCGCCGCGGCGAGGTGCTCGGCGGCCTCCCGATTTCGGCGAACCTCGTGCAGCCATCGGCCATAGTAGAAGTGCACCATCGCGACCCGATTGTTCAGTGAGAGTGCACGCTGGAAGTGGCGCTCCGCCTCGAGCGGGCGATTGGACGCGCCTTCCAGGATTCCCATGTTGATCTCCAGCACGTCGTAGTCGGACAACAGAGCGTCCGCCTTCTCGAAGCACGAACGCGCGCGTGTGTAGTCTGCTCGCTTCATGAAGATCAATCCGTAGTTCATCCACGCGCGTCCGTTCCTGGGGCTGGCAAGCGTGACGCTCTTCCAGAGAGTTTCTTCATTTCGCCAGACCCTGTTCCGCTGGAAGGTGCCCACCCCGTGCGCCAGCAGCAGGAGGATCCCCAGGGACGCGGCGACCCTCCTGATCCGAGATCGGGGACGGAACGCGCCGCGCGTGAGAAGCAGATCGCCCGACGCGGCCGTCAGGCAAAGGACGAGCCCGAAGTACGGGAAGTAGGGGCGATGTTCGTTGATCATCTCCGACAGCGAAAAGAGTGAGGATGAGGGTGCGAGGGCCACGAAGAACCAGATCGCACCAAAAAGAAAGGCCTTCCCGGCAGCCCGCTTCGACGCGTAGAACCCGGCCGACCCCAGGAAGAGAAGAGCGAAGAGCACGCCCGCGAACACGCGCGTGTCGTACGGATGAGGGATGGCCACCCAGTCGGCATCGGCCGAGAGTCCCAGCGGGACCGCAAAGAGCCGGAAGTAGTGGAGCCAGGCGAAGGTCTGGGTCTGAAGGTACGTCAGCGCAGATGCGGAGCCATAGACCAGCCGCGGCCCGCCGAGATGGCCCTGCAGGAAGTAGAAAAGGCCCGACACGACGAAGGCGGGAGCGGCCCGGCCGAGCCACGCAAACCTCGAGGGACGAGAGGAATCCCCCGAGCCGCGGATCTCGTCCGGAAAGACCAGGAGATAGACCGCAAAGAGCGGGGCGAACATGATCGCGGGCTGTTTCGCGAAGGCCCCGAGCGTGGCGGGGACGAGCCACAGCAGGCTTTTTCTCCATCGCGGCGCGTACTGATAGCAGACGAAGGACCCGACGACACCCGCAGTCGAGAGGATCTCGGAGCGCAGCGTCAGGAAGTTCACCGTTTCGGTGTTGGCGCGATGAAGGCAGAAGAGGGTGGCGCCAAAAAGAGCGAGCCAGGGACTCAGCGCGCCGAGCCCCGCATTTCGGAGTACCCGGCTGACGAAGAAGTAAATCAGCACTCCCAGGAGCAGATGAAGCGTCCACTGCGTGACGTGGAAGGCAAAGGGGTCCAGACCGCCGCGCCAGTAGTCCAGAGCGAAGGAAACGCTCGTCAACGGGCGGTAAGCCGCGTTGGCCGGCAGGCTGGAGAAAGTCGTCGCGTCATGGAAGAAGAGCGGGATGTTCTTCAGGCTCCGCAGGTACGCGTTGTTCTGGATGACCGTGCCGTCGTCGAAGTGGAACGAGTTGTGGAAGTGGTTGGAATACGCGCCGAAGACTCCGGCGAGGCTCAGAAACGCAAAGACGGCCAGGCGGCGAGTTAGCGGCCGCGGGCTCGTCTTTTCGGAGAGAACACTGTCCGGGACCGGGGCGTGCCGCTTTCGCGACCTTCGCTGCGGAGCGCTCAGAAAACTCTTGAGACTAAGCGGCTTTTCGGAACATCGCGACCAGTGACCTGCGCCAATGCCGGCGAAAGGTTACAAATGAGCGCGGCGAATCCCAGTTTTGCCACGAGGGTCCAGCGACTGGGCTTCATTTGAACCAACCTTTCGCGAGCCACCCAAAACTGATGGAGCGCCCGCAGAGAGATTTCGCAGCGGATTCGCCACGCTTGGAGGGAGTGTACGCAATGATTTTTTTCAGAAATATCGTTGCGCGTACGACATCCGCTGTCGTACGCGGTCCGATACGAGGAGACCTGAGTCGAATAAATCTTTAGGATCAGGGACCCGAGCGCGTTCGTCTCAGAACACCGCGGGCTCCTCGTAGGTCGCGAAGACCTCGCGCATCACGTCGGAAATCTCGCCCACCGTCGCGTAGGTCTTGACGGCTTCGACGAGCGGGGGCATGACGTTCCGGCCATCCGCGCATGCCTGCCTCAGAGCCGAGAGCGAGGACGTCACCGCCTTCCCATCGCGCGACCGCCGCAGTGCGGCGAGGTCCGCCTTCTGCTTCTCCTCGACCGACTCGTCGATATAGAGGGTCTCGAGGGGCTCCTCGTTTTCGTCCACGAATTCGTTCACGCCGACGACGATCTTGTCTTTCGCGTCGACCGCTCGCTGATACGCGTACGCCGCGTCCATGATCTCGCGCTGGGGAAATCCGGCCTCGATGGCCTCGACCATCCCGCCGAGCGCGTCGATCCGCCGGAAGTAGTCGAAGCAGCCGCGCTCCATCCGCGTCGTCATCTCCTCGACGAAGTAGGAACCGCCGAGCGGGTCGATCGTGTTCACGACCCCCGACTCGTGGGCGATCACCTGCTGCGTTCGAAGGGCCAGCTTGACCGCGAAATCGCTCGGGAGGGCGAGCGTCTCGTCGAGCGAGTTGGTGTGGAGCGAGTTCGTTCCCCCGAGGACCCCGGCCAGGGCCTGGAGGGTCGTGCGGATGACGTTGTTGTAGGGCTGCTGCGCCGTGAGAGAGCAGCCGGCGGTCTGCGTGTGGAACCGGCACATCCAGGATCGCGGGTCCTTCGCGCCGAAGCGCTCGCGCATCGTCTTCGCCCAGACGCGGCGCGCCGCGCGGTACTTGGCAATCTCCTCGAAGAAGTCGTTGTGGGCGTTGAAGAAGAACGAAAGGCGCGGCGCGAACTCGTCGACGGTCAGGCCCGCATCGATTCCGTACTTCACGTATTCGACGCCGTCACGCAGTGTGAACGCGAGTTCCTGGAGCGCCGTCGAGCCGGCCTCGCGAATGTGGTACCCGGAGATCGAGATCGTGTTCCAGAGCGGGACGTGCTTCGCGCAGAACGAGAACTGGTCGGTGATGAGCCGCATCGAGGGGCGCGGCGGAAAGATGTACTCCTTCTGCGCGATGTACTCCTTCAGGATGTCGTTCTGAAGGGTGCCGCCGACGCGATCCCACGGCGTTCCGTGCTTCTCGGCGACCGCCAGGTACATCGCCAGGGCGATCGGGGCAGTCGAGTTGATCGTCATCGAGGTCGTCACGCGACCGAGGTCGATTCCGTCGAAGAGAACTTCCATGTCGGCGAGGGAGTCGATCGCGACGCCGCACTTGCCGACCTCGCCGCGCGCCATCTCGTGGTCGGAGTCGTACCCATAGAGCGTGGGAAGGTGAAAGGCGGTCGAGAGCCCCGTCTGCCCGTGCTCGAGGAGATAGTGGAAGCGCTGATTGGTCTGCCGCGCCGTGCCGTACCCGGCGAACTGGCGCATCGTCCAGAGCTTGCCGCGGTACATCGTCGGCTGCACGCCCCGGGTGTACGGGTACTCTCCCGGCCAGCCCAGGTCCCGCTCGAAATCGAAGCCGGGGATCGAGTCGGGCGCCGCGAGCGGGTCGACCTCCGCGCCCGAGACAGTCGTGAAATCGCGCTTCCAGGGGGGCCGGCGGGAGAACGTCCGGCTCACGACCTCTTTCCAGCGGCGCCGTCCCTCCCGGACTCCGGGTGCAACGGTGGGATCGTCGCGGTTCTCTTCCGTCATTCAGTGCTCCAATTGCGCAGAATAGACCAATCCTCTCAGACATTTCCATCGAGACGCCGCGACGGCTCTCTACGGCACGAAAGATGCAGAGAAGGTCACGTGGCTATTAGGCCAGGCAAGGAGGAACTTCATGACGAAACGGATCACCACTCTTCTGGGGATTCTCGTGGCGGTGGCGTTCGCGGTGGCGTGCGCACAGACCGACGCGGGGATCACGACCAAGGTCAAGTCCAAACTCGCCGCGGATGACACGGTGAAGGCGTATCAGATCGACGTCGACACGAAGGACAAGGTCGTCACCCTGTCCGGCAACGTCGACAGCCAGGCAGCCAAGGATCAGGCAGTGGCGCTCGCGCGCTCGACCGAGGGCGTCGCGGACGTGGTGGACAACATCACGGTCGCGGGCGGAGCGGCTGCGATGCCGGGCGAAAACCCGCCGATGGGCGGCGGGGCCCCCGCGCCGGGCGGCGAAGGCGACGCGGCCATGGGCGGCAACGCGCCGAACCCCGAGCCGAATCGTCCAGTCGGCCAGGTGATGGATGACGCCGCGATCACGGCGGCGGTCAAGGCGAAGCTTCTCGCCGACCCGCAGGTGGGCGGCCTGAAGATCGACGTCGATACGCGCAATGGCGTGGTCTACCTGACGGGCGACCACATGAAGAGCCAGGCGGAAATCGACCAGGCCATCAAACTCGCCAAGGAGACTTCGGGCGTCAAGGACGTCGTGAGCAAGCTCGTCGTCGGCGAAAAGAAGTAACGCTTCTTACGCCACGTCAGTCGGCGACCTCGTCGCCGGCATGTTTCTCAAAGGGCCGGGGAAACCCGGCCCTTTCGTTTTTAGCGGCCGGGTTCTTTTAGCGGCGCCTCGACGGCGCCGATAGAGGGCAAACGGCCGCAGGGCGACATCCCATGGTGGTAGCGCTACGTTCCAGCTGCTCGGACCGGGAGGAGCGCCGTCGTCGCCATCTTCGTCAGCCCCTTGACCGAAAACGGCAGGCTCGAGCTCATGAAGCACGAATGCGTACACCAGCACTCGCGCTTCGCGATGCGGCCCCGCATCACGTCCGCCTTCTCGGAAAACCACGCCTTCGCGAACGACCACCCGTAGTCGCGGATGTTGCCGATCTCCCACTGCACCTCACAGAGCGAGACGGTGCCTTCCGGATTGAGCACGCCCGACACGGTCCCGGCGAAGCACGGATAGACCATCCGCTCCTGCTCGAGGGTCTCGAGCTCCGCCTCGCGCGCCGCGACCTTCAGGTTCCTCAAGATCGGGCGGTAGCGGTCGAATCGCGCCCAGTACGGCTTCAACGACTCGAGGGCGCGGGCATACTCCCCCGCCGTGAGCGGACGGATCGAAGAATCCGGAAAGGGCGGACGCAGCAGCTCGAACGAGTGGAAGTCGATGTCTCGGAAATTCGACGACACCCAGGACGTGATCTCCGGCAGCTCCTCGTGGTTGAACGACGCGAGCACCGTCTGCACGTTGACGACGAGTCCCGCGCGGCGGCGCTTCAGCTCCGCGAGCCGCCGGTAGGTCTCGACGACGTTCGGAAAGTTTCCGGGCGCGCCGCGGATCTCGTCGTGCCTCCGACCGAGGTGGTCGAGCGAAAGGCCGACCGTAAACGTCTGCCGGTCGCTCTTTCGGGACTCGAGAGCCCGCGCCACGGTCGCCTCGACCTGTTCGGGCAGCAGCGAGTTCGTCGGCATCGTGACGTTGGCGGCGTCGTGGCGCCGGTAGAGGAGCTTCGTGACTTCGGGCAGGTCGCGGTTCAGCGTCGGCTCCCCGCCCGTCAGCACGACGCTGTAGAGCGACGGCAGGTCGACGAGCGCCCGCGAGTAGTCTTCGAGCGACATCTCGAGATGCCGGTTGACGTTCAAGTGATCCCAGTAGAAGCAGGTGACGCACTTGCTGTTGCAGAGGTTCGTCATTCCGAGGATCAGGTATCGCGGCAGCGTCCGGCGGCCGCGAAGCCACTGAGTCGCGAGACCGAGCTCGTTCAACGCGCGCCCGCCGAAAGCAGCCCTCGGGCGATGCCCGCCAGCAGTCCTGCGAAATAGGTCAGGTGGTGCAGCGCGAAGGCAAACGGCACCGCCGGAGCGAGCGCCGGATCGTCCCGCCAGATCGGGAAAGAAAGGACCCACGTCGCGACGGCGTACAGGAGCGCCGTCGGCACGAGGAAGGGCAGGCCGAAGAGCGCCACTCCGGCCGTCGCCGCGAAACCCGCCGTCAGGAACGCCGCGATGCGCGGCCGCGCGTGGAGCCCGGGCCGCTCGACGAGCAGCCTCCCCGTCTTGACGCGGTATCGCCAGCGCTGCGCGATGTATCCCCCGGGGAACGGCCGGCGGCGATGCCGGACGCGGAGGTCCGGATCCAGGAGAACGCGGAACCCGCGGTCGAGCGCGCGTCTCACGAAGTCCGTGTCCTCGCCGACGTATCCGAGCGACTCGTCGAAACCGCCGAGCGTCTCGAAGACGTCGCGTCGCACGAACAGGTTGCACAACGCGACGTCATGCGGCGAGACGATCGGACCGGCGGGCGGGCGCCGCTCGTGCGCGGGCACACCGCTCCCGATGATCGGGGTGGCGAGGAGAAGGTCGGAGATCCGCTCGCGGTAGGGCGCTCCGGCCGGCCCGAGATCCGGACCGCCGACGAGCTCCGCCGCATCAAGAGCGCGCGAGCCGGCCTCGAGCCAGCCGGCCTCGGCTTGAGCGTCGTCGTCGAGAAAGGCGAGAATCTCGCCGCGCGAGCGCTGCACCGCGAGGTTGCGCCGGGCGGCGGGGTTGCGCGATTCCGCGGACACCCACTCGATCGGGAAAGAAAGCGCGCGCGCGGGTGGTCGCGAAGCGGAAGCGACGACGACCTCGAACGAAGGCCCTCCCACCTGTCGCTCGAGCGACGCGAGGCTGTCGGAGAGGGACCCGCTCACGCGGTCCGAGGCGATCACGACCGAGACCAGCGGACGCATCGCGAGCATCTTAGACCCGTATAATTCCGGCGTCTCCGATGCCGGACCTCAAGCAAACGCGGAGAAGGTCCGCCGCGCCGAGCGGGCGCTCGTCGGGTACTGACAAGCCTGTCATCCTGAGGGCCGCAGGCACGGAGAGATCCTTCGCTTCGCTCAGGATGACAAGCGAAGGGAACCAATTCGAATCAGCTCCTTCCGCAACCGTCCATGTTTCTGGAGGAGGCGGAGGTAGCGAATCTCCTCTCGGCCGGCTTTCGCCCGAATGATCTCCTCGAGTCCTTCCTTTTCCTCCCGCGTCCAGCCCGCGAGGTCCGGAACGAGGTCGAGCACGAGCGCGAGGTTTTCGAAAGCCGCTTTCTCGGCGGCGTTCCAGCGCGCCGTCCGTGCGCCGATCATCCGGGAAACCCGCGCGCTCGCTTCCCGGCGCGCCCGCGCGGCATCGCCGCCGTAACGCGTCGCCATCCGCCGCTGCACGGCGAGTCCGATCTTGCGGATGTGGAAACGGTCCCACTCCCCAGCGCGCTCTCGTTCAATGTCGTAGATGAGGTTCCCGGTGACGAGCCGCTCGAGCCTTCGCGGTGACGACCGGTACGACGGGTCGTCCGCGATCCGCCGTTCCTCGGTCGAGAGCAGGCTCTCCACCGCCGCCGACGTCGGCCGGAAGCCGAGCTTGCGGTAGAACCAGAAGGCGCCGGACTCGATCGCCTCCGGGTTCTCGTGGCCGAGCTGGTACGGGTCGATCGAGAAGGACGTCACGCCGTAGACCTGGTTGAGAAGTCGCAGCACGCGGCCGAAGAGCCAGGCGGACTCCCCTTCGCGGAACGTGTAATAGATGTTGAAGCCGATCTCGATTCTTTCGAAGAATGCCAGTCCTTCGATGTAGCCGACGGGCACGCCGTTCTTCACGATGAAGCCGGCGAAACCGGCCCGCAGCGGCAGCCGCCGGTCCCGCTGGAGGCCCATCAGGAAGATCTCGACTCCCCGGCCGGCCGGCGCGGCGCGCACCGACCCCGGGTCGGCGTACGTGAAGCCGTAGTACTCGCGATAGCGGAGCGCGGTCGCCCCGCGGGTCAAGTCGACCACGCGCTCGCCCTCGGCGCGCGGCGCCTTCCGGAGCGGCAGCGGCGGCGCGGTCGTTGCCTCATCGAGCGAGACGTCTCGCCGCGCGATCAGAGGTTCGGAGTGGAAGAAGAGTTCCGGCGCGCGCCAGCGCATCCGGGTCCGCGTGATCGGGCCGTTTCCGAGGCGCCACTCGATGGGAACCCGAAGCGCCTCGTAGCGCTCGGCGCGATCGGCCTCCGAGAGCGGGAGCGCCTCGATCCGTTCGAGCAGCCACGCGAGGTCCCGCCGGCCGTCGGGCTGCGCCGCCGCCCGCAGCCACTCGGCGTACGGCACGTTCGCGTCCTCCAGCGCTTCCTCCTCGAGGAGCGGCAGAAAGCGTGGAAGAAGGGCGCGCAGCCGGTCGGGGTCGTCCTGGTTCTCCCAGTCGAGCCGGACGCGCCACGGAAGGCGCGCGGCGAGCCACTGAACGACGTCGAACGAATAGTCCGTGGTGATCGACGTTCCCGCGATTCCGGAGACCTCCGGCCGGTCGAAGGGCTCGAGGTCGCCTCCCGAAGCGGCGAGATTGGCGACTCGCCCGGCGAACCGCGACAGCTCTCCCTCGGCCCCGCGCATGACCTCCCGGTCGTGCGGATACGCGCGGAGGAAGAGCAGCGTCTCGTGCAGCCGGATCAGGCTTCGGGCCTCGACGAACGAAACGTCTTCGACGAGCTGGAGCAACCGGCGGGCTTCGCCGCGATCGGGGCGGTGCCGCGCCGCGGCCTCGAGCCTGGCGACCAGTGTTTCGGGTCTCACCCTCACCGCCCGCTCTCTCCGAGGACCTTTTCGATTGCCGAGAGCTCCGCCTCGATCTCGATCGGACGGTTGGCTCGGGGCGGAGGCGGGTCGGCTTCCTGGTGATATCGGAGCAGGATCCCCGGGTCCTTCAGGACGTGCCCGGTCAATATTGCGACGACACGCTCCCCCTTCCGGATGATCCCCTGCCCGGCGAGCCTCCTTGCCCCCGCTACGCTCGCGGCGCTCGCCGGCTCGCACCCAGCGCCCGAGGCGTCCACGACGGCCTTCGCTTCGAGGATCTCGTCATCGCTGACGTCGATGACGACGCCGTCCGTCGCCCGGATCGCCGCGACGGCGCGATCGTGGGAGGCCGGATCTCCGATGCGGATGGCGGTCGCCGCCGTCTCCGCTTTGACGGGATGCCGCCGGGCGAATCCTCCCCGGAAGCTGCGGGCGAACGGATTGGCGCCGTCCGCCTGCACCGCCGCCAGGCGGGGAAGGCGGGAGATCAGGCCGACTTCCTGAGCCTCGATCAGGGCCTTTCCGAACGCCGAGGTGTTGCCGAGATTGCCGGCGGGCAGCGCGATCCAGTCCGGGGGGTCCCAGCCGAGCTGCTCGAGCATTTCCAGCACGATCGTCTTCTGACCCTCGAGTCGAAACGGGTTGACCGAGTTCAGGAGATAAACGTTCAGCTTCGCGCTCGCCTCGCGTGCGAGGGCGAAGCAGGCGTCGAAGTCGCCGCGGACGAGCAGAGTCTTCGCCCCGTAGGCCAGCGTCTGCGCGAGCTTCCCCGCCGCGACCTGTCCGCTGGGAACGAAGACGAGCGCGGGGATGCCGGCAAGCGCCGCGTATGCCGCGAGGGAGGCGGACGTGTTCCCGGTCGAAGCGCACGCGACGGCGCGTGCTTTCAGCCGACGCGCCTGCGTGATTCCGACGGTCATCCCTCGGTCCTTGAAGGAGCCCGTGGGGTTGTGACCCTCGTGCTTCAAGAGGAGGTGCTCGATCCTGGCCCAGCGCGCGACCGGATCGCGCGCGAGAAGAGGCGTGTTCCCCTCCGGATAAGTGACGACGTCGGAGTCCGCATCCGGAAGGACGAGCTCCCGGTATCGCCACACACCGGAAGCGTCCAGCCCGGAACCGCCCCGGCGCGCGGCGAAGAGATCGCGAAGAGCCGGGCCGGAACGGTCCGGCCGTCGATGCCTCACGTCGAGAAGACTCCCGCAATCCGGGCACGCGCTTCCCGGGAACGAAACCCCGACCTCTCTGCCACATCCCGGGCAGACCTGCCAGGTCGGGAGCGCTGATCCGGTCACGCTTCCGCGCTCACGACGCGGGCGCCGAGCGCGTCGATCTTTGAGATCCGCGCGCGCGCTTCGACACCGCGCGATCGATATGCCGCGACCATGGCGTCCGCGATTCGAACGGCGGACTCGCTCTCTGCGGCGAAAGCAAAGGCGGAGGGGCCGCTGCCGGAGATCGAGCAGCCGAGCGCGCCGGCGTCGAGAGCGGCGGCCTTCGCCTCGGCGAATCCGGTCAGGAGCGGGGCGCGAACCGGCTCGGCGATTCGGTCGTCGACCGCGCGACGGAGCAGTGCCCAGTCGCGCCTTGCGAGCGCGGCGACCAGCGCCCCGACACGGGCGGCCTGCCCGACCGCAACCGCGCGATCGACCGAGGCGGGCAGAAGCGCGCGGGCGTCCGCCGTTCGCAGCTGCTGCGAGGGCATCGCGAGGACCACGAGGAGATCCTCCGGAAAGCTCAACGCGATCACTGCGAGGGGCTCGATGGACTCGATCAGAACGACCCCGCCCAGGAGCGCCGCAGCGAGGTTGTCGGCGTGGCGGCCGGCGACCGCCTCTTCCGCCTCGAGACAGGGCTCGAGGAGATCCGCCCGTGAGAGAGGAGAGCCGAGAAGCTCGTTGACCGCAACCGCCGCCGCAGCGGCCGAGGCCGCGCTGCCCCCCTGACCTCCCGACAGCGGAAGGCCCTTCTCGATCGTCAGAGTCAGGCCGATCGATCCCGCCCCGGCCCTCTCGCGCACGCGCGCGGCGGCGATCCCGGCGGTGTTCCGTCGCGGATCGGTTGAGATCTCGGGATGCCCGGATGAGCGGATCCGGATTTCCCGGGTCTCCCCGCGCTCGGCGGTGACGGTGTCTCCGACGCCCGCGAGAGCGAGGCCGAGGATGTCCAGGCCGGGGCCCAGGTTGGCCACGGTGCCCGGCGCAAAACCTCGCACGAGCCTCATCCGCCGGCGAGCTCCGCCACGTCGTTGAAGATCCCGGCCGCGGTCACGGCGAGGCCGGCTCCCGGCCCTTGAATGACGAGAGGGTTCGATCGGTAGCGCCGCGTCGTGAACGCAACCTGGTTGTCCGAGCCGGTGAGCCCTGCGAACGGAGTCCCCGGCGCCACCTCCGCGAGCTTGACCCGGACCCTCCGCCGCGTCACGGACGCGATGTATCGAAGAACGCGGTCGCGCGCCCGAGCGCGTGCGACGCGCTCGTTCCAGTCGGGATCGAGCTCCTCGAGGCGTTCGAGGAAGCGCGCGAGTGAGAGCTTTTGAAGTCGGGTTGGCACGAGCGACTCGACTTCGACGTCTTCGGGCTCGCCGCGAAACCCGAGAAGGCGGCCGAGGATGAGCGCCTTGCGCCCGACGTCGGCGCCGGAGAGGTCGTCGCGGGGGTCGGGCTCCGTGTAACCCTGCTCGATCGCGAGGCGCAGGCTCCGCGAGAAGGGACGGCCTTTCTCCACCTCGCTCAGCAGAAATCCGAGGGTGCCCGAGAGACAGCCCTCGATTTTCGAGACCTGGTCTCCGGACTCGACCAGCTTTCGATAGGTGTCCAGGATCGGAAGCCCGGCGCCGACGGTCGCCTCGAAGCGCAGTCGTCTTCCACTCGCGCGGGCGGCGCTCTCGATCCGCTCTCCCTTCTCGTGCGACCCGGAGAGCGGACGTTTGTTGGCGAGAACGAGGTCGAAACCCTGGGCGATCGACCTCTCGAGCAACGCGGAGGTGTTATCGGCGGTGACATCGACGAGAACGGGACGCGACAGCGCGTGCTCCGCGAGCGTCGAGATGGCCTGCGTCGCGGGCGCGCGGACTCCGCGCGAGGACTCGGAGACGGATCGAGACGCGGCCTTGAGCCGGGAGAGACCCGCGACGTCGCGCGAGGACAGACCCCCGGGGCGGAAGACGTAGCCACCGCGGTCGATCACGGCGACCAGCCGGAGCCCTGCCCGCCGCGATTCCTTCGCGATCAGATCGGCGAGCGTTCTGCCGACCTGGCCGAAGCCGAGCAGAACGACGTCGGCGCGCTCCGACGGAATCGCGCTTCCGCCGCCGATCTTCGACAGCTGAAACGCCTCGTGAATCCGCCGCTCCGCCTCGCCGGCAGACGCCTCCTCGACGACGAAGGAGATCGACAGCTCCGAGGAGCCCTGCGCGATCGCAATGACGTTGATCTTTCCCTGCGCGAGCGCCGTGAAAACCCGGGCGGCGATCCCGGGAGTACCCGCCATACCGAGCCCGACGACCGAGATCGTGGCCAGACCGTCCCGCACCTCGACCCCGTCGATCTCCCGCCGGGTGATCTCCTCGCGGAACGAGTCGAGCAGGCTCGTCCGGGCGTGCCCGGCGGCCGAGGCCGGAACGCCGAGACAGATCGAATGCTCGGAGGACGCCTGTGAGATGAGGGAGACCGAAATGTTCTCCCGATGGAGAGCTTCGAACGTGCGGGCCGCGATCCCGGGAACCCCAAGCATCCCGTTACCGGTGACGGTCACGAGCGCCTGACCCGAAATCGCCGAGAGCGCCTTGACCGGATATCGGCCGAGCGTGCGCCGCCCGGAGATCTCCGTCCCGGGCCGGTCGGGACGAGCGAACGGGCGGACGAAGACCGGAACGCGTCGTCCCACCGGAATCAGGGCTCGCGGGTGCAGCACTTTCGCGCCGTAGTACGCGAGCTCCGCCGCTTCGCGGACGTTCAGCTGCGGGATGATCCGGGCGTCGGGAACGACGCTCGGGTCCGCGGTCAAAAACCCGGGGACGTCCTTCCAGAGAAAGACCGCTCGGGCCCCGAGCGCCCGACCAACGAGGGTGGCCGTCAGATCCGAGCCTCCGCGGCCCAGGGTGGTTACCCGCCCTTCGGGATCCGCCCCGATGAATCCCGGCACCACCGGAATGCCGCCCCGGCGCAGAATCGGACGAAGCCGGACTCGAACCCTGCGATCCGTCGAAACGAGATCGGGTGAGGCCTGTCCGGCACGCGCGTCCGTCGCGACGAGATCCATCGCGCTGACGTACTCGGACGCGAGCCCTCGCGAGGTGAGGCCCGCCGAGAAGATCCGGGCGGCCAGATCTTCGCCGAATGCGATCAGGCGGTCGACCGAGCGCGGGGAAAGCTCCCGGAGCATGAGCGGAGCACCGGTCAATGCCGCGAGCTCCGCGAAGGCGTCGCGAACCCGTTTCAGAAGCCGCTCGCGCTCTTTCGAGTCGGAAGTGACGGCGCGAGCCGTCGCCTCGTGCTTCCTCGCGAGCGCCCTCGCCGTCCGCCGAACGGCTGTGTCGTTTCCCCGGGAGAGCTCGCGGACGAGTGAAAGAAGAGCGTCCGTCACGCCGGCAAACGCCGAGACGACGACGACGGCGGAACGCGGTCCGGCTTCGACGATGGACAGGGCGTTTCGAAGTGCTCCGGCATCGCCGAGCGAAGCTCCCCCGAACTTGTGGACCACCTCGACGGCGAGCGATCGGGAAAGAGAGCGCGGCATGTTCGAACTTGGTCCCGATTATTCTCGAAATCGATCGTCGGCGAGAGCCGGGGTTGCCCTCTTGTTATCCGATCCCCGTGAGGGTCGCGCCGCCCACGGAAGCCCCGGCGTCCGCGTGTACCGCCGATTTCGGCGAACGGCGGCGAACTGCCGGCGAATGGAGGTTCCGGACCTGTTATTCTGACTTCGGTTTACAGAGGTGGTGGGATGCCGACCGAAATCATCATGCCGCAGATGGGCGAGTCGATCGCCGAAGGCACGATTACCAAGTGGTTGAAGAAGGTGGGCGAGGCCGTCAAGAGAGACGAGCCGATCTTCGAGATCTCGACCGACAAGGTGGACGCCGAGATCCCGGCGCCCGTCGCCGGGACGCTCACCGAGATCCGGGTCGGTGAAGGCCAGACGGTTCCGATCAATACCGTCGTGGGTTTGATCGGAGAAGCGTCCGAGGTGGGCGCGAGCGCCCCGACGGCTCCGGCGAAAGCGCCCGAGCCGGCTCCCGTCACGGCCGCCGCGGCTCCACCGGAGCCGCCTCCCCCGCCCGCTCCCGCGCAGGCGCCGAAACCCGCCCCCGCGACCGCGCCTGTCGCGCCGGCCGCGGCCGCCGCAGAGCGGCCCGCACCGGCCCCTCCTCCGCCTCCCGCACCCGTGGAGGCGCCGGCCCCGGCCGCCCCGACGGCCGAAGAGGAAGGCGGCCGCGTCGACGAATCGATGGAGGAGCGGATCCGCCTGCGCTCCTCGCCGCTCGTCCGCAAGATCGCCGCCGAGCACGGCGTCGACGTCCGTGAGATCGAGGGCACCGGGATCTACAACCGTGTGACGAAGAACGACATCCTTTCCTACATCGAGAACCGCAAGGTCGCCGGGGCGCCCGGCATGACCGTTTCCGCGGGACCGAGAGAGGCGCCCCGGCCCGCGGAGTCCGCGGAACCCGTCCGGGCGCCGGGTGCGGAGCCGCCGGCCGCGCCGCGTCCGGCGATGGTCGCGAGCGACCGCGACGAGCTCGTCCCGATGACGAAGATCCGGCGGATCACCGCCGATAACATGATCCTGTCGAAGCGGACGTCCGCACACGTCACGACGGTCTTTCAGGTCGACTACACGAACATCGCCCGGCTGCGCGAGCGGTACAAGCAGGCGTTCCTCGAGAAGAACGGCGTCAAGCTGACCTATCTGCCGTTCATCTTCCGCGCCGCGATCCAGGCGTTGAAGGAGTTCCCGCAGGTCAACGCGTCGATCGACGGCGAGAACATCGTGTACCACAAAGACATCCACCTCGGAATGGCGGTCGCGCTCGACTGGGGGCTGATCGTTCCCGTGATCCGGAACGCCGACGAGAAGTCGATCCTCGGCCTCGCGCGGGCCGCGCAGGACCTCGCGGAGCGCGCCCGGACGAAGCGGTTGAAGCCGGAAGAAATCCAGGGCGGTACCTTCACCGTCACGAATCCCGGGGTCTTCGGGTCGCTCTTCGGCACGCCGATCATCCCGCAGCCGCAGGTCGCGATTCTCGGCGTCGGGACGATCGAGAAGCGTCCCGTCGTCGTCAGCGACGAGAAAGGGAACGACGCGCTCGGCATCCGGACGATGGGATACCTCGCGCTCTCGTTCGACCACCGCTTGGTCGACGGCGCCGACGCGGATCGCTTCATGGCCAGCGTGAAGAAGACGCTCGAGAAGGGCGAGTTCGATCTGGGCTAGCCCCGGTCTTCCCCTGTCATCCTGAGCGAAAGGAAGGATCTCTCCCTCGATCAATCGAGAGATGAGCGCCGTCTCGCGACGGCGCTTGTCGCGCTCTGCGGCCTTTCGCAAGCTCACGTCCGCAGACGCGCTCGGTGCCCTCGGCCCTCCCGGGCCTCGGAATGACAGGAACTGAAACTCTTCCGCGCATTGGCGCGCGGCCCCTCCTCGGTATCTTTCTTCTCGCCCTGGTCAGCCGGCTCGCGGTCGTCGCCTGGACGGGGGCGGCGACCGCGCACTTCGGGGACGCGCCCGCCTATCAGCTCGCCGCCCGGGCACTCGCGCAGACCGGCAGTTATCCGCTGAAGACCGACGCCTTCTACTTCCGACCGCCGGGCTACGCCGCGTTCTTGACCGTAGTCACGCTCGGGCATCCGGATCGGGTCGTCCTGGCGAAGGTCGCGAGCGCCGTTCTCGGCAGTTTCGCGGCGGTGATCCTCGCGGCGATCGCGGCCCGCCTTTTCGGTAAGCGCGGCGTTGCGATCGGGGTCGGCATCGCGGCGGCCCTCGACCCCTCACTCGTCATGGTCTCGAGCGACGTCCAGAGCGAGCCGCTCTTTCTCGTGCTCCTCCTCGGCGCCGGCTTTCTGCTGCTGGCGTCCGTCGACCGTCCCTCGAGCACGCTCTCGCTCGCCGCCGGCATCCTGACCGGTCTCGCGATCCTGACGCGCCCGTCCGCGCTCCTCGTCGCTCCGCTCCTCGCCGCGCCGCTCGGCGATCTCCGCTGGCCATTCCGGGTGCGGGCACACATCGCCGCGGCGGGGATCCTGGGCGCCGTCATTTCGCTCGCGCCCTGGACGATCCGCAACGCGGTCGTCTATCGAGAGTTCGTCCTCGTGAGCGACGTCGGAGGGTTCAACTTCTATCTCGGGAACTCCGACCTGATGGCGCGGTTCTACGAAATCCGCGATCGGAAGAGCTACGACGCCTGGTCCGACGAGACCTTCCGTCTCCTCGGAGATCGTCTGAACGAGCTCAACTCGGCCGGCGTGACGTCTCCCGGACGGATCACGCGGGCACTCACCCGCCGAACGCTGGCGGAGGCCGCCGAGCAGCCAGCCGCGACGATTCGACTCCTCGCGCGCAAGATCGGCGACTGGCTGCGCCCTTACCCGAATCCGATCTTCTGGCCACGCACGGTCGTTCTCGGGATCGGTGCGCTGTACACGGTCCTCTACGTCCTCGCGGCGCGCGGTCTGCTGCTCGCGCCTCGGCGGGGGGCGACGGTTTTCGCGATCGCGTTCCTCCTCGCGAGCATGGCGGCGCACGTCCTGACACTGGTCTCCTGGCGATATCGGGTGCCTTACTGGGATCCGGTGCTCGTCCTCTATGGAGTGTTCGGAGCGGGTACACTTCTCCCGAGATGGAAGCTGTCGACCTGATTCGCCCCGCCGGCGGTGCGATGCCTGCGACGCGGCGCGTCGAAGCGCTGTGGCTCGGCCGCATCGGTTACGAGGCCGCGCTCGCGCTCCAGACAGAAGCCGCCGCCCGCGTCGCGCGGGGCGGCGCGGAGACGCTGCTCCTCCTCGAGCACGATCCCGTCTTCACCCTCGGACGGAACGCCTCCGAGGCCGACGTCCTGTTCACGCCAGCGAAACGCGACGAGCTCGGCATCAGCCTGTTCGAGGCCGACCGCGGCGGAAAGGTCACCTACCACGGCCCCGGACAGCTCGTCGGTTACCCGATCCTGAATCTCGATCCGGACCGGCGCGACGTGCGGCGCTACGTGCGCGACCTGGAAGAAGTCCTTCTCGGAACCCTCGCCGACTTCGGCGTCTCTGCGTCCCGCTCGACGCTTCCGGAGCGCGTCTCCTCCGTCTGGATCGGCAACGACAAGATCGCGGCGATCGGCGTCCACATCTCGAGGTGGATTACCACGCACGGCTTCGCATTGAACGTCACCGACGAGCCGCTCTCCTACTTCCGCGGGATCGTCCCCTGCGGGATCAGCGACGGCGGCGTGACGTCTGTCTCTCGCGCACTCGGACGTCCGGTTGCAGTGCGAGACGTCGTTCCGAAGCTCTGCGCTCGGTTCGCGGAAGTCTTCGGGCGAGAGATCTCGGTCGCCGGCCCATGAGCGGACTCCCCGTCCTCCCGCCGGCGTCCCGGCTCGAGCGCCCCCCGTGGCTGAAAGTCCGGCTGAGCACGACCGGCGAGTACGAAGAGGTCCGCGCGATGATGCGGCGCCTCTCGCTCGTGACGGTCTGTGAAGAGGCGCGCTGCCCGAACATCCACGAGTGCTGGGCCCGCGAGCGCACGGCGACCTTCATGCTCATGGGAGACGTGTGCACGCGCACGTGCGGGTTCTGCGCGGTGACGCAGGGTTCCCCCGGCGAGCTCGATCCGAAGGAGCCCGACCGGGTCGCGCGGGCGGCGGCGGAGCTCGGGCTCTCGCATGCCGTCGTCACCTCGGTCAACCGCGACGACCTGCCCGACGGCGGCGCCGCGCACTTCGCCGAGACCATCCGCGCGATCCGCCGCCGCGTGCCGGGATGTACGGTCGAGGTGCTGATCCCCGACTTTTGCGGGAATTGGGAGGCGCTCGACGTCATTCTGCGCGAGGTGCCGGAGATCCTGAACCACAACCTCGAGTCGGTCGCCCGCCTCTACCGGCGCGTGCGGCCCCAGGCGCGTTACGAACGCTCGCTCGAGCTCATCGCCCGCGCCGACGCGCGCCGGCGCGAAACCGGCGCGCCGATGAAGACGAAATCGGGCGTCATGGTGGGGCTCGGCGAGACGATGGAGGAGCTCTCCGGGGCGCTCGCGGACCTGCGGTCCTCCGGGTGCGACATCGCGACGGTCGGTCAGTATCTCCAGGCACACGCGCGGCGACTTCCGGTGGAGCGTTACTACACTCCCGAAGAGTTCGAAATGATCCGATCCCAAGGAGAGTCGATGGGATTTGCTCGCGTCGAGTCGGGTCCTCTCGTCCGCTCCTCGTATCACGCACGACGCGCCCTCGCCGGAGCGTCCGCTTGACGCGCGCCGCTCGCATCGCGCCGGTCCTCTTCTTCGCGGTCTCCGCTTTCGCGGCGGGTCCGGCGACGCCCGCCGAGGTTCAGAAGTACCAGGAGGCGGTCTATCCCGAAGCGCTGCTCAAAGGCCAACAGCAGGGCAACGTCCTCCTCATCGGCCGTATCGATCGCGAGGGGAACGTCCAGAACCTTCGCATGATCTCCGCGAGCTTTCAGGGGTTCGTCGAGCCCGCGCTCGCGGCCGTCCGGGCATGGCGGTTCAAGCCGGCCACCCGCGACGGAAAGCCCATCGACATCGCGGCGAACGTCGGAGTGCGGTTTCGGCTGAAGAGCGAAAAGCGCGGCGTCATTCCTCAGCCGATCCTGGGCGACCTGCCGGTCTTCCCCGCCGACGCGTCCGGAAACAAGTCCGCGCCGGAAGGCTTCCCCGTGCGGCTGGGCGTCGACCCCAAGGTGCGCGCGGAAGCCGTTCTCGACGTCGAGCCGCAACCGAAGGCGCGGACGATCCGCGTGCGCGTCGAGGCGACGTCGCCCGCCGGAAAGCCTTACATCCTCTTCGAGAGTCCTATTTCGGTCGCGGCCAAGGCGACGGAGGCCCGGATTCCGATGGTCGCTTCCGTCGGCGCGGACTGGCCGGAGGGCGTGTGGATCCTGCGATATCTCGCGGACGGGAAGGACGCCGGCGGGGGGCAGTTCTGGCTCGCCCGCGATCCCTCCCGCTTCGACTTCGCGGCCGCTCTGCGAAAGTAGGGCTCACCGTCGCGTTGACCGCCGCGCTCGGCTGCGCGAGCGGACCCGCGCGCGAAGTCGGTCGACCGGAAACCTGCCCGGAGTTCGCCGCGGCGCGGCCGAAGTTTCCGCGGATGCCTGAATATCCCCCGACGACGCGGCGGGCGCGGATGAGTGGCGAGTCCACGCACGAGCTCGTCGTCGATCGCAAAGGTAAGGTTCGCGACGCGCACGTCCTCGGAACCACTTTCATGGTGTTCGCGCTCGCCGCCGACGACGCGCTGCGCAACTCGGTGTACTTCCCCGCAACGCTGGACGGACGACCCGTCGCGTCGCGCTTCTGGGTGCGGGTGCCGTTCGGAGTGCCGCAGGGCATCGAGACGTCACCCGCTCGGAACCGCGTCACGGCATTCGTGCCGGGGGACGAGAAGGCCCGAGCGCGCCGGCAGCTCGCGGGGAGCGTCCGACGAGTCACCGTCGTCGCAGAGGTCGCGTCGGCTCCGCCGGGAGAAGTTTCCGTCGTGGCGATCGGGCCGGGCGGCGCGGAGCGGGTGCTCGTGCCGCAGGGAGGCGCGAGATCGCGGATGATCCGCACCTCCGTGCGCACGGGCGACTTCTTTTCCACGTCGGGCGAGTACCGCATCAGCCTCCGTCAGGGCGACCGGGCGATCGGCGAGGGCGGCTTCACCGTCGCGCCGGACGAGGAGTCGGCGGTCGTCAACACCTGCGAAACGCCGTGACCGGCCAGCGGCCCGCTGCTCTCCCCGGCGTGCGCGTCGGCACGGCGGGGTGGATGTACAAGGACTGGGAGGGGATCGTTTACCCGCCCCCGCGCCGCGGTTTCGATCGGCTCGGCTTCATGGCGTCCCTTTTCGACGCCGACGAGATCAACTCGACGTTCTACCGAATCCCGCCCGCGTCGATGGCGCGCGACTGGGCGCGGCGCGTGGCGCACAACCCGCGATTCCTCTTCACCGCGAAGCTCTACCGGGGTTTCACCCACGACGGCAACGCGACGGCCGAGGACGAGAAGGCCGTCCGCGACGCGATGGACGCGCTCGCGTCGGCGGAGCGTCTCGGGGCGGTGCTCGTGCAGGTGCCGATGTCGTTCCGCGCGACCGAAGAGAACCGCGCGACACTCGAGCGGATCTTCGGGCGGTTCGCCGCGTTTCCGCTCGCGGCGGAGTTCCGGCACTTCTCGTGGAACTCGCCGGAGACTCTCCGCTTTCTCGAGGACAACTCCGTCGGCTTCGTCAACATCGACCAGCCGCGGCTCAAAGGAAACCTTCCCGCGACGTCGCACGTGACCGGACCCGTCGCCTACTACCGCTTCCACGGACGCAACGCCGCCAAGTGGTTCGGGCCGGACACGTCGAACGAGGAGCGATACAACTACCTCTACAACGAGAAGGAGCTCACGCCCTGGGTCGAGAGGATCCGGGAGCGCGGTGAGCGGGCGCCGAAGTCGAACGCGTTCGCCGTGATGAACAACCACTTCCGCGGCCAGGCGGTCGCGAACGCGCTTCAGCTGCAGCAGATGCTGACGGGCGAGGTGCGGTCCGCTCCGGACAGCCTGCGGGAGACGTATCCGGCGCTCGCCCCCATCACGACCCCTCAGACCAGAAAGCCGGAGCAGCCCCGCCTCTTCTGATCCCGTTTCCACGAGCTCCGGCCGAACGCGGTTCTCTTCGACCTACGACCTAGGTCTAGAGCCAGTTCCAATCGAAGCGGGAGAGAATTCCCCCGACGACCTCGTCCACAATCCACCGCGTCTCGATTCTCTGTTTGTAAGGAGAGGGGGAACCTATGTCCGCACGCCGCCTGTCGGTGGTCGCCGTAATTCTTCTCTGGTCGAGCACCGGGATCGCGCAGGACTCTTTCCGCGAAGCTCTGCCCGAGATCTCCAACTGGACGGCGGCGCCGTTCTGGGTGTCGACTCAGGCAATTTCGCTCGAGAAGGCGAAGGAAGCGGGGGCTCTCGGTCCAATGGCGGTCGAGGGCGTGCCGACGCCTCCCCTGCCCCTGATCGGTATCAACCCGTGCCGCATCGCCGATACGCGCGGCGCTGGCTTCACCGGCGCATACGGGCCACCGGCTCTGACGCAGGGAGTTCCGCGCAACTTCACGCTCACCGGCCAGTGCGGGATCCTCGGCGGGGCCGAGGCTGTCTCTTTGAACATCACGGTCACCAATACACAGGGACCCGGGTTCATCCTGATCTACCCGCAGGGAGGAGCGCAGCCCAACGTCTCCACTTTGAACTACGTTGCCGGACAGACGATCGCCAACGCGGCCGTCGTTCCGTTGGGGACCGGAGGCGGGGTGACGGTCATCGCGGGCGTGTCGGGCACCGATCTGATCATCGACACCAACGGGTACTACGCGCCGATCTCGATCGTCAACACGATCAACGGCCTCTCGGGAGCAGTGTCGCTTGCCGCGGGCACCAACATCTCGATCACGCCTGCGGGCCAAACGCTCACAGTCGCCGCTACGAATGTCGATGCGAGCTCTCTCGGCGGTCAGCCCGCGACCTTCTACGACCAGGCTCCGCCTCCCCCTTCGGGCAACACCAGGACGTCGCTCAACAGCGCGGACGATGTCGGCCAATACACCTCGGTGACGATCGGGGCCGACGGCCTGGGCCTGGTCAGCTACTGGGACGTCACCAACTTCGATCTCAACGTCGCGCACTGCTCCAACGTCAACTGCACCTCGGCCACCACCACCCCGCTCGACACGACGGGCAACGTCGGCCAGTACACCTCCGTGACGATCGGGGCCGACGGCCTGGGCCTGATCAGCTATTACGACAACACCAATCTGAACCTCAAGGTCGCCCACTGCTCCAACGTCAACTGCACCGCGGCGACGATCACCCCGCTCGACACGACCGGCAGCGTCGGCCAGTCCACATCCGTAACGATCGGAGCCGACGGCCTGGGCCTGATCAGCTACTACGACGAGACAAATCAGGACGTCAAGGTCGCGCACTGCTCCAACGTAAACTGCACCTCGGCCACCACCACCCCGATCGACACGACGGCCGGCTTCGACACTGCAATCACGATCGGCGCCGACGGCCTGGGCCTGATCAGTTACATCGATCTCATCAGCGCCCATCTCAAGGTCGCGCACTGCTCCAACACCAACTGCAGCGCGGCGACGATCACCCCGATCGACACGACGGACAACGTCGGCTTCGACAGCTCGGTGACGATCGGAGCCGACGGCCTGGGCCTGATCAGCTACCACGACGGCACCAACGACGATCTCAAGGTCGCGCACTGCTCCAACGTCAACTGCACCGCGGCCACGATCACGCCGCTCGACACGACGGGCAGCGTCGGGCAGTACACCTCGGTGACGATCGGGGCCGACAGCCTGGGCCTGATCAGCTACTACGACTCACCAACCGGCGATCTCAAGGTCGCGCACTGCTCCAACGTCACCTGCACCGCGGCGACACTGACGTCGCTCCCCACGGCAGAACAGGACGGATTCCACACCTCGGTGACGATCGGCGCCGACGGCCTGGGCCTCATCAGCAACTACGACGTCTCCAACGGCAATCTCCAGGTCGCGCACTGCTCCAACACACTCTGCACTCCCTTCTTCCGGCGACGGTGAGGTCGGTGCTCGTCCAGAAGACGCCCGACCGGGCCGACTTCGGGTAGCGGAACCAGGGAACGGGCCTAACCGAAGTCTCGGATGTCCTTGAACGGCGTCTCCCGGTCGGTGAAGTCGGGGCGGTAGTAGCGGTTCGACGTTTCGAGCTCCTGCTGGAACCCGTTCTCGAGGCCGTTCGCCTCGAGAGCGCCGAGCGCCTCCTCCCACTCCCCCGCCGTGATCTCCCGGGAGAGCGCGGAATAGCGCGCGTCCTTCGCCGCGCGGTGGATCGGGTAGTACTGCGCCATGAGCGAGATCGCCACGCGCGGCGAGAGCGTCTCGGCGATCCACGCGAGCGACTGGCCGACTCCCGCGACGCCGTTCGGCAGGACGAGCATGCGAACCAGAAGCCCGCTCTTCAAGAGCCCGTCGTCGCCGTAGACGAGACTCGATCCCTTCTGCCGGTACATCTCGAGGAGGGCTTCGCGCGATCGTTCCGGGTAGTCCGGAACCTTCGAGTAGAGCCAGCCCGCCGAAGCGTCCGCGTATTTGAAGTCCGGCAGGTAGACGTCGACGATCCCCTCCAGGAGGCTCAGCACCTCGACCGAGTCGTACGCGTTGGTGTTGTACACGATCGGGAGGCGCAGCCCGGCCCGCGCTGCCAAGAGCACCGCCTTCGCCATCTGCGGCGCATAGTGCGTCGGCGAGACGAAGCCGATGTTGTGGCAGCCGCGGTCCTGTAGCTCGAGCAGCATCTCCGCGAGCCGCTCGACCGTGACTTCGTTCGTCCTCTGCGTCTTCCAGTCCTGGCTGATCTGCCAGTTCTGGCAGTAGACGCACCTCAGGTTGCAGTTGCCGAAGAAGACGTTCCCGGCGCCCCGCGTGCCCGAGAGGACCGGCTCCTCGCCGAAGTGCGCGGTGTACGAAGAGACGACCGGTTTCGAGCCGGATGCGCACGACGCGAGCACGTCCGCGAGCCGGTCGTTGCCGCAGTTTCGGGGACAGACCGTGCACGACGCGAGGAGGGCATAGAGCTTCTCGACACGGTCCCCGAGATCGCCTGCTTCCAGAAGCGCGACGTACCCCGGCTCGAACATCGAAACTAATCTAGCATCCGACCGTGCCGGAAAGTGCCGCTTCCCGCAGAATGCGATGGGGCTTCAATTTTTTCCCCGCCTTCCGCGGCACCGGAGCGCGTGTGACGTACATGTCCGGCGACTTCCGGGAAGTCCACGTGAAGCTCCCACTCAACTGGCGAACGCGCAACTACGGTCGACACGATCTTCGGAGGAAGCCTCTACGGCGCCGTCGACCCGTCTGGAGTCGACTTGGGGTCAGGTTTAAACCTGACCCCAACACATTATTCGTCATGCTGATCAAGATCCTCGGTCCCGACTACGTCGTCTGGGACAAGGCCGCGACGATCCGCTTCAAAAAGCCGGGACGCTGGACGCTGTACGCGCGCTTCGTGATCCCCGAAGAGGAGATCGCGTTCATCCGCCGACGGCTCGAGACCGAGCATTCGATCGATCGGGTCTATACCGTCCAGCTCACCGACTCCAAGGGCGTCGTTCACGCCGACGTGGACAAGACCGTCTACATTCGACGGAAGAATCCGGTTCGCTAGCGCTGTCCCTCTTCGGGTGAGACGTATTCGCTCTCGCCCGGCACGGGATGAGCGAACGTGTCGGGGTCTTGCGGATCGTAGGGAAGCGACTTCAGCATCAGGAATTCAGAGTCCACGAGGAATCGAATCGCGTGCGACTCCCCCGGCTCGAGAAACACGCCCTGGTTCTCGCCGAGGAGGAACTTGTCCAGGACGCCTGTCTCGATGTCGACCGTGCGGACTCCGACTCGGCCTGACAGCAGGTGGAAGAAGACGCGGGTCCGGCGGTGATAGTGGTTTCCCATCACGGAGCCCGCGCCCATGCGGCCCGACACGACCGTCCCCGCCGGGAATCCGCTCAGGATCTCGCGGAAGATTCCGCGGCTGTCACGCCTCTCGAAACGCGGGCCCAGAACCTCGTGTGCCATCAGCCGTGACTCCGGATGCGGGTGACGAAGATCCGCGTTCCGTACCGGCTCGCCCGGCCGGCGCGCTGCCCAGGCGTCAACCGCGGCACTCCACGAGCTTCGCGACGACCTCCTCGACCTGAACGCGGGTCAACCCGAGCCCCGACGGCAGATAGAGGCCACGTTTCCAGAGGTCGTCGGACACCGGGTAGTCCCCCGTCGTGTCGGGGAATCGCGGATCGCTCTTCTGGAACACGGGCTGGCGGTGCATCGGGCAGAAGAAGGCACGTGTCTCCACCCCCTTCTCCTTCATTGTCGCCATCACGCCGTCGCGCCCGCGGCGAAAGGAGTCTCCGAGCTTCACCCCGTACATCCAGTAGACGTTCTTCGCGCCGGGCGCTTCCCACGGCAGTTCGACATCTTCGATGCCGGTGAACGCCCCCGCGTACCAGCGCGCGATCTCGCGCTTCTTCTCGATTTTCTCCTCGACTTTCTCCGTCTGCGCGAGACCGATCGCCGCCTGCACGTTCGTGATTCGGTAGTTGAAGCCCATCTCCCGGTGGACGAACCGAGGGTGTTCGAAGGCCTGGTTGCGCAGCAGCCGCATCTTCTCCGCGAGAGCCGGGTCGGTGCAGAGCACCATCCCGCCTTCGCCGGTCGTCAGGATCTTGTTCCCGTAGAAGCTGAAGCAGGCGGCGTCGCCGAAGCTTCCGACCCTTTGGCCCGCGATCTCCGCCCCGTGCGCCTCCGCGCAGTCCTCGATCACGAGGAGGTCATGGCGGCGGGCAATATCGAGGATCGCAGGCATGTCGCAGGGATGCCCGTACATGTGCACGGCCATCACCGCGCGCGTGCGCGACCCGATGCCCTCCTCGAGCTTCTCGGGATCGATGCACCAGGTCTTCGGGTCCGCGTCGACCAGGACCGGTCGCGCTCCCGCCTCGATGACAGTGTTCGCCGAAACGATCAGCGTGAAGTCGGGGATGAGCACGTCGTCCCCGGGGCCGATCCCGAGGGCGACGAGCGCCATGTGAAGGCCGGTCGTGCAGCTCGAGCAGGCGACGCCGTGGGGAGCGCCGCAGAAGCGAGCGACGCTCTCTTCGAATCGCGTGATGTAGGAGCCGAGCGAGGAGATCCAGTTCGTCTCGAGGCAGTCGAGAACGTACTTGCGCTCGTTTCCGTCCAGGACCGGCTCCCAGACCGGAATCATCGGGTATTTCCTCCCCGCGGCCGCTTCCGCGGCCGGTCGGCGGATGGTATCCCGCGGTGCCTGGACGCGCCGTATGATCCCCGTCAAAGATGGCGCATTTCCGCGGCCTGACGATTCTCTTCCCGGTCTGGAACGAGGAAAGTGGCATCCACCGGGCCATCGCGGCCGCGCAAGAAACCTGCGAGACGCTTTTGGCGGAGGACGAGATCGACGACTACGAGATCCTCATCGTCGACGACGCCTCGACAGACGCGACGGGCGCGATCGCCGACGAGATGGCCCGCAGTGAGCCGAGGATCCGCGTCATCCACCACCCCGAGAATCGAAAGCTCGGAGGAGCCCTCAAGTCGGGATTCTCCGAAGCCCGCAAGGAGCTCGTTCTCTACTCGGACGCAGACCTTCCATTCGACATGGCGGAAACCCGCAAGGCCTGCCGGCTGATGCGAATCTATCGTTCCGACATCGTCGCGGCCTATCGGCACAGCCGGACCGGCGAGGGGTTCGTCCGCGCGTTCTACAGCCACGTCTACAACTGGCTGGTCCGGATCTCTCTTGGCCTCCGGATCCGCGACGTGAACTTCGCCTTCAAGCTCTGCCGCCGGCGCATATTCGAGCAGGTGCGGTTGGAGAGCGAGGGCAGCTTCATCGACGCCGAGCTCCTCGCTCGAGCCGACCGGCTCGGGTACCGGATCATCCAGTTCGGGGTCGACTACTTCCCGCGCACGCACGGGATCTCGACGCTCTCCTCCGTCGGCGTGATTCGGACGATCATTCGCGAGATGTTCCGTGTCACGCCCGAGATCTGGCGGCTGCGCAGGCTTCCGCCCGGAAAACTCGCTACCCCGGTGTCTCCAGCGGACGGGCCCGTGGCCGCAAGCCGAGTGGGCGCCGCCTCGCGGCAGCCCGAGCGTTGAATCGGCTCCTCATCGTCAACGCCGACGACTATGGCCTTACACCGGCGGTGAGCCGGGGGATCCTCCGGGCACACCGACAGGGAATCGTCACGAGCACCTCCGTTCTCGCGGTCGCGCCCGGCTTCCCTGAGGCGAGTGTCTGGCTCAGCAGAGTGCCGTCGCTCGGGGTTGGCGTCCATTTAGCGGCGGTCGGTGAAGACCCACCCCTTCTGCCCGCCGCGCAGATCCGCTCGCTCGTCGGTCGTGACGGCCGCCTGCCGCCGAGCTGGAAGCATTTCCTCCTTCACGCGTTGTCCGGTCGAATCCGCCCGGCGGACCTGGAGTCCGAATTCGCGGTGCAGATCGAGCGCGTCCTGGCGCTCGGAGTCCCGGTCACGCACCTCGACACCCACCAGCACCTCCACCTCTGGCCGGAAGTGCGCGAGGCCGTTCTCCGGCTGGCCCGGCGATTCGGCATCCGAGGGATCCGGATCCCGCGCTCGAGCGCGCGGCGGATTCCGGGGCTCGGCCTGATGCTGTTCGCCGCGCCGCTCCGGCGGCGGGCGAGTGAGGAAGGTCTCAGTTTCCCCGATGCATCCGTGGGATTCGACGAGTCCGGGCGCATGGGACAAGCGCGGCTGGCGCACGCCATTGACCGGCTCCAGCGTTCGAGCGCGCACACAGCGGAGATCATCGTCCATCCCGGCGAGGCACACGACCCCGACCGCGAGCGTTACGCCTGGAACTACCGATGGGAGGACGAGCTTGTGGCTCTCTTGGACGGAGAGACGCGCGCACATGTCGAGCGGGCGGGCTTCCGACTCGGGACCTACGCGGACCTGGCGCAGGAACGGCCGTGAGCGGCTTCGCTCACGACGTGTTCGAGCTCTACGCGCGCCAGCCCTGGCGCGTCCGCGCGCACGTCCGGATTCGATGGCTGACCTGTCCATTCGAGGTTGTCGCCGCCGACGTGCCGGAGGCCGGGCGCATTCTGGACGTCGGCTGCGGACACGGCGCCTTCTCCGCCTATCTCGCTCTTCAGAACGAGCGCCGCCGGGTGGTGGGAATCGACGTCGCCGAAGACAAGATCCTCGCTGCCACAGCCGCGGCCGGCGCCGCCGCAGAAAAGGGCCGGACCAACCTCTGCTTCACGCTTGCCGACGCGGAGACCGTTCCCGAGGGCCCGTGGGATGCGATCGTCGTGTTGGACGTTCTCTACCTGCTCCAACCGGAACGGCAGGAGTGGCTCCTCCAGCGTTGCGCCCGGGCCCTCGCGCCCGGCGGCATCCTCGTCGTCAAGGAAGTCGCCGCGCGGCCCAGGTGGAAGGCGGCGTGGAACCGGATGCAGGAGAATCTTTCCGTCCGCGTGCTGCAGATCACTCGCGGGGGGAAGCTCTGGTTTCTCCCTCCCGCGCGACATGCGAGCTGGCTCGTCGCGCAAGGCTTGGAAGTCCGGGAGCGCCCAATTCACGAAGGCTTTTTCCACCCCCACCATCTCATCGTGGCCCGCCGCCCGCGTTAGGAAAGGAGGTCGCCGCCTGGGGCTCCTCTACGCCACCCAGTGCCAGTTCACGAACCGGGCGGCGGCCGCCAGCAGAAGTAACCCCGAAACGATCCACCAGGCGAGGCGCACGCGCGGACGGCCGCGCGATCCTTCGACGAGCGAGAAGTAGACGGGATAGACGACCAGGAGATACCGCGGGAGCCCGGCCGAGAGGCCCGTAGTCATCGGAAGCACGATCGCCGATCCGGTCCACGCCGCGTCCGCCCACCTCTTCCTCACGAGCTGGTGGACGCCGACCGCCGCGAAGACGAGCGCCGCGCCGTAATCGAGCGCGAGAGTTGGATCGCTCCGCCACGACATGTGCTTGAAGCGCAACCCCATCGAGAAGAACCATGCCCCGATTCCCGAGACCGAGCTCGTTCCGCGGTGCCACCCTTCCATGGACCGGAAGAACAACCCCGGCTCGCCGTAGATCCACCCGACTCCGAAAATCCAGAGAAAGACCGCCGCCGCCGGGACGGCTCCGATGAGAAGGGCTCGCCCCCACCGATGCCGTTCCTCGCCGGAGCGCCTCTCCATCGCTGCGAGGAAGAGAGCCGGCGCCACGGCGATCGCGGAGGCCTTCGTCAGCCCGAGCAGGAAGCCCCAGAGGAGCGCCTTTCCGGTCGGTCCCCCGCGCGCGTCCCGGAAGGCGAGGAGCGCGAAGAGGAGGAACGTCGATTCGGCGTAGACCGCCGCGAGGAAGAACGCCGTCGGAAAGAGGAGAAGAAAAGCGACGGAAGCCCACGCGTCCTTCTCGCCGAGCCGGGCCACCCCCTCCCGGAAGAGGAGGCTCATCGCGAGAAACAGGCAGAGGTAGGTGACGAGAAGTCCGGCGTGAAAGCCGTCCATTGCGAACGTGTCGTGAAGGACCTTCGCGGCCGTCGGATAGAGCGGGAAGAAGGCGTGATTCGACGGCTTGCCGTCGGGGGGCGGCTTGCCGTACCCCCACTCGATGATCGCGAGATACCACCCGGAGTCGAACTTCGCGTAGAGGGGCGCGCGGAGCTCGAGCGGGATCTCCCAGCGCGTGCGGTGCTCGATCGGCAGATAAGTGCGCGCGACCATTCCCCAGGCGCCGAGTGCCAGGGCCCACGCCGCCACGACGAGAAAGAGCCGTGGCGGCCCGAAGTGACGGTTCAGGAAGGAAATGAATTTTTCGAGGCCCACGCGCCGGAAAGTGTAGCTGCGGAACCTTGGACTTTGAACCGGGCTAAAGGCGCTTGAGCGCCTGGATCGCCGGCTTCAGGTCCTGACGGTGCTTCCAGAAGTCCGCCCAGGGGTCCGGCTTCGCGAGACGCCGATCGAAGTTGAAGATGTTGAATTCCGTCGGTTCGAGCGTCGGCTTCACCTCGGACCACTCCAGGGGCGTCGAGACCGGCGCCCGGGGGAAACGGCGAACGCAGAACGGCGACACGACGGTCTGAGCGAACCCATTGCGGAAGGGGTCGATGTAGACCCTCCCCTTTCGTTTGGCGATCGAGCCCTCCATCGTCAGCTCGGTCGGGTACGCGGCCGCGAGCTTCCTTCCGAGCGCGTCGGCGAACCAGCGAACCTCGTCGGCGTCGGGACCGACCTTGATCGGCACGAATACGTGGAGCCCTTTCTTACCGGACGTCTTGGCCCACGAGAGGAGCCGCAGCGCGTCGAGCGCTTCCTTCACTTTGACTCCCGCCCGCGCCGCGTCCGCGAACTTGCCCGAGTCGGGATCGAGGTCGAAGCAAACCCAGTCGGGCTGCCGGGGATTCGGCGCCCTCGCGCCCCACACGTGCACGGCGATGCAGCCGAGGTTCGCGAGCGCGAGCTGCGTCTCGAGCTTTCCTCCCACGACGTAGTTGCGAACGCCGTTCTCGTGGACGATCCGCTTCGTCGGCGTGTCCTTCGGCATCGAGTCGGGCTTTTCCTTCTGGAAGAAGCACTTTCCGACGAGCCCGTTGGGACAGCGCTTGAGAGACAGCAGGCGGTCCTTCACCCACGGCTTCAGCTTCGGAAAGATGAACGCGTAGAACCGCACGAGATCGAGCTTCGTGTACCCCTCGTCCGGCCAGAAGACTTTGTCCGGGTTGGAGACGCGGATCGGGAGCTTCTCCGGCGGGATCGAATCTGCCGGAAGCCGCTTGCGGCGGGACGCGGTCACGTCGGCTCCGGAAAGATGACCTCGTCGGGACTCTTGTCGTCGCGCAGCCCCAGGAAGACAGGTTGGCGGAGCTTCCAGTCGTGGGTCCACTCCTGAAACCGGATCTGCGCGACGAGCTTCGGGGCGAGCCACACCGCGCCCCTCTCGCGCGGCGGATCGACGAACGGCGGGGTCTTCCGGACGAGCGGCTGGAACTTCTTGTAGAGCGTCGCCAGCGTCTTCTGCGTGAAGCCGGTCCCGACTTTGCCGACGTATCGGAGGTCGGAGCCGCTGTACGCCCCGAGCAGAAGCGCGCCGAGGTAGGGGCGCGATCCGGCCGGGGGCGTGTAGCCGCCGATGACGAACTCCTCCTCCTGGTGGACCTTCACCTTGAGCCACTTCCGGCTGCGCCCCTCGATGTACGGCGCGGAGGCGTCCTTGCCGACGACGCCTTCGTACCCGCGCCTTTTCGCCTGCTCGTAGGCCTTGAAGCCGTTGGAATGGAGGCGACGCGCCGCGACGAGATGGTCTGTGTCGCCAATCGCCTCTTCGAGGAGGTCGCGGCGAACGGACAACTGCTCGTTGCGCAGATCGCGCCCGTTCCGATAGAGACAGTCGAAGACCGCGTAGACGTACGGCACGTCGCCCCGCTGGAGCAGTTGAAAGCGGGAGACGAGATTGCGGTCGAACGCCGCGACCTCGCCGTCCAGCAGAAGAGTGCGTTCGCGGAGGCGCTCGAGCGCTCGGGCGACATCGGAGAAGGTCCCGGTGCGATCCTTGGCGTTACGGGAAAGGAGCTTGACGCGGTCTCCCTCCTTGTACGCGAGGATGCGGTAGCCGTCGTACTTCTCCTCATAGACCCAGCCCGGGTAGTGGAACGGCTCCTGAACGAGCGTCGCGAGCATGGGCCGCACCCGAAAAGGGATGCGGTGGGAGCTCGCCCGGTTTTTCCGAGCGGCTCGTTTCACGAGGTTGGCCGGTTGGAATGCCAGACCGACTTGCGGCGGCTCCGCTTGGGCGGCGCGAGGAGCTCCGGCTGCTTCAGGAGCTTCTTTATGAGAGCCGGCGGATCGCCGGTGGCCGCTTTCACGATGTCGCCGCCTTCGTCGCGCGCGATCTCGGCGAGGATGCGGCCCGACACGGCGGAACGCGGCTCCTTCTCGGTGATGTCCTCCTTGCTCGCGAACTCGTCACGGTGCTTGATCAGGAGCCATGGCGGGCGGCCGCCCTCGCGTGCCCGGATCCGGACGAGGACCCACGACCCGTGGAGTTTCTTGCCGTCGAGCCGGAACTTGAGCTCCCCCTTCTTCAATGCCGCGTCCACGTCGGGCACCTCGGGCGTCCACGTCCCGTAGTCCCAGATCATGACCGTGCCCCCGCCGTACTCCCCCTCCGGGATGATCCCCTCGAACTTCGCGTACTCGATCGGATGGTCTTCTGTCTGCATCGCCATTCTCTTGACCGGGGGATCGAGCGACGGGCCCTTCGGGACCGCCCACGAGAGAAGCACGCCCTTCCACTCCAGGCGGAAGTCGTAGTGGAGCGCTGTCGCGCGGTGTTTCTGAATCACGTAGATGAGCTTTTTCTTTTTCGCGCGGTGGGGAGCCTTTCCGCCGGCCGGCTCCGGCGTTACGCCGAAGCGACGCTTCTTGCGGTATTCGGTGAGTCCCACAGTTCAGTGATGGTGCAAAGGCGGTGCCCCGCGTTCCGCGGTCGTTGACTATAAACTCTTCTCAGTGCGGAACATCGTGGCGTGGGTTCTGGCCGTGGAGATCCTCGGTCTCGCGGTCCTGCCGGCACTGCGCGCGTTCTTCGGGAACCGGCGCGATGCCGCCCTCCTGTCGCGTCCGCTCGGACTGGCGCTGACCGGATGGCTCGCCTGGGCGCTCTCGCTCGTCGTTCCGTTCGGCTTTTCCCGAGGAACCATCGCGCTCGCCCTCGCGGTTCTCGCGGGTGTCTCCCTCGCGGTCCGGCGCCTCGCTCCGGCCTCGGCCGGTCCGTTCTGGGGAGCGGAGGAGAACCGCGCCGCGCTCTTCTTCTGGATTCCGACGGCCCTGTTCGTGATCGTGCGGGCGGCGGTTCCGGAGATTCTGGGCGCCGAAAAATTCATGGACCTGGCGTTCTTCACCTCCCTGACTCGCCACCCGGAGATGCCCCCGGTCGACCCGTGGATGGCCGGCAAGACGATCAACTACTACTACTGGGGATACCTCCTCGTCGCGACGGTTGCCAAGGCCGCGGCCGTGAATCCCTTCGTCGCCTACAACCTGGCGATCGCGACGTTCGCCGGATTCTCGTTCGCCGCCGCGGCGTGCCTCGGCTTCCGGCTGTCGGGCGGGCGCACGGGCGCGGCCGTCGGCGCCGGGTTCGCCTGCGTCTTCGCCGGGAACCTCATGGGAGCGCTCGACGCCTGGGCGCGTCCGTTCGCGAAGGACTTCGACTACTGGCATGCGTCGCGGGTCATCGGCTCCGGCGATACCATCAACGAGTTCCCGTTCTTCACGTTCTTCCACGCGGACCTCCACCCGCACCTTCTGGCATTCCCTTTCTTCATCGCGGCGTTCGCGGTGGCCGACCGCTGGATCGAGATGGGCGTGCCCGAGGAGTCCAAAGTCCGCACCGAGCATCGGCGAGAGCCGATGCGACACACCGAGCGCGCAAGCGCGACAAGCCGCGGCGTCGAGCCGCGGCTAACCGGCGGGCCCGCCCGCCGCTCAGGTCCGGCGTCCAAAGACGGCGCATGGGGATTCGTCGCGAAGACGGCGCCGTTCCTGCTCGTCGCGCTCGCCGCCGCGACGGCGATCGCGGCGAACTTGTGGAACGCGCCGGCGGTTGCCATCCTGCTCGTCTTTGCCGGGATGGCCCGCACGACGAGAGGCGAAGGGCCGCCGAAGTTGGGCTCCGCGTTGATCGGCGCCCTCGTGGGGCTGGGCGTCTTCGTCGCCGGCCTGGTGCTCACGCGCCCGTACCGCACCTCCTTCGACCTCCACGACAACGGGATCGGCAGGACGCACGCCTTCTCGGGGCTCTTCGAGTTCTTCGGCGTCTGGGGAATCCTGTTCGGCGTCGCGGCGGCGGGCCTTCTCCTGGAGCGATCGGAGGCGAGCGAAGCGGGACGCCGCCGGCGCGATTTCTTTCTCGCGGCCGCGGCCGCAGCGTCGGTCCTGCTCGCGTTCGCGAGAAAGGCCCCCGCGCTCGCGCCGATCCTCTTCCTCGGATTTCTCGCGGGCCGCGCCGCGTGGCGGGCCCTCTCCCGCGACAAGGAACGCGAAGCTCTCTTCGCCTCGTTCCTGTGTCTCCTGGCGCTCGGGATGATCGCCGGCTGCGAGCTCGTCTACTTCAAGGACAACTACGGCGACCAGCTCCACCGGATGAACACGATCTTCAAGTTCTACCACCAGGCGTGGCCGCTGCTGGCGATCGGCGCCGTCGTGTTCGCCGACCGCGCATGGCGCGCGACGCCGAGGCCGCGCCGCGCGCTCGCCCTCGGTCTCGCGATCGCGGCCTTCGCGGCGATCCTGTACCCCGCGACCGCGATGGTCTCCCGCCTGCGGCAGCACGAGGGGGCGTTCACGCTCGACGCGCGCAGCGCGATCGAACGGCGCAACCGCGGCGACCTCGAAGCGATCGAGTGGCTCGGAAAGAACGCGCCGGAGAGCTCCGTCGTGATGGAGGCTTCGGGAGATCCCTACAGCGAGTTCGCGCGGATCTCCTCGCATACCGGAATCCCGAGCGTGCTCGGATGGGCGAACCACGAAGGGCTGTGGCGCTCGAACGACCCCGAGGTCATGAATCGCCTCGGAGAGGTCCGGCGCTTCTACTCGGCGCCGGATCCCGAGAGTGCCCGGGACATCCTCCGGCGATATCGCGTCACGCACGTCGTCGTCGGAAACCTCGAGCGCAGCACCTATCCCACGGCGGATCGGATCGAGAGCTATCCCTTTCTGAAACGGGTCCACTCCGGACCGACCGTCGTCTACCGGGTCACCGCGACGCGATGAAGGTGCTCATGGCCCTCGACTACTACCGTCCGAACATCTCCGGCTTGACGCTCTACGTCGAGAGCCTGGCGAAGGGGCTCGCCGGCCGCGGGCACGAGGTCACGATCGTGACGCACGCGCACGCCGAGGGCTTGCCGCCCGAGGAGAGCGACGGCGGGGTCCGGGTCGTTCGAGCTCCGGTGCTCGCAAGAGCCGGCAAGGCCCTGATTTCCCCGGCGATCCTGGCTGCCGCCCGCCGCGAGCTCACGCGTGCGGACGTGTTCCATCTCCACTCGCCGCTCGTGAACGCCGTCCCGATGTCGCTCGCGGCCCGCGCGGCCAGCGTTCCGATCGTCGTGACGTATCACTGCGACTTGAAGCCTCCTCCGGGAGTCGTACAGCGCATCATCGAGCTGCTCGCGCGCGGCTCGCAGGACTTCGCTCTGGCGCGCGCCCACACGATCGTCACGTACACCGAGGATTACGCGCGTCACACGCCGTCGCTCGCGAAGCGGCTCTCGCGGGTGCGCTGGATCCTTCCGCCGGTGGTCGCGCCGCCCGAGACCGGCCGGAGCAGGGAAGAGATCCGCGCGCAGTACGGGGTGCGGGGGGGGCCGGTTCTCCTCTTCCTCGGACGTTTCGCCGAGGAGAAGGGGCTCTCCTATCTCGTGGCCGCGCTTCCGGAGATCCGGCGCCGCTTCCCCGAGATCGCGCTCGTCCTCGCGGGAGAGAAGGATCGCGTCCCCGGTGAGACGGTGGGGGAACGGCTCGCGCCGCTGCTGGCGGATCCGGAGTCCGGAGTGGTCGCGACCGGCCCGGTCCCGCCCGAGCGGATCGGCGACCTCTTCCGGATCGCCGACCTGCTCGTGCTGCCTTCGACGAACTCGACGGAATCGTTTGGCCTCGTCCAGATCGAGGCGATGCTCGAAGGCGTCCCCGTCGTCGCATCGGATCTGCCGGGCGTGCGCCAGCCGGTCCGGATGACCGGCATGGGCGAGATCGCGCCGATCGGAGACGCGGCGGGGCTCGCGCGCCAGATCCTCCGGGTGCTCGAGTCGCCGGCCTCCTATCGCCGGCCGCGCGAAGAAATCCGATCGAAGTTCTCGATGGATCGCACGATCTCGGAGTACGAGAACGTCTATCGGGCAGCGGCGGGCGCCGCGCCTTGAGCCCGGCGCCGCTCTCCTCCCGGGAAATCCTCCGCGCCCATCTGCGCGAGATGCCGCTCCACCGGGTCATCATGAGGTCGATCGAGGCCCGAATCCTGGCGTCGGTGGACTACCCGCGGCCGATCCTCGACGTCGGCTGCGGCGACGGACACTTCGCTTCGGTCGTTTTTCCCGACGGTCTCGACGCCGGGCTCGACCCCGGTATGGACGAGACGGTCGAATCGAGCCGCCGTGGCGTCTATCGTCTCGTCGTCCGCGCGTCTTCGACCGCGATGCCGTTCGCCGACGCGTCGTTCGGGTCGGTCGTCTCGAACTGCGTCTTCGAGCACATTCTCGACATCGAGACGACCGTCGCGGAGATCGCGCGAGTCCTGAAGCCCGGTGGGCGGTTCGCCTGCACCGTCGTCGGGAACCACTTCAACGAGCTCCTGACCGACGAGCGCGCCTGGGCGCGGCTCGGGCTCGCCCGCGCACATCGCGCCTACGTCGACTGGTTCAACCGCAAATCCATTCACTACCGGTGGGACTCGCCCGAGACGTGGGCCGACCGTTTCCGGCGGGCGGGATTCCGGATCGAGTCGTGGAGGTACTACCAGTCACCCTCCGCCGCGCGCGCGTTTCACCGCGCGCATTACCTGAGCATTCCCCACCTCGTCGCTCGGAAACTGACCGGCCGATGGGTGCCCTTTCCATCCCTGTACGATCGGTCGTTCTGGATCCGGAAGTATCTGCCGTTCGTCGACGAGCCTCCGCCGGAGCGCGGCTCGTGCATCGCCTTCGTCTGCTCGCTAGAATGACCCGTTTTCTGCAATAGGAGGAGCGTCGGGTTCCATGAGGGTTCTGATCACTGGAGGAGCGGGCTTCATCGGCTCGAACGCCGCGCGACGTTTCTCCGAGCTCGGGCACGAGACCGTGCTCTTCGACAACCTTTCGCGCCCGGCGGCCCGGTACAACCTCCGCTGGCTCCAGGGTCTCCATCCCGGAGTGCGGTTCGTGCAGGGCGACATCCGCAACGAGAACGATCTGCGGATCATCGAGCAGGAGCCATTCGACGCGATTCTGCACCTCGCGGCGCAGGTCGCCGTAACGACGTCGATCGTCGATCCGGTCGAAGACTGGGGCTCGAACGCGCTCGGCACCTTCCGGGTGCTCGAGGCGATCCGGCACCGGTACGCATCGACCCCGGAGAAGGCGCCGCTCCTCATCTACTCTTCGACGAACAAGGTCTACGGGCACCTGACGTCGGGCGAGACGCTGCGCGACGGGCGCTGGGACCTCGCGACCGCGACGCACGGGGTGTCGGAGTCGGAGACTCTTTCGTTCGAGTCCCCGTACGGCTGCTCGAAGGGCGCGGCCGATCAGTACGTGATCGATTACAATAGAACCTACGGGCTTCCAACCGTAAGTTATAGACAGTCCTGTATTTACGGCCAGAGACAGATGGGTGAGGAGGATCAGGGGTGGGTCGCGTGGTTCGCGCTCGCGGCCACGTTCGGTCTTCCGCTCACGATCTACGGAGATGGGCTGCAGGTGCGGGATCTCCTTTGGGTCGACGACCTCGTGGACGCGTACATCGCCGCGACCGACCGGCGCGAGACCGTCGCCGGACGCGCATACAACCTGGGGGGCGGGCCGGGATTCCGGCTCTCCTTGAGAGAGCTCATCGCGATGCTCGAACGGCGCCTCGGCCGCCCGATCTCGGTCGAGCACGGGCCGGCGCGGCTCGGCGACCAGAAGGTTTTCTACTGCGACATCCGGCGCGCGCGGCAGGACCTCGGCTGGGAGCCGAAGGTGGATCCCGCCACGGGTGTCGCCCGCCTGCTCGCCTGGATCGCGGAAAACCGCGAAGAGATTTCCGATTTCCTCGCTCGCAAGGGAATCCGGGTCGCCGCCGGCTGATCGGGATCGGCGCTCGTTGAAGGAAGGCGGACGACTCTGCGCCTGAACCGTATTCGCGCGCGCCGCGCGTTCGGAGTCATCCTCCTCGCCGGCGCGATTCTTCGTGTGATCGGCATCAACTGGGATGCCGGGCATCACCTCCACCCCGACGAGCGATTCATCTCGATGGTCGAGGAGAAGCTCGAGTTTCCGAAGACCCCGGCCGAGTATTTCGACTCGCAGCATTCGCCTTTGAACCCGTACAACCGTGGCTACGACTCCTTCGTCTACGGCACCCTCCCGATGTTCGTCACGAAGGCGATCGCGCGCGCGATGCACCGGGACGGCTACGGCGGCGCGCACATCGTGGGGCGGGCGCTTTCCACGATCGCCGACCTGTTCTCGATCTGGCTCGCGTACCTCCTCGTCCGCCGGTTTTCGCGCGACCGGCGCGTCGCGATCGCCGCGGCGGCGCTCCTGGCGTTCTGCCCGCTTGGCATCCAGCTCTCGCACTTCTGGAACGTCGACACGTACCTGACGGCGTTCTCGACGGCGGCCCTTCTCGGCTCGGTCCGGCTCGCCCAGGGACGCGCCCGGCCGCTCGAGGTCGCGGCGACCGGCCTCGCCATCGGTCTCGCGGTCGCGTGCAAGGTGACGGCGCTCGCCCTCTTCCTTCCACTCGGTCTCGGCGTGCTCTCCGGAGCGCTCTCCGGCGGCATCCCGCGCGAGACCCGCGCCGCGGGCATCGCGGTCGCGAAGGGGGCCGGCTTCTTCGCGCTCGCCGTGGCCGCGGCGGCCCTCGGGGCACGCATCGGGCTGCCCTACGCGTTTGCCCCCGGCTTCTTCTCGTTCCGCCTCGACCCCCGCTATCTCGCCGACATGAAGCGGCTCGCCGAGCTCTCCTCGACGGTCTCCGGATTTCCTCCCGCCTTCCAGTGGGCCGGCCGGACGATCCTTTTCCCGCTCGAGAACCTCGTGCTCTGGGGAGCGGGCCCCTTCTTCGGACTCGCGGCTCTGGCGGCGCTCGTCTGGGGACTGCTCGAGCTCTCCAAAGGGCCTCGCCGCGCGCTCCTCCCCGTCCTCGCGCACGCTCTCTTCCTAATCGGGTACCACGGGACCACGACTGTCAAGTCGATTCGCTACCTGTATCCCGCGTATCCGGCGCTCGCGGTTCTCGCGGCGCTCTTCCTCTTCGCCATCGCTTCCGCGGCCGAGCGAAGAGGATTCGCGGCGCGCATCGCGCGGTTCGCTCCGGCGATCGTGGTCGCGGGCACGTTCCTGTGGGGCCTGGCGTTCACGTCGATCTACCGCCGCGAGCACCCCCGCGTGACGGCGGCGCGCTGGATCTACGACAACATTCCGCCGCCGGCGCGCATCGGAAACGAGGCCTGGGACGACGGACAGCCGCTGCCGCTGCCGGAACACGATCCCGCCCCGTACGCGGGTCCGGTCCTCGCGATGTTCGACCCCGACTCGGCAGAGAAGGCCGAGAACGTCGTTCGCACGCTGAAAGACTCCGACTGGGTCGCGGTCACGAGCAATCGGGTCTACGGGAACGTCACCCGGGTTCCCGAAGTGTTTCCGATGTCGCGCGCCTATTACCGCGCGCTCTTCGACGGCCGGTTCGGCTTCGAGCTCGCGGCGGATTTCTCCTCCTATCCCTCGCTCGGGCCGATCAAGTTCCCCGACGACCGCGCCGAGGAACAATTCACCGTCTACGACCATCCGCGCGTGTTGCTCTTCCGCCGGACGGCTCGCTTCTCGCCTCAGCGCGCGACGCAGATCCTCCTCGCCTCGATGCCGAAGGCGCCGCCGACTCTCGGCGACTGGGAGAAGTTCCCGCGGTCCCGCCGGATCGTGAGCGCGCCGATCTACCCGCCTCGAAGAGCCGACGTCGAGAAGAACATGCGACGCGCGGCGACGCCGGAGCTCGCGATCGGCTCCGTCGGAAGCGCGATCGTGTGGTACCTCGCGATGCTGCTCGTGGGCGCGGTCGCTTTCCCGATCGCGCACGCGTTCTTCCCGCGCCTGGAGGACCGGGGGGCCGGAGTCGCCCGCACCCTCGGCCTCGTCGGGATGACTTATCTCCTGGCGATCCTCGTCCATATTCGCGCGCTCGGCAACGGCCGCGGCGCGGCCGCGATCTGCCTCATCCTGACGGCCCTCGTTTCCGGCTTTCTCTTCTGGACTTGTCGCGCGCTCGTCGTCGGTTTCTTTCGCGAGCGGTGGCGTCTCGTTCTCGAGGGAGAGATCGCGTTCGCCGTGGGATTCCTCCTGTTCCTCGGCATCCGGGCGTTCAACCCGGAGATCTACTGGGGCGAGAAGCCGATGGACTTCTCGATCCTGAACATCCTCGTCCGCACCCGGACTTTCCCGGCCTCGGATCCCTGGTTCGCGGGCGCGCCGCTCGGCTATTACACGTTCGGCCAGCAGATGATCGCGTTCCTGACGCTCCTGACCGGCCTCTCGACGCGCTTCACCTTCAACCTCGCGTTCGGGCTGCTCGGCGGCCTCCTGTTGCAGGGCGCGTTCACCCTCGTTCGCAACTGGACCGGCCGGCTGTCGGCCGGAGTCGCGGGGGCGGCGCTGATGGCGGTTCTCGGCAACCTCGCCGGCCTCCGGGAGTGGCTCGTCAACCATCGGGAACTCGACTGGAACTACTTCTGGGCGACGTCGCGGGTCATCAAGGACACGATCAACGAGTACCCGTTCTGGAGCCTGATCTTCGCCGACCTCCACGCCCACGTGCTCGCGATGCCGATCTTCCTCCTCGTCGCGACGGCCGCGCTGCACTTCGTGCGGGTGCATGCGGCGCCTCCCGCGCGGCTCCCCTCCCGCGTCGCGTCGGGGACGATCCTCGGCTTCGCGATTTCAACGCAGGCGCTGACCAACGCCTGGGACGCGCCGCTGCTCGCCGGTGTGCTCGCGATCGTGCTCCTCGTCGCCGCCGCGACCGAGGGATTCGTGCCGGGCCGTTTCTCGCGACTGTTACCGGGCGCCGCGGCCGCCGTCGTCGTCGCCTGGGTGACACTCTTGCCGCTCTGGGTGCACGGTGGAGGAGGGCCCGGCTGGGGTTGGGAACAGGAGCCGGGCGCCCGCGCGGTCGACGTCGCGACGGTCTTCGGTCTCTTTTTCTTTCTCGCCTTCGCGTGGTGGATCGGGTTTCTCTCTCGACGACTTCGAGACTACGGCGTCGCCGACTCCACGCGGATCGTCGCGCTCGTGGTCATGGCGACTCTTCTCGCCGTCCTCGGCTTCACATCGGCGACGGTTCTCGGCGTCGTGGGCGTAGTGCTCTTCGCCGCCGCCGCGGCCGATCGTACGAGCGAGCCCGAAGAGCGCCTGGCGGGCGCGTTCGTCGCCGCCGCGTTCTTCCTGATCGCCTTCACTCAAAAGGTCTACATCTCAGACCGGATGAACACGTTCTTCAAGCTCTACCTCGAGGCGTGGCTCCTCTTCGCGGTCGCCACGGCCGCGCTGGTCTTCCGCGCGAAAGACCGGCCGGGCACGTTCGGCCGCTGGCCTCTCGCGGTTCGCGGCGTTTTCGGCCTGCTCGTTCTCGCGGCCCTCTTCACGACGGTGACCGCGGCGCGCGGTGCGGTGAGCAACCACTTCGCGGCGTACTCGGGACCCTCACTCGACGGGCTGCGCTATCTGGACGAATCGCGACCCGGGGAGTACCGCGCGATCCTGTGGCTCCGTCGCAGCCTCCGAGGCACCCCCGTCATCCTGGAAGCACACGGCGACCCGTACCAGGACTTCGGCCGGATCTCGATGAACACGGGTCTTCCCACGGTCCTCGGATGGGAGCACCACGTGAAGCAGCGCGGAAATCCCGAATCGGACGTCGCCCTGCGCCGCGAGGCGATCCAGCGGATCTATTCGGCGACCGATGCGGCGGCGACCGAGCGGCTGCTCCGGCGGTACCACGTGGGGTACGTCTACGTCGGATGGCTCGAACGCAAGATCTACCCGCCCGCCGGGCTCCGCAAGTTCGATACCGCGAAAGACCTCTTCGAGCCCGTCTACGAGAATCGCGAGGCGAAGGTGTACCGCGTCGTCGGCGGCGACTCGGAGGACGTCATCGCGCCGGCGCGCGAGAGCCTCCCCGCTCCCGCTGCCGGCCAGGAGGTCGTCGAGCAGGAGGAGGCGCCCGCGATCTCGGACAAGCCGGAGGAAGGGCGCCCGCCATTTTCCGGGATGAAGGAGCCGCGCGACGCGGATCTCGACGGCCGCGGGCGCCTCTGGGTCGCGGACTTCGGCAACTCACGCCTGCGGATCTATGACTCCGACGGCGGCTACCTCGGCGGCTGGGGAGGCCGAGGGGACACGACCTGGGCCATGAAGGATCCGTGCGCGGTCGCGATCCGCGGCGACGACGTCTACGTGGCCGACACGTGGAACGGGCGCGTGCAGCGGTACTCGCTCGCCGGCGAGTGGAAGAGCAAGGCGGTCGAGCTCTACGGGCCGCGCGGGGTCGCGGTCGGAAGGGACGGCAAGGTGTGGGTCACCGACACCGGAAACCACCGGATCGTGGCCTACGACGGCGAGCTCGCGGGAAAGCAGGTGTTCGGCAAGCTCGGCGCGGCTCCCGGCGATTTCTCGAGCCCCGTCGGAATCGCCGCCGGCCTCTCGGGGTCGATTTACGTCGCCGATTCCGGCAACCGGAGGATCCAGGTCTTCGACGAAAGCGGTCGTTTCGTGCGGGCACTGCCCGTCCGCGGCTGGGAGGGCTCGGTCGAGCCGCACCTGGAGGTCGGCGCCGACGAGACCGTCTACGCGACGGATCCCGCCGGAGGGGCCGTGATCGCCTTCGACCCAGCGGGCGCCGAGAAGGGACGCTGGACGGCCGATGACCAAGGTTCCCGATTCGACAAGCCCACGGGGCTCGCACTGGACCGCAACGCCGGTATCCTCTACGTCGTCAACTCGGGCAACAGCCGCGTCATGAAACTGACCGTCGCATCCAAGAGGTCCTCGTGAGCGCTTCGCCGCAAACGCCCGCGCCTCGACCTCGCGTGCGTCCGGCCACGATCGCGATCGCCGCGGTGGTCCTCCTCCTGCCGCTCGCCGCCGCGCTCTACTTCTCGCGCGGCGGGACGCGGCCGATCGCGGGCGGTCCCGCGCAGCCGGCGGCCGACAACCCGGAAACGGCGCCCGACACGGGCCCGCACATTCGAGAAACCGTGGACTCGAGTGTGCCGCCCTTCGGCAACCTGAAGGAGCCGCGCGACGCCGCGTGGGATGACCGCGGCCGTATCTGGATCGCCGACTTCGGCAACTCGCGTCTTCGAATTTACGACGCCGATGGCGGATCTCTCGGCGGCTGGGGCGGAAAGGGCAACGGCCCTTACAACTTCCGCGACCTCTCCGCCGTGGCCATTGGCGGCGACGACGTTTACGTCGCGGACACGTGGAACGGTCGCATCGTGAAATTCGGCGTCGACGGGACGTCGAAAGCCGCGGCCACCGGACTTTTCGGGCCCCGCGGAATCGCGGTCGCGGGAAACGGCAACATCTGGGTCAGCGACACCGGCAACCACCGGGTCGTGCGATACGACTCCGCGCTCTCCGGGCTCGAGGCTTTCGGGACCCACGGCGCGGAACCCGGTCAGTTCTCGAGCCCGGTCGGGATCGCCGTCGGACCCTCCGGAATCGTCTACGTGGCGGACACCGGGAACCAGCGGATCGTCCTTCTCGACCCGTCGGGAAAGTTCCAGTCGAGCTGGAAGGTCCCCGGCTGGGAGCGGGCGGTCGAGCCGCAATTCGAGGTCGACGACGACGGCAGCGTCTGGGCGACCGACCCGGGGAGCGCGGAGGCGCTCCTGTACTTCGATGGAAAGGGACAGGTGATCGATCGGCGGACGTCGGACAACCAGGGACGCCGGTTCTCCCTCCCGACGGGCCTCGCACTCGATCGCAAGAACCGCGTTCTGTACGTCGTCAACACCGGAACCAACACCGTCTCGAAGCTCCCGGTGCCGGCGGGAGTCCCGAGGAAGCCATGAGCGATCCGCGTCCGATTATCGAGGGGTCGGAAGAGCGGCCGTCCATCGTTCCGGCGGGGAGGGAGGCTTGGCTCGCCGCGGCGCTTTTGTTCGCGCTGCTGGCGCTCGCGACCCGGTTCTGGCATCTGGGAGACCGTCCGTTCCACCACGACGAGTCGATCCACGCGCACCAGTCGTACACGCTGATGAAGGACGGGAACTGGCGATACGACCCCGCGTACCACGGGCCCTTCCTCTACTACGCGAACGCGCTCGTCTATCGGCTGTTCGGCGTCAACAACACGACCGCGCGACTCCTGCCGGCGATCTTCGGTCTGCTGCTGATCGCCGCGGCGATTCCCATGTCGCGGTGGATCGGGCGACCCGCGGCGATCGCCTACGCGCTGCTGGTTTTCATCTCTCCGCACTTCACCTACTTCTCGCGCTTCATCCGGGAGGACGTCTACTCCCTGGTGTTCACGCTCGGGACCGTCCTCGCGTTCCAGATGTTCCTCGAAACGGATCGCGCGAAGTGGCTGACGCTCGCGGCCATGTCCTTCGCTCTCGCCGGTATCACGAAAGAGAACGCCTACATGACGGGCGTGCTCTTCCTCGTATACGCGCCCTTCGCGCTGCTGATGCGCGCCGCCCAAGCAAAGAGGTTCTGGCCGGCGATCGCCGAAGGACTCTCCGCGACCTCCCGATGGGTGCGCGCGCGGATCCTGCCGCTCCTGACGGCGGCGCTCGTCTTCCTCGCGATCTGGGCGCTCGGGTACACCGCGTTCGGGAAGTATCCGAAGGACTGGCTCGCGATCCCCAAGGCCGTCCGGTACTGGATGGGGCAGCACTCGATCGCGCGGATTCCGGGGCCCTGGTACTACTACTTCCCGCAACTCCTCTACTACGAGACGGCGATCGTCTTCGCGGCGTTCTTCGCCTTCCGACGGAGGTCTCCCCCCCGCAGGGGGTCAGATCCACATTCGCGCAACTCCCCTTTTCTCCGCTTCGTCGCCTACTGGGCGGCCGCGTCGCTGCTGCTCTACGCCTGGGCGCGGGAAAAGGTTCCCTGGCTGACGGTCCATGCGCTCCTGCCTCTGACGATCCTCGCGGCGGTCGGTCTCGCCGGTCTGTGGCGCGACCGCCGCGAGAAACGCCCACGGCTGGCCCTCGCGGTCTTCTTCGTGCTCGCGGCGGTGAACGCGAGCGGCATGCTTCTCGCGACCTTCCGCTACGGCGCCCACGACGTCGCGAGAGAGCCGCGGCACGCCGAGATCCTCGCGTACGTCCAGACGACGAAGGACCTCATTCGCGCGCTCGAGCCGGTGGAGCTAGCGAAACAGAAGGTGCCCACCGGACAGGCGGTCATCACGGTGGCCGGCGAGGCGTCGTGGCCGCTCACGTGGTACCTCCGCGACGTACCAACCAAGTGGGTCTCGCGGGTGGAAGACGCGACGACGCCCATCATCGTCAGCGACTGGAATCCCGAGGGCGGTCTCGAGAAGCAGCTCGCGGACACCTATACGGCGAAGCGAGTGCCCATCCGCGCCTGGTGGTTCGCCGAGAAATACCGGCCCGATCCGAACGTGCCCGCCCGCCCGAACCTGACCGATCTCACGCGGTGGTGGCTCTTCCACGAGATCTGGAGCCCGATCGGCTCACAGGACGCGACCTTCTTCGTGCGCAAGGACCTCGCGAGCTCGGGCCCGCTCGCTCCGATCAACCTTCAGCTGCAGAACACGTCCGCACGCGACTACTCCGGCGGCTCCGCGACCGTCGTGCCGCCGGCGCGGATCGTCGGCGAGCCCGGCTCCGGCCCCGGCCAGTTCGCGGAGCCGCGGGGTCTCGCCGCCGACGCGCGCGGCAACCTCTACGTCGCGGACACGAAGAACAATCGGATCCAGGCGTTCGACAGCAACGGCCGGTTCGTCCGGAGCTTCGGAAGCGCAGGCTCCGCCGACGGCCAGCTGAAAGAGCCGGGCGGCGTCGCAGTCGACTCCGACGGAAGCCTGCTCGTGGCCGACACCTGGAATCACCGGATCGCGCGGTTCGGCGCGGATGGATCCTGGCTCGGCGCATTCGTCGACGGGGAGCGCGGCTTCTTCGGGCCGCGCGCGGTGGTGATCGCGCGCGACTCGGTCTACGTCGCGGACACGGGGAACAAGAGGATCGTGCGCTTCGACAAACAGTGGAAGCGCGTTTCCGACTGGGGCACTGCCGGCAACGGGCCCGGTCAGTTCGTTGAGCCGGTCGGCCTCGCAGCCGACGCCGCCGGCAACGTGTACGTCGCGGACACCGGCAACCACCGCATCCAGGTCTTCGACGGCGAGGGCCGGTTCCTCCGCGAGTTCGCCACGTTCGGTTGGAAGGACTTCTACACCGAGCCCTACATCGCGATCGGGCCGGGGGACTCCGTCCTCGCGACCGACTCGACCGAAGGCCGCGTGAACGAGTACGACTCGGGCGGAAATCTGCGCCGCTCCTGGCGAGCGGACGGAATTTTCAAACGGCCGACGGGAATCGCCCTGGATCCGTTCGGGCGCGTGTCGGTGTCGGATCGAGAGACGCACCGGATCTACACGTGGAACCTGAGTGACGTCCTCAAGTAGATCGAGGGTTTGATCCAGACCTTTCGGGGGGGACCGACACTCCGGAGGTTTGCACCGGCGATCGGTCTCGTCGGCCTCGGCCTGCTCCTCGCCGCGGGCCGGCCGATGGCGAGCCGAGAGCTGCCGTGGTGGGCGGCGGCGGGCATCCTGTACGGCGTCCTCTGCTGGCTCGTTCTCGGATACCTCGCCGACGACGAGGACAGACTCCCGGCCGTCGAGCCCGGCTTCCGACCGCCGCGGCTCCTTCCACTGCTCGCCGTCCTCCCGCTCGGGTTCGTGACCTGGTCACAGACGGGCGGCAACCGGTTTCGGACCGTGGGCGTCCTCTGCTGGATCGGCGCGGTCGCGGGGTGGGTCTGGGCCTGGTGGACGCAGGAGACCTCCAAAGTCCAGGGTCCAGGGTCCAAAGTCCGTCCCGACTCGAACGTCGGAGGAAGTGTCCTCGCGGTGCTCCTTCTCGTCATGGGTCTCGCGGCTTTCCTCTATTTCCACCGGCTCGGGGAGACACCCGGCGAGCCGACGAGCGATCACGCGGAAACTCTGCTCGATCTGACCGATCTCCTGCACGGCGAGCGGCCGATCTTTTTCGTCCGGAACACCGGGCGGGAGCCCTGGAAGTTCTACTGGCTCTTCGCTCTCGTGAAGGTCTTCGGGCTCTCTCCGGACTTCTTCACGACGAAGGTCGGCACCGTCACGACCGCGCTGTTCGCGATCCCCGCGATGTTTCTCCTGGGCCGCGAGCTCGGCGGAGATCGACTCGGCCTCTTCGCCGCCGCGCTTCTCGCCTGGAGCAAGTGGCCGCTCGCGATGGCAAGACTCGGCATCCGCGTGTCTTACGCGGTGCTGCCGACCGCCATGGTGCTGTGGGCGCTCTTGCGCTATCTGCGACGAGGCGATCGTGGCTCGGCGCTCTGGGCCGGCCTCTGGATCGGGATCGGACTCTACGGGTACATCCCCTTCAGGATCGTTCCGCTCCTCGTCCCGGTCGTCGCGGCGTTCGCGATGGTCGATCCCCGGTGGAAGGGTCGACGGCGGCGGCTCCTGCTCGATGGACCTCTGATCGGAGCGACGGCGGCGCTCGTCTTCCTTCCCCTGCTCCACTTCATGCGCGAGTACCCGCAATTCTTCTGGGAGCGGATGGCCGAGCGCGGGAACCTGGCGCACGCGTTCGGGCGTGAGGCGCTCGCGACGCTCGCGCAGAACCTCCGCAACATGGCGCTCGCCTTCCACGTGCGCGGCGACGGAGGGTGGGTCAATTTCGTGACGAGAGACCCCTTCCTGGACGTCGTCACGGGGGCCCTCTTCCTCGCCGGCGTCGCGCTCGCGCTCTCGCGGATCTTCCGCGGGTCGATCCGGTGGTTGGTTCCGGTGGCGGGGGTATTCATCCTCACCCTGCCGTCGGTCCTGATCCTGACCTTCGCCCACGAGAATCCGAGCGTGAACCGGAGCGTCGCGGCGATTCCCGTCGTGTTCCTCCTGGCAGCGGCCCCGCTCGACCGCCTCGTCGGCTGGCTTCAACCCCTTCGCCGCGAAGTGCGGATCGCTGGATTCCTCGCGATTGCCGCGCTGCTCGCGTTCTCCCTTCGGGAAAGCTACCGGACCTACTTCGTCGACTATGACCGACAGTACTCGCGCGCGGTCGAACACACGGTCGAGATGGCGCGGGAGATCCGGTCCGCGGGAGCGAGGGGCATTCCCTCCTCGAACGCGTACGTGGTCAATACCGCGTACTGGATCGATCCCCGCAACATCGGGTACGAGCTCGGCGACCCGGAGTGGGCGGCGACGCAGGAGATCCCACCGGGGAAGCCACCGCCTCGGCTGAGCCGGCGCCCTCTCCTCTTTCTCTTCTCCCCGACCGATCAGGAGCGGCGGACGGCGCTTCGCCGGCTCTACCCGGACGGTGAAGAAAGACTCGTCGCGCAGAGGGAAGCGGATCGGAACTTTTCCATCTATCTCGTGAGGTGACGGTGACGTCCGAGAGAAGGCGTCGGCGCGTCACGTCCGGCGGGGCTGCCGCCAGTCACCGCGCCACCAGAAGACCAGCATGTCGCGGGCGGTCCGGGCGATCAACGGGAGCCGGGCGCCCGTCGCGCGGCCGGCGTGACGCGGGACGTATCGAATAAAGACTTCCCGGGAACGGGCGCCCCGCGCCTTCGCCTTGATCAGAATCTCGGGCAGAAAGAAAGCGCTCCTCCAGAACTCGATGCCGACCTCTCGGAGGAGGCGCGTGCGATAGAGGCTGATGTACTGGAACTGCCGCTCCCGCATCTGGAACAGGCCCCGGATCATTCGGGCGTTCGTCCACGAGACGAGCCGGCGGAAAGGCCCGTAGTCGCGCTTGTCGGACCGTACTCCGATGACGACGTCCGCGTCCGGAGAGGCTTCGAAATACTTGGCGAGGTCTTCCGGATCGAGGGCGAGGTCCGCAGGGATCAGCAAGAACCATTCGCCGCGCGAGTGCTCGAGCGCGGTGACGAAGCCTCCTCCGATCCCCCGGTTCTCCGGGTGATGGAACGCCCGGACCCGCGGATCGTCGGCGGCGAGCCGATCGGCGATCTCGCCGGTGCCGTCCCGGCTGGCGTCGTCGACGACGAGGAGCTCGAAGGTTCCAGCGATCGCGGGGAGCCGTTCGAGGAGCACGCGCACCGTCGACGGGAGGTTCGACTGTTCGTTGTGAGCGGGAATCGCGACGGAGACGAATGGCCGGTCCGCGCTCATCCGGCTCGCTCACCGAACCGGACGATCCGTCGCTCGGCGCTGCTCGACAGGAGCGCCTGCGCGAGGAGGAGCGCCCGGAGGCCGTCCGCGCCGCCGACCCCCGGCGGCGTTCCGTTCCGGACGGCGCTCACGAAGCTCAAGAGCTCCAGGCGCAGCGGCTCCTCCTTGTGCAGCCGAATCTTCAAGACGTTCCCCTCTTCCATGCCGCGAAAGAGGGCGAGGGAGTCCCACTCCTGGGCCCGGTAGCTGTTTTCGTGGAAGTAGAGGTCCTGACTCATGTAGTCGACGACGAACATCCCGCGCTGGCCCGTGACCCGGAGCTCCCGCAGCTTGATCGGCGTCAGCCAGTTGATGTCGAGAAGGGCGGTCGGGCCGGCGGGAAAGTCGAGGATCGCGAAGAGCGCGTCCTCGTGGTCCGGGTGCATGCGCCGCATCGTCCGGGCGTAGATCGTCGCCGGCTCGCTGTCGAGGAGATATCGCAGGACGTCGAGCTCGTGCGTGGCCAGGTCCATGACGACGCCGACGTCGTGGACGTACGCGGGAAACGGCGACCACCGGCGGCTCTGGACCTGAAATATCGTTCCCGCCTCGCCGGCCCCGAGGCGTCGTTTCAGCTCGATGACGGCCGAGTTGAATCTCTCGACGTGCCCCACCGCAAGAGTGACGCCGCGTCGCGCCGCGAGCTCGATCAGCTTCTCCGCGTCGGCCGGGTGGGCGGTGATCGGCTTCTCGACCAGCGTGTGGACGCCGCGCTCGATCGCCGAAAGCGCGACGGGATAGTGCAGCGCCGTCGGCACGGCGACGGACACGAGATCGGGGCGCTCCCGCTCGAAGAGCGCGACCGGGTCGGAATAGGTCGGAATCTTGTATCTGCGCGCCACCTGCTCGCGGCGGCCCGCGTCGGGGTCCGCCACCGCGACCAGCTCGACGTCCTCCAGATCGGTGTACACCCTCGCGTGGTGCTTGCCGATGCTGCCGACGCCGATGACCGCCGCCCGCATCACGACGATCGACCCCGGTCTTCGTCCCCGCGCGGCGAGGTCTCGACCGCAGGGGAAACGGTTTCCGTCGGGAGCTCCCACCGGCACGCGGCGCAGAAGTGGCGCCGATCACCCGCTTCGAGGACGTGTCCGGTCGGGCAAACGTAACCGGCGTGCCGGGCGGGATTGCCGAGGGCGATCCCGTGCGGCGGGACCGAACGCGTCACGACGGCGCCGGCGCCGACCAGGGCGAACCGGCCGATCGTCACGCCCGGGAGGATGATCGCGCCGGCGCCCAGAGAGGCTCCGTAGCAGACCTGGACGCGCCCGGCGGTCCAGTCTCCCTCCCCCTTCAGACGGCCCTCCGGCGTGATCGCCCGAGGCATGTGATCGTTCGCCACGATCACCTGAGGGCCGATGAAGACTCCGTCTTCGATCGTCGCTCCGCGGTACACGAGCGCCCCGTTCTGAATCTTGACCCGGCTGCCGATCACGACCTCCCGGTCCACGTAGACATCTTTCCCGATGATGCACTCCGAGCCGATCCGCGCGTTCTCGCGAATCTGCGCCCGGTGCCAGATGCGCGTTCTCTCGCCGATGACCGCCTCGGGGGAAACGTCGGCCGTCGGGTGGATCACAGCAGCCGCAGCTCCCGGACGTGGATCTGGGCGGTCGCGCCCGCGGCGAGGTCGTGAATCTCGACCCGCATCCTGCGCACGGATTGCGGCGCGTTCGCGAAGCGAAGCTCGACGTGTGGATCGCTCGGAAGCCCGGTGTACGTGTGCGCGTAAGTGGTCGGGGGCGAGGCATCGTCGGGCCAGAGCGAAACCGTCAGCGAGAAGGTCATCGTTCCGAAGTCCGCCGCAATCCCCCGCAGGCGCTTCTGAGATGGAAACCGCAGCTCGAAAAAGGCCGGGTTCGCTTCGAGGAATCGCACGAGCGTGAAGACGTCGCCGTCGAACACGTTGTCGAGGCGTCCGTCGCCGAAGCGGGAATGGGAGACCGTGATCGTTTCGCCGTTCCGATTGAAATCCTCGACGACCGGCTTGCGCCTCTCGGCCTTCTCCCGAGAGAATACCTCGTCGATGCCGTCGACGTACGCGAGCCGGGTGAAATAAAAACCGGGCGTTCCGTCCGGGTAACGGAGAAGACGCGAGATCCGGACGGGACGGAACTTTCCGCTGTCGTTCGCCTGCTTGAGCTCCCCGGGGGTCATCATCACGATCGTGGAGTCATTCAGATCGCGTTTTTCCGCCACGAACGACTCGACGGTCTCGAACCGAACCCGCGTCTCGTTCGGCCGGAAGAACGCGAGGAAGACGTCTCCCGCATTCGCCCAGCTCGACGTGAGACGGACTTCCGCTCCGGGGCGGCGGAGGTAATCCGACACGACCGAGAAGACCTGCCGAGCCCCCCACTGCATCCCATAGAGACCGTAGTCCTTGAACCAGTAGGGACCGTTCTGAAGGGCATCGCGGAGCATGCCGAGGCTCGCCACCGAGATCGCGAAGAACACGGCGGCCAGAACTCCCTGGCGAAGATTCCGATTCCGAAGCCGCTCGACGAGGACCTCCAGACCGAGCGCCGCCAGGAGGGACGCGGGAATCACGAAGGCCATGGCACGGGTGATCCCGATCTCCGTCAGGGCTCCGCCGACCGGCGTCGCGAGCGCCGCGAGAATGACGGCCCGGTGCGGCGGTGACTTCCATCGAACGATGCAGACGCCCACTCCCAGGAGAAACAGGGGGAAGCTCCAGAGCGGGATCTGCCCGTACCCCTTCATCCGATGCCGGACGAGATCATGATCGTTCGGAACGAACCAATATCGCGGGCTCACGCCGTACGCGTACCTCTTCGCGAACTCTCGCAGCTTTTCTGACAACGGTATCGGGCGGAGTACGTAGGTATCGAGGGTCCGGAGGTGATGACCGACCTCCTGCGGGTGCTCGGAGCGGAACCTCCAGTAGGGAAACGCCAGCGCCGCCGCGAGCAAGAGCCCCGCACCGATCGTGCGGAAATGACGGAAATGGTAAGGGAGGTCGGAGAAAAACAGGAGGAGGAGTGCCACCCCGATGACCAGTTGCCCGTTTCCGTACGAGTAGAACGTCAGGGCCGCAAAAAAGATCGCCGGATACAGGAAGTGCGGCGAGCGGCAGCGGTAGAGCAGGTAGAAGAGCAGGGTACCCGCGTAAAACGACGTCATCATCGCGGTCTCGAACGCAGTCCGCGAATGGAGGAACCAGCCGGGCATGGCCGCGAGCAGCAGGACGCCGCTCCACCAGGAACGCGCTCGAAAGACGAGCTTCAGCGTCAGGCTCACCGCCACCGCTCCGAAGAGCGTCACGAACGCCGACGTGCTCCGAAGGATCTCGATCGAGCTTCCGAAAAGGCCGAACGCAAGGGCGTGGAAATACACGGTGACGAGCGGGTTGTAGAAGCCGTGCGCGTTGAAGAACGCGGGGAAGAGGTGGCCCTCGGGATCGTGCCAGCCCCTCTCGAAGAGCTGCCGGCCGAGGACGCCCTGAACGGCTTCGTCGGCGAAGAAGTAGATCGGGAATCGATCCAGGTGGACGAACCTCGTGACCGCGTAAATCGCCAGAGCCCCGGCGAAGAAGAGCACCTCGCCGGTCGTGACTCCCTGGGCGAGCCGATCGAAGCCTCGGATCGCGCGAATGCGGATCCCGTCGAGGGCGGGCAGCCGGCCGGCTTCGGTCGCCGAAGTCCCGGTGCCGGAGATCACGCGAACCGACGGCCGCGACCAGTCGACGAGCTTCACGGCATCAGCTCTGGAAGACTTTCTCCTCGCTCCCCTCCAGCCATCGATCCACCACTTCTTTCCCTTGCATCAGGGAGTGGTCCTGGTTGCCGATCTCGTATTTCCAGGACCCGAACCGGCCGCGCGAATAGATCTCCTTCGACTCGAGATACGACTGGATCGTCGCGAGCGCCTCGTTTCGGTCCACGCTCGGGATCGGATAGGCGTGCCCCGCGTGGATCAGGTAGACCGACTCGATCGCCGGCAGGTCGGCGGTCTCGAGGATTCCCTCCGCGACGAGGCCGTCGATCACGGCCTTCCCGAAGTCTCCCTCCGGCAGCGGACGGAACCGCGAGTAGGTCGTCTCCATCAGGAGCGAGCAGTAGCGCGACGTGTCGCCGCCCGGCACGATGTCGGGGGAGTAGTTGGAAAGGTACGTCATCCGGTAGAACGGCGTCCCCGGGTTGGGGAAGTAGATCCAGTTCTTCGTCGACGGCGACGGACGCCGGAGACCGACGCCCACCGAGAAAAGGCGGTTGAACAAGAGCTTCTTCGTCGCTTCGCGGACCTCGGCCGGAGCGTGATCGAGGCGCGCGACGAGCGCCTCGAGAGGAAGGGTCGTCAGGAGCTTCTCGTACCGCGTCGAAGTTCCGTCGGCGAAACGGATCTCCCGCTTCTCCTCGTCGATGCCGACGGCGCGCTTGTGGTACCGGACCCGGTCTCCGATGTGCGGTAGCACCGCGAGCCACAGGCCGACCGTGCCGCGCGTCGCCGGGTAGCCGAAGGTCGCGTTCGGGCCCCAGTCGACGTTCTGGGGCGCGAGCGTCGTCTCGAGCGCTCTCTTCCAGTCGACGACGCTCACCCGCTCCGCGATCCAGTAGAAGCCCATCTTCGACAGCGGTGTCGACCAGACTTTCAGGTTGTAGGGAACCATGAAGTGCTTTGCGACGCCGGCGCCGAATTTCGCGTACACCCACTCCTCGAAATTGCGGAACGCGCGGTCCCGATCGATCGTCTGAGACTCGATCAGGCCGATCAGGCACTCGATCATCGCCTCTTCGGGAAGCGAGGAGAGGTGGTTCTGGAAGGGGTAGCGAATGTACCGATCCTCGAACTTGATCCAGCTCTCCCGGTCGATTCGTCGTACGCCCTCGGTGCCGAGCATCTTTTCGAGGAACTCGTTGAAGTAGGGATAGCCCGAAAAAATGATGTGGCCCGAAACGTCCCAGGTGTAACCCTTCGGATCCTCGAAGCTGGTGGCGAGGCCCCCGATCTGCCCCGCCCGCTCGTAGATCTCGAAGTCGTCCACGCCTCGCTCCCGCAGCCGGTAGGCCGCTCCGAGACCGGTCGGGCCCGCGCCCAGGATCGCGATCGACGGCATGAGCGCTTTCGCTAGGAGGTTCGGGCGAGTCGCTTCATCGCGTCGGCCCGGCGGATCTCCCCGCGCAGGTCGAACAGGTATCGCACGACGCGGCGGATCGTTCCGAGCATCTTCCAGGGGCGGTGAATGCTCTGTCCCGCCTCGCGTGGAAAGTGGCGGACGACGACCTCCGCGACCTTCCACCCTGCGATCCGGCACCGTGCGAAGATCTCGTCGCCGACGAAGTTGATCCGGTGACGGATCTCGATCCGCCTCGCGACGTGGCGGCGGAAGGCGCGGCATCCCCCGTTGATGTCGTGGAGCGGCGATCCCAGGACCCATCCCGAGAGCGTGTTGAGACCCTTCGAGAGTATGAGCCGGGGCCACGGGTCGTGGCGCTTCTTCTTCCACCCGAAGACGACGTCCGCGCCCGCACCAATCGCGTCGAGAAACCTCGGCGCGTCGGCCATCGTGTGCTGTCCGTCGCCGTCGACGACCATCACGACCTCCCCCGGCGTATTGCGCAGCGCCGTTTCCGTCGCCACCGCATAGCCCTTGTTTCCGTCGTGGTGCACCACGGAGACCCGCGGATCGCGCGCCGCCAGGGACTCGGCGATCTCGCCCGTTCGATCACGGCTTCCGTCGTTGACGACCAGGACGCGCCAGTCGAGTCCGTCGATCGCCGAAAGCGATGCGACCGCCTCCGCGACGGTCTTTTCGATCGAAGCCTCTTCGTTGTACGCGAGGAAGCCGACCCCGAGTCGCGGCTCCTTCTCAGCGGACATAGATGATCCATCCCGCGGCCGCGACCCACCCGAGCACGATCAGCAGGATCCAGGGGTCGTCGATCAGGAGCGCACGGGTCGGGTTGCCCCCGCCCCCGCGTCGGTAGACGAGCCGCACGTAGCGCGCCACGCCGAGGACGACGAACGGCACGGTCGCCGCCAGCGAGCGGCCCCCGTGCATCCGGATCGTCGCCGGCACGACGGTGTAGGCGGAGTACGCCGCGACCGTCGTCAGCGCCGTGACCACGAACAGGAAGTCGAGCCCCTCGCGGCGATACGCGGCGAGAACCGGCCGATGCTCGGAAGAGGAGATCTGGGCGGCGTGCTGCAGCTCCCACTGCCGCTTGCCGATCACGAGAAAGAGGGCGAGCAGGTAGGCGCAGCCCATGAGAAAGCTCGACGCGGCAAGGCCGGCGAGCGCCGCCCCTGCCAGCGCCCGCAAGGGCAGCCCCGCGGCGACGATCAGGGCTTCGAGGAACGGAATCCTCTTCAACCAGAGCGAATAGGCGAGCATCAATCCCGCATAGAGGGCGCACCACATCCCGAAAGAGCGCGAGAGGAGAAACGCCGCCGCGAGACCCGCGATCCCGAGGACCACGGCCGCCGCGATCGCCGTACGGACTCCGAGCTCCCCCGCGGCGAGCGGGCGCCGCCGCTTGACCGGATGCGCGCGGTCGCGCTCACGGTCCATGACGTCGTTGACGAGATAGATCGCGCTCGTCACCGCGCAGAAGACCACGAATCCCGCGGCCGCGAGGCGCCAGCCGCGAGGCGACGCGAGAGCGCCGCCGAAGAGGAACGGCAACGGCACCACGAGGTTCTTGACCCACTGCGCGGGTCTCGCGGACACGAGGAGGCCCGAGAGTCCACGCGCCGCGGGCAGCGTTGCGACCGCATGGCGCGCGCGCGCATCCGTCAGGGGCATCGATGCATTGTAAGGGAGTGTTGCCGGTTTTCGCGGCGCGAGGAGTCTCCCGAGGTAATCGAGGGAGGAGCCTCACGCCAAGCTTTTCGCGGCGCGAGGAGTCTCCCGAGGTAATCGAGGGTCAGCAGCTCCCGACCGAGGCGAACCGCGACGGTTACAATCGCACCGGGGTCGCCCCGGGAGGTCTCTTGCCGGTCGCCGGTACTCTCATCGAAGGCAAGTACGAAATCATCGCCAAGATCAAGGAAGGCGGGATGGGGACCATCTACAAGGTCCGCCATCGCCTGCTCGACGAGGTCCGGGTCGTCAAGGTCATGCGACCGCAGATCGGCGCGGACGAGGAGCTGAAGCGGCGGTTCACGCAGGAGGCGAAGACCGCGACGCGGTTGAAGCACCCGAACATCGGCGCCATCCTCGACTTCGCTCTCGACTCCGACGGGATGGCCTACATCGTCATGGAGTACATCGACGGCGTCAATCTTTCGGAGCTGCTCAAGGCATCCGGCCCGCCGGGGCTCGACCTGACGCTCGAGGTCGCGCACCAGTCGCTCCTCGCGCTCGGCTTCCTGCACCGCAAGAACGTCGTCCACCGGGACGTGGCGCCCGACAACCTCATGCTGACGCGCGACGAACAGGATGGACCGCAGATCAAGCTGATCGATCTCGGGATCGCCAAGCCGCTCGACAAGACGATCGACATGACATCCACCGGCGTTTTTCTCGGAAAGTTGAAGTACTCGTCGCCCGAACAGCTGGGCGGGCTCGACGCCGGCGAGACGCTCGACGCCCGCAGCGACCTCTACTCCCTCGGGGTCGTGCTCTACGAGCTCCTGACCGGGCAGCTTCCGTTCCCCGGAGAGTCGCCCCGCGAGCTCTTCGCGGCCCACCTCTTCAAGCCGCCGCTCCCCTTCTCGGTCACCGATCCCGGCGGGGGAGTGCCCGAGCCGGTGCGCGCAGTAGTCCTGAAAGCGATCGACAAGGAGCGCGGGCGCCGCTACGCGTCGGCGGAGGAATTCGACCGCGAAATCATCCAACTCAAGCGTGAGGTCGCGCCCGCGCAGGATCCGGAGGCGACTCACCGAATCCTCGCGAGAGTCCGCGAGTCACGCGAGACGGCCCTCGCCTCCGTGACTCCGAGCGCGCAGGACCGCCTCGACCGCCACTTCCTCGCCCAGGGCACGCCGACCCCGTCTTCCCTTCCCGCGCGCGTCCCCCTGTCGACCGCGGACGTCGCCGGCGAATTCGAGCAGACCGTCGCGGCGCCCGTCCTCACCGGCTCCGCGCCGCGGCGCCGCGCGCGGCCTCCGGTCGCGGCATTCGTCCTCGGAGGCGCGGCTGCCGTGATCGCCGCAGTTCTTCTCCTCACGCGGGGAGGGACGGGCGCGTCGGACCGCGTCGAACGGCACTCAACCGCTCCGCCCACGGCTGTCGCGCCCGCCGCGGTCTTCCCTCCGACCGAGGTTGCCGAGATTCCTACGGCGCCACCTCCTGCGGTCTTCGCGGCCGAGGAGCCCACCTCGCCTCCCGCAGCGCCGCCGCGCGAAGCGACGGAGCGACTGCAGCGGGCCGCCGAGGACGCGCGGACCGAAACGCGCAACGCTCGCGGGGCCGCCGAGCGCGCGCGGGCGCCCGAGGTGGCTGCCGCGCTCTACGAGTCCGCGCGCCGGAAGGAGAAAGAAGGACAGCGACACCTCGGGGCCGGCAGGTACGAGACGGCGCTCGCATCCTTCGAGTCGGCCACCGCGCTCTTCCGGCAGGCGGCAAGCTGGTCGCGGTCGGCGCCGTCGCGCCCCGCGGAGCGCGTCGCGACCCTTCCCACGCGGGAGCCGGCGCCGGAACCGCCGCGGCCCGCGCCGACTGCCGCCGTCGTGGCTTCGGAGCCGCGGCCGGCTCCCGCAAAGCCGACCGAGCCGCCGAAGGTCCGCTCCGAGGAGGACAAGGTGCGGGACGCGGTCGCGCGTTACGTCGAGGCTCAGAACTCCCTCGACGTCTCTCTCTACGCGCGCGTCTACCCGGCGCTCGCCGGCGAGCGGCGGCGGATGGTCGAGCAGGCGTTTGCGAACCTGAAGTCCCAGACGCTCGAGCTCGACATCCAGCGCGTCGAGGTCAACGGATCTCGCGCGACGGTGGTCGGATTCGAGCGGCGCCTCGCGATCCCGCGGGTCGGGAGCGAGCAGCGGGACGCGCGCGAGAGGACGATCCATCTCGAGAAGCGCGGGGACGGGTGGGTGATTACGGAGCTGCGATGACGCGCGGAGATCGGTTTGATCCTTCGCGCGTCCTCCTGAGCGCAGCGAAGAATCTCTCGCTCGACGAGGAAGAGATTCCTCGTCGCTTCGCTCCTCGGAATGACAAGGGAACCTAGAAGCTGTAATCCACCGCCACGAGCGGGGCGAAGTCGTCCTGCAGCCCCTCGTTGTTCAACCGGAAGAGGCCGTTCACCGTCAGCAGAAAGTTTCCGAACGGGTTGATCTTCAGCCCGATCGAGCCGAGGAGCGAGTTGGAGTCGCCCTGCTCCGCGACGAGGCGCGGGAACGTCGCGGTCACGATGTTGGGCGGTCCCGCGGGATTCGTGTTCGCCTGGAAGGTCGTGTCGACCACCCGGACCCTTCTCGTGCTCAGGAAATCCCGGCCGAGCACGTCGACCGCCAGCGTCATCCGGGGGCTCATCGCCCAGTCGAACCCGGCGGTGTAGGAGATCTCGTCGGGGATCTCCGCCCCCTCCTCCGACCCCGACGACCAGGTGTAGCCGGCGTTCACGTGGGGCGAAAAGCCGCCGAGCTTGAGCGATCCGACGACGAACGTCTTCGCCTGCGTGGCGCCGGTGCCGAGGAGGTCTCGTTCCTCCCCCGTTGGAAGCCGCAGGTCCTCGGCGATCGAGAGACCGCCGCGGTCGCCGCGCAGGAGCTGGAACTTGCCGCGGAGCACGACGTCGCCGACACCGCTCGCGCTCCCGCTCTGGCGGAACGACTCGCTCGTCCCGCCGTTCACGAAGCGGTGGATGTCCGGCGCGGTGGTCGACGTAGCGATCCGCTGGATCGTCGCGTCCGTCTGCGCCTCGAGGTCGACTCGGACGAGCGGCAGCGCAACGCCGACGTCGAGCCGATCCGACACCCCGTAGCTGATGACGAACGCCGTGATGTCCGATTCGAGCTTCAGAAACAGCCGGGCCGTGATGATGTCGCCCTCGAAAAATGGCTGGAGGTTGTTCTGGTCGCGGTTGACGTCCTGGTGCGTGAAGACGAGGCGCAGCTCGCCGTCTCGGAGCGCGAGATTGTCGATGCGGTCGAACGTGAAGTGGCTGTAGTTCACTCCCAGGTTGAACTTTCCCTTTCCGATCGTGTCCGCCCGTTCCGCGTAGACCGGGCCGAAGCTGTCCGCGGATCGGGTGAAGACGCCGAGCGCGGGGTCGAACCGGTAGGTGAACCCTCCGGCCGAGGACGCGATCGGGAAGGACGAGAGCTGGTTCGCGATTCCGGCGCTGAACTGCTGGACCGCGCGGAACTGCGGAGAGTCCTCCGCGATGAAGTGCGCCTCGTGGCTCGGAAACGGCGCCTGCGGCGGGGCGAGGGTGATGCCCTCGCGAAGAAACTCCGTCAGAAGGTCGCGCAGGTTGAATGCCTGGGCCCCGAGCGGAGCCGCGAACGCGGCGGCGAGAACGAACATTGTCGGCCGGCGGAATGTCATCGAAAGTCTCCTCTTCGGTCGGCTCGGATTCTAATGTTCGGAGATCGCGTCGGGCACCCGCTGCAGTTCAATTGTTGACCGACCGCGGAAAGCCGAAATAGAGTCGAACGCAGCCTTGGCTCCGAAAAAAATCGGACGGTCCCGCGATCATGCCCGTCTCGTCCATCGCTCGGGCGACCCGGGCGGCGGCGGCGGGCCGATGAATCGACCGGGAGAGAGAAACTGCCGATGGCCGGCGTAACCTTCGACCGCGTGGCAAAGCGATACGGGAACGTGTCCGTGATCGAGGACCTGAGCCTCGGCATCGATGACCAGGAGTTCATGGTCCTCGTCGGACCCTCCGGCTGCGGCAAGTCCACGGCCCTGCGCATGATCGCCGGACTCGAAGAAATCAGCGACGGCGAGATCCGCATCGGTGAACGGGTGGTCAACGAGCTGCCGCCCAAGAGCCGGGACATCGCCATGGTCTTTCAGAACTACGCGCTGTATCCGCACATGACGATCCGCGAGAACCTCGAGTTCGGACTGCGTGTCCGCAAGACTCCGCCGGCCGAGATCTCGCGCCTCGTCGAGGAGGCGGCGCAGATCCTCGAGATCTCGAACCTCCTCGACCGCAAGCCGAAGCAGCTCTCCGGCGGACAGCGGCAGCGGGTCGCTCTCGGACGCGCGATCGTCCGCAAGCCGGCGGTGTTTCTCTTCGACGAGCCGCTGTCGAACCTCGACGCGAAGCTCCGCGTGCTGATGCGCGCCGAGATCAAGAAGCTCCAGCAGAGGCTGAAGACGACGACGGTCTACGTCACGCACGACCAGATCGAAGCGATGACCATGGGACAGCGGATCGCCGTCATGAAGGACGGGAAGATCCAACAGGTCGGCACGCCGCTCGAAATCTACGGCCGCCCCGAAAACCTCTTCGTGGCGAACTTCATCGGGACCCCGCCCATGAACTTCCTTCCGGCGACGATCGCCGACGGCGGAAAGACGCTCGCGGGCAAGGGATTCTCGCTGCCGGTGCCGGAAAGCCTCCGGGCGCTGACCGCCGGAGCGGACGGCCGGAAGGTCGTCATCGGCATCCGCCCGGAGAACATCCTCGATCCGTCCGAGTCCGCCCGCGGGGAGACCGCGCGGCTCTCGGGAAACGTCGAGGTCGTCGAGCCGCTCGGGGACGAGGTGATCATCCACGTCCGCGTCGGCGACGACGTCCTCGTCTACAAGGTCGAGCCCCACGCCATGCCCGAAATGGGAGACAAGGCCGAGCTCGTGCTCGAGCTCGACAAGCTCCACCTCTTCGACACGGTCACCGAACGCCGCCTCGCGGCCTGACCTCGCCGGCGCCGCCCTCACGACTCTTCCGGCTTCAGGCGTCCAGCAAGCTCCGCCAGCCGGCGGAGTCGCGCGTTGCGATCGTTCAGAAAGTCCTCGTCCCGGGCGCGCCAGCTCCAGTTGCCCTCGGCCTCGGCCGGCGTGTTCATGCGCGCTTCGCTGCCGAGGCCGAAGACGTCCTGCAGCGGTACGATCGCTCGATCGGCGACCGACGCGTACGCGGCGCGGATCAGGTCCCACTCGATCTCCGATCCTGTACTTCCGAGGTAGTCGCGAACGCGCCGGCGCGCGTCCGGGTCGAGCGTCCCCCACCATCCCCGCGCCGTGTCGTTGTCGTGCGTCCCCGTATAGACGACCGAGTTCGGAACGTGGCGGTGCGGCAGGTACGGGCTGTCCGCCTCGTAAAAGGCAAACTGCAGCACCTTCATCCCGGGCAGACGGAGCTTCGCGAGAAGCCGCCGCACGTCCGGCGTGATCGTCCCGAGGTCCTCCGCCACGAGGGGCACGTCGCCGAGCGCGCGCCGGACGGCGTCGAAGAGCTTCTTGCCCGGACCCCGCAGCCAGCGTCCGTTGACGGCGGTCGTCTCTCCGGCGGGCACTGCCCAGTAGGCCGTGAACGCGCGGAAGTGGTCGAGTCGGACGACGTCGGTCAGGCGGAAGGCGGCGCGCAGCCGCTCGATCCACCACGCGTATCCGTCCTGCGCCATCCGGTCCCAGCGGTACAGCGGGTAACCCCAGAGCTGGCCTGTCTGACTGAAGAAGTCCGGCGGCACGCCCGCGACGTCGAGCGCACGGCCGTTCTCGTCGAGCGCGAAAAGCTCCGGATGCGTCTCGATGTCCACGCCCCCCGGAGAGACGTAGATCGGAACGTCGCCGAAGAGCGAGATCCCGCGGCGGCGCGCTTCCCGGCGCAGCCGCTCCCACTGCCGGAAGAAGGTGAGCTGCAGGAACTCCTGGTACTCGACCTCCGCCGCGAGCACTTCGGGTGCGGCGCCGGCCCCGGCCGAGTGCCGCGCCGCGAAACGCGCCCAGTCGGCGAGCCAGCTCTGCTGCTCCGGCGCCGAGCGGAACGCCTCCAGGTCCTCGCGCACCCGGGCGGATTCCGTCGCCTGCTGCCACGCCGAGCGGAAAAGCCGCTCCTTCCACTCGCGTACGCGGTTCCAGTCCACGCGGTCGGCCGGAAAATCGGGCGCTGCCTCGAGCGCCGAGCGGGGCGCGAGCCCGTCCTCGACGAGCTTGTCCGGAGAGATGAGGAGCGGGTTGCCCGCGAACGCCGAAATGGCGCCGTAGGGAGAAGCCCCGTAGCCGGTTGGCCCGAGCGGCAGCACCTGCCAGATCGTCTGACCCGCGGATGCAAGCCAGTCGAGAAACCGTTCCGCCATCGGACCGAAGTCACCGATTCCGTACCGTCCCGGCAGCGAGGTCGGATGGAGGAGGATGCCCGCCGCGCGTTCAGTCATCCGGCGAGAGCCTTTGGACTTTGGACTATCCCACTTCCGGCGCGAACTGGCGCGTCCGGCCGTTCATCGCCGCGATCCGGCGCTCTGCGGCGGGCAGGTAACACAGCTCGAGGTATTCGGTGACCATCCGGTCCGAGGAGAATATCCGCGCGATCCGGGTGGCGGAGAAGACCATCTTCTCGATCCATCGCCAGGGGATCCCGTTTTCATCGCGCTCGCGAAAGAGCGGCAGAACCCTCTCCTCGAGCGCCTCGTAGAGCGCCGCGGCGGCACTTTCCCCGATCGACTCGTCTGTGGCCTCGCCGATGACGAAGCCGGCTTCCTCGTAGGGCGCCTCGTCCCACCAGCCGTCCAGCACCGAGAGGTTCAACCCTCCGTTCATCGCCGCCTTCATGCCCGACGTCCCCGACGCTTCGTGGGGCCGGATCGGGTTGTTCAGCCAGACGTCGCACCCGGCCACGAGCGCCCGAGCGACTCCCATGTCGTACTCGGGAAGGAAGACGACCCGGCCCCGGAACTCGGAGCTCTCCGCGCGGCGGACGACGTCGCGGAGGATCTCCTTGCCGGGGTCGTCCTGCGGGTGGGCCTTGCCGGCGAAGATGAACTGGACGGGCTGGCCGTCGAGGAGCCGCTTCAGGCGCTCCGGGTCGGAGAAGAGGAGCGTGGCCCGTTTGTACGAGGCGAATCGCCGTGCGAAGCCGACCGTCAGGGCGTTGGGGTCGAGAGCGCGGCCGGCCGCCTCGATCTCCTCCTCCGGCGCTCCGATTCTCCGCTTCCACTCCGTGAGCCGGTCCCGGCAGAAGGACACGAGACGACTCCGCAGCCGCTCGTGGGTCTTCCACAGCTCGATCCTCGCGTCCGGGCCGGGATTCTCGCGAATCCGAAGCATCGCGATCTCCGGGTCTGTCCAGGTCGCACGGTGGACACCGTTGGTGATCGAGCGGATTCGGACGTCGACGTCGGCGAGCTCAGGAAGGAGCTCCATCCACAGCCGCCGCGAGACCTTCGCGTGCAGCTGCGAGACCGCATTCGCGTGAGCCGAGTGGCGGAGCGCGAAGACCGCCATCGAGAAGGGCTCCCCCTCCCGCTCCGGCACCTCCCGTCCGAGGCGCATGAGCTCCTCGACCGTGATGCCGCAGTCGCGGGCGACGCCCGACAGATACTTCTCGATGAGCGGGAGCGGAAACCGGTCCATCCCGGCGGGGACGGGCGTGTGTGTCGTGAACACGTTGCCTGCGGACGCGACCTCGCGGGCCTCCGCGACCGGGAGCCCTTCGTCGACGACGAGCTCGCGGATCTTCTCCAGGACCGCGAACGCCGCGTGGCCGTCGTTGATGTGTCGAATGGACGGGGACAAGCCGAGCCGCTTCAACGCCCGAAGCCCGCCGATGCCGAGCGTGATCTCCTGCCGGATCCGCATCTCCTGGTCGCCGGAGTACAGCCGTCTGGTGACCGCGCGATCCTCCAGGCGATTCTCCGGGAGATCGGAATCGAGCAGAAAGAGCGAGATGCGTCCGACCCGCGCGACGCGGATTAGGAGGTGAACCGGTCGATCTCCAAGGTCGAGCAGGATCGTCGGCGCGCCGCCGTCCTGCGTCTGCGGGAGGGCGAGGGGAAGGTCGTCCGGATCGAGAAGCGGGTTCTCTTCGTGCTGCCATCCCTCCGCGTCCAGGAGCTGCCGGAAATACCCCTCCCGGTAGAAGAGGCCCACCCCGACCAGAGGCAGCTTCAGGTCGCTCGCCGACTTCAGGACGTCGCCGGCGAGGACGCCGAGACCTCCCGCGTAGATCGGAAGCACTTCGGTCAAGCCGAACTCGGCCGAGAAATAGGCGACGCGCTCGTTCCTCGTCGCCAGCCCCCGGACGCCCGGATGGAGCGGCTGAGCAGTGTCGTCGAACGCGAGCTCCGATGCGAGACCGTACAGCATCGTCAGGAAGGCCCGGTCGGCGGCCGCAGCCTGAAGCCGCTCGTGCGAAACACGCTGGAGGAACGCCGCCGGGTTGCCGCGGACCGCCGACCACAGGTCCGGATCGAGCGACGAGAAGAGCGCCCGGATCGACGGGCGCCAGGTCCACCGGAGATCCCGGGAGAGCCGGAGAAGAAGGGCCAGGTTGGGAGGAAGGTCGGGGCCCGGGCCGTGCTGCCGCAAGTCTTCCATCGACTGAATCGAGAATAGCAGATGCCCGGGCGCTTCTAGCTTGGGAGCACGGCGGCCGACGGGGTGAACGGAGCCCGCAGCTTGCGGTAGAGCTCGGAGGCGTCGGGACGGTCGCCCGCTCCGCTTCGTACGCGTTCGAGCAGGCGCAGGAAGAGGGGCTCGATCGAGCCGCCGAGGTGCTCTTCGGCGAGCTCCACGGCGCGCGCCGCGTACCGCAGCACCTGTCGCGTCTCGAGGCCCGCCGGGTCGTCGAAGAACCACCCGCAGCTCGTGTACATGAGAAGCGCGTTGCGCTGGAGCTCGAGCAGCCCGAGCGCCGTCGCCATCTCGTCCTCGGAAAGTCCGCCGATCGCGTGGCGCTCGAAAAAGCGCTCGATGCTTGGCGCGGATGGGTCGAGGACGATCGCGATCGAATCGTCGCGCGCCGCCCACGGGTCCGTGAAGAGCGCGGACGCGGCCGCCGAGTAGAGGGGCGCGAGCGTGTCCCGCAGCCAATCGAGGGACTCGCGAAGCGGCCGCCGCCACGGATGGGTGACCGCCGCGCCGGCGGAGCACCCGCAGTCCCCGCTCCATCGGCCGACACCGTGCGCGCAGCTCCACGAGGAGTTCGGGACGATCCGTGCCTCGAGGCGCGGCGGAAACCGCTCGAGGAACTCACCGTAGTTCGTCAGCCGCGCATAGCGGGAGCTCTCGACGCGTTCGAGCGCTTGTCCGAGGGCGCGGTCGGCGCCGCGGACGTGGTGGCCGTACGTCTCTCCGTCGGTCGCGACGTGCACGAGCTGCGGCCCGCTCCGGCCGTCGAACCGCGAGAGCAACGCCCGGGCGAAATCGTCGCCGGCCCGCGCGAGCTCGCCGAACGCGATGCCGTGGGATAAGCCGCCGTCGTAGAAGAAGACCGAGACGGCCCGGCCCGACGGAAGGGGCACGAGATACGGCTCGCGCGGATCGATCCCGCCGCCATCGAGCTCCATCCAGCGGGAGGCTGGCTCGCGCACCGCCGCCGCCTGGGACGGCGCGAGGATCGTGAAGGCGATCCCCTCCGCCGCGAGCACCTCGAGGGCCGCCTCGTCGACCGCCGTTTCGGGAAGCCACATGCCCTCGGGCCTGCGGCCGAAGCGGTGCTCGAAGTCCCGGATACCCCACGCGACCTGCGTGATCTTGTCGCGGCGGTTGGCGAGCGGCAGGATCGCGTGGTTGTACGCCTGCGCGAGCGCCGACCCGTGGCCCGAGAAGCGTTCGCGGCTCGCCCGGTCGGCCGCGAGAATCGCGCGGTACGTCTCCGCCGCGTTCGCCTCGAGCCATGCGAGCAGCGTCGGTCCGAAGTTGAAGCTCATGCGCGAGTAGTGCGGCGCATTCGGCGCGTAGCACTCGGCGGTAATGCGCTCGTTCCAGTCGTGGTACGGCCGCGCGGTGACCTCCTCGTCGACCTCGCCGGTCCATGGGTTTTCCCGCGGCGGCTGGTAGAAGTGGCCGTGCACCGTAACGTAGCGATTCACGACGGGATCTCCGAATCGTCGGACTGCTCCCCCTCTCGGGGAGAGAGTTGGGGCGAGGGGCCATCAGCGAGCGCGGGCTGCTTCAGAAACACCGCCGCGAGCGGCGGCAGCGTCAGCTCGATCGAGTACGGATGCCCGTGCGTCGGGACCGCCTGCGTCTCGCAGCCGCCCAGGTTGCCGACGCCGCTGCCGCCGTAGTCGGACGCGTCGCTGTTCGCGATCTCACGCCAGAAGCCTTCGCGGGGAACCCCCAGGCGGTAGCCGTACCTCGGCACGGGCGTGAAGTTGAAGGCCGCCGCCACGACGTCATCCTCCGACCGGCCGCGCCGCAACACGGCGACGACGCTGCGCTCGGCGTCGGTGCAATCGATCCACGAGAATCCGGCGGGCTCGAAGTCCAGCTCGTGCAGGGCGCGCTCCCCGGCATAGAGACCATTCAAATCCCGGACCCACTTCTGGAGCCCGACGTGCGCGGGCTCTCCGAGCAATTCCCAATCGAGCTCCCGGTCGTGGCTCCACTCGCGCCACTGCCCGATCTCTCCCCCCATGAAAAGGAGCTTCTTCCCGGGCTGGGCCCACATCCAGGCGAAGAGGAGTCGCAGGTTCGCGATCTTCTGCCAGTCGTCGCCCGGCATCTTCGTCAGGAGCGACCCCTTGAGGTGCACGACCTCGTCGTGCGAGAGCGGAAGGACGTAGTTCTCCGAGAACGCGTACAGCCCTCGGAACGTGAGCTTGTCGTGGTGGAACTTCCGATGGATGGGATCGAGCTCCATGTACTCGAGAGTGTCGTGCATCCAGCCCATGTCCCACTTCATCCCGAACCCGAGCCCGCCGACCCACGTCGGGCGGGTGACCATCGGCCACGCCGTCGATTCCTCGGCGATCGTCTCGACGCCGGGCGCCGTCCGGTAGATCTCCTCGTTGAAACGCCGCAGGAAGGCGATCGCTTCGAGGTTCTCCCGCCCCCCGTACCGGTTCGGGACCCACTCGCCTTCCTTGCGGGAGTAGTCGAGGTAGAGCATCGACGCGACCGCGTCCACGCGCAGCGCGTCGGCGTGGTAGACCTCGAGCCAGAAGCGCGCGCTCGACAGCAGGAAGCTCCTGACCTCGTCGCGCCCGTAGTTGAAGACGAGGCTCCCCCAGTCGGGCTGGACCGCTTTGCGCGGATCGGAGTGCTCGTAGACGTAGCTTCCGTCGAAGAAGACGAGCCCGTGCTCGTCCGAGGGGAAGTGCGACGGAACCCAGTCGAGGATCACGCCGATGCCCTCACGGTGCAGGTGCTCGATCAGGAACATCAGATCCTGCGGCGTGCCGTAGCGGCTCGTCGGCGCGAAGAACCCGGTGGTCTGATATCCCCACGACCCGTAGAACGGGTGCTCCATCACGGGCAGGAGCTCCACGTGTGTGAAGCCCATGCTCTTCACGTAATCGGCGAGCACCGGCGCGATCTCGCGATAGCCCGGCAGCCGGCCGTCGGGCCGCATCCACGAGCCGAGGTGGACTTCGTATATCGACATTGCCGACTCGCGGGCGGATGTCTTCGAGCGCGCGTCCATCCACGCCGAGTCGCCCCACTCGTAGGAGAGGTCCCAAACGATCGAGCCGGTGTTCGGCGGCGCCTCGCGGAAAAACGCGAACGGATCCGTCTTGTCGACCTGGTAGCCGCCGTGTCGCGACCGGACGTGAAACTTGTACAGCGCGCCGGTCCCGATCCCGGGCACGAATCCCTCCCACAGCCCGGAGTGCCCGCGCGGCTCGAGGGGATGGCTGTCCGGGTTCCAGGCGTTGAAGTCTCCGGCGACCGAGACGGCCTGCGCTTCCGGCGCGAAGGCGGCGAAATTGACCCCCGCCGCGCCCTCGACGTTCGCCGGATGGGCGCCGAGCTTCTCCCACAGGCGCGTGTGCGAGCCTTCGTTGAAGAGGTGGAGGTCGTCCGCGGTCAGGAGCGAGAAGCCGTTCTCGCGGTCTCCGGCGTGCAACCGCTTCGACCTCGTTCTTTGCCTCGAGCCCGCGGGCGCTTCGCCGCGGCGGCCCGTCACTGGGACCGCGATCGAAGGAGCGCGCGGTAGTTCTTGAGATGCTGGATCGCCGCCGCGGGCCGACCGACGCGCTCACAGGCGCCGGCGAGGTTGAAATACGCGTCCGAGTGGTCGGGATCGAGCGCGACCGCCTTCTCGTACGCGTCGATCGCTTCCAGATCGCGACCGAGGTCCTCGAGGGCGACGCCCATGTTGAACGCCGCCGTGACGTCTCCCGGCCGCGCGGCGAGCGCGCTCCTGTAGTGGACCTCGGCCCCCGCCGCGTCCCCCGCCTCGTGCAGGAGCCGTCCAAGGTTGACGTGCGCATCCGCGTGGCCCGGATCGAGCGCGACCGCTCTCGCGTACGCCTCCCTCGCCCCTTCCGGATCGGCCTCTTCGAGATCGCACCCGCGCGCGTACCAGGCATCGGCGGAGAGGCTCGCTTTCTCCCTCTCCCTCCGGGAGAGGGCCGGCGTGAGGGCGCTGACGTTGCTTCGCACTTCCTCGAACTCCATCAATATCTGGCCCGACTCCGGCTGCCAGCGCGCCGAGCCGTCGGTGACGACGATCTGCCGCCCCTCCGCGACGATCTCGAGCTCCTCGAGCGAGTCGCGCCCGGGAATCTGTTCGCGCAGTCTCGACAGCGCGCGCTCGATCCGTCGTGGTCCGATGCGTGCGCCCGCCAGGCCGCGCGCCGAGCGCAGGACCGCGAGGTCGTGAGGAGAGAAACGCAGCTCTCCGTGCGGACCGCGCTCCGGATCGAGAAGCCCGGACCGCACCCACGCGCGGACCTGCGCGACCGTGAGTCCGAGCATCCGCGAGATCTCGCGGGCTCCGTACCCGCCGGCGTCGGTTCCCGGGGAGGGCTTCATGCCCCGGTCGTCCTCACGCCGCTACTTGCGGGAGGACGCCGCACGTTTGTCGGCGGCTCTCGGGGCGCTGCGGGGAGGCTTCCGTTCCGCCGAGGACGCGGCGCGCGATGCGGACTCCGCCTTCGAAGCGGCGGCCTTGCGGGGCTTCCCGAGGCTCGCGCGAAGCGCCTCCATCAGGTCGACGATCTCGCCGCCCTTCTTCTGGGGCGCGGCGACACTGAACTGCCCGCCCGCGACTTTCCGGTCGAGCGCCTCCTGCACGCGCTTTCGGACCTCGTCCTCGTACGCTTGCGGCCGGAAATCTTCCGACGAGCTTTCCTCGACGAGCATGCGGGCAAGCTTCAGCTCCCCGTCCTTGACCTCGGCGACGTCGAGCGGCACCTCCGAGAACGGCCGCACCTCGTCCGCGTAGAGGAGCTGCTGCATCACGAGCCCGTCTCCGGAGGGGCGCAACATGACGAGGTACTGCTTGCCGCGCGCCGCGTATTTCGCGAGCGCGACCCGGCCCGTCTCCTTCATCACCTGCGCGAGGAGGCGGTAGGGCTTGGCTCCCCCCTTGTCCGGGCCCAGGTAGTACGGCTTGTCGTAGTAGACCGGATCGACCTTGTCGATCGGCACGAACTCCACGACGTCGATCGTCTGGGTCGCCTGTTCCTCGAAGGCCTTCAGCTCCTCGTCGGTGAACTGGACGTACTGGTCCTTGTTGAACTCGTAGCCCTTCACCATTTCGTCTCGCGAGACGATCGTCTCTTCCTTCGAGCAGATGTACTGCTGCTTCAAGCGCGAGCCGCATTTGCGATGCAGCAGGTTGAACGAGATCGACGCAGAGCTGTTCGATGCCGTGTAGAGCTTGACCGGAATCGAGACCAGTCCGAACGAGATGCTGGCGTTGCCGAGTGCTCGAGCGCTCATATTGCGCGCAATTCTAACACCGCACGCGAGTTCGCCCGTTCAAGGTTCAAGGTTCGAGGTCCAGGGCTTCTGAGCCCAATCGCTGCTCAACCTTGAACCTTGAACATCATTCCAGGTACGCCCGGCAGCCGTAGCACCAGAGCCAGTCGTCCCCGATGCGGGGACGGATGAAGAAGTGCCCCGTCTTCTCGAAGTGCGCGGTGTCGTGCGCGTCGTGCGACTCGCAACATCCCACGTAGCCGCACGTCTGGCAGACGCGGAGGTCCTCTTTCCCTCCGCACTCCTCGCAAGCGTCCTTGTCCGAAGCCGGCCTCGATCTCGAGAAGAGAGATCGGGGGCGGGGCGCGGGCAGCTCGGCCGCGCCGTGGGCGCAATCGGCCACGGCCCGCTTCATCGCGCGCTCCGGTCCAGCGCGCTGGAAGCGAGATTCCCGGCAAAGTGCCGACGCCAGGAGGGGTCGAGCCGAGCGTGGGCCGCGAGTCGCTCGATCGTCTCCCGGTCGTCGCGGTCCCAAAGCGAAACCCGCGCGATCTCGTAGACGCGCACGCCGGCCGGATCGACATGGATCCGCTCGACCGCGTCACCGGCCCCGACGGCGCCCTCCGTCACCACCCGAAAGTAGATTCCCCAGCGCCCCGCCTCGGCAAACTCCTTCACCATGCCCGGATCCCCGAAGCGCAGCCCGAGCTTTGAGCATGGGAGCCGCGGCGCGGCCGCTTCGAGCTCCGCTTCGCCCATCCGGAAGACGTCGCCGATCGAGACGTCCGTCTCGTCGAACTCCCGGATCGTCAGGTTCTCACCGAAGTTCGCGGGCTCGAGCTCCTGCCCGAGCGCTCCCGCCCACCAATCGTAGTGGTCCGCCGCATACGTGTACACCGCCTTGTACTCACCGCCGTGCACGCTGCGGTCGGACTGCCGGTCGCCCTCGACGTTGTGGCGCCGCACGGTGCGACGTCCTTCGACCGGCGACTTGACGATCGACGTGAGAACGTCGCGGCCGCGCCAGGGAACGACATGCGGCTGACCGACGGCGACCATCTCGATCTTCATGCCCCGTTCTACGCGCGGGAAGCGACGGGAGATTCCGTCAGGCAAACAGCGCCCGCATCGCCTCGGCGAGGCGCGGCCCCGTCCCCTCCTCCTCGTGCTTGAAAAACACGTGGGCCTCGCTCCAGGGCTGCGCCCGGATGCGTTCGGCCCAGGCGGCGAGCGCCGCCTCGCCGTAGTCCGGCCTTCGCAGCCGCAGGTATCCCCAGCCGGCCGTCGACTCGGTCGGCGTCGCCAGACTCTCGTCTTCGGCCCAACAGAGAGCGGCGCGCGCGGAAGAGAGCGCCTCGAGCACGTCGTCCTCGAACCAGGATTCGTGACGGAACTCGAATGCGCTGCGGGAGGCGGCGGGCAGCAGCGAGAGAAAGTCCCGGAGGCGCGGCAGGTCCTTTTTCAAATTCGGAGGGAGCTGAAACAGCACCGGGCCGAGCCGGTCGCCGAGCGTCGTCGCGACGGCGAAGAAATACGACACCGCCTCTCCCGCGTCTTTCAGGCGCTTGCGGTGGGTGATCTGCTGCGAGGCCTTGAGCGCGAACGCGAAGCCGTCCGGGACCTGCTCTGCCCAGCTCCCGAGGAGCGAGGCGCGCGGCATCCGGTAAAAGGTGTTGTTGATCTCGACGGCGGGTAGTCGCGACGCGTAGTAGCGCAGCATCCCGTTGTCCGGCAGGTCTTCCGGATAAAAGCTTCCCTTCCACTCCTTGTAAGAGAACCCGCTCGTGCCGGTGAGGACGCGCATCGGCGCGGATTCTAGTGTTCCGCCGCAGGCGCTTTGTGACGGTGGGCACCGCGGCAACAGCCGGAGGCGGTGGTCTGAGCGGGCCGGTTTCCCTCCCCGCGATCGAAAGTCACGGTTCCCGTCGCGATCCGACCAACGTCGAATTCGACTCCCGATGGCGTTTTTCTTGCAGTATCCCGACCCGGCAGACGGATAGTCATCGACCAACCGATCACGGGGGAAAAAATCATGGATTCCGGTTTTCCGGTCTATTCCGGTCTTCGGTTCCTGTCCCGGCGCTCCTCGGTCGCTCCCCTGCTTTCGCTGACGCTAGCGCTCTCGAGCGCAACCGCACTCGCCCAGCGACCCGATCCGCCGAGACTCGCCCGAGGATTTCCCGGGGCGATCTACACGACCGACTCCACGTGCACGGTCGTCGATGCCAACATCTACGAGGCAAAGACGGACGTCTATCTGAACGGCGGCGGCAAGGGAGCGAGGCTCCCGGACGGCTCCTACTCCGTCCAGGTAACGGAACCGAACGGCACCGTGCTCGGGTCGAGCGGCAGTTCCGCACCGATCGAGGTCCTCAAAGGGAAGTTCGCCGCCTGTTACCAGTTGTGGGCCCTCGTCGGCGGGTTCGGGGACTCCCGGAACGGTGAGTACAAGGTCTGGGTCTGCCAGGACTCGACGTTTTCGCACCCTTCCTGCAAGACCGACAACTTCCGGGTCGCCGCGACTCGTGAGCGAACCCCGACCCGAACGGCGACCGCAGGGGTTCCCGTGCCCACTGCCACGCGAACGCCGACCGCCGTCAGCGCGACCCCGACGCGGACGGCGACCGGAACGCCGACGCTGACGCCGACCCTGACCTTCACCGAGACCCCGACGGCGACTCAGACCCCGATCACGCCCAAGGGGGGCGGGGTGAACACGGAAACCCCCACTCCCTCCGCGACCGCCACGGCAACCCGGACTTCGACCTCGACCTCGACGCCGACCGCGACGAGGACCGCCACGGCCACTCCGACCGCGACGGCGACGCGAACTCCGACGGCGACCGCGACGTCGACACCGACCGCTGCCGCGGCAACGCCCACCGCCACCGTGACGCTCACGCCAGCCGGCTCGGCGACGGCCACTCGCACGGCGACTCCGACCTCGACTCCGATTCCGACGTCCACGACGACCCCGATCCCGGGGATCCCGACGTTCACCCCGACGTTCGGCTCGGGACCCGGCACGGGTCCGTCTCAGATCCCGACGCTGTCGCCGCTGATGCTGGCGCTCCTGGGTCTCGCACTCGGCGGCCTGGGCTTCTTCTTCTCGCGCCGAGCCTGAACGAGGAGGCCTGCGGAGAAGTCAGCTTCCGGACGCCGGAGATCCCGACGGTGACGGACGACGTGTTCTCGCGACTTGCGCATCGCGGTTGATCTCCTTCATCGTCTCTTACTTCGGCGGCGGAGGAGGCGGAGGCTTCGGGGCGGGGCGCGGGGCGGCCGCGTCGAAGAGCTCCTTCATCGCGCCGATCGATCCCAACACTCCGGCCCCCTCGTACGGCAGGAACACGATCTTCTGGGGGTTGGCCGCAATCCGCGTCAGCGACTCGAGATAGCGCTGCGCGATCAGATACTGCGCGGAGTTGCCCGTCGCTCCCAGAGCGTCCGTTACGAGAGTAATCGCCTGCGCTTCCGCCTGCGCCACGCGCAGTCGCGCCGTCGCTTCACCCTCGGCCGCCAGGATCGCGGACTGCTTTTCCCCTTCCGCGGTGACGATCTTCGACTGTTTTCCCCCCTCCGCCCGCAGGATCGCGGCGGCTTTTTCTCCCTCCGCCGCCGTGACCGTCGCCCGCCGCGAACGTTCCGCGGTCATCTGCTTCTCCATCGTCAGCTTGATTTCCTGCGGCGGATTGATGTTCTTCAGCTCCACCCGCATGATCTTCACGCCCCACTGATGTGTCGCCGCGTCCAGCGTGGCCCGGAGCTGCGTGTTGATGGTGTCGCGCGAGGTCAGCGTGTGGTCGAGGTCGAGCGCCCCGATCACGTTCCGGAGCCCGGAGAGCGTCAGCTGTTCGATGCCCCAGGTCAGGTTCTGGACTTCGTACGTTGAGCGCACCGGATCGGCGATTACGAAGTAGATCACCGCGTCGACTTCCATCGTCACGTTGTCGCGGGTGATCACGGGTTGCGGTTCGATGGCGGTGATCTGCTCCCGGATGTCGATCGTGGCGCGCACCGAATCCAGAAACGGCACGATGACGTTCAGTCCCGCTTCAGCGGACTTGTGGAACTTCCCGAGCCGCTCGATGATCTTGACCTTCTTCTGCGGCACGATCTTGATCGACTTGGCGAGGACGATCAGTGCGAGCAGAACGAAGACCCCGAGGACGTATGGCGTGTAACCCAACGTTTCCTCCTCTCGGACTCCCGTCCCGCTCAGGCGGGGGGCGACATCGACACGGGGCCGACGATGAGAACAATTCCGTCCGCCCCCTCCACGAGGACTTCCGCGCCGACCGGAATCGGCACGCGACTGCGCGCCGCCCAGTCCTCTCCTCCGACGTTGACGCGACCGGTTCCCACCACCGGATCGACCGCCTCGATGAGCTGCCCTCGACGCCCGACGAGCACCTCCGTGCGGGAAGGAATCCCGCGACCTCCGAACCTCCGGGTAAAGAGCGGCCGCAGCAGGACCAGCGAGAGCACCAGAGTGACCGCGAACAGAGCGACCTGGAAAGGCCAGGCGAGTCCGATCGCCGCCGCCGCCGCACCGATCAGGGCGGCAACGCTGACAAAGACGAAGCCGAACGCGGGAACGACGACTTCGATGACGCCCGCCACCAGGGCCACGATCAGCCAGATTGCGATGAGGCTCATTGTTGGAGTTGTTGAGCTTGGATTATGTCAGCTGGAGCGGGAAGATGGGGGTCGACCCCGAGATCGCTCGCACTGCGGATTCCGGACATTCCTCCGACAGTGATCGCGCAGTTGAAACCGGTACGAGCCGCTGGCCATATGTCGGTCGTCGAGTCACAGGAGGTTTCAAAGTCCAGGACCGTAATGCTCATCCATGGAGCCTGGCTCACGCCGCGCGGGTGGGATCTCTGGCGCGAGCGCTACGAGGCGCGCGGAAAGTCGGGCGACGCTACACCGCGAACGCCGCTTCGGGCGGCGAGCGCCGGCTGATCGATTCACGAGTAATACGCAGTCTGTAAAAGGAGATGAATCATGAGCACGATCAAAACGAAAGACGGCGCGCAGATCTATTACAAGGACTGGGGAACGGGACAGCCCGTCGTCTTCAGCCATGGATGGCCGCTCTCCGCGGACGCCTTCGAAGACCAGATGTTCTTCCTCGCCTCCCGCGGATATCGATGCATCGCACACGATCGCCGCGGGCACGGCCGCTCGAGCCAGCCCTGGAACGGCAACGACATGGCCACCTACGCCGACGACCTCGCGGAGCTCGTTGAAGCGCTCGACCTCAAGAACGCGATCCACGTCGGCCACTCGACGGGCGGCGGCGAAGTCGCCCGTTACATCGGCCGTCACGGCACAAAGCGCGTTGCCAAGGCCGTGCTGATCGGCGCGATTCCTCCTCTCATGCTGAAGACCCCCGCCAATCCCGGCGGCTTGCCGATGGAGGCGTTCGATCAGATTCGCGCCGGCGTTCTCGCCGACCGCTCCCAGTTCTTCAAGGACCTCAGCATCCCGTTCTACGGCTTCAACCGGCCGGGCGCCAAGGTCTCACAGGGGCTGCGGGACTCGTTCTGGCTCCAGGGGATGCTGTGCGGCTTCCCGGGTGCTTACGACTGCATCAAGGCGTTTTCCGAGACGGATCTCACGGAGGATTTGAAGAAGTTCGACGTGCCGACGCTCATCCTGCACGGCGACGACGACCAGATCGTCCCGATCGGCGCTTCGGCCCTTCTCTCGTCGAAGATCGTCAAGGGCGCCACGCTCAAGGTCTATCCCGGCCTCCCACACGGCATGTGCTCGACGCACAAGGACCAGATCAACGCGGATCTGCTCGCCTTCTTCCGCCAGGAACTTCGGGCGGAGCCGGACGTGGCGAAAGCAGCGACCGGTCGGACCCCGGCGCGCAGTGCCGGAACCGGGCCCGAGCCGCAGGCGTCGTCTTGAGATGACCGAGTCGCAGGCGCCCGAGCGCCTGCCGCCCGATCAGGTGCTCACGGAAAAGTGGCCCGTGCTCACGTACGGAGCGACGCCCCGCGTCGATCTGCAGACGTGGACCTTTCGATGCTTCGGCGCGGTCGAGGAGGAGCGTTCCTGGACCTGGAGGGAATTCCTCGGCCTGCCGAGGGTCGAAGTCACGTCCGACATTCACTGCGTGACGCGCTGGAGCCGGTTCGACAACCGGTGGGAAGGCGTCGCGGTCTCGGAAATCCTTCGCCGCGTGAAGGTCCGACCGGAGGCGGTCGCCGTGATGGCTCACAGCGAGCAAGGCTACACGACCAACATCTCTCTTTCGGACCTGCGGGGCGACGACGTCCTGCTGGCCTTTCGGCACGACGGGAGAGACCTGGAACCCGATCATGGAGGCCCCTGCCGCCTCGTGGTGCCGAAGCTCTACTTCTGGAAGAGCGCCAAGTGGATTCGCGCGTTCGAGCTCCTCGACGTCAACAGTCCGGGATTCTGGGAGGTGAACGGCTATCACCTTCGCGCCGACCCCTGGAAAGAAGAGCGCTACTCCGACCAGGAGACCGACGCGATGCAGCGGATGCGCTCCGAGTCGGCGCGCCGCCGCCGGGAAGGCCGCTGAGGTGAGCTCGCCCACGCCCGACATCCCGGTGGCGCTGTCGTCGCGCGCCGACCACGTTTTCCCCACGCTGGCGCCGGAACAGGTCGCGCGTGTCGCCGCCCATGGGCGCCTCCGTTCGGTTCGCAGCGGAGAGATTCTGCAGTCGGCCGGAGACCAGGCGGAGTCGTTCTTCGTCGTCACTGCGGGTTCCGTCGAGCTCGTTCGGCGGTCGGAGGACGCCGAGGAGCTCATCGCCGTCCAGAGGCCGGGCCAGTTCACGGGCGAGATCAACCTGCTCTCGGGGCGGAACGCGCTCGTCAGCCTCCGGGTCGGCGAGTCGGGAGAAGTGATCGACGTGAAGCGCGACGATCTCCTCGCCCTCGTCCAGAGCGACAGCGAACTCTCCGACGTCTTCATGCGGGCCTTCATTCTTCGCCGGGTCGAGCTGATCGCCCACGGGTTCGGAGATGCCGTGCTGATCGGGTCGAGCTTTTGTCAAGCCACGTTGCGCGTCAAGGAGTTCCTCACCCGCAACGGACATCCCTATACGTACGTCGACCTCGACCGCGATTCGGGGGTTCAGGACCTGCTCGACCGGTTCGGCGTGGGAGAGGGCGACGTGCCCGTTCTCATCTGCCGTGACACGGTGGTGCTTCGGAACCCGACCAACCTGCAGATCGCCGACTGTCTGGGTTTCAACGAAGCAATCGACCCGGCGCGCCTGCGCGACATCCTCATCATCGGGGCGGGGCCGTCCGGCCTCGCGGCGGCCGTGTACGGCGCCTCGGAAGGGCTCGACGTTCTGGTGCTCGAGTCCGAGTCGCCGGGCGGGCAGGCCGGCTCGAGCTCGAAGATCGAGAACTACCTCGGATTCCCGACCGGCATCTCGGGCCAGGAGCTCGCGGCGCGGGCGCTCACGCAGGCGGAGAAGTTCGGGGCGGAGCTGATGATCGCGAAAGGAGCGCGCCGGCTTTCGTGCGAGAGGAGGCCGTACGCGATCGAGATCGACGACGGTCCGGGCGTTCTGGCGCGGACGGTGGTCATCGCGACCGGCGCTCGATATCGGAAGTTGAGTGTGGAGAACCTGGATCGCTTCGAAGGCTCGGGCGTGTACTACGGCGCCACGCCGATCGAGGCGCAACTGTGCCGCGGCGAGGAGGTCGTCGTCGTGGGCGGAGGGAACTCGGCGGGACAGGCCGCCGTCTTCCTGGCGCAGACCGTAAAGCGCGTGCACCTTCTCGTCCGGGCCGCCGGACTGGGCGAAAGCATGTCGCGGTATTTGATTCGCCGGATCGAGGGGAATCCGGCGATCGTCCTCCGGCCACAAACGGAGATCGTGGCCCTCGAAGGTGTCGCTCATCTCGAGCGCGTGAGCTGGCGGGACAACGAGACCGGGACCGTCACGACTCACGATATCCGGCACGTCTTCTCGATGACCGGAGCGGTTCCGAACACGAGCTGGCTCGACGGCTGCGTCGCGCTCGACGGGAACGGGTTCATCAAGACGGGTCCGGATCTGTCGAAAGAGGATCTCGCCGCCGCGCACTGGCCGCTCGCGCGGCCTCCGCATCTCCTCGAGACGAGCCTTCCCGGAGTGCTTGCAGTCGGCGACGTGCGCGGAGGCAACGTCAAACGCGTCGCCTCGGCCGTGGGCGAAGGCTCGATCGCGGTCACGTTCGTCCATCAGATCCTTCAGGAATGAGAGGCCTCGCCAGAAGTCTCCTGCTCGATCCGATTTCCGTTAGCCGCCTGACGTTTAAGCGCGATCTAAGACCGAAGGCTACTCCAGCGCGCCCTCTCCCGCTGCACGAGAACAACCGTGCCCCTCGTCACCAGCGGAGCGTCAGGGCACCCTCCACTGAGAGATCGACGCTTGTGCCGAGATCCCGGCCTTCGCGGTCCAGGACTTGCCGCAGCCAGACGGCCTCTTCCCGGTTCGCCCGCTTCAGCTGGAAGCGCAGGATTCGGAACGGGACCATTTCCAGCCGCTCGAGGCTGCCCGATTCAGCATTGAGCCTGACGAAGTAGGCCAGCACCAACTCGCCACGGAACTTTGCAAAGCCGCCGATTCCCTCGTAGTCGTTGATGAAATCGCCGCACCCGTAGAGGATCGGCCGGTCGCGGTAGACCTCGATTCCTTTGGGATGATGCGAGGAGTGGCCGTGCACAGCATCAACGCTTCCCGTCTCGACGAGCCGCCGCGCGAACTCCCGTTGCTCCCGGGGAATCTCGTATTCCCAGTTGCCGCCCCAGTGGATGGAGGCCACCACGAGGTCGCCCGCCCGGCTCTGTGCGTCAATCTCGCTGACGACTTCGCTCGCCGTTCGCGCCGAAAGGTCGGGCAACAGACGCACACCCGCTCGAACCCGGGTCGCGGACCAGGACTCGGGGATGCCGCTGCTGCCCGAGCCGTAGGCGAAGACCAAAACCCTTCCCCTCCCGGGCACGTCGAGGACGGCCGGGGTTGCTGCCTCCGTGGCATTGCGTCCGGCGCCTGCTGTGGCGATGCCCGCTTGATGCAAAGACTCCAGCGTCTCGACCAGGCCCCGAAAGCCCCAATCGAGGACGTGGTTATTTGCCAGGACGCAGCAGTCGATGCCCGCCGCGAGGAGACAAGGGACGTTCCCGGGATGCATCCGGTAGTTGATCCCCTTCGGCAGGGCCTCCTCGCTCGTCGTGACGCTGGTTTCGAAGTTGATGATCCGCCGATCGGGCGACCGCGCCTCGAGCTCCGGCAGGAAGTCCCCCCAGATGTCCGAGAAGCTAACGGGACGGGGAATGGGGCCGCTGACGCACTCCGCAAGCGCCACGTATCCCAGAGCCGAGCTCATAGCCGACTCGTAGATCCTCGGTTCTGACGGATGCGGGAGAATCTGGTCGATCCCCCGACCCGTCATCACGTCTCCACAGAGGAACAGCTCGATGCTCCGCGCCTGCGTGGCCGGTGGAGGGATGGGCTCCTTTTCACCCTGGTCCATCGCGTCGCTCGCTCGGTCCGGTCGATCCTCAATCATTCATACCAGGCGCATGACGGTTGCGGCTCAGCAGTGAGAGACCCGAGTGACTTGTCGTGGTCGACGGAGTCCAGAGCGGCGACGCGGTAGCCGTTTTGCAGGAGCTCACTCGTGAGGTGGAACGCTTACAGATAGAGGAGGTTCATCATGGCACTAGCCGCGGAGAAAGAACTGGAGCACATCGGCGAGACGTGTGGCATTGCCGACCACGACCACGACCTGATCCATGACCTCAGCAAGCGCCTCGACGCCCTCTGGCGCTACGACCAGTACATCGCCAATGCAGAGGGAAAGCCCGATCTGCGGGCGATGTGGCGCGACCTGAAGTCTCAGGAGATCGAGAACGTCAAGCGCGTCAAGAAGATGATCGGCGAGGAGGTTCGGCAGAACTGCTTCTGACCGAGACTTGCCATGGGAGAGGACTCAGCTCATGGCAAAGCCGAACCATGGTGGCCTGGAAGAGGTGCAGCCGCGGTTACGAGTACTGCGGCCTGGGCTCTTGTCCGATTTGCTGGCCGGGTCGTCGATCGAGCCGCGCAAGACGTATCCCCAGAAGGCTGAGGGTGTGAGGAAAACCATCGGGCGCATCGTGGCTCGCGGGCCGAACTCTTCTTTGAATTCTTGAGCGCCGGAACGCTCAGCCAGAGAACGAAGCTCGAGTCTTGGTGACTCGTACCATGGGGACTGGTTTGGAGCGGAAAAGCCGGGACGCACGCTTCGGGATGTTTCGGTACGTTCAGCATCAACCACTTAGGCACTGGCAGCAGGCGTCCCGAAGCGTCCCGGATAGTGCGCTGCTCCAGGGATAGACTGAGTTTCTCGAGCCTCACGAACCGCGATGACTTTGAGCGCCGGCTCTCGTCTCGGGCCATATGAGATCGTCGCGCCTCTGGGCGCGGGCGGGATGGGCGAAGTGTACCGGGCGCGCGATACGCGGCTGGGACGCGATGTCGCCATCAAAGTCCTCCCCATTGCCTTCACCGCGGATCCCGAGAGGCTCCGCCGGTTCGAACTCGAGGCGCGGTCCGCCTCGGCGCTCAATCACCCGAACATCGTCACGGTTCACGACGTCGGAGAGCACGAGGGGACACCCTACGTCGTCCTGGAGCTTCTGGAAGGACACACGCTGCGCGAGCGGCTCGCGGCGGGGGCGCTCGGCGCGCGCAAGGCGGCGGAGTACGCGGTGCAAATCGCCCACGGTCTCGCCGCGGCGCACGAAAAGGGGATCGTGCACCGGGACCTGAAGCCCGACAACGTCTTCATCACCAAGGATGGCCGGGTCAAGATCCTCGACTTCGGCCTAGCCAAGACGGGGCACGAGACGACCGGCGCGAGCGCGACGAACGCGCCGACGGAAGCCGGGACCGAGCCGGGCGTCGTGATGGGAACAGTCGGCTACATGTCGCCCGAGCAGGTACGCGGCCAGCCCGCGGACCAGCGCTCTGATCTCTTCGCCTTCGGCGCGATGCTCTACGAGATGCTGACGGGCAAGCGAGCCTTCGCGGGTGGCTCGGCGGTCGAGACCATGAACGCGATCCTGAAAGCGGAGCCGCCGGAGCCTTCCCGCTCGCAAGCCGAAGTCACGCCGGCGCTCGACCGGATCGTGCGGCGTTGCCTGGAGAAGAGCCCCTCCGAGCGGTTCCAGTCAGCGGGAGACCTCGCGTTCGCCCTCGGCGAGGCCTCGAGCGTCGCCTCGGCGCCGGCGGTCCGCCCACCTGCCGCCGGCCGCAAGCGCTCCCGGCTCGGGCTCGCGCTCTTGGCCTCCCTGCTCCTTCTGCTGGCGGCGCTCTTTGCGGCCAACGTCGGGGGGCTGCGGGACCGGTTCCGCTCCGGCACGTCATCCGCGGGACGCATCCGGTCGCTCGCCGTACTGCCGCTCGAGAACTTCTCGCGCGACCCGGAGCAGGAGTACTTCGCCGACGGCATGACCGAAGAGCTGATCACCAACCTCGCGCAGATCCGTTCGCTGCACGTCATCTCGCGAATGTCGGCGATGCACTACAAGGGTTCGAAGAAGCCGTTGTCGCAAATCGCGAGGGAGCTGAAGGTCGACGCGGTGCTCGAGGGATCCGTTGGGCGGGCGGGGAACCGCGTGCGGATCACGGCACAGCTGATCGACGCCGCGACGGACCGCCATCTTTGGGCGAAAAGCTACGAGCGGGACCTGAAGGATGTCCTCTCGCTCCAGAGCGAGGTGGCGCAGGCCGTGGCGCGCGAGGTCCGCGCTGCCGTGACACCGGAGGAGCGGGCACGGCTCGCGCGGGCGCGCCCGGTCGACCCGGAGGTCCACGAGCTGTACCTGCAGGGCCGCCAGCACGTGGGCATGGCGGTCGAGAAGGAGCTGCACTCGGCGATCGCGCTCTTCGAGCGCGGGCTCGCCAAGGACCCGAAGGACGCTCGGTGCTGGGCGGGCCTCGCCGACGCGTGGGCAAACCTCTCGGACTTTTACCTGCCGCCGATGGTGGCGATGCCGAAGGCCAAAGAAGCGGCGGAAAAGGCGTTGCAACTGGATGACTCCCTTTCCGAAGCACACACGTCGCTCGGCTTCGTGTACACGATTTATGAATGGAAGTGGGCGGAGGCCGAGAAGGAGCTCCGGCGGGCGCTTCAGCTCAATCCCAGCTACGCGCCGGCCCACGGCTGGTACGGGTGGTTACTGGCCGCGCTCGGGCGGAAGGCCGAGTGCTTGAGGGAGAGCCGTCTCGCGCGGGAGCTGGATCCGCTTTCTCCCATGATTCAGACCCACGCGGGTTGGGCAGCGATGGTGAGCCGGCAGCCCGACGAAGCGATCGGGCCTCTGCGACGGGCGATCGAGCTCGAACCGACTCTGGGGATGGCGCACGCGACCCTCGCCATCGTTTACGCCCAGAAGGGTCTTCGTTCCGATGCGCTCGCGGAGGCACGGACGGCGCAAGAGGTCGACCATAGTCCGCTCGTCCTGGCGATGGCCGGAAGCGCGATCGCGGCAGCCGGCGATCTCGCGGGCGCCCGCGAGGTGCTCGGGCGGCTCGAGGAGATCTCGAAGACCCGCTACGTCTGTCCCTACCAGGTGGGTGCGATCTACGCCCACCTGGGTGAGAAGGACGAGGCGTTTCGCCGGCTGGAAAAAGCTTTCAAAGTTCGATCGCAGTGCGTGCCTTTCCTGAAGGTCGACCCACAGCTCGATCCGATCCGATCCGACCCGCGCTATGCCGATTTGGTGCGGCGCCTCGCCTTCCCGCCATGACCCTCGTGGCGGGCACGCGACTCCGCCCCGACGAGATCGCGGCGCCGCTCGGCGCGGGCGGCATGGGCGAGGCGAGAGATCGCGTCGGCCCGGGACTCAGTTGATTCGGCCTCTTTTTCGGCCCCCCTGGCCAGGGTGAGGACGGCGAATCGCCGCAAGTCCTTGGAAACGCTGGAGCGGGAAAACGGGGGTCGAACCCGCGACATCCACCTTGGCAAGAAGAGGTCACATTTCGGATATTTCGGTACGCTTGCGCATCAACCAGTGAGACATCCGTCTCAGGCGTCCCGAAGCGTCCGGAAGCCGAACTCCTCGGTGATCGGTCGGTATAAGCGGACAGATAGTCGGCCAGTTCGTAGTACGGTCGAAACCGAGAAATCAGGACGTTGATCCCGAGAGCACCGAGGACTTCCGCGCCATCGAGGAAGTCGGCATGGTCGACACCGACGTCCTGGGTCGATAGGCCGCGGAGCGTCATTTCGGCGAGCACGACCGGCTGCTCTCCCTGCACCTGCGGTTCGGAGAGAAACTGATCGCGCGCCCGCTCGAGCAGATCGACCGTGAGCTTGGTTGGCGGCCGGAAGGTTCCACGCTCCACGAGGACCGGCCTTTTGTGGAGGACCTCGGAGGGCTGCTTCACTTCGCCGGCCGCAGTGAACATCGCAGCGTCGGTCAATCCTTGCTCGACGAGCTGGAGGCTCATGAGCCGGTTGTCGACCCCCGCGAACGCCGGCCCCGAGAACTTGATCAGGTCGAGCCGTCAGAGGCCGAGCTTGCGCGACGCCATCTCCGTACCGGCGACGCGCGAGCGGATCTTGGCAAATGCAGTGTCCCGAGACGTCGAGGTATCGTCGCCGAACGGAGAGAACCCGCAGTCGTCGGTCGAACCGAGGCGCGCCGGATCGATAAACTTCGCCGCCTCGAGAACGCGATCCCGAACCTGTTCGGCGGTCTCGACATTCGGATCGATCGGATCGGTGACGCCGACGAAGATTCTGCGATCTCCTCGAGCGTGCTCGGCGAGAATCCCGAGCACCCGCGGCCGGTCCTTCTCGCTCGCGAGCTGCACGTAGAAGTTCCCGACGTTCAACCGGAAGAGGTACGGCAGAAGCTCGGCGTAATCCACGTCTGCGCTATGCGTCGAGTCCTGGTCTCCTCCGGGACACGTGTGAACGCCCAGCCGTCGCCTCTCGTCCTCGGTGAACGGCGCGAGCACGCGGTTGTTGAGGTCGACGAAAGAACCGAGCAGGTTCGTCGACGGGTCGAGCTTGACGGCGAGCCGCCCTTCGGTGAAGTCGATCTGGACCACGGTCGCGCCCGAATCGAGCGATCTCCGGATGTCGATCTGCGCCTCGCGAACGAGGTCGTCCAGGAAGGCCTCGCGCGTGTATCCCGGAATGCCGGCCTGCGGATAGAGAAGGCTCAGGGCGGAGGCGGAGATCACGGCTTGCTTGACCGGCACTCGCGCGTACTTTCTCGCCCCCTCGAGGTAACTCGACGCGTACGTCGCGTAGCGGAAAGGCCCACCGGTCAGGACCGGAAGCTGCCTCGTGTGGCCGTCCTCGAACGGAATGGTCACGCCCCCCGGCGCGAGGTTTTTCGCACCATGGATCGGGTACGTCGCGAACGAAGGCTTGCGCTGCTCGCCGTCGCTGATCACGGGCGAACCCGTCTCCTCGAAACGCCGGATCGTGTCGCGCACGGCGGCATCGAACAGAGACTCCATGCGATCGGAGGAGAGGTTTCCGGACGCAAACGCCCGCATGCCTTCGATCAGCTCGGGAGGACGCGGAATGCTGCCGACGGGCTCGGTCGGAATTGGCATGGCGGTCAACGCCCGAGCTCCGACTGCCAGTTCAGGACGACATTCGTCGGCGTCAGAGCCTCGCGCCCGAGCGGAGCGACGAAGAGGAACCGCTCTCCGCTGCCCGAGACCACGTATTTGTTGCGCGCGATGCCGGGCTGGACCCGGGCCGGGAAGAGCGGCTGCGGGATGCCGGCTTTGAAGGTCTCGCCGGCCTCGACGTCCACCGCCATGAGCTTCTGGTCCGCCGCTCGGTAGAAGATCTTCTTTCCGTCGGCGCTCCACGCCGGGTCCGAGCCGCCGGAGCTCGACACCTGCCACTTGCCGCTGGCGACCGGGAAGGACTGCACGTAGATCTCCCCGCGTCCGGACTCGTTCGACTGGTACGCGACGAACCGACCGTCCGGCGAGAATTTCGGCATGAGCTCTGCGAACGCCCCGACGACGATCGGGATCGGCTTGCGGTCGCCGAACGTGGGCAGCGCCCACGAGTTCCAGCCCGTCTTCTGGTTCTGCGACGCGAAGGCGATGTAGCGCCCGTCTCCCGACCAGTCGGTTGGGAACTTCTGCTCGTCGCTCTTGAGCAGGATCTTCTCCTCGCCCTGGCCGCTCGCCGGCTTCTCGAAGAGGTCGGGAGTTCCGTTGCGGTCCGAGCGAAACACGACCGTATTGCCATCCGGAGACCAGATCGGAATCCCGTTGTTGCCGTCCCCGAACGTGAAGCGCGAGTTGACTCCGCGCGCGAGATCCCGGATCCAGATGTCGGTCTTTCCGCTGCGGGGATCGTTCAGGTCGAAGACCAGCCGGTCGGCGGTCTTCGAGAGGGCCGGGTTGGCGTACTCGCCCCGATCCCCCAGAGCGTCGAGCTCTTTACCGGAAGGGTCCACCCAGAGGAGCCTCGCCCCAGCCTCTCCCGTTCGATAGGCAAGAGTGCCGTCCCGCGAAACCGAAAACGTCGCGAGGCCGACGCTGTCGGTTCCGATGTGCTCCGCGAGCGGGATGGGCTCCCCCTGCGTCCGAAGAGCCTTCGGGTCGAAGCGCTGCGCGACGAGCGTCTTGTCCCGGACAAAGAGAAGGTAGCCGGGCGGCGCATAGGTGACGAGGGTCTGGGCCGGGGCGAACGGCTTCGAGTCGGCCGAGTCGAGGGTGCCGACGCGGTAGGCGCTGTCCTCCCGCTTCGTGCCGATGGCCATGAAGAGGAAGTGCCGGCCGTCCGGCAGGAACTCGGGCCAGCCGACCTGGCCGTCCTTCCCGGCGGTTTCCGTTTTCACCGCGACGGTCGGCGTCCCGCCCGCGGCGGGCACGCGGTAGATGGGATCCTTTCCCGTGCCGTCGTAGAGGATGACTCCCTGCGAGCTCCAGCTCCCGTCGGCGCCCGTCGGCGCGTCGCAGATCTTCTGCGCGGGGCCGCCGGTCACCTCGATCTTCTTCAACTTCCCCTCGGCGATGAAACCGAGGAAACGGCTGTCGGGAGACCAGAACGGCCGCCCGGTTCCCTCCGTTCCGTTCAGAGGCTGCGCGGTCAGCGCGTTCAACGGCCGCACCCAGATCCGGGTCTTTCCCTCCGAGTCCGTCGCGCTGAACGCGAGGTAGCGCCCGTCCGGGGACACGCGCGGAGCGTCGATGGCGATGACTCCTTCGGGCGCCGCGACCTCGAACCGGACGGCGCGCGGGGGCGCTGGCGCGCGGCGGACGAATCCGAATCCGAGCGCTGCCGCCGCGACGACCGCCGCCGCGGCGACGCCCCAGGCGAGGCGCTCGCGGCTCTTGCGGCGCGCGGCGACGGGCGCCGGTACGCCCGCCTGCGACCCGCCCTCCGCGATCCACTGGAGCTGCAGCTTGACGTCGTGCGCCGTCTGGAAGCGGTCCTCCGGGTCCTTCGCGAGGCACGTCTTGACGACCCGGTTGACGGCGGGCGGAATCATCGGGGCGATCTCGGTGACGGACTGTGGGTCGTCGCGGAGGATCGATCCGGCGAGGCTCGCCTGGCTCTTGCCGGAGAATGCCTTTTTTCCGGTCGCCATCTCGTAGAGGACGGCGCCGAACGCGAAGATGTCGGAACGGGCGTCGGCCTCTCCGCCTTCGAGCTGCTCGGGCGCCATGTACTGAAACGTCCCGAGAACCGTGCCCCGCTCCGTCAGAGGTGCGCTCGCCTGCGCCTGCGTGCCCAGACGCGAGACGCCGGAAAGCGATTCGCCGCGCGCGGCCGCCTGGAACTTCGCGAGGCCGAAGTCCAGGAGCTTGACCCCGGACTTCGTCAGCATGACGTTGCCGGGCTTCAGGTCCCGGTGCACGATTCCCTGCCGGTGCGCCTTGTCCAGGGCATCGGCGATCTCGATGCCGTAGCGCAGGAGCTGTTCGGCCGGCAGAGCGCCCTTGTCCAGCCGCTGGGCCAGCGTCTCTCCCTCGAGGTACTCCATGACCAGGTAGTCGCGGTCTCCGTCGCGGCCGACGTCGTAGAGCGCGCAGATGTGCGGGTGGGAGATCTGCGAGATCGTCTTGGCCTCGCGCTCGAAGCGCTGGCGCAGATCCGCGTCGGAGGTCAGATGCTCCGGGAGCACCTTGATGGCGACGGTCCTCTCGAGCCGCGTGTCCCGCGCCCGGTAGACCTCGCCCATTCCGCCGGCGCCGATCGCCGAAAGGATCTCGTAGGGACCGAGCCGGGAACCTGCTGCAAGCGTCACTTCGCCTCCTGTCGGATTCGGGTCGCCGAATCATATGTTGCAGGCCAGGGAGTAGGCTGCGCAGACGTCTTCTCAGAGCCCGAGAAACTCCCGCATGCGATGGAGCTCCGCCTCGAGCTCCCGCTTGAATGCGCGATCGCGCGGCGGCGGCCCGACATAGCCGAGCTCGGACAAGACCTCGCCGTCCTTCACGGAGAGGTTGCCCCAGCCGATGACGCGGTCTCGCCAGAGCAGGGGAAGCGCGTAATAGCCGCGCTCGCGTTTGGCGGCCGGCGTGTACGCCTCGAAACGATACAGCCAACCCCACAGCCGTTCGAAACGGTCGCGGTCGTGCACCACAGGATCGAAGGGTGTCAGCAATCGCACGGAGCGTTGCGACGCCGCGCGTGTCGGATCCTCCCCGGCCGGCCAGTACCAGTTGACGCCGTCGACCTGTGCAGATGAGAGCCGCTCTCGGGCCCGCTGTAAAGCACCGTTCAGCTCGCCGGACCACTGCGGCACGGCAAAACGCAGCCGCCGCACGAGGACCGACAGGCTCCGCCCGGGCAACGGCGCGTAGATCCGGACGGCCACGTTGACCAGCGCGTCGAGCCGCCCGCGGCGCTCGGCTACATCGATCGGGGCGGGCCCGTGCTCGTGAACGGCATAGATGCGGATGCCGCCTGCGCGCCGCACCACGCGCAGCAGACCGCGATAGTGCATGGCGTCCAGGAGATGGGTGGTGGCGCTCGAGGAGCCGCCCCAGTAGTTCTTGACCGTGCCGTGCGAGAAACGGTTATCGACCTCGCGCGGATGCGCGGAGCCGCGCTCGCGAACGAACTCCAGCACGCGCTCCGCCTGCCTCCGGCGCGCGGCCGGCCAGCGTCCGGGCGCATCCGCGGGGACGCCGGTTTCCGACCGCGGATGCATGAGCCTCTGGAGGCGCCTCGTCACGAAGCCGTAGTTGACGAAGAAGTCCTCCTCGAGGTCGAGCTCCACGTAGCGGCGCTCGAGGTCGCCGGCCCGATAGTTCTGAACGCGATGACGCAGCGCGAGGTCCTGAGCCCGGGCAGGCGCGCGGATCGGATCGGCCTGCACGAAGCCCAGCCTCTCGAGGGCACGTTTCAGCGTGGTGGGCGGGAAGAGGCTGCGGGCGACCGCAAAGCGCCGCAGGTCGTCGAGGGTGATCGGCATCGCCGGTGCTTTCCAAAGGATATAAAAGGGTCGAAGACTTCTCGAGTGGAGGATCCATGAAGCAGAATCGAATTCGGTTTTCGTTTCTCGCGGCTCTCGCCGTCCTTTTCATCGGGCCGGCCTCGTCCGCGTCCGGCGCGCGAGCGACCGCGAAGCCGCCCATCGAGTCGCGCTCGTCCGAGGTCGACGGGGTTCGGATCCACTACCGGATGGGCGGAAGCGGGTCCCCGCTGATCCTGCTCCACGGATACGCCGAGACCTCGCGCATGTGGATTCCGATCATGCCGCGGCTGACCGGGCGGTTCCGCGTGATCGCCCCGGATCTTCCGGGAATCGGAGACTCGGCGATTCCGCGCGACGGGCTCGACATGAAGACCTCGGCGATCCGCATTCACGCGCTCGCGCGATCGCTCGGCATCTCGAAGGCCCGAGTCGTCGGCCACGACATCGGGCTCATGGTCGCCTACGCGTATGCGGCGATGTATCCCGCGGAGACGGAGAAGCTCGTCGTGATGGACGCCTTCCTGCCGGGCGTGGGTTCCTGGGAGACGGTCTACGACGACCCGCGGAACTGGCACTTCCGCTTCAACGGGCCGACCCCGGAAAAGCTCGTCCAGGGACGGGAGCGCACGTACTTCGAGCACTACTGGAACGACTTCGCCGCCGACGGGACGCACTCGATTCCGGAGGCGGACCGGAGGGCTTACGCCGCCGCATACGCCGGGCCGGGACGGATGCGGGCAGGATGGGCTTATTTCGTCTCGTTCCCGCAAGCGGCTCGAGACTTCGCCGAGCTGTCCCGAACACGCCTGAAGATGCCAGTCTTCGCGATCGGTGGGGAGAAGTCACTCGGCGAATTTCTGGGGCACCAGATGAAGCTCGTCGCGTCGGACGTCCGGGTGGTCGTAGTCAAGAACTCCGGGCACTGGCTGCTGGAGGAGCGGCCCGTGGAAACGACGA
>DASYUL010000143.1:0-22092 GCA_036001245.1 Thermoanaerobaculia bacterium
TAGCGGTTGTCGAAGAGGTGTTTGCACCGCGCCTCGTTCGCGACGATCACCGGGATCTCGAGGGCGCCCTCCTGCTCCATCGCGCGCAGGCGCAGGACGCCCGAGGTCGTCTCCTCCGACGCGCCGCGCACCGCCGGGAGAAGCTCCCGGCGCTCTCGGTGGAGGCGGGTGACGAGCTCCGCGCCGTCGTCGACGATCAAGTCCGGCTCGAAGTCGAGAGTCGCAAGGAGGTGCTCGTCGAACGTTTTCGGATCGGCGCCGTGGATTGCGTGGACCGTCACGCCGCGGCGCACGAGCGCGGCGCAAACGTCGTCCTGCGTAGAGAACGGATTGCTCCCGGTTGCCGCGACTTCCGCGCCCGCCTCGTGAAACAGCCAGGCGAGGTATGCGGTCTTCGCCTCCAGGTGCACGGCGATCACGATCCGCCGCCCGCGGAGAGCGCCGTCGGAGAGTCGGTCCGCGGCGAAAGAGTTCAGCGTGTGCGCGTGCTGTGCGACCCACTGAATCTTGCGCTCCCCCTCGGGGGCGAGAGAGATGTCGCGGATCGTGGACTCGGGGCGCATTCGAAGCGGCGATCGTAACAACTCCTCGGACGCAATGTGGCATGTGGAGACCTGACCCTCGATGGCAAGTGAAGACCTGACCCCGTTCGATAAACTCCGCCCGCCGGAGGATCCGAATGAAGACGTCCCGCGTCGGAGCGGCGGGGGTAGCGCTTGCGCTTTCACTCAGTCTCGCGAGTCCGCTGATGCCCGCCGAAGTGAAGAAGCCCGCGGCGAAACGCGCGGCGGGCCCCGCGCTCGCGAAGTCGATGACCGCGCTCGAGAAAGAGCTCGTCGGCAAGTACGGCGAAAGACAGAGAGAGCGCCTGGAACGCGGAATGAAGCAGGTCGCTCGATTCTGGAGAGCCGGCGACGGCGACGCGAGGGCGTTCGAGGAGCTCGTCCGCGCGAACTTCGCGGCAGACCAGGCCACTCTGGACGCCCTCTTCCAGCGGATGGAGCTCGCGATGGAGTCGCTCGAGGGCTACATGGTGGAGATCAACCGCGACCTCCGGATGCAGGTCGACGTCGACCGCGGCCCGATTTACCCGTTCGACGAAACGCTCGCGGGCTACGATTCCTCCGCCCACACTACGGACGATTTCTTCGGAAACAAGCTCGCGTTCGTCGTGCTCCTGAACTTTCCAATCACGACGCTCGAACAGAGGTTGAAGGAGGGCGAGAGCTGGTCGCGTCGCCAGTGGGCGGAGGCCCGGCTCGCGCAGCGCTACTCCAAGCGGATTCCGGCGGAAGTGAACCTCGCCATCGCCGTAGCGCGCTCGGACGCGGCGCAGTACATCGCGCAATACAACATCTGGATGCACCACCTCGTCGACGAGCGGGGCATCCGGCCCTTTCCGCCGAAGATGCGGCTTCTCTCCCATTGGAACCTGCGCGACGAGATCAAGGCCAACTACCCGGGCGGCGAGAATGCGCTCACGAAGCAGCGCGCGATCCAGACGGTGATGGAGCGGATCGTCACGCAGACGATCCCGCAGGCGGTCATCGACAACCCGAACGTCGACTGGAACCCGACCACGAACGAAGTGAAGCCGGCCGCCGTCAAGGACTCGGACGAGTCAACGCCCGCCGCAGCCGCGAAGGTCACGAACGCGCGCGAGCCGGACACCCGCTACAAGACTCTTCTCGATACGTTCCGGGCGGTCCGAAAGGCGGATCCCTACTCCCCCACCGCTCCCACGCTGATCGCCCGCCGGTTCGACGAGAACCGGGAGCTGCCCGAGGCGCGCGTCCGGAAGATGTTCGAGGACGTCCTCACGTCGCCGGTCGTCCCGCGGGTCGCGAAGCTGATCGAGAAGCGGCTGAAGCGACCGCTCGAGCCGTTCGACGTCTGGTACGCGGGCTTCAAGCAGCGCGGGAAGTACACGGAAGGAGAGCTCGACGAGATCACCCGGAAGAAGTACCCGACCGCGGAAGCGTACGAGAAGGACATCCCGAACCTCCTCCAGAAGCTCGGTTTCTCGAAGGACCGCGCGGAGTACGTCGCGAAACACATCGAGGTGCATCCCGCGCGCGGGTCGGGTCACGCCTTCGGCCCCGGCAAGCGCGGCTTCAAGGCTTATCTCCGCACGCGCGTCGAGAAGGACGGGATGAACTACAAGGGGTACAACATCGCCGTCCACGAGATGGGGCACAACGTCGAGCAGACCTTCTCGCTCTACGACATCGACCACTACCTGCTCTCCGGCGTCCCGAACACCGCCTTCACCGAAGCGCTCGCGTTCGTGTTCCAGGGCCGCGACCTCGAGCTCCTCGGCCTCGTGCAACCCGACGCGAAGAGCCGCGCGCTCGACGTATTGAACGACTTCTGGGGCACGTACGAGATCGCCGGGGTCGGGCTCATCGACATGGCCGTGTGGCACTGGATGTACGACCATCCGAACGCCACGCCCGGAGAGCTTCGCGACGCGACGCTGACAATCGCGAAGAGGATCTGGAACCGATACTACGCGCCGGTATTCCGGAAGAAGGACGTCGTGCTGCTCGGCATCTACTCCCACATGATCGACTCGATCCTGTACCTGCCCGACTACCCGATCGGACACATGATCGCCTTCCAGGTCGAGCGCCAGATGGAGAAGGCCGGCGCGATCGGGCCGGAGTTCGAGCGGATGGCGAAGACCGGTAACGTCGCACCCGACCTCTGGATGAAGAAAGCGACGGGCGCGCCCGTCGGGCCCGAAGCGTTGTTGGAGGCGGCGGCAAAAGCGCTCCCGGAGATCGAGGCCGCGAGTCACCCGTGACCCTCGCAGCGGCGGTTCTCCTCGCGCAGGTTGGATTCCCGCTCTTCTCGACCGACTTCCCGCCCGAGGAGTTCGCGAAACGGCGCGCCGCGGTCTTCGACGCGATCGGAAAGAACGCTGTCGCGATCCTCCAGGGCGCGCCGACTCCTGTCGGTTATACGCGCTTCCGGCAGTCGACCGACTTCTACTACCTCTCGGGCGTCGAGGTTCCGAACGCTTACCTCCTGCTCGATCCCGTCGAGCGGCGGACGACCCTCTATCTTCCCCACAGGAACGACCGCCGCGAGCTCGGCGAGGGAAAAGTCCTCTCCGCCGAGGACGCCGACGAGGTCCGGAAGTTATCGGGCGTCGACGCGGTCTTCGGAACGGACCTCCTCGGCGAGCACCTCGCGCGCCTTCTCCAGCGGCGTGCGAAGCTGACCGCGTATACGCCGCTCTCTCCCCCGGAGGGCGGAGCGGAGAGCCGCGACCTCGCGCTGCGGCGCGTCGCCGAGCTCGGCTCGGACGGCTGGGATGCCGGGCCCTCGCGCGCAGGCGCGTTCGTCCGCAAGCTCCAGGACCTTTTTCCGAATCTCCCGATCGCCGACCTCTCGCCGACGCTCGACCGACTGCGCTTGATCAAGAGCCCGCGTGAGATCGCGATGATCGGCCGCGCGACGCGGCTCTCCGGTCTCGCGCTCCTCGAGGGGATGCGCTCGACCCGGCCCGGGCAGCACGAGCGCGAGCTCGACGGGGTCGCGAAGTTCGTCTTCTACCGAAACGGCGCTCAGGGCGACGCCTACTACTCGCTGATCGCGAGCGGCCAGAACGCGTGGTGGCCGCACTACAACGCCGGCAAGCGGAAGATGGAGGACGGCGACTTGCTGCTGATGGACTACGCGCCCGACGTCGGCTACTACATGAGCGACGTCACCCGGATGTGGCCGGTCAACGGGACGTTCTCGCAATGGCAGCGCGAGCTCTACGGGTTCTACCTCGCCTGCTACGAGGCGATTCTGAACGCGATCCGGCCGGGCGTGGACGCGGCAACGATCATGAAAGCCGCGGCGAAGGAGATGGACCGGGCGCTCGCGACCGCGAAGTTCTCGAAAGAGATCTATCGAAGCGCCGCGGAGAACTTCGTGAAGGAGTATCGGAGCTCGGCGGACGGGCCCGACGCGTCGCTCGGCCACTGGGTCGGAATGGCGACGCACGACGTCGGCCCGCACACCGGTCCCTTGAAGGCCGGAATGGTGTTCACGATCGAGCCGGCCCTGCGGGTGCCGGAGGAGAAGGTCTACGTGCGGCTGGAGGACCTGATCGTGATCACCGAGAAGGGCCGCGACGTGCTCTCGGACTTCGTCCCGCGCGATATGGCGTCGATCGAGAAGGTCATGAAGGAGGAGGGGCTTCTCGAGCGCTACCCGCGGGCGGATTGACCGCCCGGTTCGGCGGCGCGGCGTTACACTGAGCGATGTGAAGCGCATGACCACCCGGCGATCGAGCCGATTGCTCCGCGTCACCACCGAATCTTCACGGCGGAGCGGCCCACCGAAGCGCGTTCGGAAGCTGATCGGTTCGCTCGATTCCAACATTCCCGACCTCGCCGAGGATCACAGCCGATACGTCCGGGAGTCGCTGACGAAGTCGGAATGACTTCGGTCCAAAAACGGATCCTGCCGGGTTAGCATCCCCCCGCGCTATGGAACCGCTCCCCGAGTCGCGAATCCGCACCGCTTCCGCCTCAATCACTCTCGCCGCGCGCTTCGGCGCGTTCGTCGCGGAGCGGTTCCCGTTCGCGCTCGACCGCTCGCTCGAGGCCTTCCGCGCGGTCTGTCCGGCCGACCCCGGCCGGGACGAGGCGGCCATCGACGCTCTCCGCGCTCCTCTCGCGAAGGCGCTCGAATCGGCGTTTGCCGACGCGGCGACCGACCGCCTTTCCGAGACGACGCCGGGCGTCGCGGCGGCCGATCGCGTCGGTTTCGCGACGGCCGAGCTCGTCGATGCCTGTGACGGCTTTCTTCGCCGCGAGGCGATCCGCGCGTCACTGACTCCCGCCGAACGCATCGAGATCCTGCGCGGCATGATCCTGACGCGCGCCACCGACAACCGCTTGAAGGCGTTCTTCTCGGGCGGCGAGGTCCGTTACAAGGGGGTCCAGTTCCAGGGGAAAGGCTTCCGTTCTCTCGGCCAGGAGGCCATCTACGCGTCCGCGATCCGCCTGCGGCGCGGGCCCGACCACCGCGCGCCCGACGGCTCGTGGCGGGGCGACGTCGTCGCGCCGCTCATCCGCGACTTCGGCGCAGCGCTCGCGATGCGGCCCGGTCCCGAGCTCGTGCGCCAGGCGCTCTCCGCGCAAATGGGCAAGGCGGGGCCGCCGATGGAAGGCAAAGACCTGCACATCGGAGACTTCGACTGGGGAGTCCTTCCGCCGACCGCGCCGCTGTCGATCTCGTCACTCACGATCGCAGGGATGGCGATGGCGTTCGCGCGGGAGGGCTCCGGCCGCGTCGGCGTCTCGTACATCGGCGAAGGCGGCACGTCGCTCGGCGAGTGGCACGAGGCGATCAACCTCTGCGCCGCGCGCAAGCTCCCCGCGGTCTTCTGCGTCCAGAACAATCAGACCGCCCTCGCGACGCCCGTCGCCGACCAGTCGGCCGTGCGCGTGTTCGCCGAGAAGGCCGCGGGCTACGGGATCCCCGGGATCACGATCGACGGCACCGATCCGGATCGCGTAGCCGCCGCGTTCACGTGGGCCGCGGAGCGGGCGCGGAAGGGCAGCGGCCCGACGCTGATCGAGCTCGTCTGCATGCGCATGTGCGGGCACGCGCACCACGACGACATGCTCTACCTGGGCAAGGAGCCGCCGATCTCCTTCGGCTACCCCCCATTGACCGAGGCCGGTTACGCGGACCGCGCGCTCTACGACTTCTGGTCGAAGCGCGACCCGATCGCGACGTACGCCGCGCTTCTCGAGGCGGAGGGCGTGATCCGCGACGGGGACCTCGACCGCATGAAGACGGAGGCGGAGATTCTCGTCGAGCAGGAAGCGAAAACGGTCGTTGCCGCCGAATGGCCGGACCCGGATCTCGTCGGCCGCGGCGTCTTCGCGGGCGAGCCGCCGCGCCGCAAGGTGGAAGTCCTCGACCCGGAGGTGCGGAAGCGCCATGTCGAGGATCGAGCGCTTGCCCTCGAGCCGGCGCCGCCGTTCGATCCGAAGGGAAAGACGTTCCTCGAAGCGGTCATGCTCGGAGTGCGCGACGCGCTCGCGGCGGACCCGCTCGTGTTCGTCTACGGCGAGGACGTCGGAGGAAAGTACGGCAACGCGTTCCTTCTCCTTCGACCGCTGCTCGCGGAGTTCGGAGACCGCATCCTGAACTCCCCGCTCTCGGAGGCGGCTGTGCTGGGCGTCGCGGTCGGCGCGGCGCTTGCGGGACAGCGGCCGATCGGCGAGATCCAGTTCAACGACTTCGTCGCGACGGGTTTCAACCAGCTCGTCAACAACGCGGCAAAGATCCGCTACCGCTGGGGAGGCTCCGTCCCGATGGTCGTGCGGATGCCGTGGGGCGGCCTCCGGCATGCCGGCCCGTACCACAGCCAGAACACTGAGCCATGGTTCTACCGGACGCCGGGCCTGAAGATCGTCGTCCCTTCGACGCCGGCCGACGCGCGCGCGCTTCTCGCGTCCGCTGTCGCCGACCCGGATCCCGTTCTCTACTACGAGCACATCGCGCTCTATCGCGACCCGCGCATCCGGCAGGCCCTTCCGGAGGAGCCGCCCGCGCCGATCCCGCTCGGGAAGGCGGCGCTGCGCCGCGAGGGCGACGACCTCGCGATCGTGTCGTACGGCGCATACGTCCACGTCGCGATGCGCGTCGCAGAGAAGCTCTCGAAGGACGGCGCGGAGGCCGCGGTGCTCGACCTGCGCAGCCTCGTCCCGCTCGACCGCGACGCGGTCCTCGCGCTCGCGCGACGGTGCGGGCGGGTGCTGATCGCGCACGAGGACTCGCGCACGGGCGGCATCGGCGAGAGCCTCGCCGCGATCGTGCAGGAGGAGGCGTTCGAGTACCTGGACGCGCCCGTGCGGATCGTCGGCGCGCTCGACACGCCGGTGCCCTACTCCCCGCCGCTCGAAGAGGCGTTCCTTCCAAGCGAGGAAGACGTCGAGCGCGCAGCGCGGCTGTTGCTGGCGTATTAGTTTTCGATTCTCAGTTCTCAGTTCTCAGTTCTCAGCCGTAGGAGGTATGCATGATCTCCATGCTGGCTTCATACCTACTGATCCTCGTTCTCGGCGCGCCGAAGAGTCCTCCCGTCCGGTTCGTGAACCCGCCCGGGCTCGCAAAATCCCCGCGGTACAGCCACGTGGCCGACGTGACCCGCGGGCGACTGATCCTGATCTCCGGACAGGTCGCCCAGGACGCGAACGGCAACGTCGTCGGCGTGGGCGACATGGCGGCGCAGACGCGCAAGGTGTTCGAGAACCTGAACACCGCGCTCAAGGCCGTGGGCGCGACCTACAAGGACGTCGTCAAGCTGACGAGCTTCATCGTCGACGTGTCGAAGAACATCGAAACGTATCGCGAGGTTCGGCAGGAGTACCTCCGCGGGATCGCGGAGCCTCCGACGAGCACGACCGTGGGCGTTCCGGCTCTCGTTCGCGGGGAATACCTGCTCGAAGTCGAGGCGATCGCGGTCGTGCCCTAGCGCGACCGCTTCGCAACCGCCGCGACTGCTGCTCGAACTGACGCGGTAACCGCCAGCGAAGTTAGGTGGTTTCCTTGAGCCAGCTTTGAAGACGGCCACCCCGAGCACCGGGCCGAGGAGAAACGAGGCTCCGGTGTGCGATCGGCGGAGGCGACCGCCGCCGAATCCTCTCCCCGCTGAACGCCCCATCGGAATGAGCGTCCCGATCGGGCCTATGATGTCGGGCGTCCGGCTGTAGCGCTCACCGATTGGCGATCGAATCGATCAAACCGTGCGAGGTCGATCATGAAGCTGAGAGTCAACGGGAAGCTGCACGATGTGACGGCGCCCGAGGAGACGCCTCTTCTCTGGGTTCTTCGGGACTTCCTCGGACTGACCGGCACCAAATATGGCTGCGGGATGGCCCAGTGCGGCGCCTGCACAGTCCACCTCGACGGCCAGGCGGTGCGTTCCTGCGTGCTACCGGTCGGCGCCGTCGGGAGCAGGCTGGTGACCACGATCGAGGGACTCGCATCGCGTGAGCTGCACCCGGTGCAGCGCGCCTGGATCGAGACGGACGTGGTCCAGTGCGGCTACTGCCAGCCGGGCCAGATCATGGCGGCCGCAGCGCTGCTGAAGGTCAAACCGAAGCCGAACGACGCCGACATCGACGCGGCCCTGTCCGGCAACCTCTGCCGGTGCGGGACCTACCAGCGCATCCGGGCGGCCGTGCGCCGAGCCTCTGAAATCGCTGGAGCGTGAGCCATGGACGGATTGAAAGACGTCAGTCGCCGCCAGTTCTTCAAGACCTCAGCCGGTGGGGCTGCGAGCCTGGTCATTGGCTTCTATCTGCCGGGCCGTTCCGTTCTCGCGCTGACGCAAGAGACTTCGGCGCCGGCCGCGGCGAAGCTCCCGTCGCCGAACGCGTTTCTGCGCATCGGGGCGGACGAAAGCGTGACCGTGCTGCTCGCCCATTCTGAGATGGGCCAGGGAATCTGGACGACGCTCCCGATCCTGATCGCCGAGGAACTGGAATGTGATTGGTCGAAGATTCGCGTGGAGCACGCGCCGGCAGCTCCCGCGTACTTCCACACCGCGTTCGGAATTCAGATGACGGGCGGCTCGACGACGACCTGGTCCGAGTTCGACCGCTACCGTCAGGCCGGCGCGCTGGCGCGCGAGATGTTGATCCAGGCTGCGGCAGCGCAGTGGAAGGTGGACCCGAAGGGCTGCCGCGCGGAGGACGGGTTCGTCGTTCACCGCGGCAAGAAACTTTCCTTCGGCACGCTCGCGGCGGCAGCACAGAAGCTCACCCCGCCCTCCCAGGTGAAGCTGAAGTCGTCGAAGGAGTGGAGGCGGATCGGCAAAGCGACCAAGCGTCTCGACTCGCCGGAGAAGGTGACCGGGCGGGCGGAGTTCGGTTTGGACGTGCGCTTCCCCGGACTCATGACGGCGGTCGTCGCGCGTGCTCCTGTCTTCGGCGGGAAAGTGAAGAGCTTCCGGGCGGAGAAGACCAAGGCAATGCCTGGCGTGAAGGCGGTCGTGGAGGTGCCTTCGGGGGTGGCCGTGGTGGCCGAGCATTTCTGGGCGGCCAAAGTCGGCCGTGACGCGCTCGAGGTCGAATGGGATCTCGGGCCGGGCTCGGGGCTGGACACCGAGAAGATGCGGGAAGAGTTCCGAGCCTTGAGCCGGACCGCAGGCACGAAGGCCGCGGCCTCCGGGGACGTCGAGGCCGCGATGCGCACGGCCGAGACGAAGATCGAGGCGGAATACGAACTGCCGTACCTCGCGCACGCCACGATGGAGCCGTTGAACTGCACGGTCAAGCCTGGAAGAGATCGCTGCGAGATCTGGACCGGGACGCAGTTCCAGACGGGGGACCAGGCCGCCGCGGCTGGCGTCTTCGGCTTGAAGCCCGAGCAGGTCAAGATCTACACCACGTTTCTCGGCGGCGGCTTCGGCCGGCGTGCCACGCCCTCCAACCACTTCGTCGTCGAAGCGGCGCATGTCGCCAAGGCGGCCGGGATGCCGGTGAAGGTCGTCTGGACTCGCGAGGACGACATGCGCGGCGGCTACTACCGGCCGATGTGGACGCACCGGTTGAACGTGGGCCTCGGCAGCGATGGAATGCCGATCGCCTGGCGCCAGACGATCGTCGGCCAGTCCATCCTCGAGGGGACGCCGTTCGCGGAGATGATGATCAAAGAGGGCGTCGACGAAACGTCCGTCGAGGGCGCTGCCGATTCCCCCTACGTCAAGGCGATCCCGAATCACTGGGTCGGCCTGCATTCCCCCAAGCCGGGCATCCCGGTCCTCTGGTGGCGGTCGGTCGGACACTCGCATACCGGCTTCGTCATGGAGAGCTTCGTGGACGAGCTCGCAGGCGCCGCACGGCTCGACCCGGTGGAGTATCGGCGCCGACTGCTCAAGGACCACCCGCGCCACCTGGGCGTTCTCAACCTGGCCGCCGAGAAGGCCGGTTGGGGAACACCTCTCTCGGAAGGGCGCTTCCGCGGCATCGCGGTTCACGAGTCTTTCGGCAGCTTCGTGGCGCAAGTGGCGGAAGTGTCGGTAAAGGACGGCCAGATTCGCGTGCACCGCGTCGTCTGCGCCGTGGACTGCGGGATTTGCGTCAATCCGGCGGGTGTGGCCGCGCAGATGGAGTCCGGCGTGGTCTTCGGCCTGTCAGCGGCGCTTTACGGAGAGCTCCGCTTCAAAGAGGGACGCGTACAACAATCGAACTTTCACGACTACCCGTTGCTGAGACTCCATGAGATGCCGCGGGTCGAAACGCACATCCTCCCGAGCGCCGAGAAGTCCGGAGGTGTCGGCGAGACCGGCACGCCGCCGATCGCCCCGGCGGTCGCCAATGCCGTTTTTGCCGCAACCGGGAAGCGGCTTCGGCGGCTGCCTCTCCGGCTGGCGTAGTCGATGCCCCACGAGGCGGAGGGAACGAGGTCATGAAAACCGGCGGCAATTCGGGTCTTCGAAATGCCCTTCTGATTGCGTTGGGCGGCGCGGCTCTCGTTGCCAGCGCCGCGCTGTCGCCGGCGGCACCTTCGCCGGCGGTTGCCATCTCCGAGCAGGAGGGCCTCGCGGCTTTCGAGACCGTGCGCGTCGTGCTCCAGCACCCCCGTTGCCAGAATTGCCACATTCCCGGTGACGCGCCACTCCAGTTCAACGAGGGGCGCATGCACGCCCAGAACGTCGTGCGCGGGCCCGACGGAAAAGGGGCTCCGGGTTTTGCGTGCGGCACCTGCCACTTCACCGCCAACCCGCCGGCGTCCTACGGCCCCCACACACCGCCCGGAGCGCCGAACTGGCACCTGCCGCCTCCACAGACCAAGATGGTTTTCATCGGGCTTTCGAGCGGCGACCTCTGTCGCATGCTCAAGGACGAGAAGGCCAACGGCGGCAAGGACCTCGAGGCGCTGCTCGAGCACGTCAGCCACGACAAGCTCGTTCTCTGGGGCTGGAATCCCGGCGTGGGACGCGATCCGGTTTCGGTACCCCACGCCGATTTCGCGGCGAAGTTCAAGGTGTGGGTAGAGGCCGGCGCGCCCTGCCCGAGGTAGAGCGCTTCCACCGAATCCTTCCATGACGCTCGCTCCCGGAACGAAACGGGGCTCCTACGAGATCCTCTCGCCGCTCGGCGCGGGCGGAATGGGAGAGGTCTACCGCGCGCGGGACACGCGGCTTCGCCGCGAGGTCGCGATCAAGGCGCTTCCGGCGAGTCTCGCGGCGGACCCGGAGCGTCTCGCCCGACTGGAACGCGAGGCGCGGCTCCTGGCGGCTCTCAACCACCCCAACATCGCCGCGATCTATGGGCTCGAGGACTCCGGCGACTCGCGGCTGCTGGTCCTCGAGCTCGTCGAGGGGGAGACGCTGGCGGAACGACTCGCGTCCGGTCCGCTCCCCGTTGAAGACGCACTTTCGATCTGCGCGCAGATCGCGTGTGGTCTCGAGGCGGCGCATGACGCGGGCGTGATCCACCGGGATCTCAAACCCGCGAACGTGAAGATCCGGCCGGACGGTTCCGTCAAGATCCTCGACCTGGGGCTCGCCCGGGGAATCGAGACGTCCACCGCGACCGACCCTTCCCTCTCACCGACTATCACGTCGGGCGGAACGGCCGACGGGGTCATCCTGGGAACCGCGGCGTACATGAGCCCGGAGCAGGCCCGGGGCAAGGCTCTCGACAAGCGCAGCGACATCTTCTCGTTCGGCTGCGTGCTCTACGAGTGCCTGACGGGGCAGCGCGCCTTCCCGGGCGAGACGGTGTCGGATACGCTCGCCGCGATCCTCCGCGCGGAGCCGGAGTGGAGCGCGCTGCCGGCGAACACACCGGCAACGGTTCGGAAGCTCCTGCGGCGGTGCCTCGAGAAGGACCCGAAGCGGCGACTCCGCGACATCGGAGACGCGCGTCTCGACCTCGACGAAGCACTCGCGTCACCGGACTCCGACACGATCGCGCTCGTCGCACCGAAGTCCCGCCGCGGCGCGTGGCTCCTCTGGGCGCTCTCCGGCGCGTTGCTCGGGATCGTGGCGACGTTCTCGGCGGGGCGGCTCTTCGCTCCGCCGGTGACGCGGGGCTCTCCGCCGCTGCGCTCAGTCCTTCCGCTTCCTCCCGATACTCAGTTGAGCTTCGCGAACCGTCCGGCGATCGCGGTCTCGCCCGACGGGCGCACGGTCATCTTCCGGGCGATGAGCCAGGGTGTCGTCCGGTTGTACCGCCGCGGCCTCGACGACGCCGCTGCGGTGCCGATCGCCGGGACGGAAGGAGGTTTCGCGCCGTTCTTCTCGCCGAACGGGGAATGGCTCGGCTTCTTCACGACCACGGAGCTGAAGAAGGTTCCCCTCGCGGGGGGATCGCCGATCCGGATATCCCTCGTTACGCCTGTGACCGCGGGGGCCGCCTGGGGCGCCGACGGGAAAATTGTTTTCACTCTCACGGCGAACGGCCCGCTCTCCCGTATTTCCGACACCGGCGGCAAGTTCGAGATGGTCTCGACGCTCGACTCCTCCCGCGGAGAGCACTCCCATCTGTGGCCGCAGATCCTGACGGACGGCCGCGGGATCCTCGTGACGATGGTCCTCGGGCAGGACTTTCAGGACTTCGCAAACTCGCAGATCGTCGTCCTGGATCCGAAGAGCGGCCGCCGGACGGTCGTGCTCGAGGGAAGCCCGTTTGCCCGCTACGCAGCGGGACAGATCGTGTTCGTTCGGGGCGGCTCGATGTTCCGGGCCCCGTTCGATCTGACGCGACTTTCGGTAACCGGCGCACCGATTCCTCTTGGGGAGCAGGTCACGATCGATTCGGGGACGGGCGCCGCGAGCTTTGCAGTCACGAGCGACGGAACGTTCGTGTACGCGGACGGTCCGCCGATCGTCAGTCCGCGGTCGGTCGTCCTGCAGCTCGATCGACGGGGAACCGAAAAGGAGCTCCCGCTGCTCACCGCTTCGTACTACGAACCGCGGCTGTCGCCGGATGGGAAGACGCTCGCGCTCGGAAAATGCGACGGCCAATCGTGCAAGCTCGTCCTGTACGACCTCGAGCGCAACGTACTTACACCGCTGACCTCCGAACCCGGCCGATTCTTCAGTCCGGTCTGGTCTCCGGACGGCCGGCGGCTCGCTTACTCCGGGTTCGCCATTGGAGCGCCCACTCTCTTCGTGAAGAACACCGACGGAGGCAGCCCGGCACAGCGACTCACCGATGCCCCAACGGAAACGAGGGAAGCGGCGGAGTTTCCCAACTCCTGGTCGCCGGACGGGAGCGCGATTGCGTACATCCGCGTCAGCCGGCTGGCGAGCGGGAATGCCGATCGGGATGTCTGGGTCGTCCCGCCCGATGGAAAACGGCAGGCGCGGGCCTGGCTTGAGACCCCCTACGCGGAGTACGGCGCCGCGTTCTCGCCCGACGGGCGATGGATGGCGTACGTCTCGGACGAATCGGGACGCAAGGAGGTCTACGTGCGTCCCTTTCCGGGGGCCGGCGGCAGAATCAAGATCTCGAGCGAGGGAGGGGCCGAACCGGTGTGGACGCGCGGAGGTCGCGAGCTCCTCTATCGACAGGGAAAGCAGTTCCTGTCCGTCGACGTCCGGACCGAGCCTGGCCTCGCGGCCGGCACACCCCACGTTCTGTTTTCGGGCAACTTCCTTCCCGGCGGGAGAGAGGATGCGCCGTTCGGTTACGACGTCTCATCCGATGGAAACGCAATCTATGTCGTTCGCGAGATCCCCGCTCCCGAGCCGGAACGCCGGCTCGCGATCGTGACGAACTGGATCGACGCAAGCGGGAGCGAAAAGAGGTGACCGCGCTCCGCAAGATCCTCCACGTCGACATGGACGCGTTCTACGCGTCGGTCGAGCAGCGCGACGATCCGGCGCTGCGCGGGCGGCCCGTGGCGGTCGGCGGCAGCCCGGAGAGCCGAGGGGTCGTCGCCGCCGCGAGCTACGAGGCGCGCGCGTTCGGCGTCCGCTCCGCGCTCCCGATGTCGCGAGCCGTGCGTCTCTGCCCCGAGCTCGTGATCGTGCGGCCCGACTTTTCGAAATACGGCGAAGTGTCGCGGCAGGTCTTCGCGATCTTCCGCGAGATCACGCCGCTCGTCGAGCCTTTGTCCCTCGACGAGGCTTACCTCGACGTCACCGAGAACTCCTGGGGAGAGCCGCTCGCGGTGGATGTGGCGCGCCGGATCAAAGCGCGCATTCGCGACGAGACGCAGCTCACGGCATCGGCCGGCGTGGCGCCGAACAAGTTCCTCGCGAAGATCGCGTCGGGGTGGAAGAAGCCGGACGGCTTGACGGTGATCTCGCCGGATCGGATCGAGAGCTTCCTCGAGCGGCAGCCGGTCGACGCGCTCTGGGGCGTCGGGCCCGTCACGGCAAAGAAACTCCGCGCGGTCGGGATCGAGCGGCTCGTGGACGTCCGCACGGCCGGCGAAGAACTCCTGCGCGGCGTCGTCGGCAGCTGGACGGAGTCGCTCAGGGAGCTCGCGTTCGGGCGCGACGACCGCCCGGTCGAGCCCAACCACGAGCGCAAGTCCATCGGCTGCGAGGAGACGTTCCCCCGCGATCTCGTGGACGTCGCCGAGCTCCGCCGCGAGCTCGAGTCCCTCGCCCGGGATGCGGCCGGGACTCTCGTCCGGAAGAGGCTCCTCGCGAAGACGGTCGTGTTGAAGCTGCGCTACTCGAACTTCGAGACCATCACGCGCAGCGAGACCCGCCAACCCCCGACGTGCTCGGAGGAGGAGATCGTCGCGAGGACGGTCGCGCTGCTCGAAAAAACCGAGGCCGGCCGGCGGCCGGTGCGGCTGCTCGGCGCGTCGCTTCACGGCCTCGTCGCGGAGGGCGCGGCAGAGGAACCGGCCCACCCGGCAGCGCCACAACTCGACCTCCTATAGAGGTCAGGTCTCCACTTGCCACATCGGGGGCCAGGCCGCCACCACGGAACGATCCGGCCGTTCTGCATCGCGATCCCCGAGCGGACGCTCGCCGACCTGCGCGAGCGCATCGCGCGCACGCGGTGGCCCGACGAGATCTCCGGCAGCGGCTGGGATTACGGGACGAATCTCGATTACCTCCGGGAGCTCCTCGACTACTGGCGCGACGGCTTCGACTGGCGCGCGCAGGAGCGGAAGTTGAACTCGTTCTCCCATTTCGTCGCCGAGGTCGACGGGCTCGATCTGCACTTCGTTCACGCGCGCGGCCGGGGACCGGACCCGACCCCGCTCCTCGTCCTGCACGGCTGGCCGAGCACGTTCTTCGAGATGTCCAAGCTCGTCCCGCTCCTGGCGGACCCGGCGGCGCGCGGCGACGCCGTGGAGTCCTTCGACGTCGTGGTGCCGTCCCTGCCGGGCTGCGGCTTCTCGGCGCGGCCGCGCGATCCCGGGATGCACAAGACCCGCATGGCGGAGCTCTTCTCGAAGCTGATGGGGGACGTCCTGGGATACGAGCGCTTCGCGGCGCGCGGCGGCGACGTCGGAGCGGGGGTCGTCTCTCTCCTCGCGCTCGACTATCCCGATCGGCTCATCGGGATCCACGTCTCCGACGTCTACCGCCCGTACCTCGGGCCGGGTGCCCGCTACTTCACCGACGCGGAGCGGAAGTTCTTCGAGGAGGAGCGCACCTGGATGGAAACGGAAGGCGCGTACGACCACCTCCAGGCGACGAAGCCGCAGACGCTCGGTTACGGGCTGAACGATTCGCCGGCGGGACTCGCCGCCTGGATCGTCGAGAAGTACCGGAGCTGGAGCGACTGCGGCGGGGACGTCGAGCGTCGCTTCACGAAGGACGAGATCCTGACGCAGCTCACGATTTACTGGGTCACCGAGACGATCAATTCCGCCAACCGCCTCTACTTCGAGCGCGACCGGGCGCCGCGCGCTCTGGGCGTGGAGGACCGAGTCCGCGTGCCCACGGCGGTTGCGATCTTTCCCGGCGACATCGACCGGCCGCCCCGCGAGTGGGGCGAGCGCGTCTACGACGTCCGCCGCTGGACCGAGATGCCGCGAGGAGGCCACTTCGCGGCGCTCGAGGAGCCCGGACTCCTCGCGAACGACATCCGGGAGTTCTTCCGTTCGCTCAAAGACCCGGGTTGGCGCGCAGACGCGTGAAGGGGGTCAGGCGAAAAAATGGGAAGAAATGGGGACAGACCCCTTTTCTTGCGCGGCGCGAGGAGTCTCCGCGAAGTAACCGAGCGGAGGAGCCTCGCGCCGCGGGAGCGCGAGCGCGGCGAGGTATCAGCCGCTCGGTCGAGGTAGCTTGACGAGCCGAGCGGCGGTGGCGCAGCCAGATACCGAGCAAGCGAGCGCGACGTTATTTCAGCCACCTCGCGAGCCAGCCCAGAACTTCGCCGTACCAGTGCTTCGAGTTCTGTCCCTTGAGAACCCAGTGGTTCTCGTCGGGGTAATACACGAGCCGGGCCGGGACGCCCTTCGTCGTCAGCACGCCGTAGAGCGCGAGCCCTTGCGTCACCGGCACGCGGAAGTCGCGCTCGCCGTGAAGCACCAGCATCGGGGTGTTGAAATTCTTCGCGTAGCGATCCGGGCTCCACCGCTCGATGTTCTCGAGATTCGTGAACGGATACCCACCGTAGGAGTGCTGGCGTCCGTAGTAGGCGTCCGAGGCGGACTGCCCGAGCAGGCTGTAGACGCCGGCGTGCGAGACGAGCGTCTTGAATCGGTCGGTGTGGCCCTCGATCCAGTCCACCATGAACCCGCCGTACGACCCGCCCGCCGCGGCCATGCGCTTCTCGTCCACGTAACCCTTCGCGACGAGGAAGTCCGTCGCCTTCATGACGTCGGTGAACGGCTTGTCGGGGTGCGCGCCGAGGATCGACTCGACCCACTTCTGACCGAAGGAAGACGAGCCGTGGAAGTTGACCATCGGCACGACGTATCCGGGCGCCGCAAACGCCTGCGGGTTCCAGCGGAAGCTGAAGCCGTCGCCGAACGTCCCGACCGGGCCGCCGTGGATCATGTGGACGAGGGGATACCTCTTCTTCGCGTCGAAACCGGGCGGGTAGACGACGAACATCTGGACCTGGTCGCCGTCGGCGCCCGCGAACGTCACGTCCTCGACCTTCCCCCAGTCAATCCGCGAAGCAAGCTCGTCGTTCACGTGCGTGAGCGCGCGGTATCCGGATCCGTCGAGCCGCACGACGGCGAGCTCCGGCGGCCGCGTGATGCCGTGGATCTGGAACACGACTTGCCCGTCCGGCGCGACCTCGACCCCCGACGTCGTGCCGCCGTGGTGGATCTCCTTCGCAGTCCCGCCCGCTGCCGGGATCGCGTACAGGTTCGTCCGCGCGCGCGACTCGGCGTGGAAGGCGATTGTCTGACCGTCGTCCGACCACGCCCACCCGGAGGCCGAGATGTCCATCGGCTCGGTCAAGACCTGTCGCGACCCGCCCGTCACGTCCATGACCGCGAGCCGTGTCCAGTCGGGCCAGCCGTCGGCCTTGAGCTCGATCCCGTATGCGATCTTCTTCCCGTCCGGCGAGAAGACGGGGTCTCCGTCGGACGCCAGATTCGACGACGTCAGGTTCTTCACCTCGCCGCCCGTCGTCGGTACGTGAAAGACGTCGGTGTTCAGCGTCCGGTAGGGTTCGGGCGTCGAGTTTGCTTCGAACGCGATCCATTTGCCGTCGGGCGAGACGTCGAAGCTTCCGGTTCCCTCCTGCAGGCCGAAGAGCCGCTTCGAGCCGGGTAGCAGGTCCGTCACCTTCTTCGTCCCGACGTCCACGACGAAGATGTGCGGGAACTCGTCGTCCGTCAGCCAGCGGTCCCAGAATCGGAAGAGGCGGTTCTCGGTGACGCGCGCCTTGACCTTGTTCTTCTCGCGCGCTTCGAGTGCCTTCTTCGTGTCGGTGGGCGACTCGGCGCCGGCGATCACGTGCGAGACGAACGCGATCTGCTTTCCGTCGGGCAGCCACTTCGGGTTCGAGATACCGATCGGCATCTCGGTGACGCGCTCGGGCTCCCCGCCGTCGATCGGAATCACGTAGAGCTGCGCCGCGCTGTCGCCGTCGCGCTTCGAGACGAACGCGAGCCGCTTGCCGTCGGGGCTCCAGGCGGGCGAGCCGTCCGACGCCTTGCTGGTCGTGAGACGGCGGGGCGTCCCGCCCGACAGCGGCACGATCCAGACGTCGCCGTTCGACCGGTTTTCCTCCATGTCGTAAACGGAGACCGTGTAAGCGACGGTCTTCCCGTCGGGCGAGAGCGCGGGGGTGCCGACCCGCTGCACCGCCCACATGTCGTCGACGGTGAGCGGCTTCTTGTCCGCCGCCCCGAGGGGCATCGAGCAGGAGAGGAGCGTAAAGAGAACCGCGACGCGACGAGCGCGCACCGTCAACCTCCGAGAAGCTTCTGTTTCTGGAGAAAATCGAGAACGGGGGCGTTGAACTCCTGCGGCTTCTCGAGCATGAGGAAGTGGCCGGGCCCTTCGATCACCCGGTAGTCGACCTGCGGCGCAAGCTTTCGCACGGACTCGACGTACTCCGGCGTCCAGAAGGGGGCTTTCGCGTTGATGACGAGGAGGGGCACGGTGATCGGGTCGTCCCGCCAGATCGCCGGGTCAATCATGCCTTCGAACGATCCGACGAGGACGTGCTGCGGCGTCGCGGCGGTGGAGGCGAGGGTCGTGTCCCGGACCGCTTCCGTCCCCGGGTTCGAGAACATGGAGGCGACGAACTTGGACGCGACTTCCTTGTAGTCCGGTCCGCGAAGTTGCACGATCAAGGGATCGAGGAAGCCGGAGTAGACGTTCTGCAGGGCGCCGTCCACCGCGACCAGAGCCAGGGTCTTTTCCGGGTAGAGGCGATAGAACTGCCGGATCACCGGCGTCCCCATGCTGTGGCCGGCGAGCACGGCCCGATCGACTCCCGCGTCGCGCATGACCGCTTCGACCGCGCGCGCGTAGAAATTCATCGAGTAGGCCGTTTGCGGCTTGTCGCTCGCGCCGTGGCCCGGCAGATCGAGCGCGATCACCCGGGTGCGCTTCGCGAGCTCGGGCACCTGGAACTTCCACACGTTCATATCGCCCGACCAGCCGTGGACGAGCACGAGCGCCTCGCGGCCCGAGCCCACGCTCTTGTAGTGGACGCGGTTGCCGTCGAACCTGGCGAACCGCGACGGCGCTGCTTCGAGCGACGCGGCGGCCTCCGGAGTCTTCGCGCCCGACGCGCACCCGAAAGCGGCGACGGTTGCGGCGAAGAGGGCCGCGAGGCTAAGGGTTGCGGAAGCCCACCTCGAGGTGTGAGTCATCGCAGAACGGTTTGCTCTTCGAGGCCCCGCAACGGCACAGCCGGTAGAACGAGCTTTCCTCACAAATCCTCCCGTCGGAATACGTCAGGGTTGGAGCGCCGAGCACTTCGTAGGGCCCGTCGCGCACGACGCGAATCACCGATGCCTCCTCGACTGCCGAGGGCGGGCCGCCGGGAACGGACGGGTCCGCGGTCTCCGTCCCCACGAACCCGCACTCCTTGTGGGTCGCGTCGCAGTAAGGCTTGTTCGCGGACTGGCCGCACCGGCACAGCGAGTAGGCGGGCTTCAGCTCGTAGGGCTGGCCCTCGGGTCCCTCGAGCGGGACTCCCCCTTCGACGCGATAGGGACCGTCGGGGCGGATCGTGATGGTCCCTCTCGGTTCGGGCATGATCGGCCCGGAATCATGTCAGATTCGCGCGCGGCCGTTCTCGTGCTCTCGACCGCTCTCGCCTGCGCATGCGCCGCGGCGGCGAGTCCGGCTCGCTCGTCGACGGGCCGGCAGACCGCGCACGAGGGCGCCGGCCTTCGCTACCTCCTCCATCTCCCGGCGGCCTACGAGAGCCGTTTGGACTGGCCCGTCATCCTGTTCCTTCACGGCGCGGGGGAGCGCGGCCACGATCTCGGCCTCGTCGAGCGCGAAGGTCTGCCGCGCATCCTCGAGACGCTCCCGGACTTTCCATTCGTCGTCGTGTCGCCGCAGGAGGAAAAGGATCGTCGCTGGACGCCCGACGCGCTGGCGGCGCTCGTCGACGAGGTCGCGGCGCAATACCGCGTGGACCGCGGCCGGGTCTACGCGACGGGTCTGTCGACCGGGGCCACGGCGGCCCTCGATCTCGCGATCCGGCATCCGGAGAAGGTCGCCGCAGTCGCCGCCGTCACCGCGAAGTCGATCCCGCGCGAGATCTGCGCGATGAAGGACGTTCCCGTCTGGATCTTCAACAACGGCGGGGACGCGCGGGTTCCCGCATCGCGCGCGAAGAAGCTCGTCCGCGCGCTGGAGCGCTGCGGGGGGCGCGGCGAGGTGAAGCTCACCATCTATCCGCGGGACGGCCACGACGCCTGGACCGAGACGTACCGGCGCCACGACCTTTATGAGTGGTTTCTGAAGCAGGTGAAGACGCCCGGCTAGAATCGCGTGGTGCTCGCCGCTCTGACGCTCCTCGCCGCGACGGTCATCGGACAGCCCGCGCCCGCGTGGCCCGAGCTCCGCTGGGTGCAGGGCGGCCCGCTCTCGCTCTCCGACCTCCACGGGAAGGTCGTGCTCGTGCGGTTTTTCACCGACCGGGAGTGCCCGTTCTGCAGTGCGACCGCGCCCGCTCTGAACGAGCTGGACCGCGACTTTCGCTCGCGGGGTCTCGTCGTGATCGGCTTCTACACGCCGAAGCCGCGCCCGCGCCCCACCTCGGTCGACGACGTACGCCGCACGGTCGCGGCGTACGGCTTCCGTTTTCCGGTGGCCGTGGACGACGAGTGGAAGGCCCTGCGCCGGCTCTGGCTCGACCGATCCGACGGCGCCGGCTGGACGTCGGCCTCTCTCTTGATCGACCGGCGCGGCGTCGTGCGGCACGTCCATCCCGGCGGCGTTTTCGCAAAGGACTCGTCCGATCGTGAGGCGCGGCGCGACTACGAGGAAATGCGCGCGGCGGTCGAATCTCTCCTCGACGAAAAGGAGACCTCTCGATGAGTCCGAGGAAGATCGTCCCGGTGCTCGTCCTCGCGCTCGCGGCGTGCGGAGCCGGCAGAAGGTGTGACCGAGCGGCGAGAGCGCCTCGCCCCTTAGCCCTCCGGCGGCAGTTTCCCCAACGTTGTGCGCCGCAGCAGCATCTGGTAGATGTGGTGCGCTTCGTGGTGCGCGAGGTAGTCCGTCTGAAAGTGCACGTCGTAATGCGTGTAGTCGGGATGTTGCGCGCCGCGGTGCCACTCCGACGGTGACAGGTCTTCGAGGCGGTCCAGGTGGCGCTCGCGCTCCGCGAGATAGATCGCGAGCGTCTCATCGGCCGGCCGCCCCGTCATTTTCTCGAACATCGTGTCCCCCTCCGGCTGGTAGGACGCGAGCGACGGGTTCTCCTGCGAGAGCATCGTCTCGAGCCGCTCCGAGTACAACCGCTGCACGCGCAACACGTGACAGACGAGCTCCTTCAAGGACCACTTCTCGGGAATCGTGCGCTTCGAAATCGTTTCTTCGTCCAGGCCGGCGACCATCCGCCGGACGTCGTCCGCCTGGTCGCGGAGGCGTTGGACGAGCCGCGCGTGAGCGGCGCGATCGGCGCGCGCGTCGTCGGTCATCACCGGATCATACGTTTACTGCAGGTCATACAGGTGGATCTCCTTCCCCTGAAGGTACTTGTCGAACCAGTTCACGATGTGCTGGAGCCGCTCGACGCGGTGCGAGGGCTTGCCCGACCGCGACAGCTCGTGGTTTTCGCCGGGGAAGCTCACCATCACCGCCGTCTTCTTCTGCGCCTTGAGCGCGCGGAACATCGCCTCACCCCCCTGGCCGGGCGGCGTGCGGTAGTCCTCGTCCCCCTCGATGAACATCATCGGCGTCGTGATCTTCTCGACATAGCGCACCGGCGAGCGCGATAGGAACTCCTCCGGGTCCTGGTACGGGTTCTTGCGAAACCACGTCGGCGTGAAGAGCGTGAAGTCGGCCGTGTTCCAAAACGAGTACCAGTCCGCGACGGAGCGTTGCGAGACCGCGGCCGCGAAGCGGTCGGTCTGCGTGACCGTCCAGTTCGTCAGCAGCCCGCCGCCGCTCCCGCCGGTGACGCCCATCTTCTTTTCGTCCACGTAGCCGCGCTTCAGTACCTCGTCGACCCCCGCCATGATGTCCTTGTAGTCGTCGCCCGGATACTTGTA
>DASYUL010000144.1:0-24824 GCA_036001245.1 Thermoanaerobaculia bacterium
CTGCGCGAGCGGCTCCGCGGAATGCTCGAGGACGAGCCGGCGAGAGCCTAGGGCGTTCGCGCCGGCGTCGGGGCGGGCGGCGCTGTTACCGAGGTCGAGGAGAGAACGATGCGTTCGCGCCCGGTCGCCAAGGGCACCGGAATCCGGTAGAGCCCGATCCGGGCTTTCTGACGGAGCTCGCGCCTCCACTTCCCGACCTCCTCCTCGAACGTCCGCTCCTGGGCCCGCCTGCGCATCTCGTCGGCGACCGACTCGAAAGGCGGGGTCGGAAGGCCGGCCGCGCGACGCTCGGGAACGTAGGAGCTCTCGTACTCCTCGCGCGCCCTCTCCTCATCGGCGAGCGCGACCGGCGTGAAGCGCTCGCGCAGGTATCGCTGGATCAGGAGCTGTCGCTCGATCGAGGCGCGGACTTCTTCGCGCGTCAGTCCCGCGCGGACGAACTCGGCGTCGGGGTCTTTCCTCTCGGCGCGCAGCCCGTCCTCGAGACGGCGCATCGCGGTCGCGATCTCGGTCGCGTCCGGAGGCGCGGGGCCGAACCGCTGCGCGTCCTCGTACTCCAGGTGCTGATCGATCAGGGCGTCGAGGACGCGTGCCCGGAACTTTTCGGGCGTCTCATCCGGTTCGGGGTGGAGGCCGGAGGTCACCATCGTCTTGCGCACCTCGCTCTCGGGGATGGCGACGTCGTTGACCGTGGCCGCGATGCGGTCGACCGTCTCTGGCCCGGCCAGCGCCGGGGCGCCGGCGAGCAGGATCACGGTGAGAACCGCTTTCACCCGGCGATAATAGCGGGGGTCAGGTCTCCACTTGCCACTTCGCGTCAGACGGGGGTCAGGTCTCCACTTGCCACTTTGCTTCGCAGATGGCAAGACCATCGGTGCTTGGTGGAGGCCGACTCGATCTGTGAAGACCTGACCCCGCACAAACCGTAGTATTTGCGGACGAATGCGGAATCTGGAGAAAGCGGGCCGGCTGGTCGTCGTCGGCACTCCGATCGGTAACCTCGAAGATCTGTCGCCTCGGGCGGCACGTGCCCTCGCGGAGGCGAACGCGATCTTTTGCGAGGACACCCGGGTCACGGCGAAGCTTGCCTCGCGGCTCGAGCTTTCCGCGCCGCGGATCTCCTGCCCCGCGCCGCGCGAGCGCTCGCGGGTCCGCGAGCTTCTCGAGCGGCTCGGCCGGGGCGAGACCGTCGCGCTCGTCTCGGATGCGGGGATGCCGGGCCTCTCGGATCCGGGAGAGCGGCTCGTCGATGCAGCGGCCGGGGCGGGGTTCGTGATCGAAGTGGTGCCGGGACCCTCCGCTGCCGCGGCGGCCCTCGCGGTCTGCGGCCTTCCCGCGGTCCCGCACTTCTTCGCCGGATTCCTCCCCGCGCGCTCCGGAGAGCGCCGCCGGGCCCTGGAGAAGCTGCGGGAACGCGAGGAAACGCTCGTCTGGTTCGAGGCGCCCCACCGGCTGCTCGAGTCGCTCGAGGACTCGGCTCGTGTGCTCGGAGCGCGGCGCGGGTGCGTGGCGCGCGAGCTGACGAAGCTCCACGAGGAGGTCGTGCGTGGCACGCTGCCGGAGCTCGCGGCGACCTTCCGCTCGCGCGGAGCGGGGCGGGGCGAGATCACCGTCGTCGTCGAGGGCGGCTCCGGCACCGCCGCCGCGGAAGTGTGGGTTGGAACCTCTCTCGAAGAAGAGATCCGCCGTGGAGTCTCGCTCGGCACGTCGAAGCGGGAGCTCGCGCGAGATCTCGCGCTCAAGTGGGGCCGTCCGGCTCGGGAGATCTACGGCCGCGCGGTCGCGATCCAGAGACGGGCCACGGGACACGGGACACGGAACACGGGAAACACGTGAGCGAGCCCGCGGTCCGGGTCGCCGGCCTCACGAAGGTCTTTCGCTCGTATCGCCGCGAGGAGGGACTCGCCGCCGCGTTGAAATCGCTCGTGCGCCGCGTTCCGACCGAGATCGCCGCAGTCGCCGACGTCACGTTCTCGGTCCACCCGGGCGAAATGGTCGGCTACATCGGCGCCAACGGCGCCGGCAAATCGACGACCGTCAAGATGCTCACCGGAATCCTGACGCCGTCCTCCGGCGAGATCGTGTGCAACGGCTTCGTGCCCTACCGGGACCGGACGAGGTACGTGTCGACGATCGGCGTCGTCTTCGGTCAGCGGACGCAACTGTGGTGGGACATCGCGGTCGTGGAGTCGTTCCGTCTGCTGAAGGAGATCTACGGCGTGTCCGACGACGACTACCGCGAGCGCATGGCGCTCTTCGACCGCGTGCTCGGGATCGAGGCGTATCTCCATCAGCCCGTGCGAAAGCTCTCGCTGGGAGAGCGGATGCGGTGCGACCTCGCGGCATCGCTTCTTCACCGGCCGCCGCTGCTGTTCTTGGACGAGCCCACCATCGGGCTCGACATCGTCGCCAAGGCGAACGTGCGCGAGTTCCTCCAGGAGATCAACCGGGCGGAGGGGACGACCGTGCTGCTCACGACGCACGACCTCTCCGACATCGAGACGCTCTGCCGGCGCGTCATCGTCATCGACCACGGCCGGCTCCTCTTCGACGGGGCTCTGCAGTCGCTGCGCGATCGGATCCTTCCGGTCACTCTGGTCGTTTTCGACGTGAAGCGGACGCCCGACCCGAGCGAGCTCTCCTTCAACGGGCTTCGCGCTCGGGAGATCGGCTCACATCGGTACGCGGTCGACATCGACCGGCGCTCGATCTCCGCGGCTTCGGCGGTCAAGGAGATCGTGAACCGATTCGACGTCGCGGACCTCTCGATCGAGGAGCCGCAGATCGAGGAGGTGGTCAAGCGAATCTACCGGGAAGGGATTGCGTAATGAGGATCCTTTCCGCGGGATGATCCTCAGGAAGCCGTCGTGGAAGGACCCGGCCGCCCGACCCGTCGCATCAGCGCCGCGAAGTTCTCGAACGTCAGCGACTGCGGCCCGTCGCTCAGAGCCTTCTCGGGCTCTGGATGGATCTCGACCATGATCCCGTGGGCGCCGCAGGCGAGCGCGGCCTCGGCGAGTGGCGTGACCCAGCGCGCCACCCCGCACGCGTGAGACGGATCGACGATGATCGGAAGGTGGGTGCGCTCTCGAAGCACGGGGACGGCCGAGAGATCGAGCGTGTTGCGAGTGGCCGTCTCGAAAGTGCGGATTCCGCGCTCGCACAGGATGACCCGCTGATTACCCTGCGCCAGGATGTACTCGGCGGCCGCCAGATACTCCTCGAGCGAGGTCATCATCCCGCGCTTCAACATCACCGGGCGGTCGACTGTCCCCACTTCCTTCAAGAGGGAGAAATTCTGCGCGTTGCGCGCGCCGATCTGCAGGATGTCCGCGACCCGCGCGACCCGGGCCACGTCCGCGGGGTTCAAGACTTCGGTGATGATGGGCAGTCCATACTGACGCCCGGCCGCAGACAGATAGTCCAACCCCTCGTAGCCCAGGCCCTGAAAGCTGTAGGGCGAGGTTCGGGGCTTGAAGCACCCGCCGCGCAGGACGTCCCCCCCCGCCTCGCGGACGGCATGGGCGCATGCGAGGATCTGCCCGCTCGACTCGACGGAGCAGGGGCCCGCGATCACGATGCAGTCGCTGCCTCCGATCAGAACGCCGCCTACCTGGATGACGGTGTCCTCGGGTTTCACGGCACGGCTCGCCAGACGGTACGGCTTTTTCCCGACCGTCTCGGGAGGCGGCAGAGGCGCGGCAGGTGCGGTCTTCCGGGTGGACGCGCGCCGCGGCGAGGAAGGCTTCGCCTCGGCAGTGGTCCGGGCCGGATAGGAGCCGAGGCACTTCAAATAACTTGCCTCGCGTGTGATCTCCTCGACGGCCTCCCGAACGTCGGGGTTTGCAATGTTGCCTTCGAAATCGACGTAGAAGAGGTAGTCAAAGGGAACGGAGGGCCGTGGCCGTGACTCGAGCTTCGTCATGTTGAGCCCGTGGGCCTGGAGGACGTTCAGGCAGCGGACCAACGCTCCCGGCTCGTGACGCGTGGCGAAGACGAGCGAAGTCTTGCAGGGAATCCGCTCGTCGTAAGCGATCCGCTCGCGGCTGACGATGACGAAGCGCGTGTAGTTGTCGCGCCGGTTGCCGAGGTTGCGCCGCAACAGCTTGAGCCCGCTCAAACGCCCCGCTTCTTCGCTGGCGATCGCGGCCTGCGACAGGTCTTCGTCTTCCTTGACCTTTCGGACGGCCATGGCCGTGTCGAGAAAGCTCTCCGCCGTGCAGTGCGTCAGGATCGCCAGGAAGTCGCTGCACTGGGCCAGGGCCTGCGGGTGCGAGAAGATTCTGCGGATGCGCGACAGCGGAACCTCCTCCAGGGCAAAGAGGCAGTGTTCCACCGCGAATACCTCTTCGCCGACGATCGAGAGCTCCATCTGGCTCAGGAGGTCATACGACTCGTTGATGCTGCCGGCAGTCGTGTTCTCGATCGGCAGGACGGCGCTCGCGACCGCGGCGTCCTCCACGGCCTCGAGAAGCTCCCGGAAGGTCGGGTAGCCTCGAAACAGGATCCGGTCGGCATCGGACGCGAAATACTTCAGTCCGGCCAGGTGGCTGTATGCTCCTTCGGATCCTTGGAAGCCCACGACGCGGGGCTCGCCGCCCGCGAGCACGGGGTTTTGCTCGTGGACGAGAGCATCGCGCTGGATCCGTACCGAGTACTCGAGGATCTCGCGGAACACCTGAGTGATGAAATAGCCATCCAGGCCGAGCTCGCGGCCCTCTTCGACGACCGCCGCGAGCAGCTCCTCTTCGCGCGCGAGGTCCCGGAGGAACGAGCCCGACTCGCGCTTCAACCGGCCGATCTCCGTAATCACCTCCCGGCGTTCCGCGAGAGCACCGACGATCCGGCGGTCGACCGTGTTCAGCTTTCCGCGCAGTTGCTGTAATGCTTCCATCGCCTCCCTCTCCAGCCTCGCCTCCCCGGACGAAAAGAAAAGACCCCGATCCGCCGTTGCGCGAATCGGGGTGGACTCTGCCGGTGCTTTGGGGGTTCGGGTTAACCCATGACCTCGGCGGCCCACCCGGGATGCGCGACGGCCTGTCTGTCCGTGCGCAAAAATCGCCGGCCGAGCACCCGGAAGGTCATGAGAGCCACTCTTATAACGTAACTCGGCAGCCGGATGCAAATCGGGAGCGCGGTCCGCGTCCGCCGGTGCGGTTGCCGTCGGCTGCGCACGCGTCACCCCGACTCCGCCGGCCTGCGGTTCCGACGAGGCGATTCGGAGAGGTCGAGCTGATGTTTCGGGAAGGGCTCCCATGAACGCCTCGGCGTTGATGCGGCCCGCGCTCTCGTTCGCGCGGATCGGGTTTCTGAACATGCTCGCGTACCGCGCCCGGTATTACGTCGGCGTGCTCACCTATCTCTTCAACGTCGCGGTCTACTACTTCATCTGGCGCGCGGTGTTCCAGCACTCGACGATGGTCGTCGGGCTTTCGCTAGAGGAGATGATCACGTACGTCGCGGTCGGATGGACGATCCGATCGTTCTACTTCAACGAGATCGACCGCGACATCGCCGCCCAGGTCCAGGAGGGGCGGCTCGCGATGAACTTGATCCGCCCGGTGAACTTCCAGGCCGTCATGATCTTCGACGCGGCCGGGCAGTCCGCGTTCCGCGCCGCGCTCTTCACGCTCCCGATCGCCGTCGTGGTCGCGCTCCTCTTCCACGTGCGTCCGCCGGTCTCTGTCGCAGCCGGGGCTCTCTTCGGGGTCTCGGCGATGCTCTCGTTCTTTCTCGTCGCCGGGCTGAACTTCCTCGTCGGTCTGATCGCGATCCGGACGAAGTCAATCATGGGAATTCTGCGGGCCAAGTTCCTTATGTTGGAGCTCCTGTCCGGCCTCCTCATCCCGACGACTCTCTTCCCCGAGCCGCTCCGCTCGATCCTCCTCGCCTCGCCGTTTCCTCACATCAACTTCACGCCCGCCACGCTCTATCTGGGAAAAGCCACGGGGGGCGCGGCGGTCCGGCTCCTGCTGGAGCAGGCGGGATGGACCGTCGCGCTGATCGTCGTGGGCCAATGGGCCTGGTCGCGGTCGCGACACCACATCACGATCCAGGGCGGCTGAGTTCGAGACCCGAACCTTGAAGCAGCTGAAACGGCACGCGCGCCTTCTGTGGCTGTATTTCAAGCAATACGCGAAGGCGCGCCTGGAGTACCGCGCCGACTTCTTCTCGGCCGTGATCGCGTCGTTCCTCGGAACGGCGGCTTCGTTCGCCTTCCTGCTCATCGTCTTCTCGCGGGTCTCGGCCCTCCAGGGCTGGAAGTTCGAGGAGATGGTCTTCCTCTACGGCTTTTCGCTCATCCCGGTGGGGATCTTCAACGTCTTCTCCTGGAACCTGTGGATGTTCGCCGACCGTTACCTGATCGAGGGCCGGTTCGACCGCGTTCTCCTTCGGCCCGTCTCGTCGGTCTTTCAGGTGCTCTTCGAGTCGTTCCGCCTGGAATCGCTGGAGTCGATCGTCACCGGTATCGTCGCCGTCGTCTGGTCATCCCGGCGCCTCGGCATTCGGTTCGACGCCGGCGATGTCGTGCTTTTCACGTTCTGGGCGATCTCGGGGGGAGTGATCTACCTCGCGATCTTCCTCGCGCTCACTGCGACGTCTTTCTGGATCGAGGATCGTATCGGCATCTCGCCGCCGGTGTTCAACCTGATGCAGTTCGGCCGCTATCCGCTCACGATCTACGACGCGTGGGTTCGCTTCGCGCTCTCCTTCGTGATCCCGTTCGCGTTCGCCTCCTTCTACCCGACCGCGCGGTTCCTCCACCGGCCCGAGTTCCTCGCGTACTTCTGGGCGGTGCCGCTCGTAGCGGCGATCTCGCTGTCGATCGCGCTGTCGTTGTGGAAGAACGGAGTGTCGAGGTACCACTCCACCGGGTCCTGACCTGTTACCGCCAGGCCTTGCCGAGTCCCGCCATCAGCGCCGCGTAGATCTCGATCCCGTCCCAGAAGTTTCCGATCCGGATGTTCTCGTTCGAGGCGTGCTGGTTGTTGTCGTGGTTCGCGATCGGAACGCCGAGCACGGGCGCCTTCAGAATCTGCTCGAAGAGATAGTTCGGACCGCTGCCGCCGAGCGTCGGGAGCCGGACCACGGGCGCGCCGGTCGCGTCGGACAGGACCTTCACCACCGCGCGGGACACCGGAAGGTCCATCGACGTCCGCGTCGCGGGATACCCGCTCCCCCACTCGACTTTGAGGACGCGCGGATGCGAGAGACGGGTCGCCACGTCGGGGGTCTCCCGCACCAGGAAGAATCCCCGGGCGCGCAGGAAGTCCTCCACTTTCGCTCGGACCGTCTCCGGCGTCAGGTCGGGGACGAGACGAAAGTCGATCGAAACCGTCGCCTCGGTCGGGATCGAGTTCGTCGCCTTCTCGCCGACGTCGCCCGCCGCGAAACCGCGGACGTTCAGCGCGGGAAGAAGGATCCGCGCCTCGATCCGTTCGCCACCCCCCTCCGTCCGGCCGAGCCCGAGCTCGCGCTTCAACGCCGCGTCTACGTCGGGCGTCTCGGCGATCGCGCGCCGCTCCGCGTCCGTCGGAGAGCGGACGTCGGCGGCGAATCCCGGAATGGAAATCCGCCCCTCGCCGTCGCGCATCGAGGCGACGAGCCCCGCCAGATCCGCGGCGGGATTCGGCGACCAGTTTCCGTAGTGGCCGCTGTGGAGTCGCCGGACCGCGCCGTACGCCGTGATCTCGACGTCGATGATGCCCCGCGTCCCGAAGAACACGGCCTTCCTTCCGCTCTGGTGCACCGGGCCGTCACAGAAGAGCCAGAGGTCCGAGGCGAGGCGGTCGAGGTTGCGGCGCAGGATCTCGCTCAAGTGCGGCGACCCCGCCTCTTCTTCCCCCTCGAAGAAGAACTTCACGTTGACCGAGGGCAAACGGCCCGCCGCCGCAAGCGCGTCGAGCGCGGTCGCCATGCCCACGATCGCCGCCTTGTCGTCCGACGCCGACCGCGCATAGACGAGATACTTTGGATCGACCGGAGCGGTCAGCGCCGACCACGGGATGTCCTTGCCGCCGCTCTCCGGCGTCGCGTCGCGCACGACCGGCTCCCACGGCTTCCCGGTCCAGCGCGCCGGGTCGACCGGCTGGCCGTCGTAGTGCGCGTAGAAGACGACCGTCCGCGTCGCGCCGCGCGCCGGAAGCTCCCCGTACACGGCGGGCGGGCCGCCCTCTCCGTCGAGCAGGGTCACGCGCACGGCGCGCTTTTCGAGGAGCGCGGCGATTGCCGCGGCGTTCCGGCGGATGTTCTGGTCGTCGGAGGCGAGGTTCGGGATCGAGAGGAGGTCCGCGAACTCGCGAAGGATGGCGAGCTCGTGCGCCGCCCGGTACGAACGGACAGCGGCGGTGATGGCGCCTCCGTTACGTTGTCCCGCGTCGCGCGCGGCGGCCGGAAATACACCGAGAGTCGCAAGGGCGACCACGGTTGCAGCGCGCCGGGCCTCTCGGCTCGTTCTCCCGCGATAGTCCCGCGCGAGCGGTGGCACGGCTCCGGCTAGACCAGGCGCCTCAACCGGATCCGGGCCTTGAGCGTCACCGGACCGCGTCGAACGCGAAACACTTATTCACGACCTTCCTTCTTGAACATCTCGTACAGCGCGTCCAGTGTGAAGCCGGGAGCCGGTCGGCCGTCGATCGCCTCGAGCTCGTCACCCGCTTTGAGCCCGGCCTCTTCCGCGGGAGATCCCGCAATGATGCTGTGGATCGTGGGCGTCCCTCCACGAGTTCCCACGCGGAGAGCGATCCCGCTCATGTTGTGCTCGTAAGGCTCATTGAACTGGCCGTTGGGCTCCAGGATGAGGCGACGGCGCGCGGGATCGAAGATGACCTTGAATCGACGCAGGAGCTCGCCGCCGATGATCCCGGCGAAATCCGCGCTCGCCAGTGTGCCCGCCGTGTCCTGTGCGAACGTGACGGTCGCGTTCCGAATTCGCAAATCGCCGAAGGCGAGCTCGCTCACCCGGCCGAGGACCTGCGTCGTTTCACCGCCCAGACCCGCGAACGATCGGTCGACGACTCGTTTTTTCACGTCCGGGAGCAAGCGGAATCGCTCGACGAACGGCGTGCTGAAGGCGATCGTCGTCATCGGGGCGCCGGTGTCGACCATGAACTTCCCGTCGATCGGAGCGCGGCCCGGCATTCGCACCCGTGCCGAGACGTAGTGCTCCTTTTCGGCCAAGAGAGGCACGCTCGTCCCCTCGCCCGAATACCGATACGCATCGAAGCGATAGAGATCGACCTGGTGCGCGGCGTAGTCGATCTCGACGACGTAACGCGCGAACAAGGCGTAGCCGACGATGCCGGCGACGGTCCGACCCGACATGGGTTCGAGCGATGCGAGGTCGATGACGGCGACGGTTCGGGGTCGAATGACGACGCCGGAGAGATCGAGAACCACGTTCTTCGCGAACGAAACGGGAACCCGGTTGCCACCGGCGCCGGAGGAGAGGGCTCGCCCCTGCAGCGCAAGTCCGAGAGTCTTCGCCAGTCGCGCATCGACGATGAAGCCGGAGCCGCCGGCGCTGTCGAGCGCGAATGTGTGCGGGCCCGAACCGTTGACGCGTGCCTGCAGAAGGATGCCCCCGCCGAGCAGGATCTCGGCGGGAACGCTCGCAACAACGCCCGCGCGGGACCCCGGCAAGGATCCGTGCACGCCGACCGGCGGCTTCGCAATGCCGAGAACGACGCCGAAGAGTGCCAGCGCACACGGGCACACCGACATCAGGCGCCGAGCTCCCGCAGTTCCGTCGCCGGAATCTCCCCTGGCAACGTGCGTGGTTCGCGCCGTCCGGCGACGAGAGCCGCCGCCGCGAGGACCACGAGAACGACCACCGACCAGCCCGCGGCGCGATCCGGCGGCGCCGGCTGACCGAGAAGCTCAGCCGCCCGGTTGCCGCCGAGATAGAACGCTCCGAAAAGCACCCACGCCGCCGCGTGGTCCTTGAGCAGGCCGAACGCCACGAAGCCGAGCCACGCCGCCATCACGACCTCCGGGACGAAGGCGGCGGCGAACTCCCCGAGAGAGCGCGCTCCAATGGGAACGAGCGCGAGCAGGAGTGCCCCGAGAAAGAGAATGCGCCAGGGACGCTCGCGCGCGGTCGGCGCCCGTGACGCGAGCGCGATCGTCGCGGCGACGACTGCGAGTGAGAACGTGGCTGTCGCCGCCGACCAGAAGCCCGCGTATCCGGGAAACCACCGTTCCAGCGCACGCGGCAGGGTCGGGTCGATTTCGAAGAGCGCGGGAAAACGCGAGGCCGCGATGGAGATCCAGTGGGAGAGACCCGCCGTCCCGATCGCCGCGACTGCCGCCCGGGCGAACGCGTCTCCGAGCGAGCCGCCGCGCTTGAGCGCGGCCCTCCATCCCGGGCGCGCCCCGGACAGGACGACGAACCCGACTCCGGCCGCGCACACGAGCGCGATCGCGCCGATCGTGAGAGAGACGGCGATCCCGATCTGGAAGAGCGAGTACGGCGTCTCGGTCGAGTAGGCGCGGTCGAGGCTCGGGATGGCGTTCGCGAGCGCGAGCGCAACTCCGACGAACGCCACGAGAAGCGGCCCGACGACCCGTCGCCAGCGGAACGCCCCACCGCGAACGAGGCGCAGGAACAGAATGACGCCGATTCCCACGAACCCACCGATCGCGACGATCTTCGCGGCGAGGAGGACCCAGTCGGCCGCGCTGCGGCGGCTGTAGTCGCGGAGGTAACTCTCGGGCACCTTGATCGTGGGGATGAACGCGGCGAGGCGCGGGCCGTGGAAGACGGCGGTCAGCCGGGGCCTTGCCTCGACGACGGCGGCGCGCGCGGACTCCAGCACGACGGTCGTGTCCGTCCGTTTCGGCCGGTCCTGGGTTCCCACGTCGATCGCCGCGTAGTCGCGCGCCGGATATCCCAACTTCGCGGCCGCGGAGATCGCGCGCGACCGCGCGTCGTCGACTCCGGGCGGGGGCGCGGCCGGCGCGGCCTCCTCGATCGGGTTCACGAACGCGACGACCCGCGAACGGGTCGCGTCGACGAGGACCTTCCACTCCTCCTTCTTTTCCGGCTCGAAGAAGCGGACGACCCAGTAGGCGAGCGGCAGATACTCCTTCGCGAGGCGCTCGAACGCCGGCTCTCCGCCGCGCGCCAGGACGTATCGCGCCGCGGGCTCGGAGAAGGCGGGAATCTGGCCGCTGTCCTGCGGCCTCGCCCGCCGGACCTCCTCGTCCTCCGGAAAGCCCGTGCCGATATAGGACACCACGTGAAAGCGCTCCGGCGCGGCGCCGTTGACCCGCAGGAACCGTCGCGCGATCGCCTCCGCCTGCGCGCGGCCTGCCCGGTCTTCCGCCAGGGAGTCCGGGCGGTGCGCCGGCAGGAAGAAGGACGTCACGAAAAGGACGGCCGCGGCCGCGGCGATCTCGAGGTTGCGTCGAGGAAGTCGGCGCACCGCGGGGACTTCTTCGGGAGCGCGCGCGGGCGAGGGGGGCGCCGGCACGAACCCCTCGTCGCCGTTGGTCAGTCCCTCCTCCGACAGGAAGCCGCCGCGCTTCCTGTAGGAGACGAGCGCGGCCGTGAGCGGCAGGAGCAGGATCCCGGAGGCGATCGCGCCGGAGACCACGTAGTAAAGGTTCGCCGACCGAAGGAGCAGAAACGCGGTGTACGTCGCGTCGACCGTGAAGTGCCAGACGAGCAGCGGCAGGACGCCGTACCGCAGCATGAGAAGCCCCATGAGGATGCCGGCGAGCCCCACCTCGGCGCCGCGGATATAGAAGGGCTGGTTCGGATAAGCGGCGTGGCCGAACCCCCAGATGATCGCGGGCACGACGACGGCGGCAACCCGGCCCGCGCCGAGCCGGTCGAGGAAGGAGATCGAGAACATCCGGCTGATCCCTTCCTCGGAGACCGCCGGCAGGAACCCGATGAGGAGCACGGTCGCCCAGGGCAGCGCGGTATTCAGCAGGTCGCTGTAAGGCGTTTCTGCCGGGGCCCACGCGCCGAACCGCGCCGCCACGACGTAGAAGACCGCCTGGTACGCGAAAAAGAACGCCGTCAGCGCATAGCCGAGCACGACCGAGAGAAAGAAGCGCTTCGTGCGCAGGCCGCGGCGCGAGAACATCCCGGAGAGCGAGAGGTGCTCTCGAAAGCGCTCCCGGTAGACGGGTTCCGCGGCCGCCACGATGACGGCGATCCCCGCGCCCGTCGCAACCGCGGCCAGGAGCCCGAGGACGAGCTCTTTCGTCAGGTGGCTCGACAGCGGGCTCGACGTGTCGTACTCGTAGAGCGTCAGAGGGATCGCGTTCAGCGTCGAGAGGAGCGCGAGAACGAACGCGATCGCGCCGAAGGCAGCGACGAGCTTCCACCGGACGTCGCGCCGGACGATCTTCGTGATCAGCACCCCGAGCATCGCGATGAACGTGAGGAAGAGGCCGAACGTCGCCACCGTCCCGGCGGTCAGGTTCTTGGATCGGAGCCGCCGATAGTCGCGCGACCACGATTCCGGCACGTGGACGACCTCCCGGAAGCCCGTGACCTCGGCGCCGGAGACCGTCGTCGAGTACCGGACCGTCGCTTCCGCCATCTTGAAGTCGCGCTTCTCGTCGACGAAGTTCCAGTCGGTCCGCTTCGGCCGCGTCACCGGCGAGATCTCGATCGACTTCAGCGTCCCCGCGGCGATTCCGATCTTTTCGAGAAAGGCGAGCGCACGCGTCCGCGCCTCTTCCTTCGTCAGCCGGGCGCCCGGAGCGTCTTCGCGCCGCACAGACTCGAAGCCGGCGAGGTCTCCCCGAGGCGTGATCTCGACGCGCTCCTCCTCCTTCACGCCGGAGCGGAACCAGCGCATCCTCCAGCGCCAGACCTTCGCGTCCGTGCCGTAGAAGCGGCTGGCGCGTTCGAGTCCGAGCTCGCGCTCGAGGTAGACCTTCGGCTCTTCGTCGACGTCGAACCGTCCGGCGAACCGGGCTCCGGCGATGTCTCGTTTGAGATCCGCGAGAAACTTTTCGCCGGCGAGGCGCGCCTGCGAGCGGTTGACACGGAACTCGATCGAGGCCTCGGGGAACGCGCGCTTGAAGAGGAGCGAAGTGAGCGCGGTTCCGACGACGATGATCGCGACGCACGCGATCAAGAACCGACGATCCCGGGAGTTGAACTTCTCCATGCGCCCTCCGACTATCCCACCAGCACGCTCCCGCCGTTCACGTTCAGGACCTCCCCCTGCACGTGAGCGGCGAGGTCGGAGACGAGAAACAGAACGGCGCCGGCGACGTCGCCGGGTTGCGCGATCCGCCCGAGAGGGATCGAGCGCTCGATCGCCGCGCGCGATTCCCCGTCCGCGAGAGCGTGGGCCGTCATCGCCGTCTCGACCCAACCCGGGGCGACGCAGTTGACCCGGATGCCGCGCGGGCCGAGCTCGGTCGCGAGCGCCTTGGTGTACGAGATGAGCGCCCCCTTCGACGCTGCATACGCGGAATGGCGCGCCTCGCCGCGCTGGCCGGCGGTCGAAGAGACGAAGACGATTGCGCCGCGCTCGCGCTCGATGTGCGGAATCGCGGCGTCGGTCACGACGTGCGCGCCGCGCACGTTGACGGCGAACGTCCGGTCCCAGACGTCGAGGTCGCCCGACCCGGCTTCGTCCTCTTCCCAGATCCCGGCGTTGTTGACGAGGATGTCCAGGCGCCCCCAGGCGGCGACGACGTCGCGGACGAGCTGCCGCGCCTCTCCGGGCTTTCCGACGTCGCCGGCGAGCGCCAGGGCTTCTCCGCCGGCCGCGCGCGTCTGGCGGACGAATTCCTCGGCGGCGGCATCGTCGCTCCGGTAGTTGACGGCGACCCGCGCCCCCGCCGCCGCGAGGATCTCGGCCGCGGCGCGGCCGATGCCGCGCGATCCGCCGGTGACGAGCGCGGTCCGCGGCGAGAGATCGATCGAAACGGGCAAGCGGTCGGTATCTTAGTGGAGCACCTGGCCTGTCACCCTGCCACTTTTACTGTCGTCCCGAGCGAAGCGAGGGATCTCTTTCTCGAGCGAGTAAGAGATCCTTCGGACCTGCGGCCCTCAGGATGACGACGCGCTACGACCCTGCGATCAGCCCGCCGACGTACGCGGTGAAGGTCTCGAGAACGGGCGCGGAGTTCTTCAGTTTCACGTCCACCTCCGCCGCGCCTGAGAGAGCGCGCGCCAGTTCCTTCGAGCTGAACCGCGCGGCTCGCCCCGCCGCCTTGAAGAAAGGGTACGTCGCCGCGCGCCCGCCGAACGGCGACCTCGAGAACGGCACGACGGGCTCGTCCAAAAACGGCGCGACCCGCGCCTGGTAGTCCGGGTAACGCATCCCGGGGTCGAAGGCGGGCGCGCCGCGCTCCTCGAGTCGCGATCGCAGGAGCAGCATCCGGCGAATCTCGTCGGTCAGCATCCCGAGGAAAATCTGGGGCCAGCCCTCTTCGGGGTCGAAGGACCGTTTGCCGGCGCGGATTTCCCGGCCGTCGAAGAGCCGCTGGAGCCGCGTCAGAGAGTCGCCCGCGTCGCGACGGCCGACGGCCTCGAAAAAGGCGTAGACGTCTTCCGACGCCTCGTCGGCGACCTGCTCGCCGACGTCCGCGGCTTTGATCCGCCCTCCCTCGCCGGCCCAGTCGAGGAGCTTGTCGAGCTCCGCCGCGAAGAGACCCGGATTCGCGTCCGTGCGCGTCAGCAGGCGCGAGACCGCCTCTGCGTCGATCCGCACCTCCCGTTCGCTCGCGCGCGCCGCCGCGAGGCGCCGGAGCGCGGGCTCGATCTCCTTCCGGTCGTCTCCGATGCGCACTGCCAGCACCAGCCCGTGCTTCGCGACGTCGGCGAGGAGCTCCGACCCCGATGGCGGGTCGGCCGCCGTCAGCAGCGCGACGAGTCCGTCGTTTCCGCGCTCGAGTACGAGCCTCAGGGTGGACGCCAGAGTCGTTCCCGTCGCCCCCCTCTCCTCCGGCATCTCCCGGAGGATCTCCGCAAGACCCTCGGCAAGGTCCTTTCTCCGGATCTTCCGGGCGACGATCGATGCGGCCTCGGAGGGGTCCCCGTCGATCGCAACGTCCACGGCCGAGAGCAGCCGCCGCATCCGTCGAAACGCTTCACGCCGGCCGGCCGGCGATCTCCGCTCCCACGCTTCGACCGCCTGCTCCGCGAGCTCGCCCGGGGAGTCGGTCCCGATCAGGCGCGAGACGTCGATTTCGACGAGCCGCTTCGGGGAAAAGAGAGAACGGTTGAGAAGCGCTTCGGCGACGGCGCCGGGTGGGGCCTCGTCGTCGAACCGGATCACCTCGACGTCCTCGCCCGAGAGCCTCGCGCGCGCCCTCGCCGCCGCCTCCTCTACGAAGAACGGGAGCTCTCCGACGACCGCGATGACGGACGGCGCCCGATCGAAATCCGGAATGACCTCTTCGCTGAAATCCTTCTTCGGCAAACGGCGCGATCTTACGGCTACCGGCTACCGGCTAACGTCAAGGGCACGATCGGCGGCTTCTCGGGATCGTCCTCGCCGGGAACGAAGATCGGATCCTGCGAGCGGTTGTTGATGACCGCGGCATAGGCGAAGAGCGACAGGCCCTCGCTTCCCTCCACCAGGCAATACGCGCTCTCGACGGCGGCGGAGATCCCGAGGAAGGCGAAGATGTCGTTGATCTGGAAAGCCTCGCGCCCCGCGAAGTAACGTGAGGTCTGGCCGATCCGGTTTCCCGCCCCGTCGAAGAGTCGGTACGTGACGACCTGGGGCGTGCTCGTCTCGTTGAATACGCCCACGTTCACCCGGACCCCGGACGCGGACGACGCCGGATGGGACAGCCCGTTCATGACGATCGCCGGCGCTGCGCGAGCCGGCGCGAGAGCGGGGACGAACATTCCGAGCGTCGGCTCGGAGCGGTCCGGCGTGTAGAGCCGGCTCGTCACCACGAGAGGCTGCTCGCTCACGAACTCGATCGCGCCGCCGGTGCCGGAAGCGTGGAAGAGCGACGCGACGACGTCGTCCAGAACGAGCATCTGATGCGGTGCGACGAGGAACGATTGCTCTGCGTCGCCGCAACCCGCGGTGAAGCACAGGTAGCGCGCGGTGACGTTCGTAAACGCCGTGGCGGACGCGTTCCAGATGCGCGCGTCACTGTGGAAGAAAGTCCCTGCCGCGCCACGCAGCGACGCTGCGGCCGGGAGCGTGACCTTGGAGACCCGGAGACCGGCCGCGTCCTCTCCCCGGATGAAGATGGGGTCCTGGGAGCGCCGGTCGATGACCGAAGCGTATGCGTAGAGGGGGTGAACGCCGTCGCCGGTGACCAGGCAGTAGAAGTCGCGAACGTCGCCCGCGACATCGAGCCGGCGGAAGATGTCGCCGTCGTTCAACTGGAGCGGCCGCCGCGCGTCGACGACCTCGAAGAGGTTACCGAGAAAAACGCCGGAAGCCTCGAAGAAGGAAAACAACACGGGCTGCGAGACGTCCTGGGGGTTGTAGACGCCGACGTTGGTGCGGAAGCCGGACATCGCGCCCGCGGAATGCGAAAGCGACGTCAGGGCCAGTGAAGGATGTGCGTCCTCCGGCTTCAATCCGGGCACGAACATCCCGATAGAGGGCTCGGACGGCTCGAGCGAGGAGAGGCGACTCGTGACGACGATGATCGTCTGGCTGTCGAATTCGATCGCGCCGAAGGTCTCCGGTGCGTGGAACAACGTGCCGACGATGTCGGGAAACGCCCGGACCTGCCGCGGCGGAATCGTGAATGTCTGGACCGCGTCGCCGCAGCTTTCCGCCCCGCATCGGTAGGTCGCCGTGACGACGGTCTCGTTCTGGCCCGACCCGTTGAAGACCGAGACGTCGGAGCGGAAGAAGGTGGGTGGCGCCCCGTGGAGCGACGCTGCCGCCTGCAACGTTACGCGGAAATCCTCCGCGGACAGGACCGCGGCGAGCGTGGTGAACGTCGCGACGACGATTGGGAGGATCCGGCGAACACGGCGCGCGGCCACGCCGCAGAAATTAGCAAGAGCCGCGCCCGGTTGGACGCGGCTCTTAAGACTTCCCGGTCGGAAGATCAGCCCTCGAGCAGCCCCTTCTCGGAGAGCTCCTGGCAGTCGACGCAGTATGGCGTCCACGGCACCGCGGTCAGGCGTTTCTCGGAAAGCTCTTTGCCGCAGTTCAGGCAGAAGCCGTACGTCCCGTCGTCGATGCGCGCGAGCGCCTCGTCGATCTGAAGCAGTACCGTGCGCTCTCCGTCGGTCAGGGAGTAGAGAAACTCACGGGTGTAGGAGGAGACGGCTTTGTCGGCGATGTCCTGCGTGACCTCCTCGTTGGATTCCTCTTCGGCGTTGCGGGCCTTGGCGAGCTCGGTCGAGAGCTCCGTCTTCTTCTGGTCCAGCAGTCGCCGATACTTCTCCAGCTCGCGCTTGTTTCGCTTGGAAACCCGCGCGGTGCTACTCGTCGGCATTTGAGTGTTCTCCTTCCTCTCCGGAGCCGGTTTGATCGTCCCGGGCCGTTTTTGAACGCGCGATGATACTCGATTCGAACAGTGACCCGGATCACGCCCACCCGGCGTACCGGTACAGAGCAAACTCCCTGCCGCGCCCGCTTATTTCTTCGGAGTCGGCGATTTCTCTTGCGAGACGGAGCCCGGTTTTTTTGCAAGGCTCTTCGACCGCTCCCAGAGGAACTTGCGTGAGACGCCGAGCCGTCTCGCCGCGAGGGAACGGTTGCCCCCGGCCCGCCGGAGTGTTTCGTCGATGTGGGCGTCGGAGATCTCTTTCAGGGTCCAGCGCCTCTCGACTGCCGTGGTCAGGAGCGACTCGGCCGCGCCGAAGGCGCCGAACGGAAGATCCGCTGCGGAGATCGATGCGGAGTCCGCGGTGAGCACCGCCTTCTCGACGACGTGAAAGAGCTCCCGGACGTTTCCGGGCCAGGGATGCCGCGCGAGAAGCTCTTCGGCGTCGCTCGTGAAGCGTCGCGCCGGCCGTCCGTATCCGCTGGCCGCCCGTCTCAGGCACTCGCGCGCGAGCGGAAGAACGTCTTCCGGGCGGTCCCCGAGCCGCGGCAGTCGAATCGAGACGACATCGATGCGATAGAAGAAATCGTCGCGAAACGCTTTCTCGCGCACGAGAGTCGAGAGGTCGCGGCGCGAGGAGACGATGAGCCGGGCGCGGAAGGGATGAACGACGACGCCCCCCAGCCTCCGGAACGTCCGCTCCTGAAGGACCCGCAGGAACTTCGCCTGCCCCGGGGGCGACAACGAGGAGACCTCGTCGAGATACACCGTCCCGTCGGCGGCAACTTCGAGCAGGCCGCGCTTTCCGGAGACTGCCCCGGTGAACGCTCCGCGCTCATGACCGAAGAGCTCGCTCTCGAACAGATCGTCGGAGAGGTTCGCCGCTTCGACGCGGACGAAGGGGCGTTCACGCCGGCTCGACGCGTCGTGAAGTGCGTGCGCGAGCCGGTCCTTGCCGGTGCCGCTCTCCCCGAGGATGAGGACCGTCGTGGGAAGGTCGAGCGCCCGCTCGAGCATCGCGATCTCACGCGCGAGAGCGCGGTTCCGCGTGCGGAAGAGGGATTTGAGCGAGCCTCGCCGCCGCGGGGGCCGCCCGGGCGTTTTTTCGGTCAGGACGAGGCGGCGAAGCGGCCGGTCTCGTTCGCCGCGTCGCCCCAGAGCCGCTCGAGCGCGTAGAAGCGACGCGCCTCTTCCTGGAAGATGTGGAAGACCACGTCGCCGTAGTCCATCAGGATCCACCTCGCGGTCTGCAGGCCTTCGACCGACAGAGCGGGACCGATCCTCTCGACGATCGAGTCCGCGATGGCGCGGGCCTGGCGGTCGTTGCTCGCGGTGGTGAGCACGAAGTAGTCCGCCATCGTGGTCAATTCCGTCAGGTTGAAAACGAGGACGGCCGATGCCTTCCGGTCGAGAGCGGCGGTCAAACCTTCACGAACTTTGTCCTGCGAGGTCCGGTCCGCCTTCAACCCTCGACCCCGCGATAGAGGCGATGCTTCGTAATGTACTCCGCGACCGGCTCCGGGACACGCCCCGCCGCGGTGCCACCCCGGCCGAGGTCGTCTCTCAGGTCCGTCGCAGAGATTCTAAACGACCCGCCGTCGAAAACCTCCAGTCGATTTCGCAGATCGGCGACATCGGGGACGCGGAGCCGGTCTCCGACGAAGGGCTCCCGGTGAAATGCGGCGATCCGGGCAAGCCGGACGATTTCCTCCGGCTCCTTCCACTTCGCAAAACCGGCCAGCGCCTCAGTCCCCATCAGCAACCACAGCTCGTCTTTCAAAAATCGCGCCGAGAGCCCGCGCAGGGTGTCGACGGTGTAGGACGGCGGCTCGCGGTCGAGCTCATCGAACGAGAGCGACCAGTCGGGCCGTCCCGCGATCGCCAGAGCGAGCATGGCAACGCGATGTCGCGCATCCGTAGGAGGCGCGCCCTTGTGCGGGGACATTCGCGCGGGAACCCAGATCACCCTCTCGAGGCCGAACCTCTCCGCGGCGGCGGCGACCGGTTTCACGTGGCCGTCGTGGACCGGGTCGAAGGTGCCGCCGAAGACGCCGATCCGCACGGGAAAAGACTAGCTGAGTCTCTCGCTCGCGGCGCGAGCGGTCTGCGCCGGCGGTACCGCCTCGAAGAAGTAATGGACGAGACGGTCGAGGCCCTTCCGGGTCACCGCGGACACCTCGAAGAACGGCAGGCCGCGCGAGGCAGCGGCGCGCCGGATCGACTCCAGCCGCTCCGGATCGGACACCGCGTCGACCTTGGACGCGACGAGGACGCGCGGTCGGGCGGCGACCTCCGGCGAGAACTCCTGGAGCTCCTCCTCGATCACCGCAATGTCCTCCTCGGCGTCGCCTTCGCCGGATGCGTCGACGAGGTGGCAGAGGAGGCGGCACCGCTCGACGTGCTTCAAGAAACGGATGCCGAGCCCCGCGCCGCGGTGCGCCCCTTCGATCAAGCCGGGGATGTCGGCGACGACGAGCGTGCGGCCGTCGTCCGCGGCGACGACACCGAGGTGCGGGATCAGAGTCGTGAACGGGTAGTCGGCGATCTTCGGTTTGGCGGCCGAGATCACGGAGATCAACGTCGACTTGCCGGCGTTGGGAAGGCCGATGATCGCGACGTCGGCCAGGAGCTTCAGCTCGATCGCGAGCCGGCGCTCCTCGCCCCGCTGCCCGGGCTTCGCGAACCGCGGAGCCTGCCGCGTGGGAGTGGCGAAGTGCTGGTTGCCCCAACCGCCGTGTCCGCCCTTTGCGAGCGCGACGCGCTCTCCGGCGGAGAGGAGCTCTGCGATCGGCTCTCCCGATTCGGCGTCGCGGATGACCGAGCCGAGCGGCAGAGGAATCACGACGTCGCCGCCGGATTTTCCGTGGCGGTTCGAGCCCATTCCGTGCTCTCCGCGTCCCGCGCGGTAAGAGCTCTGGTGTCGCAGGTGGTAGAGCGTGTTCAGAGCGGGGTCGGCGACGGCCCAGACCGATCCTCCGTGCCCGCCGTCGCCGCCGGACGGGCCACCCTTGGGAATGTGCTTCTCCCGCCGAAAGGCGATGCAGCCGTTGCCGCCGTCGCCCCCCTTGACGTGGATTTCCGCGGTGTCGATGAACAAGACGAGCTGTCAGTTCTCACCGTCAGTTCTCAGCTCCCACCCCGCTTCAGTTCCTCCTGGCTGAGACCTGAGACCTGAGAACTACGCCTCGACCGGCTCGACCGAGATGACCCTGCCCTGCCGGCCGCGCTCGCGAAAACGAACGACGCCCGCCACTTTCGCGAAGAGCGTGTCGTCCTTGCCGCGGCCGACGTTCGGACCGGGAAGGAAGCGCGTGCCCCGCTGCCGGACGAGAATCGAGCCGCCGGAGACGACCTGCCCCGCGAACCGCTTGACGCCGAGCCTCTGGGCGTTGGAGTCGCGCCCGTTGCGCGAGGAGCCCTGTCCCTTTTTGTGTGCCATGGCTCTTACCCTTCGATGGAATCGATCCGGACCTCGAGCATCGTCTGTCGATGACCCTTCGTCCGGCGATACTGCTTGCGGATCTTCTTCTTGAACACGAGAACCTTCCGGCTGCGGACCTCGCCGATCACCGTCGCCTTGATCGCCACGTTCGCGAGGTCGTCTTTCGCGGAGCGGACCCCGTCGTCGCCCGAAACGAGAACGACGTCGGACAGCGTGAGCTCTTCGCCCCTGGATAGCTTTTGACCGGACGGTCTTTCGACGCGCACGACGTCGCCCGCCGAAACCTTCACCTGTTTGCCGCCCGCCCGGAGAATCGCGTACATGGGGCCTCCCGAAAGGAACGGGGAATCATACGGGTTGGAGCCGGAAAGTCAAGAGGAAGAAGCTATTAGCTCTCCGCTGCCAGCTCTCAGCCAGAGGGCTCCGGCTCTTCGTCGATCGCGTTGGGTAACTCGTCTCGATCCGCAGAGGAGCGGGGAAAGTGCCGTGCCAACACCTCCCCGACTTTCTCCACCCCGCGAATGATGCCGTCGGTGAATTCACCGCGCTGGAAGCTCTCCTCCATCCCGGCCGCGACCTCCTTCCAGAAGTCGGGCCCGCACCGGTCGTGGATTCCGGAATCGCCGAGGATCTGGAAACGCCGAATCGACGGTGCGATGTAGAAGAGGACGCCGTTTCGATCGGCTGTCCGGGTCATTCCAAGGAGCTCGAACCGGCGGCGGGCGCGCGCCTCCAGGTCCTCAGGCTTGCGATGCGTGACGTGGACGCGGATCTCGCCCGAGCTCCTCCCCTCCGCGTCCGCGATCGCGGAGACGATCCGGTCGTTGTCCAGCTGCGAGAAGAAGGACATCGTTCGCTCCCGGTTACCAGCTCCCCGACGCGCCGCCGCCCCCGGAGGAGCCGCCGCCCCCCGAGAAGCCGCCGCCCCCGCCGCCTCCGCCCGACCAGCCTCCCCCGCCGAAGCCGCCGCCGCCGGTCCACCACCCGCTTCCGCCGAACGTCCGCCAGCGCCGGCGATTCCGCCGCGCGAGCATCGGCAGGATGATGAAGACGAACAGGAAGAAGAGGGGGACCGCGCAGCCCTGGATGGGGAGGCCCGTACGGCGACGCGATCGCTCGTCGACCGTCGTTCCCGTCCCCTTGTACTCCCCCTTCGTCGCGGCGATCATCGCGTCCACGCCCGCCTCGATCCCGCCGGCGTAGTCGTTCTCCCGGAATCGCGGCAGGATCTCGTTTTCGATGATCCGCTTCGCCGTGATGTCCGGCAGGACCCCCTCGAGGCCGTAGCCCACTTCGATCCGCACCTTGCGATCGTCGACGAAGACGAAGAGCACCGCGCCGTTGTCCTTGTCCGCCTGGCCGACTTTCCACTTCTGAAAGGCGCGGACCGTGAAGTCCTCGAGCACGAAGTTTTCCGGCACCTTTCGATCGATCCACACGAGGATCTGGTTGGACGTGTCACGCTCGAACTGTTCGAGCTTCCGGTTCAGCGCTTCGGCCCGGTCGGTCTGCAGCACGCCCGCGCGATCCGTGACGTACCTCTCCGGCTTCGGCGGAAGCTGCTCCTCGATCGAGCGCTGCGCCAGCGCCGGAGCGGCGAGCGCCAGAAAGAGAACGATCGTCGAGCCGATTCGGCTCATGTCACGGCGGCGTGTCGTGTCCCGTGTTCCGGCTTTACGGCGTGACCGCCGGCGCGGGCGTTGCGTTGCGGAAGTCGAACTGCACCTGCGGCGCCCGCTCCGCCCCGGGCGTGACCGCCGTGAAGTAGGCCTTCGGCTTGAAGCCGAGCATCGAGGCGAACAGATTCGTCGGGAATCGCTTGAGCGCGGTGTTGTACCCCTGCGCCACCTCGTTGTAACGCATGCGCTCGACCGCGATGCGGTTCTCGGTCCCTTCGAGCTGGGCCTGCAGGTCGCGGAAGTTCTGGTTCGCCTTGAGCTCCGGATACCGTTCGACGACGACGAGAAGGCGCTGCAGCGCGGCGCCGAGCTGGGCCTGCGCCGCCTCGAATTGAGCGAGCTGAGCGGGATCCGCCGGCGCGGTCGGGGCGTTGATCTGCGCGCGCCCGACGGACGCCCGCGCCTGCGTGACGGCCTCGAAGGTGCTCTTCTCGAACTCCGCCGCGCCGCGGACGGTGGCCACCAGGTTCGGCACGAGATCCGCGCGCCGCTGATAGACGTTCTCGACGTTCGCCCACTGCTTGTCGACTTCCTGACCGAGCGCGACCAGACGGTTGTACGTCCCCGCCATCGAGATGCCCACGATCACCGCGAGCACGACGATGAGCGCGACGCAGCCGAGACCGAGCTTGCCCATGGTGGTCCCCTCCTTTCGAGCGGGCGGATTGTAGCGTTACGAGCTCTCAGCCGAGTTTCTCGAGCAGCTCCGGCGGCAGCAGCGCTTCGAGCGTGCCGGCGCTTCCCGGCGTCCACGTGACCCGCGCGACCATGGCCTTCCGCAGAGGGAGCTCGTGGCGGTCGTCGCCGAAGGCGAACAGGCCGACGACCGATCCCAGGAGCGGCTCATGTCCGACGAGAAGCACGGATCGCCAGCCGCCCCGCGCGAGCTCATCGGCGATGCCGGATGGGACGCTTCCCGGGAGAAGAGCGAAGAGCGGCCGGACCTGGAGGCGGAGGGCGCGCGCGCAGGCTTCCGCGGTCTGGCGCGCTCGCAGAAAGGGGGACGTGAGCACGATCTCGATCGGCGGGGAGAGCGCGGCGAATCCGCGGGCGACCGCCTCGGCCCGGGAGAGACCCTCGGCGGTGAGCTCGCGATCCTCGTCACGACCCGACCCCGCCCGATCCTGCGCCGCCGCGTGCCGCATGAACCAGACGTCCATCGCGTTCGGAGTGTAGCGGGGTCAGGTCTTCACTGCCCGAGATGTCTTCGATCGAGCGGCCGCGGCCTTGCCATCTTGCGGAGCAAGTGGCAAGTGGAGACCTGACCCCGGTGTCGTATCCTTTGCCGACTTGGCGCTCTCAACCGGAGATCAGCTCGGGCCCTACGAGATCCTCGGGCCGCTCGGCAAGGGCGGAATGGGCGAGGTGTACCGTGCGCGCGACGTGCGCCTCGGCCGGGAGGTCGCGCTCAAGGTTCTGCCCGAAGCCGCGGCGAACGACGCGGAGAGCCTCGCCCGCTTCGAGCGTGAGGCGCGCGCCGTGGCGGCGCTCAACCATCCAAACATCCTCTCGATTCACGACACCGGCGAGCACCGCGGCGTCCCGTACGCCGTGACCGAGCTGCTCGAGGGAGAGAACCTCTCGGACCGGCTGCGGAGCGGACCACTCGCGCCGAAGCGGGCCACCGAGATCGCCTGCCAGGTTGCCGACGGGCTCGCGGCGGCGCACGCGCGCGGGGTCATCCACCGCGACATCAAGCCGGAGAACATTTTCCTGACGAACGACGGCCGCGCGAAGATTCTCGACTTCGGAATCGCTCGGATCGGTCCGAAACCGGGCGACATCACCGCGGGGATCGCGGCGGCGCGCAGCGGGTCGAGCTCCCAGTTCATCATGGGAACCGCCGGATACATGTCGCCCGAGCAGATCCGGGGCCGGACGATCGACTTCCGGACCGACATCTTCTCGCTCGGATCGTGCTTCTTCGAGATGCTGACGGGACGCCGCGCGTTCGACCGGCCGAGCCCCATCGAGACGATGAGCGCGGTGCTCAAGGACGACCCGGCAAAGGCGCCCGAGGCCGAAAAGATCCCGGAGGCGATCCGGCCCTTCGTCTTCCGCTGCCTGGAGAAGGATCCCGCTGACCGCTACCAGTCGGCGCGCGACCTGCTGCTCGACCTGAGGGCGTTCCAGGCCGAAGGAATGCGCGAGGCGGCCGAGCGCGTCGGCCAGTTCCGCGCCGAGCCGCCGTGGAAGCACCGCAGGACGCGGGTGTTTCTGCGCGCCGCCGGCGGAGTCCTGATCTTCGT
>DASYUL010000145.1:0-3530 GCA_036001245.1 Thermoanaerobaculia bacterium
GAGGTCGGCGACGTTCCGGATGCCGAACCCGATCGTTGCGGCATCGAAGCTCCGCTCCGGGAACGGCAGCGCAAGCACGTCGCCCCGGACCCACTCGAGCTCCGGCGCCTTGCGCAGCGCGCGTTCGAGCATCGGCTCGGAAAAGTCGAGGCCGGTCACGCGCCCGCCCGCGCGGACGCATGCGAGCGCCAGGTCGCCGGTCCCGCACGCCGCGTCCAGCACAAGGTCGCCCGGCCGGACAACCGCCTCCGCGGCGAGCCGGCGCCAGCGCCTGTCGAGCCCGACGGTCATCGCGCGGTTCATCAGGTCGTAGACGGGGGCGATGCGGTCGAACATCGACCGCACGCCTTCCGGCGAGAGCGTTCCGGAACGCACGCTCACGGCTGGCCCCAGCGCCGCGCGTGCTCGCGGTCGAGCCCGAGCTGGTCGAGACAGCGCTCGACGACGAAGTCGACGAGGTCGTCGACCGAGTCCCAGCCGTGGTAGAAGCCCGGTGCCGCGACGAGGATCGTCGCGCCCGCCTGCCGCAGCGTCGTCAACCCTTGAAGATGGATCAACGAGAGCGGCGTCTCCCGCGGGACGAGTACGAGCTTGCGCTCCTCCTTCAGCGCGACTGAGGCGGCGCGGTGGATCAGGTTCGCCATCGCGCCGGTCGCGAGCGTGCCGACCGTCGACATCGAACACGGGCAGATGACATACGCGTCGACCTTCGCGGACCCGCTCGCATACGGCGCGGTCCAGTCGTTCTCGGCGTAGATCTGCGCGTCGGTCCCCTCGACGAGGCGCGACGCGATCTCATCGCGTGGGAGGGACGGATCGCCGTAGAGCTCCGTCGCCAGCACCTCGTAGCCGGCGCGCGAGATGCAGACGCCGATCTCGCAGCCCGCGTCGGCGAGCGCGCGCAGCAGGCGGGCGGCGTACGGGGCGCCCGACGCGCCCGTGATGCCGAGAAAGACGTTCATGGCGTCAGCCGGCGTTCTTCGACTCGACGAGGAACGCCGCAAGCTTGTCGAGGTTGTCCTCGCCGAGATTCTTGAACTGGGGCATCACGTTGTTGCCGAACTGAGACGGGTCGGCAACGTAGCGCTTGAAGAACGCCTTGTTTTGCTGCTTCCCGATGGCGGAGAGATCCGGCGCGCCGACGTTCGACGTTCCGACGCCGAGGTAGGTGTGGCACTGCACGCAGTTGACTTGCGCGAAGATGTTCGCGCCCTCCTCGGCCTCCGGCGAGAAGCCGCCCTGTGTCTGCGACCACACCGGGATCTGGCTGCGTACCTCCGACCCGAGCGACTCGCGTGCGGTCGCGCCTTTGTACGTCAGCACGCCCATGGAAAGCGCGGTCAGCACAGCCGTCGTGACGGCGACGGGCCGCCGCAAGAGCCGTCGCTCGCGCCGCCGGTCGATGAACGGGAACGCAATCAGCAGGATCATCAGGATCGTCGGAATCCCGACCGTCGCCAAAATCACCGACTCCGGCCACTTGAAGATCCGGAGCAGGTAGAAGAGGAAGTAGAAGTACCAGTCGGGCCGCGGGATGAAGTTGGTCGTCCCCGGGTCGGCCTTCTCCGCGTAGTCGGGTCCGAGCCACCCGGGCTCCGTCCCGTGGGCGGTGTAGTGCCACACGATCGCGAGCCCGATGATCACCGAGACGACAACGAGGCTCATCACCGTGTCGTGAAACATCGGCCCGGGATAGAACGGCGTCCCTTCGCGCTCGACGTCCTCCTTGTAGCGCTTGAACCCGGCGCGGCGCTCGTCGAGGTCGGTCACGCGCCCCTCCTCCCGCGCACGAGCCCCATGCGCCCTTGCGGGCGCGTAGCCGCGCGGTCGCGCCCGGCGGCGGTGCGCGACCACGGCGGCGACGAGACGCCGAGACGCACGACGAGATACAGGTGCAGACCGATCAGGCCGAAGAGCGCTCCGGGAATCGCGAGCATGTGCAGCGAGTAGAAGAGGCTGAGGGTGTTCGGGCCGATCTCCGCGCCACCGCGCAAGAACTGCGCGAGGAACGGGCCGAGAAACGGCGCCGTGCCGTTGATGTTGATCGCGACCACCGTGGCCCAGTACGCCGTCTGGTCCCACGGCAGTAGATAGCCCGTCAGCCCCTCGAACATGCCGGTGATCAGGATCAGGGCGCCGATGACCCAGTTCAGCTCGCGCGGGTACTTGTACGCGCCGAAGAGGAATACGCGCGCCATGTGGAAGAACATCAGGATGATGAAGACGCTCGCGCCCCAGCGATGCATGCCGCGCACGAGCCAGCCGAGCGTGATGTCGTTCGTTATGTGCTGGATCGACTCGTAGGCGGAGTTCGGGTCCGGCTTGTAGTACATCGCGAGGATCACACCGGTGACGGCCTGGACGAGGAATGCGGTCAGCGACGCGGAACCGAGCGTGTGCCACCAGCCGACGTCGCCGGGAACCTTCCGGAAGAGGAAGTACCTGAGGCCGCCGACGAGACCCGAGCGCTCCTCGAGCCAGTCAAGCGGGACGTTGACCGCAGTGTCGATTTTCGACTGCTTCCGTCTGCGGTTTGCGACGGCCATCAGTGCGGTGCGTTCCACGGGTAGAGCAACGCCTCCGGCCCATCGACGTGGTCGCCGGGGGCCATGAGCGAATACTTCTTGATCTTCGCCTCGGCGCCCTCGCCTTCGACCTTGCTGACGCTGTACGTCGTGAGCAGGACGAGTCTTCCGTCGATGATCCCGTACGAATAGCGGTCGAGCGCACGCACGGGCGGGCCTGCCGTGCGGTTGCCCTCCGTGTCGTACTGGCCGCCGTGACACGGGCAGCCAAAACCTGATGCGGCCTGCGTGGGCGTGACCTCGACCGCGGGGCCGTCGTCGACCTTCACGAGCTTTTTCTGGTTCTCGAGCGCGAGACCGTTGACCTGGACCGGGCAGCCGAGATGCACGCACCGGTTCGAGACGATCGTGAAGCTCGGGACACCGTCCTTCGGCCCGTTGTTGCGGACATATGCAGTGCGGCGCGACACCTCGCCCTCCTCCGGATTAGCGAGGAAGGTCGCAATCACGAACTCACCCTCGGGAAAGTCCCCGAGCGGGCCGAGGTCGACGGGCTTCTTGCCCTGTTTGACGAACGCCGGGGCGACCATCAAGCCGACCGGCGGCACGGTGACAAGACCGCCGATCACGGCGCCGAGCCCGAGCGTCGAGACCTCGATGAACTTCGAGCGCGGATAGGTCGCGATCTCCTCTTCCGCCATGACGGGGAGCGCGTCGTCGCCGACGTGCGCAGGAACGGGTGGCGCGTCCGTGGCGGATTCGGGACCGCCGCGGGCGGGTTCGCCCTCCGTCGGCGGAGCAGCCGCCGGGCCGGAGGTGACGTCGCGGATCCAGAGAAATCCGAAGGCGATCACGAGGACGGCCCCGACAGCGACCGACACCCAGCTGCCGATCACGAGCCCGACAAGCGCGACCGTCAGCCCGATCGCAAGGCCGAGGGGCCAGAGGCTCGGCCCCGGCTCGTGCGCAGGCCCGGAAGGGCCTCTCGTCTCCACCACCTAGTCG
>DASYUL010000146.1:0-44692 GCA_036001245.1 Thermoanaerobaculia bacterium
GGGCCAGGGGGGCCGCCTCGGTTATAGTTTGCGCAGCCGTTCGACAATCGACCAATGAGCACACCCTCCCCCGGCTCTCTGGAAGGAAAGTACGAGGTCTTCGCGAAGCTCCGCGAGGGCGGGATGGGTGCGATCTACAAGGTCCGCCACCGGCTGCTGAACGAGCTCCGGGTCATCAAGGTGATGCGCCCCGAGGTGGCGCAGAGCGCCGATCAGCGGAAGCGGTTCCTCCGAGAAGCCCAGACCGCGACCCGCCTGCGGCACCCGAACATCGTCGCTTTCTACGACTTCTTCGTCGACGAAGAAGACACCGCCTACATGGTCATGGAGTACATCGAGGGGATCAACCTGCGCGACATGCTCCAGGGGTGCGGGGCGCTGCCCGTGCCGCTCGCCATCGACCTGTCCCGCCAGTGTCTCTCCGCTTTCGAATACCTGCACCGAAGGAAGATCGTCCACCGCGACGTCTCTCCCGACAACATCATGATGATGCGCGAAGAGGAAGGGACTCTCCGCGCGAAGCTGATCGACCTCGGGATCGCGAAGATCGCTCTGGCGAAGGAAGAGCTGACCGCCGCGGACGAATTCATCGGGAAGCTTCGCTATTCCTCCCCGGAACAACTGATGAAGAGCGCCTCGTCTCCGCAGATCGACGGCCGCAGCGATCTCTTCTCTTTCGGAATCGTGCTTTACGAGATCCTGACCGGCGTCTGTCCCTACGGCGGGGAGAGCATTCACGAAATCGTCGCGAACCGACTTCAACACCCCCCGCTTTCCTTCGAAGAGAGCGATCCGATGGGGCGGCTGTCGCCGGAGCTGAGAGCCGCCGTCATGAAGGCGCTTCAAATCTCCCCGGACGAGCGGTATCAGACCGCCCCCGAGTTCAGCAAAGCGCTCGACGCCTTCGCGGCGGACGACATCGGGAGCCGCGATCCGGTCGAAAAATACGTGAACAAGTGCATGACCCTGGCGACCGAAGCCGTCCGGAAGCAGGAGGCAGGCGCTCGCGACCTCGGTCCGACGATGCGCTCGGGGATGGCTGCGGCGGAAGTCCCCGGACGGATCACGGACTCCCGGGATCTCAAGTTCCGAGGAACGATCGCCCGCTGGTCCGGTACGACCCCGCCGGCCGCTCCGCTCACCCCCGGACTGGTCACCCCTGCCGAGCCCCGGCAGGAAATGGTCGGCGGATCGGTCGCGGGTGAGACGATCACCGCTCGCGCGGCGCCTCGGCCATCTCGACCCGACACTGGTCCGGCAGGGGCAAAACGACGTCTGCCGTTCGTGGGGTACGCCGCGGTCGCTTTCGCGGCGGCGCTCCTCGTGGGATTCGGCGTGTGGGTTTCCGGAAGAGACCGGAAACTCGACGCGACGGCCAGCGTGCTTGCGACGCCCGCGGCGGCCGAGTCTCGCGACGACAGGTTCCCGACCCCCGCTAACGTCGAACGAGAGCCGACGCCGTTACCGAAAACGACCCCCGCGAGTTCCGCCGACCGCGAATCTCGAGCCTCGGCAGAGGCGGTCCCGCCACTCGTGCAGCCCGCGGTCACAGGGCCCGCAGCTTCACAGGCCGCCGAAACGAAACCGTCCCCGAGGGTCCCCACCCGCCCGCGACCGACTCCCGCGCCGCGCGTCGCGATACTCCTTCCGACAAAACCGGCTCGCCGAACCGAGGAGCCGAGAGTCGCCGTCGACACGACAGGGAACGCGGGGCGCGACGGCGTTCCCGCAATCGCGACTCAGCCCAAGATGCATTACTGCGCGCAATTCGACGACACTGTCTACAAACAGGGCGTTGTCAAAGACGTTCCCACCGGCTTCGACGGCATGGCGTCCAAGGCGCCGCGCCCCGACTCCGGGATGATGAAGATCAGCATCTTGCTATCGAAAGACCACCCCGCGGACGACGAGCCATTCTCCGTCGCCGTGCGTTTCGTAAACGAAGGCGACGCGAGGGTCGACATCCAGCGCCTGGAGGAATCCTCGAGCCGGAGCGGGATGCGGCAGGTCGGCGGCGCCGCCGTTCCGGTTTCCGTGGGCCCCGGGGGTATGAAAGAGCTACATCGCTATTCACTGTCTCTGTCGGGAGGGGATACCTACAACAAACTGTTCGTCGTGAGCGACGGAAAGGGAGACTCCTGGAGGACCGGGATCCGCCTGGTCCCCTGCGACTGAGAAGCGGCAAAAATTGTCGCACTGGGACCTTTCGGCAAGCGCCTGAGGTCTGCGACCCCCTCATCCGCGAGGCAGAAGACCTTCAATTTAAATGACTTATAGCCTCGTCCGTCGTGGCTCTGGCCTTGCTCCCTGTTTCCGCGTGGACCCTTTCCCTGCGCGGCCCGGAAAGCGGATCAATCTGGAGAAACGTTCGTCCCATCCGCTCGACCCGGATCGGACACTGACTCTCGTCCGCTCCTTGAACACCTCTGCGACCGACGATCGCGCTCCGAGGCCTTCCGGGAAGAGCGGTCCGCACTCTCTTTGGGGCTATCTGCTCGCCGCCGCGGTCGGTGCGCTTCTCGTCGCCTTCGGTATTCTGATCGGCGGACTCGTTCGCGGGATGGAGTCGTGGGTGCAGGAACGTGGCTCGCAGTCGTCGATCGCCGTGCATTCGCCGACGCGGGACGTTCACGCGGCTCGCGAGGCGGTGGGCAATCCCGTTCGCAGCGATGCGGTCTCGAGCGATGCGCCGGCGGTCGGCCGCAGCTCGGGAGGGGCGTCCATCATCTCAGGGAGCGAGGGGACGCCGGAAACGTCGTCGGTCGAGTCGTCCGCGGACCGGATCGTTGCGGAGCCCTCCTCGGTCCGACCGCTTCGGTCCGCGCGGCCGGGACCTCGGACAGCGCAAAGGGTAGACAAGCTCGTCGCGAGCCGAGCCATCGCCATCGAGCCCACGATTGCCTCGACTCGATACTGCGCGCGGGTCGGCGACACGGTCTTCCGCCAGGCCTCTTCGACGGGCGCCGACGATCCGGAGGATCTCGCGGCGCAGGCGCCCCGCGCCGACTCGGGATTGATGCGCATCCTTTTCACGGTGTCGGCCCCACCGACGTTCGTGGCTCTGTCCTTCGAGAATGGAGGCGATACATCCGTTCACCTTCGGCGGCTGGAGGAATCCAGAAGCGGCCGCCGGTTGCGAATTCTCGGTGCGGCCGTTCCGGCATCCGTGCCTGCCGGCGGACTGAAAGAGCTCTACCGTTTTCCGGTTGCGGTTGCAGACGGGGAGACGTCCGAGAGGCGCTTCGTCGCCGTCGACCGGAAGGGCGATTCGTGGACCGCGGCGGTCGAGCTCGTTCCTTGCGAGAACTGACCGGCGCCGGCGGGATTGGAAAGGCTCGGGTCAGGCCGGAATGACGGCGCCCGCCTGTTCGCGCGCCTGTCCCGTAGCCCAGAGATAGGCCGTGTACCCTGCGGCGGCGGCATCGAGTTGGTCGTGGTGAATCGACTCCGCCGCCAGGGGTAGCTCGAGGCCCTGCGAGCGCAGGATCTCGTACTGGCGGCGCTGAACGGATGGGACGCCCGCCCGCCGCCCTCTCGTTGCAAGACCCCAGGCCTTCCAGAGCGCTGCCGGGTGGGTCGGGACCACGTCGGCCCACTCGGCGGCCTCCGGAAAAATCCGGAAGTTCGGGCGCAAACCCGCCAGGAGAGCCTCTCCTGCGGAACCTTCGGCACCGACCGACAAGACGAAGCCCTCTCGCTCGGCCTCTTCGGACAGAAGTCCGGATGCGTCGGCAGCGTAGCTCCAGGTTTTGAATCGGCACCGGCGCCATCGATCCATCACGCAGACCGAGATCGGCTGACCGGGCGTCGGGCGACGCCCGGAAAGTGCGAGGCCGATGAACCAGGGACGCGCCGCCGGCCGGGGACGCCGTTTCTCCGGCGCGCGTCCGGGCGCGGCCACGCCGCGATCTCTCTGCGCCAGGCGCTGCAATCCGTCGTATGCCGCGTACTTGAACGCTTCGGCCAGAGTGGGGAAGTTGAAGACGGCGTCGATGAAGGCGTCGATCGTGCCTCCCCCGGCGATGAGAAACATCGGGATGTGTATGAGCTCGGTGGCGTCCTCGCCCAGGATGTGCGCCGCCAGGAGCTTGCGCGTCTTCGGGTCGAACAGGAGTTTGACGACTCCATCGGAGTCCCCCGTGATCTGGCCTCGCGCGTTGTTCTCGAAGCGCGCGCGACCGACCTCGTACTCGATCCCCTTCTCCTTCAGCTCCTGCTCGGAAGGCCCGACGCTCGAAATCTCCGGCACGGAGTAGATCCCGTAGGGCAATACCGGCGAGACCGTCGTCTTGTAGGCGATCTGGAACGCGTGGCAAACGGCCACCCGCCCCTGTTCCATCGAGACCGAGGCGAGCGCCGGGAACCCTATGACGTCCCCGACCGCGTAGATGTGCGGAACCGACGTCTGGAAGTGCTCGTTGACCGCGATGTGACCGCGCTCCGTGACGTTCACTCCGATCTTGTCGAGGTTCAAGCCGCCTGTATTTCCGGCGCGGCCCGCGGAGAAGAGCACTTTGTCCGCGCGAAGCATCCGTCCGGACTTCAACGTCAGACTGAGCGCGTTGGTCTTGACGTCCGGGAGCCGCTCGATCGACTGTACGGCGTCGCCGAGGAGGATCTCCGCGCCCATGCGCTCGAGCGAAAGCTGAAGCGTCGAGGAGAGCTCCTCGTCCGTGCCTCCCAGAAGGCGATCGCGACCTTCGACGAGCGTGATCCGCGTCCCGAGCGCCGCGAAGAGGCAGGCGTACTCCGTTCCGATGACTCCGCCGCCCACGACCGTCATCGTGGTCGGAACGCGGTCGAGGTCCAGTATCCGATCGCTGTCGACGACGTCGGGGTCGGTGATCTCGATTCCGCGCGGCGGCATGGGAGAGGAGCCCGTGGCGATCAGGAAGACGCCTGCGGAGAGTCGTCGGGTAACCTGGCCTTCGGCGTCCATCACCGTGACCGTCGATGGATCTTCGAACGCCGCAGCTCCGGAGACGAGGACGATGCCGTGCCGGTTCAGATTGCGTCCGATCTGCCGTGTCTGAAGATCCGTGACCTCGCGCAACCGGCCGACGAGCTGCCGCAGGCTCTTCTTCCGGTCCAGCCGCACGCTCATCCCGTACAGCTGACGGCGCCGGAAGCCCGTCAGATAAAGGGCGGTCTCCCGCAGCGTCTTCGAGGGGAGCGTGCCGGTGTGAACGCATGCACCGCCCACCTCGGGCGCCCGTTCGACGAGCGCAACCTTTCGGCCGAAATAAGCCGCCTGCGCGGCTCCTTTCTCTCCGCCCGGACCCGATCCGAGGACGACGAGGTCAAAGCTCTCGGCGGGGAGCGTCACCATTCTCTCTATCCGAGCGCCGCTCGACTCCGCTGGAGGGCCGTGAGCCGCGACTCGAGCTGGAGCAGCCACAGGAAGATCGCGGTGAACCCGACAAGTCCCGCAAAGAAGATCGTTTTCGTGGGCGTGTCCATCAGGATCTTACCCTGCGGATTGATGATGGTCTGCGGGTGCAGTGAGTCGGTGATCCGCGGCGCGACGAAGACGAGGAAAGGCATCAGGATCGCGGCGAAGAGCGCGTAGGCCGCGCCGATCCGGGCGCGACGCTCGGGATCGTCGATGGCGGCCCGCAGGAAGAGATACGCGCCATAGAGGAACACGAGGAGCAGGTACGACGACTCGCGCGGGTCCCAGTTCCAGTACGAGCCCCACATGATCTTCGCGAAGACAGAGCCGGTCACCAGAGTCAGGATCGCGAAGAGCAACCCGATCCGGACCGCGGCCTCCGCGATCCGATCGAGACGGGGCATCCTGCGGAGCAGGTACGCGAGTGAATACGCCGCCGCGACGAGGAACGCGAGCGCCGCGACCCACGCGCAGGGGACGTGGAAGAAGACGATCCGCGACGATTCCCCGATGAACCCTTTGGCCGGCTGGACCCAGAGAAATGCACCGGCAATCACTGCTGCCATGTAGGGCAGCAGGAGCAGCTTGAGAAACTTCATCGGCTTACCGTTCACTGTTTGGTTGCGGAGGCGGGTGCAGACGCCTTCGGGATCTGTCCCCGCGACATTTTGAGGCGGGTGCAGACCCCTTCGGGATCTGTCCCCGCGACATTTTGAGGCGGGTGCAGACCCCTTCGGGATCTGTCCCCGCGACTTTCTCAATCTTCCCACGCCGCCGACGCGAGCAAATACGCCGCGCAGCTCGCCGCGCCGTCGTACGCGAAGAGCACGCGCAGCGGGGTGGCCGCGAAGTTTCCGCGCGAGGCCTCGACGGTCGCGGCGATCGCGGGCAGGAGAAGCGGCACGAGAAGCGGGAACGACACGACGACGAAGAGAACGTTGCGCTGACCGGCGCGGGCGATGAGCGCGGAGAGAAACGTGGAGACGACCGAGAGTCCCCACCCGCCGAGCAGGATCACCGCCGCGAGCGCGGCGGGGGAGCCGATGCTCCACTCGAGGAGGATGGCGAACGCCGGCACGGAGAGCGCGGCGATCGCGAGGAAGAGGACGAAGTTGAAGACGGTCTTTCCCGCGAGGACCACCACGCCGGGGGCGAGCTTGCGCAGCGCGAGGCCGGTGCCGGTTTCCTCCTCGCGCACGAACGCTCGCGGGAGTCCGGTCGCGGCGGAGAAGAAGAGGAGGATCCAGAGGAGGGACGCGTTCACTCCGGCGCGCGCCTCGGGCGGCAGGCCGAACGGCCCGACGGCATAGGAGACGAGCGCGATCGCCGTCGCCGCGAAGAAGAACACCGAAGCGATGGCGACGCGACGGCGAAGCTCCTGGGCGGCGTCCTTGGCGCAGACGGCAAGGGCGCGCTCGAAGAACCCGAGCCGGCCGACCGAAACCCGGCTCATCGTGTTCCGTGTTCCGTGTTTCGTGTTCCGAGCTCCAGCACCCGGTCCGGCGGCGGCAGCTCGGCCAGGTCCGTCGCCGCGAGCACCACCGGCCCCGAGTCGCCGGCCGCGGCGACGAACCCGGCGACCGCGCGGCGGCCGTCGGCGTCCAGTCCGGAGAGCGGCTCGTCCAGGAGGACGGCCCCGGGGTCGAGGAGGAGAGCGAAGGCGATCCGCAGACGCTGCCTCATCCCGGTCGAGAAGTATTCGACCGCCGCGCCCGGCGAGCGGAGGCCCACGGCGTCGAGCCGATTGCGAAGGTCATCCCGTTGCGCGGTGAAGCCGGCCGCGCGGCGGAAGAAGCCCAGGTTCTCCTCCGCGGTGAGCTCCGGGTAGAAAGAGAGGTCGGGCCCGGCCCAGCCGACCTCGGAGCGTCGCTCGTCGATCGAGAGCTCGCGCCCCTCCCGCGCGATGCGAACTCTTCCGGACGTCGGTCGGGCGAGCCCGGCGAGGATTTTCAGGAGAGTCGTCTTGCCGGCGCCGTTGCGACCCGTGACGGCGAGGATGCCGCGGTCGAGAATGAACGAGACCTCGGCGAAGAGCGGCGGCCCCGAGAACGATTTCGAGAGATCGATCGCCTCGATTCGCAGAGAGCCCACGCCCTCGGCAAGATACCAGAGGAATTCCGGCGGGCTCGGCTTGAAATGCGGTCCGTCGTTCTCTATGATCCGCCCGGCTTTAGAATCTTGCGGGGTCAGGATTTATCCTGACCCCTCTTCGCTGGGTCGGCACGACGTTGCAACGAGGACCGACCCCCGGCTGGCCTCGTGAAGGAAACGATTCTCGAAGGAGTACCGATGCCCAAGCGCGCTCTCGTCCTCTCTCTCGCTCTCCTCGTTCCCCTGTCCTTCGTCGCGTGCGGTGGAGGAAAGGACGAGGACGCTCTGCTCGAAGAAGAAGCGACTCCCGCTCCCGCTGCCGGGGCTCCCGCCGCCGGCGCTCCGGCGGCCGCTCCCGCTGCCGCGACCGGAAGCGCGACGGTGACCGGAAAGATCGCATTCGAGGGAGCGGCGCCGACGCTCGAGAAGATCAAGATGGACGCCGACGCCTTCTGCAAGGCGGCGCACGCGCAGCCCGTGTATACCGAGGAAGCGGTCGTCAACCCGAACAACACTCTGAAGTGGGTCTTCGTCTACGTGAAGGAGGGCGCGTCGGGGTCCTACCCCGCGCCCACGGCGCCGGTCACGATCGACCAGCACGGTTGCCAGTATCACCCGCACGTGTTCGGGATCCAGGCGGGGCAGCCCCTGAGGATCCTGAACAGCGACTCGACCCTCCACAACATCCATGCGCTGCCGAAGAAGAACCCGGAGTTCAACATCGGTCAGCCGTTCAAGGGGATGGAGACGATCAAGAAGTTCGACACTCCCGAGGTCCCCGTTCACTTCAAGTGCGACGTGCACAAGTGGATGGGTGCGTACGCCGGTGTGGTGAACCATCCTTTCTTCTCCGTGTCGAACGACCAGGGAACGTTCGAGATCAAGAACCTGCCTCCGGGCAACTACGTGATCGAGGCGTGGCACGAGAAGTACGGCGCTCAGACGCAGAACGTGTCGGTTTCCGGATCGGAGTCCAAGACGGTCGACTTCACGTTCAAGGGATAAACGCCCCGTGAGCCTGCCGGCGCGGGGCCGCACGGTCCGGATCGGTCTCGCCGCGCTCGCGGCGGTCGCGGTTCCGTCTCTCGCGTCGGCGCTGCCGTTCTGGCTGCGGCTCCCCGAGAACGTCTCGACCTACGGCGGACAGATCGACGGGTTGTTCCACCTCATCCTCTGGATCACCGGCACGATCTTCGTCGTCGTCGAACTGCTGCTTCTTTTCTTTCTCTTCCGTTACCGATACCGCGAGGGAAGGGTTCCTCACTACACCCACGGCTCGAACCGGCTGGAGGTCCTGTGGACGATCGTTCCCGCCGTGATTTGCGTGGTCCTCGCGCTGATGTCCCGTCGCAGCTGGGCGGAAATCAAGCAGAACATGCCGCGGGACGCGATGAACATCGAGGTCACGGCGGAGCAGTTCGCGTGGAACATTCGCTATCCCGGCCCGGACGGTAAGCTCGAGACTGCCGACGACATCGTGACGTTGAACCAACTCCACTTCCCCGTCGGCCGGGCCGTCATTGTGACGCTCCACTCGAAGGACGTGATCCACTCGTTCTTTCTGCCCGAGTTCCGGGTGAAGCAGGACGCCGTGCCCGGAATGAGCACGCGCATCTGGTTCGAGGCCACGCGCGTCGGCCACTGGGAGATTGCGTGCGCCGAGCTCTGCGGTCTCGGCCACTTCCGGATGAAAGGGTTCGTCACCGTCGAGACCCCCGAGGAGTTCGACCGGTGGCTGGCGGAGACCGCCAGGGAGGCCAGCTCATGAGCACGATCGCCGTCGCACGCGAGCTCCCGCCCGGAGTTCACCCGGAGCCGACGTCGTTCTGGCGCAAGTACATCTTCTCGCTCGATCACAAGGTGATCGGGAAGCAATACCTCTCCTACGCGCTCTTCATGCTGGTGATCGGCGGATTGCTCGCCACGCTCGTGCGCTGGCAGCTCGCGTGGCCCGGCCGCCCGATCGGTTTCATGGGGAAGCTCGCGCCCGAGGGGATGCCCAACGGCGTGATGCTTCCGGAGTTCTACAACTCGCTCTTCACGATGCACGCGACGATCATGATCTTTTTCGCGATCATGCCGATCCTGATCGGAGCGTTCGGCAACTTCGTCGTCCCGCTGCAGATCGGCGCGCGCGACATGGCGTTTCCGACGCTGAACATGTTCTCTTTCTGGACGGCGGTGCCCGGCGCGGTCCTGATCATCTGGTCGTTCTTCGTCACCGGCGGAGCGGCTCAGGGAGGATGGACTTCATACGCCCCGCTCGCCGCGATCGCGCCGAGGGGCCAGACGCTCTGGCTGATCTCGCTTCTCGTCCTCGGGATTTCCTCGCTCCTGACCGCGGTGAACCTCATCACCACGATCATCAACCTGCGCGCGCCGGGAATGACCTTCTTTCGGTTGCCGCTCACCGTGTGGGCGCTGTTCATCACCGCGATCCTGCTCCTGCTGGCGCTGCCCGTCCTGTCGGGCGCGATGATCATGCTGCTGTTCGACCGGGTGCTCGGGACGACGTTCTTCCTGCCGAAGGGACTGATCATCTCGGGACAGCCGCTGACGAACGCCGGCGGCGGGCAGGCCCTCCTCTGGCAGCACCTCTTCTGGTTCTTCGGACACCCCGAGGTCTACATCATGATCCTGCCGGCGATGGGGATCACCTCGGAGATCCTCCCGGTCTTCGCGCGCAAGCCCATCTTCGGATATCGGGCGATGGCCTACTCGATCATGGGAATCGCGGGCCTCGGGTGGATCGTCTGGGGCCACCACATGTTCATGAGCGGCATGAACCCGATCCTCGGGACGTCGTTCATGATCTCGACGATGGTCATCGCCGTGCCGTCCGCGATCAAGGTCTTCAACTGGCTCGGCACCCTGTGGGGCGGAAACATCCGGTTCACGACGCCGATGTTGAACGCCCTCGCGTTCGTGTCCATGTTCGTCATCGGCGGGCTCTCCGGGATCTTCATGGCCTCGACTCCCGTGGACATCTTCATCCACGACACGTACTTCATCGTCGGACACATTCACTACGTCCTGTTCGGAGGCTCGCTCTTCGGCGCGTTTGCCGGTCTTTACTTCTGGTACCCGAAGATGTTCGGCCGCCTGATGAGCGAAAAGTGGGGGAAGGTCCACTTCGCGATCACCTTCATCGCGTTCAATCTCGTCTTCTTCCCGATGCATTTCCTCGGCATGCGCGGCATGCAGCGGCGCATCTACGACTACAGCCAGTACGCGCACCTGAAAGGGCTGCAGCCGATGAATCAGTTCATGACGATCGCCCTCTTCGTCCTCGGGGCGGGGCAGCTGATCCTCGTCCTGAACTTCTTCCTCTCGATGCGCCGCGGTCAGCGGGTCGGCCCGAACCCGTGGAACTCGAACACGCTCGAGTGGCAGACGTCGTCCCCGCCTCCGCACGAAAACTTCCACGACATTCCCACGGTCTATCGCGGGCCCTACGAGTACAGCGCGCCCGAGCGCGGCGCCGACGACCACTGGCCGCAGAACGAGCCGCCGTCGGGGAGGGCGGTCACCGCGCATGGGTGATCTGAAACCAAGGTCGGCGGGCGCAGCGCCCTCACCCCGCCCCTCTCCCGGGAGGAGAGGGGGCCGGAGCATGCCTCTTCATCGTTTCGCCGTTCTGACCGCCGTCGCCACGCTTGGCCTCATCTTCGCGGGGGGCCTCGTCACCTCCACGGAGTCGGGGTTGTCGGTGCCCGACTGGCCGCTCTCCTACGGCAAGCTGATGCCGCCGATGGTCGGCGGCGTTGCCTACGAGCACGGCCACCGCATGGTCGCGACGACCGTCGGGATCCTCACGATCATCCTCGCGGTGTGGCTCGCCCGGCGCGAGCCGCGGCGCTGGGTCCGGCGCCTCGGCTGGATCGCGCTCGGAGCCGTCGTTCTCCAGGGGATTCTCGGCGGCCTGACCGTCCGCTTTCTTCTTCCGACGCCGATCTCGGTGGCGCATGCGTGCCTCGCCCAGACCTTCTTCTGCCTGACGGTCGTCCTCGCGGTCGTCACTTCGCCGCGCTGGGAACGGGGAGTCGGGCGCGAGTTGGTGACACGGCTCGCGATTGCCACGGCCTCGGCGGTGTTCCTTCAACTTCTGATCGGCGCGGTCATGCGCCATAACAAGGCCGGCCTCGCCATCCCCGACTTCCCGCTCTCGCTCGGGCGGGTGATTCCGCCTCTCGATTCCTTCCCCGTCCTGATTGCGTTTGCGCATCGCGCCTGGGCGCTCGTCGTCGCGGCGCTCGTATTCGCGACGATCGCGGCGGCGGCTCGCTCGGGGCGCAGGGGCCTTCGGCGGACGGCGATGGTCCTCGGCGCGATCGTGATCGCACAGATCGCGCTCGGCGCGACCACCATCCTCTCGCGCCGCGGAGTCGCGATCACGACCGCCCACGTCGCCGCCGGCGCTCTCCTTCTCGGGACGGCGGTCGCCCTCGCGATCGGGTCGCTCGCGAGGCCGCTCCTCACGGCGGTTTCCGCACGGCCGGCGGAGCGAAAGGTCTTCACGTGGAAGTAGCCCTCGCGGTGGCGCCGGCCCGCGTTTCCGACTTCGTCGAGCTGACGAAGCCGCGCATCACGTTCCTCGTGCTCGTGACGACCGCCGTGGGTTATGCGCTCGGAGTCGGCGCGAGCTTTCATCCGGCCGTGTTCGTCTCGCTTCTCGTCGGGACGGCTCTCGTCTCCGGAGGCGCCTCGGCCCTGAACCAGTGGGCCGAGCGCGACGCCGACGCCCGAATGGCGCGGACCGCTTCGCGGCCGCTTCCCTCCGGCCGCCTCGCTCCCGCCGATGCACTCGTCTTCGGGCTGGTGATCTCCGCGGTCGGGGTCGTCCTGCTCGCGGGCGCGGTCAACCTTCTGACGGGACTGCTCGCGCTCGGATCCCTGTCGAGCTACGTCCTGGCCTACACGCCTCTGAAGCGCGTCACGTCGCTCTGCACTCTCGTCGGCGCCGTGCCCGGCGCGATTCCGCCGATGATGGGATGGGCGGCGGCGCGCGGGTCGCTCGGCCGCGAGGCTCTGGCCCTTTTCGGCGTGCTCTTCCTCTGGCAGCTCCCCCATTTCCTGTCGATCGCGTGGATCTACCGCGACGACTACGCGCGGGCGGGCTTCCCGATGCTGCCGGTCAACGACCCCGGCGGCGCATCGACGGCGCGGCAGAGCGTCGCGTATGCCGCCGCGCTCGTCCCCGTCACGCTGCTGGCGGGAGCGGTGACGGCGGCGGGGGAGCGCTACCTCTGGGGGGCGGTCGCCCTCGGCGCTCTGTTCGTCGGCTGCACGATCGCGTTCGCATTCGCGCGCTCGGTCAAGACCGCGCGCTGGGTGTTCCTCGTCTCCGTCCTTTACCTGCCGGCGGTGCTCGGGCTCATGGTGCTCGACCGATGAGCGCGGCGGCGGGTCCCGCAAGCAACCGGAAGGTCCTCTTCCTGCTCGTTCTGTTTGCGGCCTTTCTCTTCTTCGGATCGATCCTCTTCATCATCTCGCGGGCGCACGGTTAGCACGGAGGAAGGATGTCGGAAAACAAACATCCCAACTACCTGGCAATCTTCTGGATCCTCCTGGCGGCGACGGTCCTCGAGGTCGGGTACTCCGTTCTCTTTGCGAAGGCTCCCAAGCCGATCCTGATCGGCGGACTGGTCGGCCTGGCGGCTTTCAAAGCCCTCCTGGTCGCGCTCTACTTCATGCACCTGAAGTTCGAGCGCAAGACCCTCGGCCTCATCGTTGGCTCGACCCTGATCCTGGGAGTGATCCTGGTGTCGGTCGGGATCAGCGAGCACGTCCTTCCGAGACCATGACGGACCACGCCGCCGCTCACGCCCACGCTCTCGAGCCTCCGTCGGCGACGGGCATCCCGCACGACAAGATGGGGATGTGGGTCTTCCTCTGCTCCGAGGTGATGTTCTTCACGGGGTTGATCGGCTCGTACATCGTCCTGCGCTTCGCGAGCCCGTCGTGGCCCCACCCCGGCAACACGCTGAACATCTGGCTCACCGCGCTGAACACCTTCATCCTGATCTGCTCCTCGGTGACGATGGTCAAGGCGCTCGAGTCGGTCCGAAACGGCAACCTCCGCAAGCTGAAGCTCTTCCTTTCGATGACCCTTCTCTTCGGATCGATTTTTCTCTCGATCCAGGCTTACGAGTACCGGCACCTGCTCCATGCGGGCTTCAACCCTCACGTCTCGCTCTTCGGCTCGGTCTTCTACACGACGACCGGCTTCCACGGTTTCCACGTCTTCTGCGGCGTCGTCTGCATGGCGTTCGTCACCGGCAAGGCGTTCCTCGGCAAGTACACGCAGGCGCATCACCAGGGGGTCGAGACGATCGGCCTCTACTGGCACTTCGTCGATCTCGTCTGGATCATTCTGTTCACGATCATCTATTTGTTCTGATTCGGAACACGGAATACGGAACACGGAACAGGCCTGCTTCACCCCACGTTCAACGCGACGCTCAACGCTCTCTCCGCGGTGTTCCTCCTCATCGCGTACCGTGCGATCCGAAGGATGGAGATCGAGAAGCACAAACGCTGGATGCTCACGGCCGCGACGACTTCCGCGATCTTTCTCGTCTCCTACGTCGCCTACCACCTCCGGGTCGGATCGGTGCGCTTCGGAGGCGTCGGGCCCGTGCGGACGGTCTACTTCACGATCCTCGGTACACACACCGTTCTCGCTGTCGCCGTGCTTCCGCTCGTCCTGCGGACTCTCTACCTGGGCTTGAAGCGCCGGGACGACCGCCACCGGCGGATCGCGAAATGGACGTTTCCCATCTGGCTCTACGTGTCCGTCACGGGCGTGGTCGTATATCTCATGCTCTACCACCTTTACCCCCGCGGTCCGATCCGCTAGCATCGCTCCGATGAACCGGGTGCTCCGCATTGCGGCGATCCTGGCCCTCGCCGCTATCCTCGTGCCGGCGCTCTTGTCCGCCTGCCCGCTCTGCAAGGAGGCGGAGGCGGACACTCCGGGCGGCTCGGCCTCGCTCGGACGCGGCTTCTACTACTCGATTCTCCTGATGATCGCGGTCCCTTGGACCGCCGTCGGCACCGTCGCGTTCCTCATCTTCCGGAAGAGGAGACGCGCCCGTACGTCAGAGCCGGTGAGTTCGGAGGCGGGTGCAGGTCCGCAGGACCTGTCCCCGCGACATTCCCCGGTCGGAGCGCGGTCCTGAAGCGGGCCGCGACGATTCTCTTTCCGCTCTTCCTCTCGCTCACTCTTCTCGCCGAAAATCCGCCGCATCCGGCCTCGATCGAGCGTTCCGCCGACCTGGACGCGGCGCTCTCGCGGATCGCCGCCGAGATCGTCTCCGAGTTCGCGGCAAAGGGGCTCACCCCCGAGGGGCTGTCGATCTCGGTCGTGAACCTGACGCAAAGGACTCCCGGCGCGCCCCTGCCCGCGGGGTCTTACCGCGGCGACGTCGCGTATTACCCCGCCTCCGTCGTCAAGGCCTTCTATCTCGCCTACTACGAGTCGCGGAAGGAGGCGGGAAAGCTGTCGGACATGCCCGAGCTCGTCCGGGCGATCCACGACATGATCACGGTCTCCTCCAACGACGCGACGGGCTTCGTCGTCGACGCGATCACCGATACGACGTCGGGCCCGGAAATCGCGAGCGCGCGCAAGTGGAAGAAGTGGATGGAGAAGCGCAACGCCGTCAACCGCTTCTTTCTCGCGCGCGGCTACCACGACCTGAACGCGAACCAGAAGACCTTCTGCGAGGACGCGTACGGGCGCGAGCAGGTCTTCCGCGACGGAGGGAAGAATCGGAATCGGATGACGCCCGACGGGGTCGCACGGCTCTTCAAGGAGATCGCGAGGGGAGAGATCGTCGGGCCCGCGGGAACGCAGGAGATGCTCGGCCTCCTCGCCCGCGACGTCACTTCGGAGAAGCCCCTCGAGGACGGCGAGCTCGAGGATGCACGGCTCGCGGGTCGGAAGCTCCCACCGGGCACGCGCCTGTGGGCGAAATCCGGGGACGCGTACGACTTCCATCACCTCGTCGCGCGTGCGATTCTGCCGAACGGTGTCGACTTCGTGATCGCCGCGTTCACGAAGGGGGTGAAGGACGTCCCGGACGTGATTCCCCGCATCTACGAAAAAGTCGGCGCGCAATTCTCCGCACCGGCCGCGGCGACCCGGTAACCGGCGCCCGTTGCCCGTGACGTCGCGGCTCCTTTCCCGCCTGGCGGGAGCGAGCCTGTTCCTCCATCGCGCGACGCTCCGGGTCGAGCGGATCCACTTCGACCGATACGTCAAGCTCAAGGCCCGCGGCGTTCCGATCCTGTTCGCGCTCTGGCACGGGCGGATGTTTCTCTCGATCCAGGCCCACCGGCACGAGGGGATCGTGACCATGGCCTCGCGGTCGAAGGACGGAGAGATCATCGCCGGCTGGCTCGAACGCAACGGGTACTCCGTCGTGAGAGGCTCGTCCACGCGCGGCGGGTCGGAGGCGCTGCGCGAGATGGTTCGCCGAATCCGCTCCGGCCGCGCCGCCGCGCTGACCGTCGACGGCCCGACCGGTCCGCCGCGAGTGGTCCAGCCGGGAATCGTCGAGCTCGCGCGGCTCACCGGCGGCTGGATCCTCCCGATCACCTCGTCGAGCGCCGGGCCTCGCTTCCTTTCCTCGTGGGACCGCTATCTCCTGCCGATGCCGTTCTCCCGGAACGTCGTCCTCTACGGCGAACCGTTCCCGATCGACGGAAAGGATTCCGACGAGGAGGCGCGGCTGCGAATCGGCGCTGCTCTCGACGATGCGACACGTGAGGCCGACCGCTCGACCAGGATCACCCCGCCGGAAACCTGGACGCGGCCGGCCGGAGGCTCGGAAAGCGAAAAGAGCTCTTGACTCCGATCTCTGCCGCCGTCATCCTTTCCTTCTTACCGTAAATGGTTCCTTTTCCCATTGCTCGGGGCATCCGCTCGCGGGCTCTGTCTTCGAAGGAGACCGGAATGTCCCGGCACGTTTCCAGACGACTGATCGGCGCGGTCGCCCTCGCCGGCGCGTTCGCTCTCGTCATTCCCGCCGCGGTCTCCGCGCAGGAGGAAGACGGCTCGCGGCGCTACATGGTCCAGTTCCGCGCGCGCGGCCCCCACGCGGCCGTCGTGCGCGACGCCGGCGGCGCTCCGGTCGAGGAGGTGCCGGATCTCGGAATCGTCGCCGCATGGTTGACCGAGCCGCAGGTGCAGCGCCTCGCGCGGAATCCCGGTGTCCTCACGGTCGAAGTCGACCCGCCGCGCTATCCGATGGCGCAGTCGTCACCCTATGGAGTGGCGATGATCCAGGCGGACCAGGTGAGCGATGCGGCCGCGGCGAACCGGAAGATCTGCATCATCGACTCCGGGTATTACATGGGCCACGAGGACCTCCCGCACTCCGGCGTGACCGCGAGCTTCAACGCGGCGACCGGCGACCCCTTCCGGGACTTCTGCGGGCACGGGACGCACGTCGCCGGCACGATCGCGGCGGTCAACAACGCCATCGGCGTGACGGGCGTGCTGCCGAACCAGCAAGTCAATCTGCACATCGTGAAGGTCTTCGGGGACGACTGCGCCTGGGCCTACTCTTCGGACCTGATCCACGCGCTCCAGGAGTGCCGGGCAAACGGCGCCAACGTCGTCAGCATGAGTCTGGGCGGCGACGAGAAGAGCGTTCTCGAGGAGAGCGCCTTCAACAGCGCCTGGAACGCCGGACTCATTTCGGTCGGGGCGGCCGGCAACGACGGTGACACCGCCTACGCCTATCCGGGCTCCTACGACTCCGTCGTCTCCGTCGCGGCGGTCAACTCCTCGAAGGCGGTCGCGAGCTTCTCTCAGAAGAACGACCAGGTCGATCTCGCCGCCCCCGGCGTCGGAGTCCTCTCGACCGTGCCGTTCAAGGAGACGAGCACCGTTGCGATCGGCGCGACGGCGGTCGAGGGAACCTGGATCGAGAATGCCGCCCGCACGGCCGCGGAAGGCGTTGCAGGCGCGCTCGCGAGCGGAGGTCTCTGCGATTCGGTGGACGTGTCCTGGTCCGGGAAGGTCGTCCTCTGCCAGCGCGGCACCATCACCTTTCAGGTGAAGGTCCAGAACGTCCAGTCGGCCGGCGGAATCGCCGCGGTCATCGCCAACAACGCTCCGGGCAATTTCAACGGGACGCTCGGCGCCGGCAACTCGAGCACGATTCCCGCGATCAGCATCTCCCAGGCCGACGGGCAGGCCCTCGGCGGCCGGCTCGGGTCTTCGGCTTCCGTGGTGAGCTTCAGCGAGAAACCGGCGAACGGCTACGACTCGTGGAGTGGAACTTCGATGGCGACCCCGCACGTCGCCGCCGTCGCAGCGCTCGTCTGGAGCCAGAACCCGAACTGGACGAACGGGCAGGTCCTGCATGCTCTCGAGGCCTCGGCCGAAGACCTCGGAGACCCCGGCCGCGACGACTCGTACGGCTGGGGTCTCGTCCAGGCGAAGGCAGCCGTCGAATACCTCAACGCCGGCGGGGTCGGAAATACCGACACGACCGCGCCCTTCGTCTCGGACGTGACGTCTCGAAGGATCGGGAAGAACGTCGAGATCGCCTGGACGACGAACGAGCCTTCGAGCAGCGTCGTGCAGCTGACGGGGGGCTTGTCGGTGACGTTGACCGGCGCCGGCCTGGTCACGAACCATCGCCTGACCTTCCACGGCCCCAAGAAGACGCTCTACACGTACAGCGTCAGCTCGACCGACGCCGCGGGAAATACGGCGACGTCCGGTCCCTACACGTACCAGAACTGATCGGGCGATTCCGCTCGTCGACTCGACGAGGACGATCGCGAGCTTCTCGCGGAAGACTGACCAGGTCGACTTCGCGGCGCCTGGCGTTCCTTATTTTCCGGACGACGCAGCGGGCGGTTTCTCCTCCGCTCCCTTCTTGAAATCCGATTGGTTCAGGTTCACATGTCCCACCGACTGGGCAATGATCACCCGGCCACTCGGCACCTTCGCGTCATGGGACCACAGGTGGAAGATGATGCCGTCCGTCGTCGACACGAGGTCTGCCACTTCCTTTGCCTTGTCCGGCGGCATGTCGAGAACCTGCACCCGGCCGGTGGCGATCTCCTGCTTGTGGTCGTGCCAGTTCCGGTTCCAGTTTGCGAGCGGCACCGCACCGGTGCGCGTGATGGACTTGGCGATGATGTACTCGACCTGCTCGAGGCGTGCGTTGGGATCGTCGGAGCTGTAGCAGAGACACTCGATTACGGGTTCGGGAGAAAGCACCTTGCAGTAGTGGTGGTACGGGCCCATGACTTTTCCGGCGACCACGTGCGGAGCCGTGACGTGAACCGTATGACCGTCCGCAGGCGTGGCCGGCATAGCCGGCACGGCTGCCATGGCGGGCGTGGCGGCAGCTGCCGGTGTCGGCTGTTGTCCGACCGCGGGAGCGCCGGATACCAGGACGAAAATGCTCAAACTGCCGAGGAATCCGAAGGTTCGGGACATGGCTGCCTCCTTTCGTGAACAGAAACGCGGAATTGGGGAAGAAGGTCCGTGCCGGGAGCGCGCCGAGATTGGGTGCTGTGAAAGCTCGAGAGTGAGAGCGGCCGTTCGTGGAGAACCGTCACTGGCTGACGGTGCCCGATCCTAGCACCCCTCGGCGGAATCCTTACAGTTGCTCGCCCGAAAGGCCGAGACAACGAGTTCGAGATCGGGTCTCATCGAGTTTCTCGGGAGGTCGGGAGTAAGGCGATCTCGTCGAAGTGCCGGTCGAGCGCGAACCAGTACATCGGGGTCACGGGTACCTCGCGGCGGCCCGACGGTTCGAGCACCCACGCCCGCGCGGTATCGATGCGCGGGTCCCACTCGACGCGGACGGATTCGCCGCCGACCTTCGCTTCGGCCGAGCGCCGCCGATGGATGTCGCCTCGCGTAAACGCCAGGGCCTCCCGGCCGACCGCGACGGAGAGGAACTCCTTCTTCGGAGGATGGCGCCGGTCGGCGGCCTTCTCGTGGGAGACGCCCTGCCACGGCGAAGCGCCGTAGAGCTTCATCGGCAGAGGCACGGACGTCGGGAGTCCCAGGTCGACCCATCGGGAATCGGGAAAAGCCCCGCGCCACGCCTTCGCGGTCGTGTACGCGGCGGGCAACGCGCGCAACCGCTTCCCCACCAGAGGCCCCGAGAGCGCCACGCCCGTCGCGGCCGTCCAGTAAGTCCCGGTCTCGACGTCTCTCAGCACGAGCGTGTCGCGCCACAGGGCTCCGGAGTTTTCGAAGGTGAGCACCCGACCGTCGAGTGAACGGTCGTAGACCGCGGCGACGTGCGTGAGCGCGCATCGCGCGGCGACCCAGCGGCTTCCGTCGATTCCGTCGTTCACGACCTCGGCGCGGTCGAGCAGCCCGATCGGGTAGGCGAGGCGAACGCCGTGGATCTCGAGCCCGAGGAGCCGCTCGTGACCGGACGGCGGATCGGTGTGCTGATCCGCGTCCGACCAGCGCGGGTTCGTCGCCGACCGGAACTGCTCGGCTCGAGCCATCTGCACGACCGGATCGCCGTCGACGATCGCCACGCGGGGCTTGGTGCGGTACCCGGAGGTGAGGCACGCCGACGCGAAGGCGCTCGCCAGGGACAGCGCGACGAGCGGCGTGCGCCCTCTCAAGCCGGGAGGGGGACGGTCTCGGCAGGTGCGGACACGCCGGGAAGAGGGCCGTTGCGCACGATCCTCCGGTATTCGGCGTCGCGCTCGAAGGGATCCCGTCCGGACTCGCGGATCAGGCGCTCGAACTCGCTCCGGGTCATGCCCGACGCCGTCGTCGCGCCGGCCGCGTGGGTGATGGTCTCGTCGACGACCGTTCCCACCAGGTCGTCGGCACCGAAGAAGAGCGCGACCTGCGCGAGCTTGGTGCCGATCTGGATCCAGTACGCCTTGACGTGCGCGAAGTTGTCCAGCATCAGCCGCGAAACAGCGATCACGCGAAGGTCGAGCTGGCCGGAGGTCGCCGGCAGATGGGCGAGCGGCGTGTTCTCGGGATGGAACGCGAGAGGAATCAGCCCGGTGAAACCCCCAGTCTCGTCCTGCAGCTCGCGCAGGCGGATCAGGTGATCCACGCGGTCTTGGACGGTCTCGACGTGCCCGTAGAGCATCGTGGCGTTCGTCCGGATTCCCTGGAGGTGACACTCGCGGGCGATCTCGAGCCATCGCTCGCCGGAGATCTTGTTCTTACAGATCACGTCGCGGACCCGCCTCTCGAAGATCTCCGCTCCGCCGCCGGGACAGGAGTCCATCCCCGCGTCCTTCAGGTCCCGAATCGCTTCCGCCACCGTCCGGCCGCCGACGTGCGCGATCCAGTCGAGCTCCACCATCGTGAAAGCTTTCAAGTGCACGGCGGGAAACCGCTCCTTCAGCGCGCGGAGGAGTCCCGTGTAGTACTCGTAGGGCCACGTCGGGTGCAGGCCGCCGACGATGTGGAACTCCGTCACCGCTTCGCTGTAGCCGCGGCCCGCCTCCGCGACGCACTCGTCGATCGCGAGCTCGTAACCCCCGGGCTCGTTGACCTTCTTCGCCCACGCGCAGAGCGCGCAGTCGACCCAGCAGAGGTTCGTCGGATTCAAGTACCGGTTGACGTTGTAGAAAGCGGCGTTGCCGTGGCGCTTCTCGCGGACGTGGTTGGCGAGGCGGCCCAGCCCGATGAAATCGCGCGTCGTGAAGAGCCGAACCCCGTCTTCGAAGGAGAGGCGTTCGCCCGCGACCACTTTCTCGGCGACGACGGCCAGCTCCGAGCCGCGCAAGGTCGCGGCGAGCCGTCCCGCGTCGGTCACGGAATCGCCGGTTTCGTCACCGGCTGGTACGGGTTCTCCGAGGCGATCTCGTCGACGAAGGGCTGGAGGTACCGGTAGCACTCCCAGCAGTACTTCTGCTCCGGGTGAAATTGAAAGTCGACGACGTAACCCACGGCCGGGAAGTCCACGATTTCCTTGCCGCACCGATGACAGATGTCCTTCTGCCCGCGAATCAGGCGCCACACGGGTCCCATGAGAGAAACGATGGTATCAGCGCGGCAGCTCCCGCAGCAGCCGCTCCTTCTCGCGCGCGCGGTCGTACTTCGTGCGGTCGCCGTGGCGCTTCTCCCCCTTTTTCGGGAGGGGGATCCGCGCGATCGGCTTCGCGGGGACGCGCGGGCGCTTTCGTTTTCCGCGCGACTTCCTCTTCTTCACGGCGCGGCCGCCTCCGCCCGACTGCGCGCGTCTCGAATCGCGCCGGTCGCGGCCCAGAGCGCGGCGGCGGCGGCGAGAGCGACGGCGGCCCCCGTCAGAAACGCGACCCGCGGGCTGAAACGTTTCCAGAGGAGCCCGAACAGGACCGACGCCGGGAACGCGGTGATCCCGATCGCGGCATGAAAGATCCCATAGGCGCGCCCCCGCAACCGCTCCGGAACGAGGTCGGCGACGAACGCGCGCTCGGATCCTTCCGTCAGCCCGTAGAAGAGCGCGTACAGCGCGACGAGGCCCCACACCGCGAGAGGACGGGCGACGAAGGCGAATCCGGCGTAGGCGGCGGCGTAAACGATCCAGCCGAGCGTGATCGCCGGAACGCGGCCGACTCGGTCGGCCACCGCGCCTCCCGGAACTCCGGTCGCGGCCTTCACGCCCTGGAAGAACGACCAGAAGATCGGGAGCTGCCACGTCGCGAGTCCCGCCTGCTGCGCCCGCAGGAGGAGAAACGCGTCCGTCGAGTTCGCGAGCGTGAAGAACGCGAAGATGGCGACGACCTGCCAGAACGCGCGCGGAAGGGGGCCCTTCTGCGGGATCTGACCCCCTTCGGGGATCAGATCCCTGACGGCTGATTCGGCGCGTCGCGGCGTGTCCGGAACCGCGACGAGGAGCACGATCAGCGCGGCGATACCGGGAATCGCGGCAAGCAGAAAGACCCCGCGGACGTCCACGATCGCGAGCTTCAAGAGCAGCGCGGCCAGGAGGGGTCCGACGAAAGCGCCCGCGTTGTCCATCGCGCGCTGCAGGCCGAACGCGCGGCCACGTTTCTCGGGCGGGACGAGGTCCGCGAGCAGCGCATCCCGGGGCGACGTTCGAATTCCCTTTCCGACGCGATCGACGAAGCGAATCGCAAGCACCTGCGTCCACGCTCTGGCGAAGGCGACGAGCGGCCTTGCGATCGTGGCGACGGCGTACCCGAGCACGACGAGAGGTTTCCTCCGCCTCACGCGGTCCGACCAGACACCCGAGCCGATCTTCGTCAGTGAAGCGGTCGATTCCGCGACTCCCTCGATGAGACCGACGGCCGCGGGTCCCGCGCCGAGCGTCTTCGTGAGGAAACCGGGGAGGAGGGGGTAAATCATGTCGGAGGAGACGTCGGTCAGGAACGAGACCCAGCCGAGGCTGAGGATTGAACGGCGGACTGGATCTGCTGTCATATTAAATTCGGAAAAATAAACTATTTTCCTGATTTCATTCGGCTAAGCGTTGCCCGCTCCGGCCATCATAATCGGACCGTGGGACTCGCCGCCGCCGACGCCTTCATCCTGGGGACGTATCCGTTGAAAGAGAAGGACCGGATCGTCTCCTTCCTGACCCGCGACTCGGGTCGGCGCCGCGGTGTCGCGAAGAGGGCGAGCGGGGCTCGGAGCGCGTTCACCGGCACGCTCGAGCCGATGACGGAGGCGCGGATCGTCTTCTTCGAGCGCGAAGGGCGCGAGCTCGTCTCGATCGACTCGATCGACCCGGTGCGGCCCTCGTTTCCGCTCTCCAAAGACCTCGAGCGCGCGCTTCTTCTGTCGGCCCTGGCCGAGAGCCTCGAGACCTTCGTGTCGGACTCCGACCCGGCCGAGCCGTTCTTCCGCCTCGCGCGACACGCCATGGACTCCCTCTTTGCGGGAGCACCGGCGAACCTCGTCGCGGCCTATTTCGACGTGTGGATCCTGAAACTCTCCGGCCTCTTTCCGTCGCCTGCGGAGTGCGCCGGATGCGGGCGCCCCCTCGACCCGGGGGAGCCGCTCCTCTTCGACGACGCGCGCCCGGGATTCGTCGGCGCAGAATGCCGGCACGGCGAGGTGCTGCGGCTGTCGCCGGACGCGGCGGCGACGTTGCGTACGTTTCTGTCGCGACCGCTCGAGTCCGGAGCGAATTCGCGCACGATCGGCGAGCTCGTGTCCGTCGCCCGACGCGCGCGCCGCAGCTTCCTGGGACACGAGCTGAAGTCGCAGAGGGTGCTTGCCGAAGTGCTCGGGTCCTCTTGAGTTCAAGGTTCACACCGAGCATCGGCGAACGCCGAATGCGACGCACCGAGCGCGCAGCGCGACAAGCCGCGGCGTCGAGCCGCGGCTCACCGGCGGGTCCGCCCGCCGCTAACGTTCAAGGTTCAATTCGGGCTGCACGTCCTGCCCGCCTCTATTCGGTCGTTCGGCTGGGTCCGCCCACGAAAGTGCCGGCCGGGTCGCGAGGCTTCCATTCGGTGGCGCGAACCGACAAGGAGCTCTCGATCGTCTGCCGCGCCGACCAGACACCTCGCGGCGGCCGGCGGGAGGATGGCTTCCGTTGCCTGGAGGTCGCCGGACCGCTTCCCTTCGAGGCGACGGGAGTTCTCGCCGCGCTCGCGGCGCCGCTCGCCCGGGCGCGCATTCCGATCCTCGCGATCTCGACCTTCGACACGGACTATCTCTTCGTGCGCCAGGTGCGGCTTCGAGAAGTCGTCCGGGCGCTCGTGAGAGCCGGTCACGCCGTCCGCGTGGAGTAGACTTTCCGACGATGCTGACGCTCCAGAGGCTGATCGCAGAGCTCTGCGCGTTCTGGGAGTCGGAAGGTTGTCTCATTGAACAGCCGTACGACCTCCCGGTCGGCGCGGGGACGATGCACCCGGCGACGTTTCTGCGCGTTCTGGGGCCCGAGCCGTGGCGCTGCGCGTACGTCCAGCCTTCCCGCCGCCCCTCGGACGGACGCTACGGTCAGAACCCGTTCCGGCTCGCCAAGCACCTCCAGCTGCAGGTCGTCCTGAAGCCCTCTCCCGACAACGTGCAGCAGATCTTTCTCGCGAGCCTCGAGCGTCTCGGGATCGTCGCAGCGGAGCACGACATCCGCTTCGAGGAGGACAACTGGGAGTCCCCGACGCTCGGCGCCTGGGGGGTCGGCTGGCAGGTCGTGATGGATGGGATGGAGATCACCCAGTTCACGTACTTTCAGCAGGCCGGCGGCATCGACCTGGCCCCGATCACGGCCGAGATCACGTACGGCCTCGAGCGCATCGCGATGTTCCTGAACAAGGTGGACTCGATCTACGACGTTCCCTGGACCGAGTCGATCCGGTACGGCGAGGTTCGCCGGATCGAAGAGGAAGAGCTCTCGAAGTACTACTTCGAGGTCGCCGACGTCGAGCTCGCGGCGCTTCTCCTCGACCGCTCCGAGGCCGAGGCGAAGCGGGCGCTCGCGGCCGGTCTCGTCATCCCGGCGTACGACGCGACGCTCGCGTGCTCGCACCAGTTCAACGTTCTCGACGCGCGGGGAGCCGTGTCCGCCACCGAGCGGGTCGGTCTGATCCGGCGCGTTCGGGACCTGGCGTGTGCCTGCGCCCGCGCGTATCTCGCGACCCGCGGGGCAGATCGCAGCCCGGTGACCGAGCCCGAGCCGGCGGCGGCCGTCTGAACCCACCAGCCTGCTAAGGTTCGCCGGCGGCAGAGCCGTTCACTCTCAAATGAAACGCGACGACTTCCTTCTCGAGATCCGGACGGAGGAGATTCCGGCCCCGGTGTTGCCGGGGGCGAGGGAGGACCTCGCGCGCAGGATCGGCGACGCGCTCTCGGAGGAGAGCCTCGCTGCCGAGTCGATCGAGTCGTATGCCACGCCGCGTCGTCTCGTCGTCTGGGCGCGAAACGTTCCGGAGCGTCAGGCGGACCGCGAGACGGAAGTGCTCGGACCGCCGGCGGCGGCGGCGTTCGATCCGGCGGGCAAACCCACGCGCGCCGCGGAGGGATTCGCGAAGGCCCAGAAGGTCGAGGTCTCCGATCTCGTCGTGGTCGAGTCGGCGCGGGGCAAGACCGTCGCCGTGCGCCGGAAGGTGCCCGGGAGATCCGCATCCGAAGTGCTCGCGGAGATCGTTCCGCGCGCGGTCGGCGCGCTTTCGTTTCCGAAGGCGATGCGTTGGGGCGCCGGGGAGCGTTCGTTCGTCCGGCCGGTGCGCGGCGTGCTCGCTCTCTACGGCAGCCGGGTCGTCCCCGTGGAGGTCATGGGAATGCGCGCGGGGAATTCGACCGTCGGGCACCGCGTCCTCGCCGAGGGTGAGATCCCGGTCACGACGCCCGCCGATTACTTTCAGAAGCTCCGCGGCGCCTACGTCGAGCCGGACGACGTCGCCCGGCGGAAGGCGATCCTCGAGTCCGCGCGCCGTCTCGCGGCGCAGGTCGGCGGCAGGATCGATGCCGACGCAGACCTCGCCGCGGTGCTCGCGGACCTCGTCGAATGGCCGGGGCTCGTGCGGGGGTCGTTCGACCCGGAGTTCCTCGACCTTCCCGAGGAGATCACGACGACGTCGATGCGCGTTCACCAGAAGGTCCTCCCGGTCCGGGGGCCCGACGGTCTCCTCCCGTACTTCATTTCGGTCATGGACAACGTCGCGGACCGCCGAGGCTTCATCGCCAAGGGAAACGAGTGGGTGCTGAACGCCCGCCTCGCGGACGCGCGGTTCTTCTTTCGCGAAGACTCGCGGGAGACGCTCGAGTCGCGGCTTCCCGAGCTCGAGCGGCTGAATTTTCAGGACCGCCTCGGGAGCTACGCCGCAAAAACGGCGCGGCTCGAGGAGCTCACGGCGGCGATCGCCGCGGCCGTCGGGCGGCGGGATCTCGTCGACGACGTGCGCACGGCTGCGAAGCTCTCGAAGGCCGACCTCACGAGCCGCATGGTGCGCGAGTTCACCGACCTCCAGGGCGTGATGGGCGGCATCTACGCGCGGGCCGAGGGTCACCCCGAGTCCGTCTGGAAAGGGATCTACGATCAATATCGGCCTCAGGGGCAGGGGGACGATCCGCCCCGCGAGGATGCGGGCGCGGTCCTCTCGCTGGCCGATCGCTTCGACACGCTCGCCGGCCTTTTCCGTCTCGGCATGCTCCCCACCGGTTCGAAGGACCCGTACGGGCTTCGGCGGGCCGCTCAAGGCGCGATCGCGATCGCGATTGCCCGCAAGTGGCGGATGGACTGGTCGACGATCGCGCGAAAGGCGCTCTCGCTCTATCCAGCGGACCTGCCCGGCCTCGCGCCCGACCGCGCGCTGGCCGAGCTCGAGTCGTTCTTCGCGGAGCGATTGCGCAACGCCATCGAGCGCGCCGGTTCCTCCTACGACGAAGCGTCGGCGGTGCTCGAGGTCGGCCGCTGGGACTTCGCGGACGCGGCGGAGCGGGCGACGGCGCTGACCGAAGCGCGCCGGCGGCTGGACTTCCGCACGCTGGTCCTCGCGTTCAAGCGCATCCGCAACATCCTCGAGGGCGAAACGGCAGCGGACCCCTCGCCCGAGCTCTACCGGGAAGACGCCGAGCGGGCGCTCGCCGCCGATTTCCTCCAGGCGAGGGCGCTGCTCGAGGAACTGATCGAGGGACGCCGCTATTCGGAGGCGCTCGAGACGATCGCATCGATCGCGCCGTCGCTCGACCGATTCTTCGTCGAGGTCCTGGTCAACGCGCCGGAGGAAGACGTCCGGCGGAACCGGCACGCGTTGCTCGCCGCCATCCGCCGCGAGTTCACGAAGATCGCGGACTTTTCTGAGATAGTCGTGGAGAAATGAACATGGTGCGAAGCCGAAATTCCTCTGACTCTCTCCTCGGGGCCGGACGGCCATGAGCGTTGAGCAGCCCGCAATGGCCGGCGTCCGGCCGCGCGACAGAGTAAAGCGCGTCTTTTTCTTCGGCAACGGCGTCGCCGAGGGCGCGGGACTCGGAAAAGAGCGCCTCGGCGGCAAGGGCGCCGGACTCGCCGAGATGACCGCCCTCGGGATCCCCGTTCCTCCGGGCTTCACGATCGAGACGTCGGTGTGCCTCGAGTTCATCCGGACCGGCGACCTCGAGGGGTTGAAGCCGGAGGTCGAGGAGGCGCTCGCCCGGCTCGAGGACGCGACCGGACGGAAGTTCGGCGACCCGAAGAACCCGCTCCTGGTCTCGGTGCGATCCGGCGCCCGGTCGTCGATGCCCGGGATGATGGACACGATCTTGAACCTCGGCCTGACGAGGCGGGCGGTCGACGGTCTCGCCGCGGCCGCGGGCGAACGGTTCGCGCTCGACTGCCGGCGGCGGTTCCTCCAGATGTACTCCGACATCGTGCTCGAGATCCCGCGCGCCGAGTTCGAGAAGATCCTGACGCGAAAGAAGCAAGAGAAGAAGGTCGCCTCCGACGCGGACCTGACCTCCGAAGACCTTCGCTCCATCGTCGAGCGGTTCGAGGAGCTCGTTCGGCAGCGCACGGGGGCGCCCTTTCCCGACGACCCGCGCGAGCAGCTGTGGGGCGCGATCGGCGCGGTCTTCCGGTCGTGGGACAACCCGCGCGCGAAGACGTACCGCCGGCTCCACCGCATCCCGGAGGACTGGGGGACCGCGGTCAACGTCCAGGCGATGGTCTTCGGCAACCGTGGTGAGCGCTCCGCGACGGGCGTCGCCTTCACGCGGGACCCGTCGACCGGTGAGAAGCGCTTCTACGGCGAGTTCCTCCCCAACGCGCAGGGCGAGGACGTCGTCGCGGGGATCCGCACTCCCCACCCGCTCGCGAAAGACGGATCGGGCAAATCGCTCGAGGAGACGATGCCCGAGGCGTACGCGGAGCTTCTGCGCGTGCGCGACCTCCTCGAAAAGAGGTTCCGCGACATGCAGGACCTCGAGTTCACGATCGAGGAGGGCAAGCTCTACCTGCTGCAGACGAGAAACGGAAAGCGGACGGGTTTCGCCGCCGTGCGGATCGCCAACGACATGGTGGCCGAGGGCCTGATCACCGAGACCGAGGCGGTCACGCGCGTGGAGCCGGAGCAGCTCGTGCAGCTTCTGGCCCCGATCTTTCCGCAGAAAGAGAAGGACGCGGCGGTCAAAGCCGGACGGCTGCTCGCGAAGGGATTGCCGGCGGGCCCGGGAGCGGCCTCGGGCCGCATCGCCTTCACCGCCGACCGCGCCGTCGAGATGGCGCGCAAAGGCGAGCCGGTCGTCCTCGTGCGCGTCGAGACGTCGCCGGAGGACATCGCCGGGATGAACGCCGCGGTCGGAATCCTCACCACGAGAGGCGGAATTACCTCTCATGCCGCCGTCGTCGCGCGAGGCATGGGCAAGACCTGCGTCGTCGGCGCGGGGGAGATCACCGTCGACGAAGCGAAGGGGGAGCTCCGCGCGCGAAACCTCTCCGCGAAGGAGGGTGACTTCCTTTCCGTCGACGGAACGGCGGGAGACGTCATCCTCGGCAAGCTCCCGACACAGCCGTCCGAGATCCTCCAGGTGTTGATCGACGGATCGCTTCCGGCGGAGAAGTCCCCGCTCTTCGCCGCGTTCACACGGATCCTCGAGTGGGCCGACCGGGCCCGCCGGCTCGGCGTTCGCGCCAACGCCGACACGCCGACCGACGCCCGCGTCGCGCGGCTCTTCGGCGCGCAGGGCATCGGCCTCTGCCGCACCGAGCACATGTTCTTCGGCGAGAACCGCATCGTCGCGGTGCGGCAGATGATCGTCGCGGAGAACGAGGCGGACCGGCGCGCCGCACTGGCGAAGCTCCTCCCGATGCAGCGCGAGGACTTCGTCGGCATCTTCCGGGAGATGGGAGAGCGGCCCGTCACGATCCGGCTGCTCGATCCGCCGCTCCACGAGTTTCTCCCGCACGAGGACGACGCGGTCCAGGAGACCGCAAGAGAGCTCGGAATCCCGCCCGAGAAGCTCCGCGAGCGCGTCCGGGCGCTGTCGGAGGCGAACCCGATGCTCGGCCATCGCGGCTGCCGGTTGGGAATCACGTTCCCCGAGATCTACGAGATCCAGGTCCGCGCGATCTTCGAGGCTGCGGCGGAGGCGCGGCGCGCCGGTCAGAACCCGAACCCCGAGGTCATGATCCCGCTCGTCGGCGCGAAGGCCGAATTCGAGCGGCTGCGGGTCCTGACCGACGAGACCGCGCGCAAGGTCTCTTCCGAGACGGGCATCGACGTGTCTTACCGGGTCGGCACGATGATCGAGATCCCGCGCGCCGCGCTTCGCGCCGCCGAAATCGCCGCCGCGAACTGCGACTTCTTCTCGTTCGGGACGAACGACCTGACCCAGATGACGTTCGGCTACTCGCGCGACGACGCCGCGTCGTTTCTCCCGACGTACATCGAGAGCGGGATCCTGCCGGACGATCCCTTCGCGACCATCGACCAGGAAGGCGTAGGGGAGCTCGTGTCGATCGCGACGAAGCGCGGACGCGAGGCGCGACGGGACCTCAAGGTCGGAGTGTGCGGGGAGCACGGCGGCGATCCGCGCTCGATCCAATTCTTCCACGGCGTCGGTCTCGACTACGTCTCCTGCTCGCCCTTTCGCGTCGCGGTCGCGCGCCTGGCGGCGGCGCACGCGGCATTGCCCCGGGAGGGCGGCATCTCCTCGACCGCGTGAGCGTCCTGGTTCTCCTGCTCGTGGCGCTCGCGCAGAGTCGTCAACCGGCCGATCTGATCCTCGTTTCCGCACGAGTCTGGACCGGAGATCCCACCCGACCCGAGGTGGCCGCGCTCGCGGCGGTGAACGGCCGGGTCGTGGCGGTCGGGAGCGTGGCGGAGATCGAGGCGCTGCGCGGTCCGTCGACGGTCGTCGTCGACGGAAAGGGCCGCCGGGTCGTTCCCGGGTTCATCGACTGCCACACCCACATGTCGATGGGCGGGTTCAATCTGCTCGCCGTCGACCTGCGGCACACGAAAGATCCGACCGACTTCACGGCTCGCCTGGCCGGGTTCGCGAAGACCCGCCCGGCGGGGCTCTGGCTGACCGACGGCGCGTGGGATCACCAGGTCTGGGCGAATCCGATTCTGCCGACGCGCGCGATGCTCGATCCGGCGACCGGAGACCGGCCCACGTGTCTCTCGCGGACCGACGGCCACATGATGGTCTGCAACAGCCGCGCGCTCGAGCTCGCGAAGGTGACGCGCGCGACTCCGGATCCGCCCGGCGGCGTCATCGTTCGCGACCCGTCCGGCGAGCCGACGGGCGTCCTCAAGGACGCGGCGATGGACCTGATCGCGGCGGTGCGTCCGGCACGCACGCGCGTGGAGGTCGAAGAAGCACTCGCGACGGCGGTGCGCCACGCCGCGCAGAACGGCGTCACGTCGGTCCAGGATCTGCCGGGCGACCCTCTGGATCTCGACTCGTGGGACGCGCTGCGGCGCGCCGGGAAGCTCACCGTTCGCGTCAGCTACCGTCCCCCGCTCGCCGCGTGGGAGAAGGCCCGCGACCGCCGCAAGTCGATGAAGGAGGACGAGTGGCTGCGGATCGGCGGCGTCAAAGGGTACATGGACGGGTCGCTCGGGTCCGGAACTGCCCTCTTCTTCCGGCCGTACACCGACGATCCGAAGACGAGCGGCGTCTTCGCGGCCGAAGCGATCCCGCTGTCGAAGCTCGAGGCACGCGTCGCCGCCGCGGACGCCGCGGGCCTGCAGGTCGAGGTTCACGCGATCGGCGACCGCGCAAACGCGGAGCTCCTCGACATATTCGAGCGCGTGGCGAAAAAGAACGGCCCGAAGGACCGCCGGTTCCGCGTCGAGCACGCGCAGCACCTCCGGCCCGGGGACATTCCCCGGTTCGCGCGGTCGAACGTCATCGCCTCGATGCAGCCGTACCACGCGATCGACGACGGGCGGTGGGCGGAAAAGCGCATCGGGCTCGAGCGCTGCCGCACCACGTACGCGTTCCGGTCGCTCGAGAAAACGGGCGCGACCGTCGTCTTCGGCTCGGACTGGGACGTCGCTCCGCTCTCTCCGCTCGCGGGGATCGACGCGGCGGTCAACCGGCGGACTCTCGACGGCAAGCACCCGGAGGGGTGGATTCCGGAGCAGACGATCGCCGTGCTGGACGCGCTCCGCGCCTACACGTCGAGCGCCGCGTGGGCGGCGTTCGAAGAGAAGGACAAGGGAACGCTGACCCAAGGCAAGCTCGCCGATTTCGTCGTGCTCTCCCGTGACCCGCTCTCGATCCCGAAGCGCGAGCTCGACTCGGTGAAGGTCGACTCGACGGTCGTGGGCGGGCGGGTCGTCTACTCCGCCGCGCGCTGAGCCGCTCCTTCACGGCGCGGCGTAAACTCCCGCCCGAAGTGCCCAAAATCCACCGTCTCGCGAGCGAAGTCATCGACCGGATCGCGGCGGGGGAAGTCGTCGAGCGGCCGGCGTCGGTCGTGAAGGAGCTCGTCGAGAACTCACTCGACGCCGGCGCGACCCGCATCGACGTCGAGGTGGACGGCGGCGGGATCGCCCGGATCCTCGTCCGCGACGACGGCTGCGGGATGTCGGCCGAGGACGCGCGGCTCGCCCTCGAACGGCACGCGACCTCGAAGATCGCTTCGGACGCCGACCTCGCGAGCGTCTCGAGCTACGGCTTCCGCGGTGAAGCCCTGCCTTCGATCGCGTCGGTCTCGCGACTGACGCTCACGACGTCGGACGGGTCTTCGCCGGAGGCGACGCGGCTCGTGGTCGACTCCGGCCGCCCGGCGTCCGCGGGACCGGCCGCGCGCCCCCGCGGGACCGACGTCCTGATCGAGGACCTCTTCGCGCGCACGCCGGCGCGCCGGAAGTTCCTCGCCTCGCCCGAGGCGGAGGGCCGCGCGGCGGCCGCCGCCGTGACGCGCGCGGCTCTGTCGAACCCCGCGGTCGCGTTCTCGCTCCGGTCCCGCGGCCGGGAGACGCTCGACGCTCCTTCCGCGGTCGACCGGGCCGCCCGCATCCTCCAGGTCTTCGGGCGCGACACGCTGGGCGAGCTCGAATCGTTCGAGGCGCGCGCGGGTGCGTTGAGGCTTTTCGGTTATGCGACGCGGGGCTCGGTGACGTTTCCCAACCGGCGTCTCCAGTACCTCTTCGTGAACGGCCGACCCGTCGAAGACCGCGCGCTCTCGCGCGCGATCCTCCAGGCCTCGCGAGACGCGATCCGGACCGACCGGCACCCCGCGGTCTTTCTCTACGTCACGGCGGGCCCCGGGGCGGTCGACGTCAACGTTTCCCCGGCGAAGACGCAGGTGAAGTTCTCGGACGCGGGCACGGCGTTCCGCCTCGTCTACCATTCGGTCCAGTCGGCGCTCCTCGCGGGAAAGGAAGAGCGACGCCTGCGGTCGGTTCCGACCGAGACGCGGATCGCCGAAGCGGGGGAAGGCTACGGGAACGAGACGATTCTCATGCCCGCGCCGGGGAGCCCCGTGGCGCTTCCGCCCGTCCCGAAACCGGAGGCGCCTCCGGCGCCGGTCGAGAAGAAACTACCCGAGGTCGTTCCTATCGGGCAATATCGAGAGTCGTTCATCCTCGCTTACGACTCGGAGGGGCTGCTCGTCATCGACCAGCACGCGGCGCACGAGAGGATCCTCTACGAGCGGATCCGCGACCGCATCGCCTCGGGCCGCGTGCTCGCGCAGCGCCTGCTGCTGCGCGTCCTCTTCGACGCGAGCCCCGAGGAGGCCGAGACGCTGGCGGCTCGATACGAAGAGCTGTCCGCCGCCGGGTTCGAGATCGAGCCGATGTCCGGCAGCTCGTACGCGATCGCGGCCCTGCCGGCGGAGGCGACGGATCGCGAGCCGGGGGATACGTTGCGCGAGGCGCTTGCCGGTCTTGCGGACACGGGGGACTGGGACCCCGCGCGCCGCCGCGACCGTCTCGCCGCGACGATCGCGTGCCGTTCCGCAGTGACGATCCGTTACCACCTGGCGCCGGAGGAGATCCGGCGTCTTCTCGCGGACTGGATGAAGACCGGCGACCGCTTCACGTGTCCGCACGGTCGGCCGGTCGTCCTGCTCACCACCGACGAAGATCTGGAAAAGTACTTCAAGAGAAGATAGCTCTCAGCTGTCAGCTCTCAGCTTCTGCTGTCGCGAGTAGACTCTTCGTCCATGAACAGAAGAAGCTTTCTGGAAGCCATGGGAGCTTCCGCGGCGGTACTCGCGCTGCCGAAGGGCGCAGGGCAGCAGTCCTCGAATCTCGCGACCGTCTTCACCGAGGTCGAGAAGCGGCACGACGAGGCGATCAAACGGCTGCAGGAGTGGATCCATCAGCCGTCGATTGCCGCCGAGAACAACGGCGTGTCGGAGGGGTGCGACCTGATGATCCGGCTCTTGCGCGACGCGGGCTTCGGCACCGCCGTGAAGGTCGCGACCGACGGGCAGCCCGGTGTGTTCGCGACGCTCGACGCCGGCGCCCGCAAGACGGCCGGCGTGTATTTCATGTACGACGTGAAGCAGGTCGATCCCTCGGAGTGGTCGTCGCCGCCGTGGGAGGCGCGAATCATCGACAAGGCGGGCTTCGGAAGAGTCCTCGTCGGACGGGGGGCGGTCAACCAGAAGGGACCCGAAGCGGCGTTCCTCGCGGCACTGCACGCCTTCCGGGGGGCCGGTCGCAAGCTCCCCGTCAACCTCGTGCTCGTCGCGGAAGGGGAGGAGGAGATCGGCTCGCCCCACTTCGCGCAGATCGTGCGGCGGCCGGAGGTTGCCTCGGCGCTCGCGAAAGCGTCGGGCGTCTTCATGCCCTCGGCGTCCCAGGGCGCCGACGGCGTCGTGCAGGTCTCGCTCGGTGCGAAAGGTGTCATCGAGCTCGAGCTGGTCTCGACCGGCGAAAAGTGGGGGCGCGGGCCGCAGCGGGACATTCACTCGAGTAACAAGGCGCGGGTCGACAGCCCGGCCTGGCACCTCGTGCAGGCGCTCCACACCCTCGTCACCGAGAACGGCGAGCCCGCCGTCGACGGGTTCGCCGACCGCGCGCGCGCGATCTCGGGAGCCGAGAAGGCGATGGTCGCCGAGGGCGCCCGCCGATTCGACGAGGCGGTACTCAAGAAGCAGCTCGGCGTCCAGAAGTGGATCAACGACGCCGGATTCGTCGAGTCGCTCGAGCGGCTCGTCTCGCGTCCCACGGTCAACATCGAAGGGCTCGTCGGCGGGTACACGGGGCCGGGCGGCAAGACGATCCTGCCGCACAGAGCGGTGGCCAAGCTCGACCTCCGGCTCGTGCCGGACATGAAAGCCTCCGAGGCGCTCGCCGCGCTGAAGAACCACCTCGCGAAGCGCGGTTTCGGGGACATCGAAGTGAACATGACCGGCGGCTACGACCCGACGAGCACGGAGGCCGAGGCGCCGCTCATCCGCGCGCAGGTCTCCGTTCTCCGGCGCGCCGGGATCGACCCCCTGATGTGGCCGCGCAACGCCGGATCCTGGCCGGGCTACGTGTTCACGGACGAACCGCTGCATCTTGCCGCCGGGCACTTCGGGCTCGGCCACGGCAGCGGCGCGCACGCGCCCGACGAGTACTACGTGATCGAGTCGACGAACCCGAAGATCCAGGGCTTCGACGGCGCGGTCAAGTCGTTCGTGGAGTACCTCGCCGAGCTCGCAACCATCTGATCGGCTGTCATCCCGAGGAGCGAAGCGACGAGGGATCTATCGTCGGATTGGCCGCCAGATCCCTCGCTTCGCTCGGGATGACAAGAGTAGGGGCGTTACGTCCGCGGCGGCCACACCTCGTTCGCGTTGTGCCGGCGCTTCTTCGCCACGTAGCTCGCGATGAGCACGAGACCCAGCACGATGAACGCGACCGGAGCGAGCCAGTCCTCCATCGCGGCCCAGAACGCGTCGAGATCCACGTAGCGATCGAGCAGCCAGAGCGCGCCGATACCCACGAGAATCACGCCCCACGTGAGTCCCGCCATCGACTCCCGCGCGCGAGGCACGACGGTGCGTTCGGACGCCGCGAGCCCTCCCGCGTCGACGTAACCGGAGTTGATCGCCTTCGCCTGGCGGACCGAGTCGATGATCCCGAAGAACCACACGAACGCGATTCCCATCCCGAGAAGCGGCGCCAGGTGCCCACCCATGAAGTGGATCGAAATGAGCCAAATGCAGCCGACGAACGCCGCCGCGACCTTGAACGCGCGCTGGTACAGCCCGAGATACAGGTGGCCGAGCCCCGGAAAGATCGCCGAGAGAACTCCGGCGAGGCCGGGCGACTTCTTCTCCACGACGACGATGGGACCCGCCGCGGTCGTCGTCGCGGTCAGCGGCGGCGGGACTGTCTCGGTCGCGGGTGTCACTGGCGGTGGCGGCGAAGCCTGGTAGCGGTTGTCTTCCATTTCGTCTTCTCCTCTCGGCGGCTTTCAGGCTCGCCAGGTCGTGATCGTTGTTGATATCTCTCTAAACGCACCGCGGCCGTCCCGGTTCCGTGGGCGTTCTACCGGGCGCTCTTTCGGGCCCGATGATTTCCAGATGACCCCAAGCGCGTTCGAGAGCGCCGCGCGGCCATAACCGCCGGCGCGTCCCTTCCACACCTGCACCGTGCGCGCGACCTTCTCCTGAATCGCGCCGATACGATCGGTGAGCGAGCTCTCGGCGACGGTGACCGCCGCGCGCGTGTTCTCTCCGAGCTGGCTCGCGGAGACACGCCGCGCGATGTCGGCCGGGTTGAATCCGAGGAGCATGACCACGACCGCCGCGGCGTACGCGAATGCGATCGCCGCCTTCGGCGCGGAGAGCGTCCTCCAGAAGGACTTCTCGCGGACCGGCCGGTTCGCGGCGAGCCGCGCCGTCAGCCAGGGGGGAGCCACGGGCTCGGCGAGATCGCGCGCCGCGGCGAGGGTCGCCGCGGCCTCGGAGCACGCTGCGCAGCGCGAAAGGTGATTCGAGAGACGACGCTGCTCGTCGTCGGAGAGCTCGTTCTCCATCGCGACCGGCAGGAGCCGCTCGGCGCCTTCGCACGAGACGTTGTTCCGCGGGATCGCGAGCAGCGCGCTCCGGAGAGACGCCGGAAGAGCGGGACCCACGAGCCCCGCGACCATTCCCTGGGCGGCATCGACGTCGGCGCCGAGGGACCGGCACGTCGCGCAACCGTTCGCGTGACGGCGGGCTTCCTCGGGCGTCGCGCCGGCGAGGAACAGGCGTTCGAGCTCGCCGCAGGTCACAGCACCCCTCCGGCCGCGAGCGTGAGCGTCTGGAATGCGCCCGAGGCTCCGCGCCGCTCGTGCCGCTCGCGAATGCGCCGCGCGACTTCCGCGCGGGCGCGGAAGAGACGGGACTTGACGGTGCCGTCCGGCAGGTTGAGGGCTTTGCCGATCTCGTCGTAAGCGAGGCCGTCCAGGTCGCGGAGCACGAGAATCTCGGCGAGGTCTTCCGAGATCTCGGCGAGCGCCCAGAAGAGGAGCTTCGTGCGCTCCTTTTTCAGGGCCTCCGCCGCCGGGTCGTCGTCGGACTTCAGGAGCGGAAGGACCGCCTCGTCGCTGACGAAACGGAACGACTTCTCGCGCTTGCGCCGGCGGTAGCGGTCGATGCAGAGGTTGCGCGCGAGCGACAGCAACCACGCCACGAGCGGGAAGCTGCCGTCGTAGCGGTGGAGGTTCTCGAAGGTCTTGAGAAAGATCTCCTGGGAGACCTCCTCCGCGTCCTCGCGGTTCAGGGTGAAGTGGTACGCCACCGAATAGACCTTCTGGCCGAAGCGGTCGATGAGCTCCCGCCAGGAGTCGTCGTCCCCCGTGCGGCAGCGGTCGACCAGGGCTTTCTCTTCAGCGCTCAATCGTTTCCTCTGCCCTCAAGAAACGCAGGTCCCGGCGGAAAGTTCGGTGACCGTCGGACGTGCTGGATTGATCTAAAAGGACTTGGCCTCGGCGACCCCGAGAGAACGGACCTTTTCGGGAAAGAGGGAGTACCCCAGGAGCTTGTAGCAGAGCTTCGCCACCAGGAAGTCCGGCGCCCGGTTGCCGGCGAGGGGGGCGTGCTCGACGACGTCCGCACCGACGATCCGGCGCTCCGCGGCGACCCGGCGGAGGATCTCGAGAGCATCGTCCCAGCTTCCGCCCCCCGGCTCGGGCGTTCCGGTCCCCGGCACGAGCGAGCCATCGAAGAAGTCGACGTCGAACGTGACGTACACATCGTCGGTCAGGCGGGCGAGCGCCTCGGGAATCCAGTCGTCGAAGGCGGGGAGCCGGCGGTTCGACACGATCAGGAGGTTCTTCTCTCGCGCGTAGTCCATCTCCTCGCGAGAGATCGACCGGATGCCGACGTGCACCGTCGGGATCCCGAGCTCGACGAAGCGCCGCGCGGCGCAGGCATGGGAGTACTTGTCGCCCTCGTACTCGTCGCGGAGATCCCCGTGCGCGTCGAAGTGGAGGACCGAGAGCTTCGGGTAGCGAGCCAGGTGCGCGCGGATCGGGCCGGCGGCGATCGCGTGCTCGCCGCCGAGCGTCAGGACGAAGCGTGGGCGTGCGAGAAGCTCGGAGACGACGCCTTCGAGCGCCTGGACCGCGGCCTCCGGCTCCATCCGCTCGGGCAGCCACGGCGGCAGGGTATGGATGCCGACGCGCGCGACCTCCTCGTCGAGCTCGTCGTCATAGAGCTCGACGTATCGCGACGCCTCGAGGATCGCGGCGGGCCCGTTGCGCGTGCCGACGCCGTAGGACACCGTGCGCTCGTAGGGCACGGGCAGGACGACGACGCGGCTTTTTTCGAGGGTGTTTTCGGGCTCCGGGATCCCCAGGAAGTTCGTGGAGAGGAACATGAGCGGATCTTAACGTCGCTTTCGCTCGCTCGGGACCTGCTCACGCACCGGCGAGCGGCTCGCCAGACCCGGCTCGACCGCTCGCCTGTTCCCTCGCTCGCTTCCGCTCCCGCAGCGCGAGGCTCCTCCGCTCGGTTACTTCGCGGAGACTCCTCGCGCTGCGATGCCAGCCCGGTGAGGACCAGGCGGGGACGACCGGGTCAGGGAGCCGGATGACGCCGTCCTCTGCCCCCGCGCCGTCTTCTTCGCGGGCGCACGGCAGGAGCCGCGGCGGCGAAACGATCCCTGGCCCCTTTCGCCTTTGCCTCAACTTCGCGCCACTCCCTCACCAGATCGTCCCCTCGTCCGGTCGCCATCGCGTTCAGCTCGAAGATGTCGAGCGCCATCGGGAACGCCTCCCGGAACGCGATCCGGCGGGTCCGGTTCTCGGGGCGGTGCGAAAGCCTTCCGACGGTTGCGAGCGCCTGCTTGATCCGGTGGGAGACGGCGTTCGGAAGCGCCATGCGAATCGCAACCGGCGTGACCGCGTCGTCGATCACCGTCAGAAGACGCCCCGGCTCCGGATCTCCGGAGACACGCATCTCCTGCAGTCGCGATCGCACGACGGGCATGAAGAACAGCGAGAACAGCACCGCGTCGTCGAAGGCTCGTCCGCGCCGCCGCTCCGCGTCGAGAACATCGAGCAGCGCCCAGAAGAGGTGCCCGGTGCCGTGCGGGTGATCGGGATCGATCTCGCGGAGCACTGTCGCGAGCTCCGGCAGCAGGACATCGAGAAGGCCGACCTCGCGGAGCAGAAGGAACGTCGGAAGCGCGTGCCCTCCGGAGAGCGACTGCGAGATCTCCTCGGTGACACGCGGCGGCGCGGACTTCGCAATCTCCTTGCGGTGGTCGAGGATCGCCTCGTACGCGTCCGGCGTGATCGCGAAACCGAGGCGGCTCGCGAACTCGACCCCGCGCATCATGCGAACCGGGTCCTCGCGAAACCGGATGTCGGGGTCGCCAATCGTCCGGATCAGGCCCGCGTCCAGGTCCTCGAGCCCGCCGACGTAGTCGATGACCGAATAGTCAGCGATGTTGTAGAAGAGCCCGTTGATTGTGAAGTCCCGGCGCAGCGCGTCCTCGCGCGCCGTGCCGAAGACGTTGTCCGACGTCATCAGGAGCTCGGGCGCCTCCGGGTCGAGCGGCTCGGGCCGGCGGCGGAAGGTCGCGACTTCGATCACCTTTCCCTGCGGGAAGAGGATGTGCGCGAGCCGGAAGCGCCGTCCGATCAGCCGGGCATTGCGGAAGAGGCGCCGCACCGCCTGCGGAGGCGCGTCCGTTCCGATGTCGAAGTCCTTCGGCGTGCGGCCGAGCAGCAGATCGCGCACGCTGCCTCCGACGAGGTACGCCTTGAACCCGGCGGTCTTCAGCCGGTAGAGGACCTTCAGAGCATCCGGGTCGATCTGGTTGCGCGAGATCGGATGCTCACTGCGTGGACGGATTCGCGGAAGAATGCGTTCGGAGACGTCCGCCCCGCCTTCCGGCGCGGTCGACGTCATCCTGTGGGTCTCGGGATCCAGCGGTCAGCTCTCCAGGGACGCGCGACTCATCGGCCCCGCGCCCGGTTGGCGGCTGCGGACGACCGGGGGCAAATGTGCTCGCCCGCCCGGCGACGAATCCGCATCCGAATAGGAATTCTATCTCAAATGCCTGATCGAATTGAGGTTTTGACTTTGTTCGCGCCTCTGCGAAAGAATACGCAGGCTTTTCTGGCGTCCGACGAGGAGGCTTTCGAGAATGAAATCGCGCGTGCTTCTGGCGGCCCTTCTGGCCGCGCTTCTGGTGCCCGCCTGCCGCCGCGGAGGGGGCGACGAGATCCCCGTCGGGGAGTACGGTTCCCTGACCGGAACGACCGCGACGTTCGGCCAGTCCACCAACAACGCCATCCAGATGGCATACGAAGAGATCAACGCCGCCGGAGGGGTGCTCGGAAAGAAGGTCCGGGTATTCGTCGAAGACGACCAGTCGAAGCCCGAAGAAGCCGCGACCGCCGTGACGAAACTCATCAACCAGAACCACGTGGTCGCCATGCTCGGAGAGGTCTCCTCGTCTCGGTCGCTCGCGGCGGCGCCGATCTGCCAGGCCAATCACGTGCCGATGATCTCTCCGTCATCGACTAATCCCCGCGTGACGCAGGTTGGCGACTACATCTTCCGCGTCTGTTTCATCGATCCGTTCCAAGCGGAGGTCGGAGCGCGGATCGCGTGGGAAATCCTGCACCTGAAGAAGGTGGCGATCCTTTCGGACGTGCGCAACGACTACTCGGTCGGTCTCCAGACCTTCTTCCGGCAGACGTTCAAGGGGTTCGGCGGCGAGATCGTCGCCGAGCAGTCGTACAGCGAGGGAGACTCGGACTTCCGCGCGCAGCTCACCCAGATCAAGTCGGCGAACCCCGAAGGCATCTACGTGCCCGGGTACTACACGGAGGTCGGCACCATCGCGCGCCAGGCGCGCGAGCTCGGGATCACGGTCCCCCTGATCGGCGGCGACGGCTGGGATTCGCCGCGCCTCTGGGAGATCGGGGGAGAGGCCCTGAACGGGTGCTACTTCTCCAACCACTACTCGGTCGACGATCCTTCGCCGGCGGTTCAGAAGTTCGTCACGGCCTACAAGGCCAAGTACAACCAGGTCCCCGACGCGCTCGCGGCGCTCGGTTACGACGCGGCGCGGATCCTCGCCGACGCGATGACGCGCGCCGGCTCCACGAAGGGTGAGAAGGTTCGCGACGCGCTGGCGGCCACGAAGGACTTCCCGGGCGTCACCGGAACGATCACGATCAACAAAGAGCGCAACGCGGTGAAGCCGGCGGTCGTCCTGCGGATCGAGAACGGAAAGTTCGTCTACGTAACAACGGTCAAGCCGACCGGGACCTAGCGGGTAAGAGGGGACAGACCCCAATTTCCGCCTCCTCTTCCGCTTCGGCCGGACAGCTCGGGAAATTGGGGTCTGTCCCCATATGACCACGTTTTTCCAGCAGCTCGTCAACGGGCTCTCGCTGGGGTCGATCTACGCGCTGATCGCCCTCGGGTACACGATGGTCTACGGCGTCCTGCGCCTGATCAACTTCGCGCACGGCGACGTGTACATGCTCGGCGCGTACACCGGCTACTACCTGTCGCGGAAGCTCAAGGGAGACGATCCTTCGCTCGGGGGAGCGCTCGTCGTGATGCTCGGCGCCATGCTGGTGTGCGCGATCGTCGGCGTCATCATCGAGCGGTTCGCCTACCGGCCCGTGCGGCGCGCGGCGCGGCTGACGCTCCTCATCACCGCGATCGGCGTCTCGCTCTTCATCGAGAACAGCGCACAACTCGTGTTCGGCCCGGACCCCAAGTTCTTCCCGTCGCTCGCGCCGCGCGCGGATTTCCTGGTCGGCGGGGTCCGGCTGACGAGCGAGCAGCTCACCGTGATCGCCGTCTCCTTCATCTTGATGGTGCTCCTGCGCTTCTTCATCATGAAGACGCGAACGGGAAAGGCGATGCGCGCGGTCTCGTTCAACCTGGACGCGGCGAAGCTCATGGGGATCTCGACCGACCGAATCATCGCGATCACGTTCGCGCTCGGGTCGGCTCTCGCCGCCGCGGCCGGCGTCCTGATCGGAATGCAGATCCCGAAAATCGATCCTCTGATGGGGATCATCTACGGCCTGAAGGCGTTCGTCGCGGCGGTGCTCGGCGGGATCGGCAACGTCCCGGGCGCCGTGCTCGGAGGCCTCCTGATCGGGACGTCGGAGGTCATGGTCGTGGGATACCTCTCGTCCACGTACCGCGACGCGATTGCCTTCGGCATACTGATCCTCGTTCTCCTCCTCCGCCCGCAGGGGATCCTCGGGCGCGCCCAGAAGGAAAAGGTTTGAAGGCGCTCGTCCGGGCGATCGCCATCGTCGTGGTGCTCATCTTGTTGAACGCGCTCTTCACGGGCGGGCTGATCCCCGGGTTCTCGATCTCTCCCTACTTCCTCCAGATCATGTCGCTCGCGGGAATCAACATCATCCTGGCCGTCAGCCTGAACCTGATCAACGGCTTCACCGGGCAGTTCTCGATCGGTCACGCCGGGTTCATGGCGATCGGCGCTTACGTCTCGGCGTTCCTGTCGATCACTTTCGGGGACCGCATCCAGGCCTTGATCTCCTTCGCACCGGAGTCGGTCCAGAAGAGCGGGCTGCTGCTCGTCGTGCTCGCGGCGGGCGCCATTTGCGCGGCGATCGCCGGGTTCCTCGTCGGGGTCCCGTCGCTGCGGCTGCGCGGCGACTACCTGGCGATCGTCACGCTCGGATTCGGCGAGATCATCCGCGTCTTCATCCTGAACATCGACGCCGTCGGCGGCGCGCGCGGCCTGGGGGGCATGCCGCGGCTCGCGAACTTCTTCTGGATCTATCTCTTCGCCGCGGCGACGATCGCCGTCGTGACCCGGATCGTGAACTCGTCGTTCGGCCGCACGCTGATCGCGATCCGAGAGGACGAGATCGCCGCGGAGGCGATGGGCGTCAACACGACGCGCCACAAGGTGATCTCGTTCGTCGTGTCTTCCGCGATGGCGGGCATCGCCGGCGGCCTCTTCGCCCACTACCTCATGTACGTGCACACCAACTCGTTCACCTTCATCCGGTCGTTCGAGATCATCATCATGATCGTCATCGGCGGTCTGGGCTCGATCACCGGATCCGTACTGGGAGCGGTCCTCTACATCACGCTGACCGAAGGCCTTCGCGGGTTCGCGCAGTACCGCATGGTCCTCTTCTCGCTGCTCCTGGTCGTCCTCATGATCGTGAGGCCGGGGGGGATCCTCGGCCATCGGGAGCTGCGCGACTTCTTCTGGCGGCGGCACCGGGTGGCGGCGCCCCCGCCGCCCGCGGTTTCCGGCTAGGGGCGAACGATAGCGGTGTCGCTTCTCGAGCTCTCCGGCGTCACGATGCGTTTTGGCGGCCTCGTTGCGGTCAACGAGCTCGACCTCTCTCTCGAGCCGGGCCAGCTCTACGGGCTCATCGGCCCGAACGGCGCGGGAAAGACGACCGTCTTCAACGTGATCACCGGGGTTTATCGGCCGACGTCGGGTGCGATCCGATTCAAGGACCACTCGATCGTGGGCGAGCGCTCCGGGAAGATCACCCGGCGCGGGATCGCGCGCACGTTTCAGAACATCCGGCTCTTCGGGGAGATGACCGTCCTCGAGAACGTCAAGGTCGCCTCCCACTGCCGCCAGACCGCGGACTTGGGCTCCGCGGTTTTCCGAACGCCGGCTCACCACGCCGAAGAGGAGCGCGTGGACCGGCAGAGCCGGGAGCTTCTCGAGATTTTCCACCTCGAGAAGCTCGCGAACGAGAAGGCGAAGAACCTCCCGTACGGTAGCCAGCGTCGGCTCGAGATCGCGCGCGCAATGGCGACGTTACCGAGGCTCCTCCTGCTCGACGAGCCCGCAGCCGGCATGAACCCGCAGGAGGCGCGGCAGCTCATGGAGCTGATCCGCTGGGTGCGCGATCACTTCGACATGGCGATCCTCCTCGTCGAGCACAACATGAAGGTCGTGATGGGAGTGTGCGAGACCGTGCACGTTCTCGACTACGGCGCGACGATCGCAGTCGGCTCACCTGCGGAAATCCAGCGCGATCCGAAGGTCATCGAAGCGTACCTGGGGGGCGCATGAACGAGACCGCGGCTCCCGCGAAGGTCCTCGAGGTCCGGGACCTCCGGGTGTCTTATGGCGCCATCGAGGCGCTGAAGGGCGTTTCGCTCGATCTCGGCGAGGGCGAAATCGTGACGCTCATCGGCGCCAACGGGGCCGGCAAGTCGACGACGCTGCGCTCGATCATGGGGCTCGTTCCCGCATCCGGCGGCGACATCCTCTTTCGCGGCCGGCCGACCATCGACGTGCCGACCCACAAGCTCGTCCGCGAGGGCCTGATTCTCGTGCCGGAAGGGCGGGCGATCTTCGCGAACCTCTCGGTGAGGGAGAACCTCGAGATGGGGGCGTACTCGCGGCGCGACGGGAAGGAGATTGGAAAGGACTTCGAGAAGGTCTATGCGATCTTTCCGAGGTTGAAGGAGCGCGAGAAGCAGACCGGCGGGACGCTATCCGGCGGCGAGCAGCAGATGCTCGCGATCGGCCGCGCGCTGATGTCGCGGCCGAAGGTGTTGCTCTTAGACGAGCCGTCGCTCGGCCTCGCGCCCATCCTGGTGCACACCATCTTCGAAGCGATCGAAGCGATCCATCGCGAAGGAACCCCGGTGCTGCTCGTCGAGCAGAACGCAATGGCCGCGTTGAAGCACTCGAACCGGGCGTACGTGCTGGAGACCGGGACCGTGGCCCTGGAGGGCTCCTCCGCCGAAGTGCTCGCGAACCCGAAGGTCAAAGAGGCGTACCTGGGGGAGTAGGATCGGCCGCCCTCCGCGGGCAGGAATACCATTGGAGGATGGCCACCAGATTCGGGAACGAAGGTTTCAGTTCCAAGGGAGATAGCAGGAAACCTGCATTCCTGCTCGGTGGCCGCGAACTAGACAGCGCACTCCGCAGCCT
>DASYUL010000147.1:0-10375 GCA_036001245.1 Thermoanaerobaculia bacterium
TCAGTTGCGCCCCTGGCGGATCGCGCTCGTCTTCGCGTTCGGCCTCTTGCACGGGATGGGCTTCGCGGGCGTGCTGACCGAGCTCGGCCTGCCGCGCTCCGAGTTCGTTCCCGCGCTCCTTTCGTTCAACCTCGGCGTCGAAGCCGGACAGCTGACCGTGATCGGGATCGCGCTCGTCCTCTTCGGGCTCCCGTTCCGCCAGAAGGCCTGGTACCGCTCGCGGATTGTCGTTCCCGCCTCGGTCGCGATCGCCGCGGTCGGCTTCTACTGGTCCGTCCAGCGGGTGCTGATCCGCTGATCGAGGCGACCTACAGCGGGTCGCGGACCCGAAGACCGGGAAAAGCCACGAAGTCTTGATCGTGCGTCCAGATTTCGGTGGCCCCGTTGTCGAAGGCAGTCAGTGCGATCTGGAGATCGAAGACCCGCACTCCTCGGATGTCCAGGTCGGATGCGAGCTGAAGAAAGCGATTCCAGAAGGGTTCTCGTGGCGTCCAGACGGTTCCCGGTCCGTTGCTGAACAGCGCGGCGATGAAGTCGCGGGCCTGTTCCGTCGCGGAGGGTCCACCGGCAGCTGCCGGATGAGTGACGTTCATCCAGAACTCCGCGATGGTCGCGAGCGCGACTCCCCAGCCCCTCGAATCTTCCGACGCCCGTTCGATCGCGTGCTGGGCGGAGGCGTGCTCGGGCACCCCCGATCGGTGCGCATAAACCAGAAGATTCGTGTCGATGGCGATCACCGGTGGGTGCGGAACCACTCCCACATCCGCTCACGGCTGGAGATGTCGAGGCCAGGCGGGAGACCACCCGGAGCAGTTACCCACCGGATCTTTCGCTTCGCTGGGCGCGGCCGTCGAGTCGGATGAAGGGCGGAAGAGAGAAGCGACTCCCACATCTCCTTGAGCGTCGTCCCCTCGTCCGCCGCTTTCTTCTTCCACTCGCGGAGAAGTTTCTCCGGCAGGTCGACCGTCGTCTTCATATGGGAAGGAATATTACCATAAATATGGGCTATCGTTCGAAGGGCGAGAACACCGACCCGTAATGCGCCGAGCGCGCGTCGAAGCGCGTGAGCAGCCGCCGCGCCTTCTCCGGCACAACCGCCGCCTCGTAGTCCGCGCCGGCGAACTCGCGCACCGCGTCGAGCGAATCGAACCAGAGGATGGTCACGAACTCGACGCCTTCCGGTACATCGCGCTTCAGCAGGTGCGCGCCGGTCAGTCCCCGGATCCGGCGGCCCGCGATCCCCGGCAGGATCTCCGACTTCAGGAGCTCCTCGTACGCCGCCGCGTTCTCGGGGCTCGTCCAGCCGTGCCAGATGCGGCTGATCATCGCACCGCGGTCCTCAGGCTGGAGAGCGCTCGAGAAGGCCGAAGAGGGAGCCGCGTGGCACTTCGAAGGAGAGCCCGTCGACGGGCGCCCTGTCCACCGTGAGCCGTTCTACCGCGCTTTGGCGCGGCGCCGGGCAGCGGCGGGCTTCGCCTCGACCGCCGGCTTCTCCGTCGGCGCTTCGAGAAACCGCTCGTGCATCAGTGGAAGCTCACCGGCCGGCTTTTCGAACCCGCAGCCGGCGCGGTCGCACGCGAGCACGGCTCCGCCCTTGCGATCGCGCAGGAGCAGGTACGGGTTGCCGCAGCTCGGGCACGTCTCCGGGATCGGCCGCACGTTCAGCGAAAAATCGCACGCGGGATAGTTCACGCATCCGTAGAAGGGCTTGAACCGGCCGCGCCGCTCGACGATCGCGCCGCCGTCCTTGGGGCAGAGCACCCCCGTGTCCTGGACCGGCTTCGGCGGCTTGTACTTGCACGCGGGATAGTTCGAGCATGAGACGTACGCGCCGTAGCGGCCGTGCCGGCGCACGAGCGGGTTGCCGCAGTTCGGACACGCCTCCCCCGTCGGCTCGTCGGGGCGCGCCTCCGCCTTTCCGGCGGCGATCGCGACGTTTACGATGTTGCGGCACTTCGGATACGCGGTGCACCCGAGGAACGCCTTCCCGGCCCGGCTCTGGCGCAGCTTCATCGGCGAGCCGCACTCCTCGCACGTGGTGCTCTCGAGCTCCGCCGCGTCGATCGTGTCCTCGTCCGGATCCGGGATGTGCACCGTGAACGTGCACGCGGGATATCCGCTGCACGCGACGAAGAGACCGTTCTTGCCCATACGGAGCTTGAGCTTCTTGCCGCATTGCGGGCACTTCTCCTCGAGGTCCACGGGCACGGGAAGGTTCAGCCGCCGCGCCTCCGCGAGCGGGATGCCGGCTTTGCTCGACACCATCTTGTCGAGCGCGCGGTCGCGATCGCGCGTGAACTTCTCGTCGAACTCCGCGAGGACCTTGCGCCAGGAGATCTTCCCCTCCTCGACGTCGTCGAGTCGCCCCTCCATCTCCGCCGTGTACCCCGTCTCGAAGAAGTCGTCGAAGTACGGGATGAGGAGCTCGACGACGGTCCGGCCGAGAGCCGTCGGGAGGAACCGCCGATCCTTCTTGCGCACGTACTCGCGGTCCTCGATTTTCCGGAGGATCTCGGCATAGGTCGAAGGCCGCCCGATGCCGTTCTCCTCGAGAAACTTCACGAGCGAAGCCTCGTTGTAGCGCGGCGGGGGCTGCGTCTCTTTCCGCTCGGGCTTGACCGCAACGAGCGTGAGCCGCTCGCCGTCGGTGAGCGGCGGCAGCTTCGCGCCGGCCGTCTCCTTCTCCGCCTCCTCGTCCTCCTCGGCCGCGACGCCATACACGGCGAGGTAGCCCGGCGTCTTCAGCGTCGAACCGGATGCGCGATAGGCCGCGCGGCCGGCCTCGATCTCCGCCGACACCGTGTCGTAGACGGCGGGCGCCATCTGCGAGGCGACGAAGCGCTCCCAGATGAGCCGATAGAGCTTCGCCTCCTCCGAGGCGAGATGCCTTCCGACCTCGTCGGGGGCAAGCGTGAGGTCGGTCGGGCGAATCGCCTCGTGGGCGTCCTGCACGTCGCGCTTGCCCTTGAAGAAGCGCGGCGACTCCGGGAGGACGTCGGCGCTCGACCCGTACCGGGAGCCGATGTGCTCGCGGACGGCGGTCAGCGCATCGTTGGAGACGCGCGTCGAGTCCGTGCGCATGTAGGTGATCAGTCCGACGCTGCCGCGCCCGGGGATCTCGCGCCCCTCGTACAGCCGCTGCGCGATCTGCATCGTGCGGCGGACCGCGAAGCCGAGCCGCCGGGCCGCCGCCTGCTGCAGCTGCGAAGTGATGAACGGCGGCGGCGGGTTCTTTCGCCGTTCGGAGGTGTCGACTTTCGTGACGCGCCAGGCGGCGCGCTCGACCTCTTCGCGCACCCGCGCGGCGGCCGCCTCCGACTCGAGACGCGGATCGGTCCCGTCGAATTTGAGCTTCCGGCCGTCGAACGACGCGAGCTTCGCGGTGAACGCGGGCGGAGCCGCGGCCTCGAGGTCCGCGTCCACCGTCCAGTACTCGACCGGGACGAATCCCTCGATCTGCTTCTCGCGCTCGCAGATGATCCGCAGCGCGACCGTCTGGACGCGCCCCGCGGAGAGGCCGCGCCAGATCTTCTTCCAGAGAAGGTCGGAGACCTCGTACCCGACGAGCCGGTCGATGATCCGCCGAGCCTGCTGCGCGTCGACGAGCCGGGAGTCGATCTCCCCCGCGTTCTCCATCGCCGCGAGCACGGCCCGCTTCGTGATCTCGTTGAAACGCACCCGGCGGAAGGGCTTGTCGCCCGCGCCGGGCTCGAGCGTCTCTTTCAAGTGCCAGGAGATGGCTTCCCCCTCGCGGTCAGGGTCGGCGGCGAGGTAGACGGCGTCGGCCTTCTTCGCGGCGCGCTTCAGCTCCGCGAGCGTCTTCTCCTTCCCGTGGAGCACCTCGTAGGTGGGCTCGTAACCGTTCCCGCGGTCCACCCCGAGGCCCTTCTTCGGAAGGTCCCGGACGTGGCCGTACGACGCCAGCACACGGAAGTTCTTCCCGAGAAACTTCTCGAGCGTTCGCGCCTTCGCAGGCGACTCGACGATCACGATGCTCGTCATGACAGGGTGCGGGACGGTGCCACAACCGATCGCAAAGAGCAATCGACCGGCGAAACGCGGCGCGCCTTCGCCGGTCGTCCTGGCGCAGCGAAGGATCTGTTGAGGCGTGTCCCGATGACTACAACAACGGCCTATTCCCTGCCCTGCTTGGAACTTGGAACCTGGACAGTCTGTGCGGGATCTGACCCCTTCGGGATCAGACCCCGGACTCACCTTCGGATTGTCGCGAAGCGGCCGGCGTCGGTCGTCACGAGTCCCGCGCCCTCGAGCTCGAAGAGCGCAGCGAGAACGATCGCGGCCGGAAGGTCGAGCGCCTGCGCCAGCTCATCCGCAGAGAGCGCCTCTTCGCGCGCGAGCGCGGCGTAGAGACGCGCCGCGTCTGCCGAAAGGTTCGCGGGAGAGACCGACGCGCGCGGCGCGGCGACTCCGGGGACGCCGACCGCGGGAAAGAGCTCGGCGAGGACGTCCTCCGCGCCGCGGCACAGGATCGCGCCGTCGCGGAGCAGCTCATGCGTGCCGACGGAGGTCTCGGAGAAGACGCTCCCCGGCACGGCGAACACGTCGCGGCCGAAGTCGGCGGCGAGCCGCGCGGTGATGAGCGACCCGCTCCGCCGCGACGCTTCGACCACCACCACGCCGGCCGCGAGGCCCGCGATGATCCGGTTGCGGATCGGAAAGTTCTGCGGGCGCGGCTCGGCGCCCGGCGGAAATTCGGAGAGGAGGAGATCCGTCTCGCCCATCGCCGCCTTCAACCGCGCGTGCTCGCGCGGGTACTCGACGTCGAGCCCGCACCCGAGCACCGCCACCGTCCCGCCCGGCCCCTCACGCGCCGCCTCGTGGGCCGCCGCGTCAACCCCCCGCGCGAAACCGGACACGACCGTCACGCCCGCCAGAGACAGGTCGCGCGCCAGCCGCGCCGCGACGTCCCGGCCGTAACGGGTCGCGCTCCTCGATCCCACGACTGCCACGGCGGGAAGCCGGAACCTCTCCAGCCGACCCAGGGCGAAGAGGAGAAACGGAGGGTCCGGGATCTCCGAGAGCGCGGCCGGATATGCCTCGTCGAAGGCGGTCACGATCCGGAACCCGGAGCTCTCGACGGAGGCGGCCCAGCGCTGCGCGGCGGCGTCGGATGGCCCGGCGAGGACGGCCCGGGCGCGATCGCGCGAGGCCAGTCGGTCGGAAAGCTCGGCTTCGGGCGTCGCGAGGAACGCCTTCAACCCGCCGCGGTCTCGCAAGGCCGGCCAGACCCGCTGCGGGGTCAGGTCCCGCGAGCGCGCCCACGAGATCGCGGCCCTTCGACCGATCGGAGAAATCGACATGGCCCTGACGTTATCTTTTCGCCAACCTCTTCGACCCGGGCTGTCTTGAACTGAGGACTTTATGAAGATGAGGGGAAATTCCGCGTTCGGGCAACGCCTTACCTATAATGACGGCCCCTGCGGGGAGAACGAGGTCAAAGGTTGAGGAAGGTCGCTGTGGTTCTCGGAGCCGTCCTGATCACGACCGCCTGTAGTTCCTACGCGCGGACGGAGAAGGCGGAGACGCAGATCTCGTTCGGCAGCTCCGTCGCCCGGAAAGGCCTCTGGCGGGAAGCCGCGTTCCGCTTCCAGAAGGCGGTCGAGAAGGAACCGAACAACTCCCGCGCGCACAACAACCTTGCCGTCGCCCTCGAGGCCAGCGGCGAATTCGCGCGCGCGCTCGCCGAGTACAAGAAGGCCCTCGAGCTCGACCCGAACGATTCGTACATCCGGCGCAACTACGCCCGCTTCGCGGAGTTCTACACGTCCTACACGAGGACGACCGGAAAGGCGGCCGGTGGAACCTAGACGCCGACTCCGGGTGAGCGCGGCCCTCGCGCTCGTCGTTCTCTTCTTCGCGATGCCCGCCTTGGGCGGCGTCGCCCAGGTCAAGCTGAAGCTCCCGTTGAAGCCGCGGCTCCCGCTGCGCGGCAACGAGAAGATCGCGCTCGCGCCTTTCGTCCTCGCGACCGAGGCGGAAAAGGCCCGCGACCGGCGCCTTCAGAACGTCGACCTGCAGGCGGAGTTTCAGCGCTTCCTGAAGAAACAGATCGAAAAGAAGACGAAGCTCGAGGTTGTCGAGCTGCCGACCGACCTGAAGCTTCCGACCCAGAACCTCTCCGAGCTCGGTCGTTCGACCGAGTTCTGGCGGGCCTTGGGCGCGCAGACCGGCGCGGAGATCATCGTGTCCGGCAGTCTCGAGTTCCGCGTCGAGGACCGCTCCGGCTACAAGACCGAGGAGTACGTCTCCCCCATCGACGGGCGGACCTACTACCGGCAGGTCTACGTCGAGCAGACCGGTTTTCTCTTCGACATCGTCTTCCTCGTCTTCGACGGGCGTTCCGGCGAAAAGATCCTCCAGGACGAGTTCAAGGACTTCCGCCAGACGGGCGGCCGCCGGGCCGACGAGCTGCAGGGCCTCTTCGAAAACCTCTTTTCGCTCGAGAACCAGATCTTGAACCTCTTCGTGGCGCGCGACCGCGAGGCGGAGAGGTACATCTTCACCGATTGATCTCTCGATCGATCGGAACTCCCGACCTTCGTTTGATTCACGTACCAAGGAGGCAATCTTTTCGACGGCGTTCCGGAAAGACGACGGGGGGAGTCCCGTCGCGTCGACCGGGATGACGGTGGAGAAGGCTTCGTCATGAAGAAGATCGCGATCGCGCTGACTTTCGTCCTTTGCGCCGCCGCGCCGGCCGCGGCCCAGTTCGGCAAGAACAAGATCGCCTACGACAAGTTCGACTGGAAGGTCTACCGCTCGACGCACTTCACGGTCTACTTCTACCCGTCCGAGCAGGTCTCGCTGCCGAAGGTCACCTCCTACGCGGAGAGCGCGTACGACGAAATCTCCCGGGCGCTGAACTTCCAGATCCCGAAGCCGATCAACCTGATCTATTACGCATCCCACTCGGACTTCGAGCAGACGAATACGCTCCTGAACTTTATTCCGGAGGGGATCGGGGCGTTCGCGCTGCCGTCGCGCAACCGGATGGTGCTGCCTGTCGACCTTCCGGACGAGAAGCTGCAGCAGCTGATCGCGCACGAGCTCACCCACGTCTTCCAGTTCGAGATCCTATTCGGCGGGAACTACATCCGCGCCGCCACGACGAACGCCCCGCAGTGGTTCACGGAGGGGATGGCGTCCTATTTCGGCAACGACGAGGACAACAAGGACCGGATGGTCCTGCGCGACGCGGTGCTCGCCGACCAGGTCCCCGAGATCGCACAGACCGGCGCGATCGGCGGCTTCTTCGCGTACCGCTTCGGTCACGCCGTGTTCGACTTCATCGAGGCGGAGTGGGGCAAGGACTCGGTCCGCGACTTCGTCTTCGAGTTCCGCAACCAGATCGGCGGCAACGTCGAGAAGGTGATCAAGCGCGCGTTCAACCTCTCCGCTGAGGACTTCGACGTCAAGTTCCGGCGCTACCTGCGGCAGCGCTACCTGAAGATCCTGGCCGAGAAGGGCGAGCCGATCGACTTCGGCGAGCGCTTCAAGCTCGTCGAGGAACCGTCGGCGGAGCTCATGCCGCGCGCGTATCCCTCCGGCGACTTCGTCGCGGCCATCTCGACGCTGAAGAACGACGCCGACGTCGTCGTGCTCTCGACGGTCGGCCGGAAGCTGTACCGAAACCTGACGAGGGGCTACACGACGAAGTACGAGTACATCGTCGCCCAGTGGCTGACGACGGCCTCGGTCGGAGGGGGTGACGTCGCCGTCTCCCCCGACGGAAATACCGTTGCCGTCTTCGCGCGGCGCGAGCGCGGGCGCGAGCTCCTCCTGCTGAATGCCCTGGACGGCGGCATCCGCGAGCGCGTGGAGATGCCCGACCTCGACCAGCAGCTGAACCCGGCGTTCTCTCCCGACGGGAACACCGTCGTCTTCCGGGCTCTCAAGGGCGGACGAGCGGACATCTGGGCTTACTCGCTCTCATCGAGGAACGTCACCAACTTGACCGGCGACGATGTCTTCGACTTCGGCCCGACATATTCGTCCGACGGGAAGTGGATCTACTACTCCTCCGTGCGCGGCACGAAGGCGAAGATCTTCCGCTTCGATCCGGCCTCTCCCGGCTCGCGCCAACAGATCACCTATGGAGACTGGAACGACGAGGACGCGGCGCTCTCGCCGGACGGAAAGCGCCTCTTCTTCACGTCCGACAGGGACGGCGGGATCTACAACATCTACTCGATCAACCTGGAAACCGGCGAGACGAACCTCCACACGAACGTCGTCGCAGGCGCCTTCTCCCCCACCGTCTTCATCGGCAAGGACAATACTGAGAAGCTCGTCTTCTCCGCGTACTACAAGCGGCGGTTCACTCTCTACATCGCGGACTCGAAGAAGACCGTCCGCCGGCTCCCGGAGCTCGCCCCCGCGGTCTCCCCGGCGGGGCCCGAGTCCGAGGCGCCGTTCCAGCCGGCAATCGAGGTCTCGATCGACCCGGAGAAGATCAGGCCGCGCGCGAGCCACAAGCTGCAGCTCGAGGACGCGCAGGTCGTGGCCGGGGTCAACACGGACCAGACGTTCGTCTCGAACACGATCCTGATCTTCGGCGACAACCTCGGCGACCGCCGGCTGATCGCCCAGTTCCAGTCGCTGTCGTCCTTCACGAACTTCAACTTCATCTACTTCAACCTGAAGAGCCGGCTGCAGAAGGGTTTCGCGCTCTTCGACGACCGGACGTTCTTCCTCGGCTTCGATCAGTCCCGCGGCGTTCTCGAGCGCGGCCGGCGCATCTACCGGCAGACCGGCGCGCTCGCGCTCGCGAGCTACCCCCTTTCGCGGTACTACCGCGTCGACGGGCAGCTCGGCTACATCTCGCGGAAGTTCGACTTCCCGTTCGTCATCCAAAACCGGGACGGCACGCAGGCGTTCTTCGTGTCGTCGCGGTCGGACAACTACCCGACGGCCGGGGTTTCGTTCGTGGGGGACACCGTCCTCTACGAAGACTTTGGACCGCTGTCCGGGCGCCGCTTTGCGGTCTCCTACAGTTACGCCCCGGACTTCAAGAAGGCGGACGATCCGTTCACGCCCGAGGTCGAGAACTCGAGCACGCTCTCATCCGACGTCGCGCTGGATTTGCGCCGCTACATCAAGGTCAGCCGGCGCTCGCTGCTGGCGATCCGACTCTACGGCGCTCACTCGACCGGCAACTTCCCGAACGTGTACTACTTCGGCGGCCTGGACACGCTGCGCGGGCTTCGCTTTCGCGAGCAGATCGGCAACACCATCGGCTACGCGAACTTCGAGTACCGGTTCCCGCTGATCGACATCCTGGCGACGCCGATCCTGGCCTTCCGCGACATCCGCGGCCAGATTTTCCTCGACGTCGGCGGCGCGGCGCTGAAGGACGAGACCTTCCGCTTCTGGGACTCGAAGGAAAGACGGCTCGTCAACGGAAGGTCCTCCTATGGCTTCGGATTCCAGGTCGACCTGCTCGGATTGCAGCTTCACTGGGATTTCGCGAAGCTCTGGGACTTCAAGCAGACGCAGTCCGGACTGAAGACGTCCTTCTATATCGGCGCGCAGTTCTAGGTGACCTCCCACTCGAAATAGTTTCGTACAATCGGCGGGCCTTGCCCCCGCGAAGCTCTCTGGCGATCCGGGTCCTCGGAACCTACGGGGGATCCGCGCCCGGGTACCGCATGACGACGTTTCTGATCGACGGCGAGACGGCGCTCGATGCCGGCTCTCTCACCGAGACTCTGCCGCTGGGCGCTCAGCGGCGGGTCCGCCGAGTGGTCCTGACCCACGCGCACTTCGACCACTTCGCCTCTCTGCCCTTTCTCGTCGCGAACCTCGTCGGGCGCGAGTCCGCGCCGCTCGAAGTCGCGGCGCCGGAGCCCGTGCTCGGAGCGCTGCGCAAGCACGTGTTCAACGACCTGACCTGGCCCGACTTCACGCGCCTTCCCTCCGCGGCGCGCCCGACGCTGCGCTTCCGTCCCATGGCCGACGGGCGAGCGTTCCGCGCGGGCTCGGTCGCGATCACTCCCGTTCCGGTCAACCACCTCATTCCAAGCTACGGCTACGTGGTCGCGAAACCCGGCCGCGCGGTCGTCTTCTCGGGCGACACCGCTCCCACGGAGCGGATCTGGGCCGTGGCGCGCCGCGTGAGGGATCTGAAAGCGATCTTCCTCGAGGTTTCGTTCTCGGATACGCAGGAGGACGTCGCACGCGACTCGAAGCACATGACGCCCGGCCTCGTCGCCAAAGAGCTCTCCAAGATGCCGGCGCGCGTGCCCGTCTACCTGTACCACATGAAGCCGCCGTCGCTCGCGCGCATCCGCCGCGAGATCGCCGCCTTGCGCGAGCCGCGGCTGAAGCTGCTCGAGTCGGAGCGAAGCTTCCGGTT
>DASYUL010000148.1:0-39555 GCA_036001245.1 Thermoanaerobaculia bacterium
CCTCGGAAAACGCTCGATCAAGAAGTCGTCGAAGGTCGCCGGCATCAAGCTCGCGATCTCGATGCTCGACCTGACGACTCTCGAGGGAAAAGATTCGGAGGGCAAGGTCCGGCAGCTCTGTCGGAAGGCCATCCGCCCGCAGCCCGACGACCCGTCGGTCCCGCACGTCGCGGCGGTATGCGTCTATCCGAACCTCGTCGCGGTCGCGAAGAAGTCGCTCGCGGGGAGCGGCGTCAAGGTGGCGTCGGTCGCGAGCGGCTTCCCCGCGGGTCTCGTTCCGCTGGCCGCCAAGCTCGACGACACGCGTCTCGCTGTCGAGGCGGGCGCCGACGAGATCGACATGGTGATCGACCGCGGCGCATTTCTCTCGGGCGACTACGAGAAGGTCGCGTCCGAGATCGTCGCGATCAAGGACGCGGCCGGCGACGCGCACCTCAAAGTGATCCTCGAAACCGGCGAGCTCGAGACGTACGACAGCGTGCGCAAGGCTTCGCGCCTGGCGATGACGTACGGCGCCGACTTCATCAAGACGTCGACCGGGAAGATCAACCCCGCGTCGACGCCCGGCGTCGTCCTCGTCATGCTCGAGGCGATCCGCGATTTCTACCTCGAGACCGGCCGCCGCATCGGGATGAAGCCGGCGGGCGGGATCAAGACGTCCAAGCAGGCGCTGCACCTCCTCGTGCTCGTCAAGGAGACGCTCGGCGACGCGTGGCTGACGCCCGACCTCTTCCGGATCGGCGCGTCCACGGTCACGAACGACCTCCTGATGCAGCTGACCAAGGAAGCGAGCGGCCGGTACCAGAGCGAGGACTACTTCACGAAGGATTGAATTCATGGCAAGCGTCAAGGAAGAAGAAGCCTCGAAGGCCCGCGCGGTGCGCCGCGTCGCGGCGGAGAAGCCCGCGCTCGAGTTCGGAAGCGCGTGGGACTACTCCCCCGCTCCGGAGTCGCGCGACCACGTCCGGCTCGAAGACCGCTACGGTCTCTTCATCGGCGGAAAGTTCGTGGCGCCGAAGTCGGGAAAATACTTCGAGACGATCAACCCGGCGACCGAAGAACCGCTCGCCGAGGTCGCCGAGGCCGGGGCCTCCGACGTCGACGCGGCGGTCCGCGCGGCCGAGGAGGCGTATCGGAAGCGCTGGTCCCGCCTGAAGCCGGCCGAGCGCGGCAAGTACGTCTACCGGATCGCGCGTCTGCTGCAGGAGAAGTCGCGCGAGCTCGCCGTGATCGAAACGATGGACGGCGGCAAGCCGATCAAGGAGTCGCGCGACGTGGACGTGCCGCTCGTGATCGCGCACTTCTTCTACCACGCCGGCTGGGCGGACAAGCTCGAGTGGGCGTTCCCGCGTCACACCGTGTCGCCGATCGGCGTCTGCGGCCAGATCATTCCCTGGAACTTTCCGTTGCTCATGGCGGCGTGGAAGATCGCGCCGGCGATCTCGTGCGGGAACACCGTCGTGTTGAAGCCCGCCGAGACGACGCCACTCACCGCGATGGCCCTCGCGAAGGTCTGCCAGGAGGCCGACCTGCCGCCCGGCGTCGTCAACATCGTCACCGGAGCGGGCGAGACCGGCGCGGCGATCGTCAACCATCCGCGCGTGCGCAAGATCGCGTTCACGGGATCGACCGACGTCGGGAAGATCATCCAGCGAGCGACCGCGGGCACCGGCAAGCGCCTCACCCTCGAGCTCGGGGGGAAGGCCGCCAACATCGTGTTCGAGGACGCGGCCATCGACCAGGCGATCGAAGGGATCATCAACGGCATCTACTTCAACCAGGGTCACGTCTGCTGCGCGGGCTCGCGCCTTCTCGTGCAGGAGTCGATCGCGGAGACGGTGCTGCGCAAGCTGTCGGACCGCATCGCCACGCTGCGGCTGGGCGATCCGCTCGACAAGAACACGGACGTCGGTGCGATCAACTCGAAGATGCAGCTCGACAAGATCCGCGAGCTCGTCGCGTGCGGCGTCGAAGAGGGCGCGGAGATCCACCAGTCCACCTGCCCGATTCCGTCGAAGGGATACTTCTTCCCGCCGACGTTCTTCACCGGCGTCGCGCAGTCACACCGCATCGCGCGGGAGGAAATCTTCGGACCGGTGCTGTCGATCATGACCTTCCGCACGCCCGACGAGGCGGTCGAGAAGGCGAACAACATTCCCTACGGGCTCTCGGCGGGTGTGTGGACCGACAAGGGATCGAAGATCTTCAAGATCACGTCGAAGATGCGCGCGGGCGTCGTGTGGGCGAACACGTTCAACAAGTTCGACCCGGCGTCGCCCTTCGGCGGTTACAAGGAATCCGGGTTCGGCCGTGAGGGCGGCGTGCACGGGCTTCGCGCCTACGTCGAGCTCAACTGATGCCCGAGCTCGACGTAAGAAAAACCTACAAGCTCTATGTCGGCGGCGAGTTCGTGCGCACCGAGTCGGGGCGTTACGACCCGGTTCCCGACTCCGAGGGTGAGTTTCTCGCGAACGTCTCGCGCGGATCGCGCAAAGACGTGCGCGAGGCGATCCGGAAGGCGCGAACGGCCCAGCCGGGCTGGGCTTCGAAGACCCAGTACCTGAAGGGGCAGATCCTTTACCGGATGGCGGAGATGCTCGACGGCCGCGCGGAGTCCTTCGAGGCGCTGCTGCGCGAGACGCGGGGGCTCGCCGCCGCGGCCGCGCGCAAGGAAGTGCGCGCCGCGAGCGACCGGCTCCTCCACTACGCCGGGTGGTCGGACAAGTACGGCGCTCTCCTGGGGACGGTGAACCCGGTCGCGTCGTCCTACTTCGACTTCTCCGTTGCGGAGCCGATGGGCGTCGTCGGCATCGTCGCGCCCGAGACACCGGACTTCCTCGGACTGATCTCGCACCTCGCGCCGGTGATCGCGTCGGGCAACGCGGCGGTCGTGCTGGTGTCGGCGAAGTACCCGCTCGCGTCCCTCGAGCTCGCCGAAATCCTCGCGACGTCCGATCTTCCGGCCGGCGTCGCGAACCTTATCTCGGGGCGGAAGGACGAGCTCGTCCCGCACCTCGCGCGGCACATGGACGTCAACGGGATCGCCGACGCCGGCGGCGACAAGGCGCTGTCGAACGCGATGGCCGCCGACGCCGCCGTGAACGTCAAGCGCGTGAAGAGCTATCGGATCGCCGACTACTTCTCGGACGACGCGCAGGGCCTCGACTTCATCGAGCACTTCACCGAGATCAAGACGACCTGGCACCCGATCGGGGTGTGAAAACGGTGCCCGTGCGACGACATGTCGCGCTGCTCGGTCTCCGACTTGCATAAATACTGCCTGAATCTTATGCTTCCTGCATGAGAACGACTCTGGACATTCCCGAAGAGACAATCGAAAAGGCACGCCGCGCCGCGAATCTGCGCACCAAGAGGGAGACTGTGATCGCCGGGCTCGAGGAGCTGATCCGCAAATCGAAGCGCGAGGCGCTCCGCGGCCTCGCCGGCAAGATCCACCTGGACGTCGACCTCACTCGATCCCGTGAGCGCCGCCGCGTGTGAACCTGGCGGTCATCGATACCTCGGCGTGGATCAGCTATTTCCGGGGCGACGGGTCGGCGGTCCGACGGATCGATCCCGTTCTCGCCGACGGGACTGCCGCAGTCACGGGACCAATCGTCGCGGAGGTTCTCTCAGGCGCAGCGACCCGTGCCGAGTTCGAGCATTTGAGAGAGCTGTTCCGGGGTCTCGAGCGTCTGGCTGATCCGCCGGAACTCTGGGATCGAGTGGCAGAGGCTCGCTATGCGCTGGCGCGGAAGGGCCATCAGGGAGCACTCGTCGATCTCGCGATCGCCGTAACGTGTCATGAGGGCGGCGACAGACTTGTGACCCGGGACCGCGGCTTCCGCGCGATCGCGCGGGTCATCCCGATCGAACTCCAGGTCTTCTAAGAGCCTCCCGCGAGGTTCCGCGGCTCCGCCTCGTTGAGGCGCGTAGTTCAGCTCGCCGGCCCGCTTCGCGCCCTCCGAGATCGAGGAGAGAGACCGCGCCGACCGGATCGAAGCTCAGTCGCCGAGCTTCGCGTGAAGCCACAGTACCGCGGCCCCGACCAGCGCGACCCAGAAGGTGACCGCCGCGGCGAGCTTCGGCGTATTGCGCAAGAGCCAGAGGAATCCGACGACGTCGAAATCGACCGTCTCCTTCCACGGCAGCAGCAGATACGCCCCTCCGCTCAGGGCCGCGGTGATCAGGCTGAAGAGCGCAAGAATCCGCTTCGACCGCGGCTGCAGCGAAGACAGGATCACCGTCAGGTGTCGCCTCCCGCGATCTTGCGCAGCCCGCCCTCGTCCAGCCCGTAGTGCAGCCAGTCGTCCCGTTTCGCGCCGAGTCGGTCGTAGAACTGGATCGCCCTGACGTTCCAGTCGAGGATCGCCCAATGGAGCCGCCACGCGTTGCGCTTGACGGCCTCTTTCGCGAGCGCCTTCATCAGCGCCTCGCCGACGCCGCGGCTGCGCGCCGCGTCGCTGACGACGAGATCCTCCAGATAGAGAAACGGCCGCGCCCGGAACGTCGAGCCGGGCGTCTCGTAGAAGAGCGCGATTCCCTCGACGCGTCCGTCGAGCTCCGCGACGAGCGCCTCGAGCTTCTCCGTGTCGAAGATCCACGAGAGGAGACGAGCGGCCTCTTCGTCGTCGGGCGGCCGGAGCTTCTCGAACGTCGCCAGCTCGCGGTCGAGCTCCACGATGCGTACGCCGTCGTCGCGGGCGGCGCGGCGGACGGTCACTTCGGCCATGCCGCTCTACTTCGCGTCGATCACCTTCTGAAAGTCGACCTTGCCGAGAAGCTTCACCGCCTCCTCGCGGTCGACGTTCGCGCCCTGGCCCAGGACGAGCCGTGCGGGCGTCGCGATGACCGTCACCAGAGTCGTCGGGTTGACTCCGGACCGGTCGGTGACGGCGAACGCAGGCAGGCCCGCGATCTTGAGCTCCCGCGTCTCGACGTTCGGTGCGCGTGAGGCTTCCCCGACTGCCTTGCGGAGCGCTCCCGCCAGATCTTTCCCGGGTCCATAGTCCTGCACGACGAGACGGAACTGCTTGACCGACGTCGCGCTCTCGATCCGCTGGAAGAAGCGCGAGACCTCGGTGAACGCTCCCATCTCGTTCTCGTCGCTGTCGGGCAGCGGATCGCGAGGGGCCGCGGCGTAGCCGGGCAGAGTCGTCGGAAGCCCGTTGCGCAACGATCCCGGCCACGCGGCCGCCTTCTCCGGGAGGGCGCGGGAGACCGGAACAGTGAGCGCCATGAAGAGCCCGAGGAGAACCCGAAGTCTCACGAAGAAAGGATAACGCCGAACGGCACGATTCTTGATCCTCCCGTTCCAAACGCGGGCCGCGCGGGCCCGCAGGAGGAAGCCATGAAGTCGCTCGCGATGTTTCTCGCCGTCGCTATCGGCGCGGTGGCCGCGATCGCGGCGACCCAGGACGCGGCCGGGACCCGGATCACGGTCACCGGAGAGGTCGTCCGATACGAAGCGGGCAAGACGATCGTCGTGCGGAGCCTCGACGGTCTCGACGTGACGTACACGATCGCGCCGGCACTCGCGGTCCCCGCCGACGTCGCGGTCGGGCGACGGGTCGCGATCGTCATGGAGCCTTCCGAGAGCGGAGCGGTGTTCGTTACCCGGATCACGACCGAGACCGCTCCATCGGGCGCGACGACGACGGAGAAAACGACGATCTCGCCCGCGGGGGAAGAGGCGAAGAGCCAGATCACCACGATCTCCGGCACGGTCAGCGCCTACGAACCGGGGCGTCTCATCACCATCCTTCGCCCGAACGCCACGACCGTCACGTACACGATCGACGCGAGCTCGGCGATCCCGACGGGGCTTGCGAAGGGCCGCAAGGTGGTCATCCGGACGATCACGCGCCCCGGAGTCGAACGCGCGGTCGTCCGAAAGGTGACCTACTCGAAGACGACGAAGAAGACGACGACCAAGTAAGCATCCCGGCGTGTCAGCGCCCTCACCCTCACCCTCTCCCCGAGGGAGAGGGAATAGACTTTCTCGCAACTCCCATGGACGAGGCGTCGCGCGCTCGGATCCGTGTATATCTCAACGACCCGGCCGCCCGCGGTCAGGGAGCCGTCACCTCCGAGCCTCCGCGCGACACCGAGAAGAGTCCGTGGGGTTTTCGCGTCGAGGGTCGGGAACCGCGTCCAATCCCCTACGAGCCCGACACCCCCGAGTTCCTCCACTGGCAGATCGCCTCCGCTCTCGCACGAGGGCGGGCGCTCTGGTCGCGCCTCCTTCCGAAGGCGGGCTCGTGGGTCCTCGGACCGGTCCTCCCCGCGATCCCGGTCGACGGTGACGGGTTGAACGCCTTCTACGACCGCAAAGCCCTGCACTTCTTTCGCGACGAGGATTCGAGCACGGGCGCGATCGTCAACTCCGGCGACAGTCCGGACATCGTCACGCACGAGCAGGGCCACGCCGTGCTCGACTCAATCCGGCCGGACCTGTGGGACGCGCCGCATTTCGAGGTCGCGGCGTTCCACGAAGCGTTCGGCGACCTCGCCGCGATCCTCGTCGCCCTCGAGGAGGAGGATCTCGTGCGCGCGGTGCTCGAGGAGACGCGCGGGTCGCTCGATCACTCGAACCTGGTCTCGCGGCTCGCCGAGGAGCTGGCGGCGGCAGTTGCCGCGCGCTACGGACCGGGGGCCGCACTCCCCGACGCGCTCCGCGACGCCGTCAATCCGTTCCGCTATCGCGCGCCGCGCTCGCTGCCCGAGGACGCGGATGCCGACGCCCTCTCGCGCGAGCCTCACTCCTTCTCTCGCGTGGTCACCGGCGCCTGCTGGGACGTGCTCGTTCGCCTTTATCTTTTGAAGTCGCGGGGTCTGATCCCGAAGGGGTCTGACCCCGCCTCCGAACTGAAGTCGCGGGGTCTGATCCCGAAGGGGTCTGACCCCGCCTCCGCTGATTCGACCGATCTCCATCCCGAAGCTCTGGGCCGCGCGGCGCGGGAGCTCGGCCGGCTCCTCGTGGCCTCGGCGTCGAGCGCTCCGGCCGGCGCCGCGTTCTTTCGTCGATTCGCCAGGGAGCTCACCGCCGCGGCGGCCGAGAATGGTGCGGAGCAGGCCGAGATCATCGAGGCGCTCGCCTCCCGCGCCCTCGTGGCTTCCGGAGAGACTCGAAAACTGGCCGACCGGGAAGATCGGATCGCCGCGATGGGGCTCGGAGGCGAAGCGCTGCCCACCCGGATTCTCGAAGCCGTCCGCGAAAATCTCGGCGCCTCGCGCGAAGAAGAAATCCTCTTCCGTCCCGCTCCCGACGGCAGCCTGCGCGGCCGCCGCGCCCGTGACCTCGTTCTCTCGGGCTCGGAGTACGGTCCGGCCGACGGCGCCGCGGTCGAGATCTCCGACTCCTTCGACGTCGCGGTTGAGGAGAGCGGCTACGTCAACGCGGCGCGCGTCGAACGCGCCGGACCGGAAGAGGAAGAGGACGCGCGGGAGTTCGTCCGAACGCTCGCGCGAGCGGGACGCATCGCGGCGGAAGACGAGGAGCACGATCCCGCGCACCTGTACCGCGAGGGCAAGTCGCACTTCGTTGCACGCGAGAGTGACGGCGTCCGCCGGCTGCGCCGGTCGTGGCACGACGGAGGTGCGGAGTGAAGATCGTGAATCGGTTCCTCGCGCTGGCGGTCTCTCTGATCCTTTCGGGGTGCGCGTCCTGGCGAGGTCCTTCCGCGGCGGCGCCGACTCTCCTCTCCCCCGCCGAGCTCGTCGCTTCTCTCGCGGAGGTCGCGAGCGGACGGAATGCCGACCTCGCGGAGACCGGTCTCGTTCTGAAGACGATCGAGCTGAAGCTCGTCGTCGGGCGCGAGCGGAGGAGCGGAGCTCACGCGAGCTTCCTCGTTCTCGACGCCGAGGCTTCGCGGCGAAGCGAGACGTCGTTCGTGCAGAGCTTCACGCTCGAGCTGCCGCCGCCCGAGCGACGGCGGGCCGCGGCGGAGACAATCGGCGCCGCGATGCCTGCGGTCGCGGAGTTCGTCGACGCCGCGATCGCCGCCGCGCGCGAGCTCGCGGCCGCGGCGGCGCGCTCCGGACTTCCTCAGAAGCTCTCCGAGGTGGAGCTGACGGCGAAGATCGTTCGATCGAATCGTTTCGAGAGCGGGATCTCGTTCACGGGGATCGGTCCAGCGGGCCTGGGCGGAGGCGCGAGCCGGACTTCCGATGAAGCGAACACGGTCCGTCTCGTCTTCGCGGCCCGCTGAGCTCTACGGGAGCAGAACGAAAAAGCGGTCCCGAAGGACCGCTCATTCGAACGAAGAGGTTTTCGGTTTATCTCTTGGATCCGAGGATGGCGTCCTTCGCTTTCTTCGAGACGCGGAACTTCACGACGCGTTTCGCGGGGATCTTGATCTCTTCGCCGGTCGCCGGATTCCGACCCATGCGCGCCTTGCGATTCACGAGAACGAGCTTGCCGATTCCGGGAATCGTGAAGCTGTTCTTCGCCTCTTTGTAGGCGAGTGCCGTCAGGTCGTCGAGGAACTGGGTCGCCTGCCGTTTGGTCGTACTCGCCGACTTTGCCAGCTGCTCCGCGATCTGGGATTTCGACATCGCTCTGCTCGATTTTTCAGCCATATGCGCTACCCCTTCTTCATTGCAGAATCGCCCTTGTTGGGCGAGTGAATTTTGGCGGCTATTCTAGTCCGCTCGATGGGCGACTCAAGAGAAAAACGCGTGGGGACGGGTTTTTTCGAGTGTCCTTCCCCGTCGATCGCATCACACGCGGATTGGTTTAAGATCCGGCGAAGGGATCTGGTCAAAGAATCTCTCCCGAGAAATTACGGCATCGCCGCCGGCGGGCGGAGCCGTATCCGCGGCCTCGCTCTCGCCCTTCTCTTCCTCGCTCCGCTCGGATGCCGGATCGGTGCCGACCGGAAGATCGCGGACCGGATTCTCGACCGCTACCGGCTCTCGGCCGGAGCTAAGCCGCTCCCCGCGTCGCACCTCATCCGGATGCGTCTCTCGCCGGACGCCGCCGGAGCGGGAACGGGCGTCGCCGAGATCGCGTGGGAGCCGAACCGCTTCCGGGAGCGGGTCTCGTCGGCCGGGGCAACGACCGAGCTGGGGATCCAGGGCGGGAAGGCGTACTTCATAGACGAGGACGGCGTGACCCGTGTCGCCTCGGAGCCCGTCCTTCGGGAGCTTCTCACCCGCTCCTACTTCTGGAGGCGGGCGTGGCTGTTCGCGGACCGGGAGCGGGCCCATGTCTCGCTCGGGCCGGCCGACGCCTCCGCGCTCTCCGTCCGGCTGGAGCCATTCGGGGCGAACCCCCTCGTTCTCTCGTTCTCCCGGGGGGACGGGCGGCTCCTCTCGGCGCGCTCGCCGCGTTTCGATCTGGATTTTGCGAATGCGCGGTCCTTTCGCGAGACCTCCGGCCGCCGCCCCCCCGTTCGCAGCGAGATCGCGTGGATCGGGCTGCCGGAGGATCGAATTCCGGACGCCTCCGTCGGCCGCGGATGCGGCCGGTTCACCGCGGCCGCCGGACCCGTTCTCTTCGACCGGACCCCCGACGGCGGTATTTCGTTTCCGGCCCGTCTGAACGGCACCGCGGTCCGCCTCGCTCTCGACGCGGACGCCGACGGGCCTCCGCTCATCTCGGCGGAGAAGTCCGGAGCTCTCTCGCTGGCCTTCTCGAAGGACGTGTATGGCCGGTCGATCGCCGCCGGCGCGACGCTCGAGATCGGAGGATTCTCCTGCCCCGGCATTCATCTCCAGATCGCCCCGACGCCGAACCCCGGATCCGACGGCGTCATCGGCGGTGCGCTGTTCCGGGAGGCCGTCGTCGAGCTCGACGGCAAGTTCGGCGGCCTCAGCCTGCACGACCCCGCGAGGTGGGTCCCTCCCGCCGGATTCAACCGCATCCTCGTCGACGACGACGGCAACGTTCCGGCGACGACTCTCCGGAGAAAACGCCAACCGGCGAGACTGCGGACCGGATCCCCGACCGGAGCGGTGGACCTACGGATCGCTCCCGCGTCGGCGGACAGACTCGACGTCAGAATCCCGGGCCCGGCAGCCGACCTCCGGTGGGGCGCCCTTCGGCTGCCGCCGCTCTCCGCGGCCCCGGAGACGCGGCCCGCGGCGCCCGAATGGGGCGACGACGGCCGGCTCGGGTTCCACTTCCTGCTCCGGTTCCACGCGTACGTCGACATGCCGCACCGATGGCTGTACGTGCGCGCGGTCAGCGATTAGTCGGGCACGGCTTTCGCACTCCCCCGGATCGGGAGGAGACCTGGAAATGCTGAAGCTCGCTCTGATCTTCCTCGTGATCGGGCTCATTGCGGCGCTCTTCGGCTTCACGTCGGTGGCCGGAGCCTCGTTCGCGATCGCGAAGTTCTTCGCCTTCCTGTTTCTGGTCCTGTTTCTGATCTTTCTGATTCTGGGCCTGACGGCAGCGAGGAAGATCGTGACGTAGGAGGCGCGGTTCTCAGTGCTCGGTTCTCAGCCAGAACCGCTGGCTGAGACTCCGGGACAGCTGAGGGTTGACAGCTCCGCTAGCGGGACAGCGCTAAGGGGACCGTCGCGTCGCATCCGGCGCACAGAACTTCCGGATTCAGCGCGAGAACCGCCGCGTCGAGGCAGAGAACGGCGTCGCATTCGGGGCACTCCACCGAGACGGTCTCCGGCACGAGACCTCCCCGCTTGTCCGGCGCGCCCCGGCGGGCCATGCCGCCGCGGGTCTCGAGATCGAATCGGGCCACGTTGTCGTCGCTCACCGTCGTTCCTCCTGTCCGAAGCGCGGCGCGCGCGCCGCAACCCCGGAGGGGTCGAGTGGCTCCGCCAGAGACAGCCGCACCGCGGGCTTCTTCGGCTTGCGCACGGCGAAAAGGGTGATCCCGATCAGGAAGAAAACCGCGCCGGTCGAGAGGAGACTCGCGACCGCCGCCCGGAGGGCACGCGGGGCCTCGCGCGGATCTCGCCCGCCCGCGCCCACGAGGGTTCCGCCGAGAAAGATGCAGAGAACCGACAGCAACAGGAGGTGGCGCGCACGGTCGTGCGTGGGACGCGAGGGCTGCGACCAGACGAGTCTCACGTCACGCTCTGCCGGAAAGGGTCCCGGAGAAGGGGGTGTCGCGCGGCCGCGTTGGGAGCAAGGTCCACCACCATTCCCCCTCCGCTACGTCCGGGAGCCGGGCGCGGGCTCCCGAGTGAACTGTCGCGATCATTGTAGACGCAGCGCGCGGATTGGCGCAACGTTTTCTGGACTCGCGACTTCGGGACCTGGAACTTGGAAGAGCTGGAACTCGACTAAAGTCCACCTCGCATCCCCGGGAAGAACTCTTCGTACCGGCCGAGGGCAACGGCGACCGTGCCGTCGCAGCGCGCGGTGACCTGCCCGCCTCCGTCGAAGATCTCGGCGGCGGCGAACGTCAGGTTCGTCCCGGCGCGAAGAAGACTCGCCTCGACGACTACGCGGTCGCCCCGGGTCGGCCGCAGGAACGTCATCGCGAGCGAGACCGTCGCGGACCGCGTGTCGGGACGGGTCAGCCAACCGACGGTGCCGATCGCGAGGTCGAACAGGCCCGCGAGCACGACACCGTTGACCGCGTCCGTCCCCATGCCCCCGCGGTGATACGGCTCGACCGGCTCGAGCACCGCGCGCACTCGATCGACGCGTTCGAACTCGAGACGTGCACCGAGCCGTCGCATCGGAGGGGATTTGTTCCACGAGTCCGCGAGCGCCTGCAGCGCCTCGAGAGTCCCATAGGAGGGCGAAAACGGCTGCCCTTCGGTCAACGGGCAGTCGCCGCCGGAGCGCGGAACAGAACTCGCCGGACGAGCGGTATCGGGAGTCCGCCCTGCGCCACGAAGGCGTCGTGGAATCCCTTGAGCGAGGCGCCGGTCTTCGCGCGGTACTCGTTCGAGAGATCCTGGATCATGAGCTTGCCCAGCGTGTAGTAGAGGTAGGTCGGGTTGTAGGCGCCGCGCCTCGCCTCCTCGTATGCGTTCGCCGGCTCCTGAAAGCCCTTCTCGACGAACACGCGCGCCCCCTCCTCGACCGTCATCCCCTGCGTGTGCAGCTTGATCCCGACCACGTAGCGGCAGTCGCGCAGGAGCGCCTCCTGGAGCTGCGCGAGCCGGTATTTCGGGTCGCCGCCGCCGAAGCCCTGATCCACCATCATCTGCTCGGAGTAGTGCGCCCACCCCTCGGCGTTGGTCCCGCAGAAAACGAGCTTGCGCGTCTTCGTCGGAAACTTCGGGGCATAGAGGAACTGGAGATAGTGGCCCGGCCAGACCTCGTGGACGTCGATGATCGCGACGACGTACGGGTTGTAGAGGCGGAGGTGCTCCTCCTTGTGTTTCGCGTCCCACTCCGGCTCGACCGGCGTGACGTAGTAGAACGCTTCCGTCGCTTTCGTCTCGTACGCTCCCGGCGTGTCCATCGAAGCGAAGCTGCCAGAGCGCGCGAAAGGCGGCGTCTCTTCGACGCGCGGCCGGACCTCCGACGGGATCGTCACGAGGTCTTTCTCGACGAGGAACTTCCTCGCGTTCTCGACCGATTGCGCGACCGAGGGAATCAGGTTCTCGGGAGTCGGATGCTCGTCGGAGAGCGATTTCATGACTTGCGCCGGCGTCTTCGATGGGTCGATCTTCTTCGCGGTCTCGACGAACGCCGCAGAGTCCTTCGCCAGCTGCGCCTCACCTTTCGCGAGCAGCTCGGCGAGCGGCATCTCGACCATGTCGTCGGACTTCATCTTTGCGAGGAAGTTCGCCGCGCCGATGGCGTAGCTCCCCTTCGAGCGGGGCAGCAGGTCCTTTTCGAGCCAGCTCGCGAAGGCCCGCGTCGCGGCGACGACCTGCGCGTTCGCCTGCTCGAAGTCCTTCCAGAGGGCCGCATCGCTCCCGGCCGCCTCTTTGGCCCACCGCGCCACCGTCCCTGCGAAGTACCCGGCGGAGCCCTTCGCCATGCGGATCGCGAGGTCGGTGAACTCCTTCGGAGGGTTGACGAGGTTCGCCTTCGCCGCGGCGTAAACCGCCGGCATGAGCTTCTCGCGAGAGACGAGCGACCGCAGCCGCTCGGCCGCCGGCGCGAAGTCGCGCTTGATCAGGCTGTCCGCCGCGCCGCCAGGAAGGCCGGCGTAGCCCATCGGATTGCGCTCCCAGTTGCGAAGCGTCTCCTGGTCGAGGAGAAAGCTCCGGATCTCGCCGTCCAGCGCGTCGGCGTCGATGGCCTCATCGAAGGAGAGCTTCGATCGATCGAGCGCCTGCAGGCGGGAGAGGAACGACTTCAGCTCCGCGATTCGCGCCTCGATGCGAGCGCGCGAGCGATCTTCGAGCTTCGTGTCGTACTCGTGGAAACCGGCATCGGTGCCCTGCGACGGCAGGTAGTTGAACCGCGCATCGAAGTAGTCGTCGACGAACTTCGAGAAGGAATCGCCGGTCGCCGGAGCGGCGGAGGACGCGGGAGCGGTGGAAGGGGCGAGCGAGCATGCGAGAGAGATCGAGGCGATCGCGATCAGAACGAGTCCCTTTTTCATGCGGCGAAGGCTAGCAGGTTGCGAGCGGCTTTCCCTGTTCACTCGAGGTTCTCCATCAGCCAGATGTCGCCGCCCTGCGGGCGGAACCGGTCGAAGAGCACCCAACGTCCGTCGGGCGCCCAGACCGGATAGTCGATTCGAGCATCCGGATCGTCGAACTCGAACACCGGTTCGGGCGAGCCGTTCTGAAGCGGGGAGACCCAGAGGGTCTTGTGTCCGACGACGTCGATGATTCGCGAGAAGTCGGGCGAGAAGGACATGTGAGCGCCTCCCGCGATTTCCGGAAGGAGCCGCGGCTCTCCCCCGTCGACCGGGACTTCGAGTGAACGCGGCGCGGGCGAAGGACAGCGAAAGACGATCGCATCGCCGCCGCGAGTCCAACGCAGGAAGTGGCCCATGACGCCGACCTGCGTCAGCGGCCGGGCATCCCTTCCATCCGCAGTCATCACCCAGACTTCGAGCCCGCCGCCCTTGTCGGAGCAATACGCGATCAACTGACCGTTCGGCGAGAAGAAGGGGTTCACGTCGATCGAGCGGTTACGGGTCAACTGAGACAGCCGCCCGCTTTCGACGTCCACGGTCCAGACGTTCAGGTGGCCGGAACGGGAAGAGAAGAAAGCCACGCGGCTGCCATCCGGAGACCAGGTCGGCTGAAAGTCGCCCCCCGGCCCGCGAGTCAGCTGACGCGTCGACTGGTCGTCCAAGGAGTAGAGCCACGCGTTCATGTCGCCGGTCCGGTCCGAGTTGAAGGCGATCCGGCGGCCGTCGGGAGACCACGCGCCCCGGCTGTCCTCGCGTGTCGTCGCGATGACTTCCTCCGGAGGACCGGTCGGCCGCCCGGTGTCGGGCGAGACCGGCAGCCTCCAGAGATCCGCATTCTGGCGGAGCGTTGCAAAGACGAGCCGTCGAGCGTCGCGCGAGAGCTCGGCCTGGACGTCCTGCCCCGCCCCGGTCGTGAGTTGCTGCGGCGGTGCGGCTGGGACGCCGTCGTCCGAAACCGGAACACGCCAGAGATTGATGCCGCCGCCCCGATAGGAGGAGAAGTAGACGAATCGTCCGGAATGGGACCAGCACGGGTCCATGCTCGGATACGGCTCGTCGGCGATCCACGCGGTCTTCTTCGAGGACAGCTCGAGCACACGAATTCCGAACCTCGTGCGCTCGACGTTCTGGAAGACGATCCGGGAGGAATCGGGAGACCACCGCGGGCGCAGGTGCGCGACAGCTTCCGAAAAGTCGGTCGAGGCCTGCTCGGGGTTTCTTCCGCGCGCATCCAGGGTCCAGAGGCGGCGCGGCCCCGCCCAGGAGGCATCCACGGCGATCCGCGATCCGTCCGGCGAGAATGCGGGATGGAACGCGTTCTCGAGGAGAATCGTCTCACGTCGAGTCGCGACGTCGATCGCCCACAGGTCTCCGCCGTCGTACTGGCCGTAGACGTCCCGCGGCTCGAGGCGGCGACCGTCCGCGCGCGCGCGGACGAAGAGGACGGTCTTGCCGTCGGGAGACCACGCCGGCTGGATGTCGTCGCTCGGCCCCTCCGTCAAGGGCCTCTCCTCCCCGGAGGCGAGCGGCTTCACGAAGAGCTTGCGCACCGGCCCGACCTCGCGCGCGAAGGCAACCTCGGTTCCGTCCGGCGAGAACGCCGGGAACGCTTCGATCTCCTTCGCGAAGGTGAGCTGCGAGAGGCGGGGCGGGGCGATCGGCGCAGGAGTCGGGGGTGCGCCCGTTCGGACGAACGCCGCGCGAAAGGATTGGAGGATCGAAGCGCCGACACTCCGCCGGCTCTTCGTTCGGGGAGAGCCTTCGCGAAGATCCGCGAGCGCCTCCTCAAGGACCGAGCGCGCTTCTCCAACGTCCCGGAGACGCCGATTCGGGTTTTTCTCGAGGCAACGGGCAAGAAGCCGCGCAACGACCGGAGGCGTGTCGCGCGGAAGAGCGTCCCAGTCCGGCTCCTCGCGCAGGATCGCGGCGAGCCGGTCCGAGAACGTGTCGCCCGCAAACGCCTCTTTCCCGGTCAGCGTCTCGTAGAGAACGCAGCCGAACGACCAGACGTCGGTTCGTTCGTCGAGTGTCTGCCCACGCGCTTGTTCGGGGCTCATGTAAGCCGGCGTGCCGAGGACCGTGCCCACCTGAGTCGACGTAACGCCGACCGTCGCCGCGACCGAATCGGCTCCTGTGCTCTCGAGACTCTTCGCCAGGCCGAAGTCGAGGACCTTGACGCGTCCTTCCGGGGTGATCTTTACGTTGCCGGGCTTCAAATCCCGATGAACGATTCCTCTTTCGTGCGCCGAGTCGAGCGCTTCCGCGATCTGGCGTCCGATATCGAGCGCCTCCTCGATCGGAAGTCGTCCTGGCGTCAGCCGCTCGGCAAGCGTCTCGCCGGGAACGAGCTCGAGCACGAGGAAGCGCACGCCGTCGAACTCCTCGATCCCATAGATCGCCGCGATGCTCGGGTGGTTCACGGCGGCGAGCATCTCGGCTTCGCGCTGGAACCGCGAGAGGTGCTCAGCGTCCCGCGAGAGCTCGTCCGAGAGGAGCTTGACGGCGACCTCGCGCTTGAGGCGCGTGTCCCGCGCGCGGTAGACCTCTCCCATTCCTCCGGCTCCGAGGGGGGCCAGGATCTCGTAGGAGCCGAGCCGCGAACCGGAGGAGAGGCTCATCGGATGCTTCGAGGCAGATAGTATCTCCGCAGAATCCGACCATTCGGGGATCCCCGACACATGGAGGATACGATGACCGCTCGGGACGCGATCAAGCTCGCGCGAGAGCAGCACGCGAAGTTCGTCGACCTGCGTTTCACGGACGTGCCCGGGCTGTGGCAGCACTTTTCGATTCCGGTTGCGGAGCTGACCGAGGAGCTCTTCGCGGAGGGGATCGGCTTCGATGGCTCCTCGATCCGCGGCTTCCAGACGATCGACGAGTCCGACATGCTTCTCGTCCCCGATCCCGAAACCGCGGCGATGGACCCGTTCACCCTAGACCCGACGCTCGTCCTCGTCTGCGATGTCAAGGACCCGGTCACCGAAGAGCGGTACAGCCGCGACCCGCGTTACGTCGCGCGAAAGGCGGAGGCATACCTTCAGAAGAGCGGAATCGCCGACACGGTCTATGTCGGCCCCGAGCTCGAGTTCTTCTTCTTCGACGACATCCGCTTCGACCAGACCTACAACTGCGGCTACTACTACATCGACTCGGAGGCGGGCTTCTGGAACTCGGGAAGGGAGGGGACGCCCGACCGCCCCAATCTCGGCTACAAGCCGCGCTACAAGCAGGGGTACTTCCCCGTTCCGCCCATGGACAAGTTCCAGGACATTCGCTCCGCGATGGTGCTCGCGCTGGCGTCCGTCGGGATTCCGGTCGAGGTCCACCATCACGAGGTCGGTACCGCGGGCCAGACCGAAGTGGACATGCGCTTCGACACGCTCACACGCATGGCGGACAGGGTGCTCTGGTACAAGTACTGCGCGAAGAACACCGCGCGGAAGTTTGGAAAGACGGCTACGTTCATGCCGAAGCCGATCTTTCAAGACAACGGCTCGGGCATGCACACCCACCAGAGCCTCTGGAAGGACGGGAAGAACCTATTCTTCGAAGCGGGAGGCTACGCCGACATCTCGCAGATGTGCCTGAACTACATCGGCGGGATCCTCGCGCACGCGCCCGCTCTCTGCGCGCTGATCGCGCCGACTACGAACAGCTATCGGCGACTCGTGCCGGGTTACGAGGCGCCGATCAACCTCGCCTACAGCAAGCGAAACCGGTCGGCCTGCGTGCGCATCCCGATGTACTCGCGCTCGGAGAAAGCGAAGCGGATCGAGTTCCGCACACCCGACCCGTCGTGCAATCCATACCTATCGTTCGCGGCGTGCCTCATGGCGGGGTTGGACGGCGTCGAACGAAAGCTCGACCCGGGCGAGCCGATCGACAAGGATCTTTATGAGCTGCCGCCCGAAGAGGCCGCAAAGGTCAAGCAGCTTCCCGGATCCTTGAGCGAGGTGCTGAACGCTCTCGAAGCGGACCACGAGTTCCTGATGAAGGGCGGCGTCTTCACGAGCGATCTGATCAGGACCTGGATCGACTACAAGCGCAAGAACGAGGTGGATCCGATCCGGCTTCGCCCGCATCCCTGGGAATTCGCGCTCTACTTCGACATCTGATCGCCAGCCGGGAGGCTCATGGTCGAAGACCGATGCGTTCCAGGATGTCCTGAAAGCGTGGATCGGAACGGAGAGGATCGAAAACCGGATCCACGCCGATCGAACCCAGATTCGCGGAACGTTCGCCGACCGCCCGGTTCAGCCACTCGAACACACGGTCTTCGTCGCCCAGACCGGTGTAGAGGATCGCCATGTCGAGAGGCGAAACATAGGAAGCTTTCGATAGCTCCTTGAGACGCGAGAGAACTCGGAGCGCGTCGTCTCGCCGTCCCGCCACTGCGTAAGCGTGTCCGAGAAGGGCGAGTGTTTCGCTCGATTCGCCTACGCTGTTGGCTCTTTCGAAGGCTGTGATCGCCTCACTGAACATTCCCTTCTCCCGGTACGACTGGCCGAGGAAGAGGTTGGCTATGCGGAAGTTTGGCTCCTCAGACAGCGCCTTCCGTACCTGCGCGATCGCCCGGTCGTATCGGCGGGCCAGGTAAAAGGCGCCGCCCAAGGAGGATCGAACGATAAGCGAGAGCGGATCGAGTTTCTCGGCTGTTTGCCCTTCCCGGATCGCCTCGTCATGCCGCCCCCGCTGCGACAGGTATTCGCCGTACCACTGATGCGCCGTCGCGTAGCTCGGATTGAGTGAGAGCGAGCGCCGGAACTCCTTTTCTGCGGGATCCCATTCGAGCTCGTCCCACTCGACCGATGCCAGCGACGTGTGCGCCTCCGCCAAGGAGTCGTCCAGCTCGAGTGCTTTCGAAGCGGCCGCTCGGGCGCGACGATGTCCTTCTTCGGCCTCGATCAAGCGATAGCTGGTGAGGACGATGTACGTGTCGGCCAGCCCGGCATGGGGAGCCGCCCAAGTCGGACTCCGCTCGATCGATTCCTGGAAGTACCCGATCGCCTTCTGAAAGCCCTCCCGTGTTCGCCTGTTCCACTGGAAACGGCCCTTGAGGTAAGCCTCGTGAGCCTCGGGGTCGACTTGTGGCGCCCGGCTGAGGCCAGCTCGCTCCTGCGGAGTCACCTGAGCGCGGACTTCGTCCGCGACCGCGCGCGCGACGTCGCTCTGGAGCGCGAGAACGTCCCGCGCGTCCCGCTCGTAGTCTCTAGCCCAGAGGTGTGTATCTGTCGAAGCGTGGATGAGCTGTGCCGAGATGCGAACCCGGTCGCCCGATCGAAGCACGGAACCTTCCACGATTCCTTCCACGTCGAGCTCCCGGCCGATCTCCGGCAGGGGTTTGCGCGTCCCCTTGTAGCGCATGACCGAGGTGCGCGAAATGACCTTGAGCGACCGGATCCTGGCGAGGTTTGAGATGAGCGCCTCCGTCATTCCGTCGGCGAAGTACTCCTGCTCCGGGTCGAGCGAGAGGTTCTGTAGCGGCAGAACGGCGAGCGACTGGATCGATTGCGGAGGCGCTCCGCCCGTGAGCCGCCGGCGGATTCCGCCGACGTCGAACGAGATCAGCGCAGCCAGAGCGGCGACGGCGATGAATGCGAGAGTGATCGGCCGATAGGAGGGACGCGGACGAGACAGCGGCGCCGCAAGCGCAGACGGCGCCGACGAGGAAACCGTGACCGTCTCCTCGATCGCGTAGGCGAGGTCACTCGCCGATTGAAACCGCTCCGCGGGACTCTTCTCGAGGCATCGCCGGACGATCCGGTCGAGCGGCGGCGGGACCTCGGCTACCGTTCGGGAAGGCTCGGGAGGGTCGTCCCGCAGAATCGCGCTCATCGTCTCCGCGGCGGTGCCGCCGAAAGCGCGCTGACCCGTCAGCATCTCGTAGAACACCGTTCCGAGCGAGAAGAGGTCGGAGCGGTGATCCGCCGGTTGGCCCTTCACCTGCTCGGGCGACATGTAACCGGCCGTCCCCATGACGACGCCCGGCTCTGTCCCGGCGGTCTCGGTCGCGACTCCAGTCAGTGGACCCGCGCTCGTCTCAGGATGCTTCAGCTTCGCGAGACCGAAGTCGAGGATCTTGACTCGACCGTCTCTCGTAACGAAAAGGTTCTCCGGCTTCAGGTCTCGGTGGACGATCCCCCTTTCGTGCGCCGCGGCGAGCCCGCGTGCGATCTGCGCCCCGTAGTCGAGGCACTTGCGCACCGCAAGACGGCCGCCCGGGAGCTTCTCGCGCAGAGTCTCCCCTTCCAGAAGCTCGGTGACGACGTACGGCGCGCCTCCCTCGGACCCGAAGTCGTGGATCGTCAGGATGTTCGGATGGTTCAGCGCCGAGGCCGCGCGCGCCTCCTGTTCGAACCGGCGCAATCGGTCGGCGTCCTGCGAGAAGGACTCCGGCAGCACCTTGACCGCAACCTCGCGGTGGAGCCGCGTGTCGCGCGCCCGGTAGACCTCTCCCATCCCTCCCGCGCCGAGCGCCGAGAGAATTTCGTAGGGGCCGAGGCGGGCACCGGCGGAAATGGTCACGCGGGTCCGATCCGACGAAGGAGCTCCGCGAAGCGGGGATCGGAGCGCAACGGCGCGAGCCGCGGATCCAGTCGGAGATAGGCGAGGACCGTGGAGCGCTCCTGGAATGCCCTTTCGAGCCACTCGAAGGCCCGGTCCTTATCGCCCAGGCCGGAGTAGATTAGCGCCGAGAAGTACGACGGGACGTAGCTCTCTTTCGAGCGCTCGCGGAGCATGTCGAGGATCGCCTGCGCCTCCGCTCTCTTTCCGAACCGCGCGTAGGCATGCCCGAGGGAGGACTGCATGTTCAAGCTCTTCGACAGGCTCGTGGCCTTTCGGAGCGCCTCGATGGCCTGCTCCTGCTGACCCTTCTGTTCATAGGTCAGGCCGATTCCCCAGTGCACGAGTGGCAGATTCGGATCGAGCTTCCGGACCTCGAACAGTTGCTCGAGAGCTTCGTCGTAACGGCCACTGAAATAGAAGAGGAGCGCGGTGTTCGCCTTCAGCGGAACGGAGCGGGGATCGAGCTCCTGAGCACGACGGATTTCTGCAATCGCTTCGTCCATCCTGCCGGCGGCGGCTAGAAAACGGCTGAACGAGAAATGCGCATCGGCGTAGCTCGGTCGCAGCTCGAGAGCTCGTCGGAACTCTTGCTCGGCCTTTGGCCAGTCCCACTCGTAGTAGGCACGAATGTAAGCGAGAGATGCATGAGCCTCCGGGAGGCTTTCATCGATCTCGAGAGATTTCTCGGCCTCCGCCCTCGCCTTTGGAAAGACCTCCGCGGGCGACAGGGAGCTGTAGAACGGAAGGATCGCGTAGTAGCCCGCGATAGCCGCGTGCGCCGCGGCGTAGTCGGGCTGGATCTGGAGAGCCTTCGTAAACTGCTCCAAGGCGCTGTTCAGCGACTCTTCGGTCCCCTGGTCGAGCAAAAAGCGGCCGAGCAGGTAGGCCTCGTAGGCTTTCGCGTCGATCGGGCGGGTCGCGGTCAGACGGCTCCGTTCGTCGGTCGTCAGCTGGGCCTCGATTTGCCGTGCAATCGCTCCGGCGATCTCACCCTGCAGCGCAAGGACGTCGCCGACGCCCCGCTCGAAGCTTTTCGCCCAGAGCTGAGTCTGGCTTTCCGGCTGGATGAGCCGCGCGGCGACTCGGATCCGGTTTCCAGCACGCGTGATCGAACCCTCCACGACGGCATCGACGCCGAGGTCGCGGGCGATCTCGCGGAGCGGCTTCTTCGACTCCTTGTACTGCTCCGACGAAGTGCGCGCGATGACCTTGAGGGAACGAATCTGAGCCAGACTCGAGGTAAGCGCCTCCGTCATGCCGTCGACGAAATATTGCTGCCGGGGGTCGCCGGTGAGATCCCTCAACGGCAAGACGGCAAGCGACGCGATCCGACCCGTCCCGCCGCCTTTCGCGAGCCACTGGCGCAACGGCCCCGTTCTTACGGCCATCAGGATGACGAGGGCGATGACCCCGATCGCGATTAGCGCAACGGCGAGCGGCGGGAAGCGACTCGCCACCCGACCCGGCGCCGGGCGAGCAACGACCGTCTGCGAGGCGGGAGGAAGAACGGCGCTCTCTTTCAGAGCGAAGGCGAGATCGCGAGCCGATTGAAAGCGGGCATCGGGGTTCTTCTCGAGGCAGCGACGCGCGATTCGCTCGAGCCCGGGCGAAAGCCCTTCGACCGTCCCCGTGAGCTCCGGCGGGTCTTCCTTGAGAATCGCGCTGATCGTGTCGACCGGTGTGGACCCGAGGAACGCCCGTCGGCCCGCCAGCATCTCGTAGAGGATCGCTCCCAAAGAAAAAATGTCGGAGCGATGGTCGGCCGCCTGTCCCCGGAGCTGTTCGGGTGACATGTAGCCGAGCGTGCCCATCACGGTTCCCGGCTCCGTTTCGGCCGGGGTCGTGACGACCTCACTTTCGCCGGACGGAGCGGGGTCCGGTCGGGTCAGCTTTGCCAGCCCGAAATCGAGGATCTTGACGCGGCCATCCCGCAGCACGAAGAGGTTCTCCGGCTTCAGGTCCCGGTGGACGATCCCCCTCTCGTGTGCGGCCGCGAGCCCCTGAGCGACCTGGACGGCGGCGTCGACCGCGGCGGCGGGTTTGAATCCTCCGCCTTCCAGCCGATCGCGCAGGGATTCTCCCTCGAGCAGCTCCGACACGAGGTAAGGAGCGTCGTCATGCATCCCGATGTCGTGGATCGTCAGGATGTTCGGGTGATTCAGCGCGGAAGCCGCTCGCGCCTCCTGCTCGAACCGTCTCAGCCGATCCGGATCCGCTGAGAACGACGCCGGCAGCACCTTGATCGCAACGTCGCGGTGCAGGCGCGCGTCGCGGGCGCGATAGACCTCCCCCATCCCGCCCGCGCCGAGCGGCGCCAGGATCTCGTACGGGCCGAGGCGGGATCCGGCCGAAAGGGGCATCGAGTTGCGTCGAGTCTATTCGACCGGAACCGCGACGTTGCGATTCCGGCAACGAGCGAATAGGGTTCTCCCGATTTCTTCCAGGAGGACGGAAATGCGCTCTCTCGATCGTCGGGCGGTGGTTTGCTTTCTCGTCGGGATGTCCCTCGCGGTCCTTCCCGCGCGAGCGGCCAAGGCCGTCACCGTGATCCGAGCGGGGACGCTCATCGACGGAAAGTCCGCGACGCCGCGGCGCGACCAGGTGATCGTGATCCGCGGAAGCCGAATCGAGAGCGTCGGCGACGCCGCATCGGTGAAGATTCCCGAAGGCGCCGCGGTGATCGATCTCTCCCGCGCGACGGTCCTTCCGGGTCTCATCGACGCGCACACCCACGTCTTTCTGCAGGGCGAAGACCCCGCCGACGGCGGCTACGACGTCCAGCTCCTGAAGCACGGGCTCGCGTTCCGCGCCGCGAGGGCGACGGCCTCCGCGCGCCGCGCGCTCGAGCAGGGCTTCACGACGATCCGGGACGTCGAGACCGAAGGAGCCGGCTACGGCGACGTTGGGATCAAGCAGGCGATCGAGGCGGGATACGTCCCGGGCCCACGGATGTTCGTCGTCACGCGCGCGATCTCGACGACGGGCGGCTACAACCTGGAGGGGTACGCGCCCGAGATCGACGTCCCGAAGGGCGCGCAGATCGTCGACGGCCCGGTCGAGGCGCGCAAGGCCGCCCGCGAGCAGCTCGACCACGGCGCGGACTGGATCAAGGTTTACATGACGCATCGGTCGTGGGTGGACGCGAAAGGGAACCTGGTCTCTCAGCCGACGCTGACTCTCGACGAAATCAAGGCGATCGTCGACGAGGCGCACGGCTGGGGAAAGAAGGTCGCGTGCCACGCGTACGGCGGTATCGGTCTTCACCGGGCGCTCGACGGCGGCTGCGACTCGATCGAGCACGGCCTCGACCTGGACGACGCGGCAATCGCGCAGATGGTGAAGCAGGGCACCTGGCTCTGCCCGACGATGAGCGTCTACTACGACCACAACTCTCCGCCCGAAACGCCCGCCGGGCAGCGGGATCGCAAACGCATCGCGCTCCACGGGCCGTCGCTTCAGAGGGCCTACAAGGCCGGGGTCAAGATCGCCTTCGGGACCGACGTGGGCGGGTTCTCCTGGAACGACCCGATCGCGCGTGAGTTCCCGCGGATGGTCGAGTTCGGGATGAGCCCGACCGCGGCGATCCAGTCCGCCACGTCGAAGGCCGCCGAGATGCTCGGGATGTCGGGCCAGCTCGGCGTCGTCGCTCCGAGCGCCTACGCCGACATCGTCGCGGTCCCAGGCGATCCCGTCGCCGACGTGAAGGAGCTCGGGCGGGTCTTCTTCGTCATGAAAGACGGGAGAGTCTTCCGCAACGAGCCGGCGGGAGCTTCACGCTGACCGCCGTTCTGGTCCTCCTCCTCTCGGCCGCGTTGCTTCAGACGGAGCTCGAGAAGGTCGTCCGCGAGTTTCCGGGAACGATCGGGATCGCCGCGACGAACCTTGGGACCGGGGAGACGATCGCGGTGAACGCAGACGTCCGCTTTCCCACAGCGAGCCTGATCAAGGTCGCCGTGATGGTCGAGCTCTATCACCAGATCGCGGAGGGAAAGCTCCGGCGCGACACGAAGGTGACGCTCCACGATTCGGACAAGGCGGGCGACGAGACCGTGCCGCTCAACATGCTGCACGACGGGCTGCAGTTGACGGTCGCCGACCTGACGAACCTGATGATCGCGTACAGCGACAACACCGCAACGAATCTTCTCGTCCGGCGAGTCGGGACCGCGAACGTCGACCGCCGGATGGTCTCCTACGAACTGACGCAGACGAAGATCTTCCGGCCGACTTTTCGTGATGGACACCCCGACGTCTTTCCGGAGCTGGAGAAAGAGTTCGGCCTCGGGATGACGACGCCCCGCGAGGCCGCGCGGCTCATTCAGCTGATCGCGGAGGGAAAGGTCGTCAACCGCGCCATTTGCGACGAGATGCTCGCCATTCTGCGGAAGCAACAGGACCGGGCGATGATCCCCCGGTTACTTCCCTTCGAGCGCGACCGGATCTCGGTCGCCAACAAGACCGGCTGGGACGAAGAGAAGAATCCCGACGCCGCCGGATTCAAAGGCGACGTCCGCAGCGACGCCGCCTACGTCGAGAGTCCGAAGGCGCGCTACGTGATCGCGATCTGCGCGCGCAAGGTCCGTGACAAGAGGCCCGGTGTGGACAACCAGGCTCTCGTGACGGGCGCGCGACTCTCGCGGATGGTGTACGACCACTTTAAGGCGTCCAGCAGATAGCTCTCGCGCTTCCTTTGCGAGACTGCGCTCGATGATCAGCGGCGCGGGACCTTCGGGTTGACGGCGGCGGCCGGTTCGCGCCCGGTAGACCTCTCCCATCCCGCCGGCACCGAGCGGCGTCTGTAACTCGTAGGGTCCGAATCGGGAGCCGCTCCGCGGTGTCACGTCGCGAAATCTCTCAGCTGAAGAATCCGCAATCCCGGCACTGCCGGCAGGTCGCGGTCATTCGTCAGCAGAACCGAACAGCCGCCCGACAGCGCTGCCGAGAGCTGAATCGCGTCGGGCGTTCGAAGGCTCGCATGGATGGCTCGCAGCTGCGCCGCAGCACGCAGCTGCGCTCGATCGATGTCGATCACACGGAGGCCACGGCTACGCGTGAGAACCTGCTCATACCGTTCGGCCAGAGGAATGTTTCCGGTCCCGTACGGGACCACGAGAACCTCCAGCAAGGTCAGGCTCGATGCGACCGCCGGAAGACGCCTTGCGTCGATCGCTGCGAAGATTGGATCGATCATCGGCAGAAAGAGCAAATGCTCCTCGATGAAGTAGATGAAGACGACGGTATCGAGGGCAATTGGGCCATCGCCGATCTCGCGGATCAGCCCCACGACTTGCGCTCGGAATCGACGTGAGCCGCCGCATCGATTCCGGTCCACTGCTCCTTGCCAAGACCCCGCAACGTCAAGATCGACAGGAGATTGGGAGACTCGAGCGCGTCGTCCAAAATCTTCGTCACCTCCTGGGCGACGGACCGATGCTGTTGCTTCGCTCGCTTCTGGAGCTTGCGGTAGAGCGAATCGGGAAGATTTTTCACGTTGAGAGTGGCCATTTGTCCTCCATAATTCCTCCATTATGGAGGATAGACAGTCCAGGTGTCACTTCAATCCGTCGACGCGAGAGAGATCATTCAGGAACCGTCGGTACGTGTAGGCGGAGACCTCCCCCATCCCTCCGGCCCCGAGAGGGCCGATGAATTCGTAGGGGCCGAGGCGACGAGCTGCGGAAGAAGCCGGCTTCGAGGTCAAGGTTTGGTCTCCGCCTCGGTCGTGCCCATCTTTCCGAGAGCACCGGTAGACGAGCCGAGGCGGCGCCGACCATGGAAAGACCTGCTCGCCGGCACGACGCTCGGAAGCTCGGTCGTCTTCCTGTGCAGCGATCGGTTTCGCGAGAAGGCGCATCGCTGGCCCTCCTACGCCGCGAACATCCTGATCCACGAAGAGCTGCATTCGCTCGGGCTGGAAGAGAATCCTCCGTCGAGCGAGCAGATCACTCTCCAGGTGGTGGATCGCTGCGGACGCTGAGAGAAAAGTGCATTCTTGACTGCAGCCCGTTCACGGGTGGGAGAAAACGTCACGCTCGATGCGCCCTCCACTTGTTCGCGGGACCGTGCGACTGTAGCCTCTTGTCGGTGCGCACGGCGGCCTCGCTCCTCGTCGGGATTCTCGGGCTCCTACCCGCCGCCGCGAACGCGCAGGATCTGCCTCCTCTGCCGCGCGGGCGCGGCATCGCGAAGCCTCTCCCCGCGCTGCCGCAGAAGCCGCGGGCGGTCCCGAATCCGCCGCCGCGATCCGCCGCTCCTTCGCGGCCGGGCACGTTCCGGGAAGAGGCACGGGTCGAGCGGGTCGTCATCGACGCGCACGTCACGTACGACGACGGCGAACCGATCCGGGACCTCGTCGCGGCCGACTTCGTCGTGAAGGTCGACGGCAGGCGGGTGCCCCTGGAATCGATCGAGTGGGTTTCGGCGAGCGTTCCGGAGTCCGCGACCCTGAAGCCGGGCGACATCACTTGGGGAGAAGCACCCGCGCTCACCGAGCCGGTGCTCGCGTATCCGCCGGGCCGCGTGATCGTTCTCTTCTACCAGACCGACTACGAGCCCCTGCGCATCGCGGGCTTCCTGCGCATGGCCCAGTACACCGACCGCTTCCTCGAGACCCTGGTCGATACGGACCGGGTCGCGGTCGTTTCCTTCGACTCCCACCTGAAGCTTCGGCAGGACTTCACCAACAGCCGGGAAAAAATCCGCGCGGCGATGCTCTCGTGCCTCCGAACCGCCGAGCCCGCCCGGATCGACCCCGGACCGTTCCCTTCGCTCGCGCGGAATTTCGACTACGCGAAAGCGCGCAGGGCCGTCACGCCGGAGCGCGGGCTCGACCTCGTCGCGCGCGCCCTCGAGCCGATCCCCGGCGGCAAGTCGATGCTCTACTTCGGGTGGGGGCTGGGCACGATCGGCGGACTGACCGGCGCCATTCCCACGGAGCAGAAGGACTACGCGCGCGCGCTGTACTCGCTCTCGGCCGCGCGGGTCAACATCTTCACGCTCGACATCACCGACGCCGACTACCACACGCTCGAGGGTCGCCTCGTGGGAGTCTCCGACGCGACGGGCGGCACGTACCAGAAGACGCACCTCTTCCCGCAGGCGGCGCTCGACCGGGTCACGCGCGCGATCTCCGGCCGCTACGTGCTCGTGTTCGTGAAGCCGAACCTGCCGCGCGGTGCGCACGACGTCGAGGTCCGGCTCGCCGGGAAGCGCAAGGGTCACGTGTCGGCGCGCTCGTACTACGAAGACTGATCCTTACAGTCGGCGGCCGATCACGACGACCAGGGTGTTCAGGCCCCAGTTGTTTCCCGCGGTGCCGAAGTTGGAAACGTGGAGGTAGCGGAACTCCGCGAACCAGTCGCGACCTCCGGGCATGCGGTGCCGGATTCCGGCGCCCCACTGAGCCAGGAAATTGAATCGCCGGTCGATCTCGTCGAGCTCGGTCAGGTTCGTCCATCCCACTCCGATCGAAGCAGAGACGTACGGCGCGTTACGCCCTCCGAAAAGCTCGAGCCGTCCGCCGACGGGATAGAACCCTGCGACCCATCCCTGTCGCGGGAACCAGCGGCTCACGTACCCCGTGACGATGTATGCGACCGTCGGCTTGACCGGCCAGGCGAGCTCGGGAAAGAGCGCCACGTACTGAAGGTCCGGGTCGCTCGGCCCGGTGCCGATGGTCCAGCCGAAGCCGCCGGCGAGCATCCACTCGCTCCGGCGCGGGTCGGCAGCGCTCTGCGCGAAGAGCGGTGCGCAGACGGCGGCCAGCGCGCACACCCCGGCAGCAAGGCGCCCGTCCCGGGCTCGGATCCTCACGGACGGTAGAGAAGTCCGGCGTAGCCGCGCGTCGAGTCGAACCGCGGTGACGTGCTGCGGATTTTCGCGACGCCCGCGTAGAAGGCGAGCTCGCCGGAGAAGGAGACGGGCAGGAGCCTCTCGTCGATCCGAACCTCCGCCCCGAAGACCCGTACAGGGCGCGGCGTCTCTCCCCTTTCGTTCCACGCCCGCAAGCGCTCGCCGTAGAGGACGACCGGCACGCCGCGAAACTCGAGCTCGGCGCGGGCCGACTCGACGCGGTTTCCGGTTTGAACGAACGCGGGCAGCGCTGCGAGCTCGACGCGGTTTCGGTCGAGCCCCGCCGGCAGAACGGCCGACGGCGCGCCGCCGATGGAGAAGACGTCGAAACGCGTCGGCGAACCGCTCGTGTCGCCATATCGGCCGGAGGCGGAGAGCCTCGCGAGGGGGAGGAATCCGGATACGGACGCTCCGGCGAGCCACTGGCGCCACGAACCGCCGTCGGTCCAGCCGCTCGAGCCCGAGGCGTCGAGGTCGAATCCGAGTCCGCTCTTCCCGCGAAGCCTTCTCGCGCTCGCGCGCGCGCGCATCGAGACGAGCGATCGATCGAAGTCGTGGCCGCCCGCGAGCGGCTCGACGCGCGTCCACCCGCTGCCGGCGTCGACTCTCACCCGTCCGCCGGAGAACGGACGCCACCACGACGCCTGGAGCAATCCGCCCGCGCGCTCCTGGTCGAACTCGCGCCGCCGCACGACGCGCTGGTTGCCCGGCTTCTCACGCGCGAAGAAAAGGTGCGCAGAGAGCGTAACCGGCAGACCGCGATACGAGGCGGCAATCGAAGCGCCGCGCGGACCCGCCTCGTTGCCGACGGATCCGAGGGCGACCCAGTCGAGCCTCCCGACGACGTCCGATCCCTCGACGCCGATCTGCCACGCGTTGCCGTCGGGACCCACGGAGTACGTCGCGAGCGGCCGCACGACGTGGCTCGGCCAGATCCGGTAAGGATGATCCGGTGCAACCGCCGACCGTGCGAAGGGTGCGGCGGAAACGGAATCAGGCGGGAGCAGCGGAAAGCTCTCGGGACGGCGGCCGAGCGGGGCGAGCGGCGCGGCGGGCAGGGCGAGGCGCTGGATGTCCACGCCCTTCGACGTGACCTCGAGGAAGAAGAGGGACTTTCCGTCGGGAGACGGCGCGGGGTCGAGCGCGCCGCCGGTCACTCGCGTCATGAGCTCCGACGGCGCGGCTCCGCCCTGCGGCGGGTGCAGGTCCGCGGGACCTGTCCCCGCGTTGGACTGCGGCGGGTGCAGGTCCGTGGGACCTGTCCCCGCGACATTGTTCGGGGGGACCGACTCCACGTTCCAGATGCCCTCCCGGTCCGCGGCGACGAAGATCCGGGATCCGTCGGCGCTCCACGCGGGCGCGCCGGCCGGCGATCCGGGCAGAGGGATCTCACGAAGCGCGCCGCCGCCCGCGGGAAGAGTCCCGAGCCGCCACCGGCCTTCGGAGTGGATGAGAGCGGCGATCGTCGCACCGTCCGGTGAAACGCGCGGATGGCTCCAGACGCGCCACGCGTCTTCGCGAGCCGCGGTGGGCGCGATCGACCGGAGCGATCCGGAGGCGAGGTCGACCGCCACGAGATCCGAGACTCCGTAACGCACACGCACGCCGGCAGCCCAGCGACCGTCCGGCGCGGGATCTGCCTCGACGACGTCGGCGAGCTCCGTCACCCGCCGGACATCTCCCTCCTCCGGCGTCCACACCGAGAGGTCGAGGCGCAGGACGCCTTCGCGATCCGGCGCGCGCCGCGCGAAGAGAACTCGGCGTCCGTCCGGGAGCCAGCGCGGGTTCTCGGCGGCGAATCCGTTGATGCTCGGCAAACGCCACCGGGGAGTGCGTCGCGCCGGAACCTCGGGCCGGTCCGCGACCTCTTCCGGGTCCCGAAGGATTTCCGTCTCGCGCTCGCGCCGCTTCTCTTCCGCGCGACGCTCTTCTTCATCCGGCGCAGTCGTCCAGACGGCGAGGTACGTCTCGCCCCGCTTCGGATCGCGGCGGGCGAGAAGCTTCGAGCCGTCGGGCGAGACGGAGAGCGAAAGCGTTCCGCCGTCGAGGCGCTGCCACGTCTCGCCGTCCACGAGCCCGGCGGACCGGAGCCGCTTCTCCTCTTCCACCGAGAGCGCGGTGATCTCCGCGCGGAACCGGTCGTAGAGATCGGCCGGCGAACGCCCGAAGATCGCGCGGAATGCGGTCGGGAAATCGCCTCCCCGCCGCGACGCCATGCGTTTCCAGAGCTTCTGGAGACTGCCCTTCCCCTCGCGCGCCTCGAGCCACTCGAGAAACGTCGAGCCGACGAGATACGCCATCGAGCCCCCGAGCCAGCCCGACGTCGAAGAGAGCGCGGCGTACCCCGGGAGCTTTCCATCCATCGCGAAGCGCCGCAGCACCATCGCGCGAAAGCTCGACGCCGGACGGCCGGAGCCGGTCAGCGCGCCTTCGATCAGCGTCGCGTAGCCCTCGGACAGCCAGCGCGGCGATTTCAGAAGGACCGGCCCGATCGGAAGCGGCGAGAGCCGCGCGAGGATGCCGCGCGATCGGTTACGCGGGCGGCCGAGGTGGACGATGTGCGCGACCTCGTGAACCACGAGGTCTTCCATCCAGTCGGTCCAGTAGCCGATTCCGGACTCCGGCTCCGGCGGCGACGTCCAGAGAACGACCGCCGGCCGATCGAGAAATGGAAACGCCATCCCGTTCGACGTCGCCTGCGGATCGCCAACCGACACCTCGATCGGACGTCCCGGCCGCCAGCCCACAGCCTCGGTGACCCGCTCGTGGATGCTCTCGATCGCGCCGGCCGCGCGGCGGGCCCACGGCTCGAACGGCGCCGGAAAGTGGACGCGGAAGTGGGCCGTCTCGATCGTGCGCCACGGGGCGGATGGAGCCTGCGCGGCCAGAGCGGAGCTCGCGAGCGAGAGCGCCGCCGACAAGACGAAAGTGCGATACCTCATGGCTGGGCGCCCGGAAGTCTAAAGGTAGAATTCGCCGCGCATTCTTCTTCGAAAGGAGACCCCATGAGACGGATCCTGCTCTCCCTCTGCATCTCTCTCTTCGCCGGCTCCCTGTTCGCGCAGGGCGTCAAGACGCTCGATCAGGCCTGGGTCAAGGCGGTCAAGGCCGGCGACCCCGCGGCGGTCGCCGCGCTCTACGCTCCGGACGCCGTGATGTATCCGCCGGACGAGATGATGGCGAAGGGCCGCGACGCCATCCGCGCGAGCTACGAAAAGTTCCTCGGTGCGAACACCGTTCAGGACATGCAGATGATGTACGACATGTCGGCGACCACCGGAAACTCGTCCTGGGCCTCCGGGCACTTCAAGATGACGATGACTCCGAAGGCCGGCGGAGCCGCGCAGACGTTCGAGGGACGCTTTACTTCGATCGCGGCACGCAAAGGCGGAAAGTGGTTGTACGTCTCCGACCATGCGTCGGCGCCGATGCCGCCGCCGCCGGCGGCTCCCCCTTCGAACTAGCGAGAGGAAGAGATCGTTCCGGGTTCCAGGTCTCGAGAACCCCGCCCGGGGCCTGGGACTTCTACAGAACCTCCATCTCGGCGGCGTCGTCGGGAAAGTCGCACTCGCACCAGGCGAGGACCATCCGCTCGTCGTCGGCGAACTCGACGACCCGGCAGCGGCACGTGAAGCAGACGTCGCCGACGACATGGCCCGACACGGTGTAGCGGTCGCGGATCGGGAACTCCTGCCGGAGCGGTCCGGCACTCCTTGGCGATTTCAAGCGTCACTCCCCGTGATCAAGGGACGGATCATCGTCTTCACCTCGGTGACCTCCGTCTTCAACCCATCGAGCCCGACCTGCACCCGGTCGAGTCGGACCTCAACGCGGTCGAGTCGGTTCTCGACCCTCTCGGTTCTGTCCGTGTTGACGGCAAGGCCTTCGATCACGAGACGGATATCCGAGCGCAGCCCTTCGGCGACGACGTTGAAGTGTCTCTTGATCTCTTCGGCGGTTTCGGAGTCCATCAATTCTTGTTGTCGCGAGCCTAGCTCAGGTCCGGATCCTCCGGCCGGCTCACCCTTTCACGCAAATCACCTGCCGGATGAAGGCGACCACCTCGACTAAGTCCGACGACTTCTCGATGACCTCCTCGATCGGCTTGTAGGCCGCCGGGATCTCGTCGACGACGCGCACGTCTTTCCTGCACTCGACGCCCTCCGTCTGACAGACAAGGTCCTCGGCCGTGAAACGGCGGCGCGCTTCGCTCCGCGACATCTTCCGCCCGGCGCCGTGCGGCGCGCTCTCGAAGGCTTCGCGATTGCCGAGCCCGCGCACGATGTACGTTCCGGTTCCCATCGAACCGGGAATGATGCCGAGCTCGCCGACCCCCGCGCGGATCGCCCCCTTTCGGGTCACGAGGACCGGCTCGCCGAAGTGGACCTCGGGGGTGACGTAGTTGTGGTGGCAGTCGACGGCGACGGTGATACCCAGCCGCGCGACGTCCTCGCGATACCCGAGCGCGAAGGCGAGCTGCCTCAGGAGACGCTCCATCATGATCGCCCGGTTCTCGCGCGCGTACGCCTGGCACCACTCGCGGTCCGCGTTGTACTGCTCGAACTCCGGGGTGCCTTCGGCCAGCCACGCGAGGTCGGGGTCCGGAAGCGAGTCGAGGGCCCGGCCCATGCTCTTCTTGGCGCGCGCGATGTGGACGTCGGCCACGGTCTTCCCGACGTTGCGGCTGCCCGAGTGGAGCAGCGCCCAAAGCATTCCATCCTCGCGGTCCACGCAGATCTCGATGAAGTGGTTGCCGCCGCCGAGCGTCCCGAGCTGGTGGAGGGCGCGATCCACAACAACCTTCGAAACGACGCCCGGTGCGTCGTGCGAGTCCATCCACTCGACCGCGGCGTCGAAGGGCTGGCGCTTCAGCTCGCGGCCGACCGGGATCTCACGCTCGATCGAGTGGCGGAGCTTCTTCAGATCCTCGGCGTTGAACGCCTCGGCCGGAATCGACGTCTTTCGCGCGGACATCCCACAGCCGATGTCGACGCCGACCGCAGCCGGGCAGACGGCGCCCCTCGTCGGAACGACCGCGCCGATCGTGGCTCCCTTCCCGAGGTGAACGTCGGGCATCGCCGCCACGTGTGGATGGACGACCGGGAGCGAAGCGATGTTCTTCAGCTGTTCGATCGCCTCCGGCTCGATCCGGTCGGTCCAGATCTTCACCGGCACGCGTCCCTTCAGCACGATCTCGATCGGCATATCCCTTTCAAAGTCGCGGGGACAGATCCCGCAGGGGTCTGCACCCGCCTCGTTATTTTGGATGAAAAGAGGAAGTCTCGATGGCCGAACCCTTGCACTGCTGAGCCCGTCGTGGAAATCGCAAAACCCCCGGACCCGCCGCCGCCGGGTCAACCTCGGCGCGAGCCGTCGGGCATCCTCGCGGTGCGGACGCGCTTCATGCGCAAGCGCGCTGGAAGGAAGCTGCCGCGTCCGAGCTCGGGCACGCTTCTCGTTCTGTTCCTTCTCCTCCTCGTCGGCGGGATCGCCGCGGCGGTCCACCGGCGCGTCCTCGAGTCCGAGTTCGAGTCGCGTGTCGCGCGGAGCCAGGCGACGCCTTACGAGATCAAGCAGATCCGCCACGAGCTCGCGGACCTGGAGCTCAATGAGAAAGAGCTTGCGAACGCCCTCGACACCCGTCTGAAGTATCTCCAGGCGACGAAGCGCAACGAGTTCTACATCTCGATCGACACGAAGAAGAAGGACTTCTCCTTTCACTTCGCCGACAAGATCCTCCGGAACTCGCCGGTCGAGATCGGTCCCGCGCGCAAGATCGTCGCGGGCAAGAAGACGTGGACTTTCGCACCGCTGACCGGCGCGTTCAGCGCCGAGAACAAGTTCGAGGGCAACGCCTGGCGCGTGCCCGAATGGGTGTATCGGATGAACGGGGCGAAGCCTCCGAAGTCGCTGCCGACTGTCGAGAACGGCCTGGGCAAGTACGTCATCGCCCTCGGCAACGACTACGTCATTCATTCACCGCCGTCGCCGGAGAGCCCGCTGAAGGGCGCAAAGCCCGGATCGTTCATGGTTCAGGAGGCCGACCTCGCCGCTATCTGGAAGCGGGTCGGACCCGAGACGCGGGTCTACATTTATTGAAGTCGCGGGGACAGGCCCTGCGGGCCTGCACCCGATTTATTGAAGTCGCGGGGACAGGCCCTGCGGGCCTGCACCCGATTTATTGAAGTCGCGGGGACAGGCCCTGCGGGCCTGCACCCGCATCCTTAATTAGGGACTGTTGGAAAGTGATCGAGAGCAAGTACCGACTGGGTTTTCTGGGAGCGTGGGGACTCTTCGTCGTGGGGACGATCCTCGCCGCAGCGATCGCCACCGCCGAATGGCAGAACTGGAGAGATGCGAGCCGCCTGCAGAAGCTCACGGTGATCGACCGGATGATCGCGGCGCGGCTGGGCCCGCGGCTCGACGTTCTTCGCGGAACGGCCGAAGAGACCGAAGGCCGCGTCGAGCGGCTGCATTCGGCGGTTCGCGAGACCGAGCTGAAGCTGGACGACTCACAGCAGACCGACCAGATCATCGTCGTCTCGACGGCGGAGAACCGGCTCTCCGTCCGGAAAGCCGGGAAGACGGTCTTCGAGGCGGTCTGCTCGACCGGAAAGGGAACCACGCTCACCGACGGCTCCGGACACAGCATGGTGTTCAGCACCCCGACGGGCAAATTCCGCATCGTCAAGAAGGAAGAGAACCCGCAGTGGGTGCCGCCCGACTGGCACTTCATCGAAGAGGCGCGCAAGAAGGGCAAGCGCCTCGTGAGACTCGAACCGGGCGAGAGGATCGACGCGCGCACCGGACAGCCGGTTGGTGGAGAAGAAGGCGTCCACGACTGGGGATCGCACTCGCGATCTTCGAGCGGCCGGGTGCTGACCGTCCGGCACAACACGGTCGTGGAGATCGGTCCGGACGGCCGCGAGCGCGAGCTTCCGGCCGGAGAGGTCATCGAGGTCGGCGGCGCGATCGTCGTGCCCCCTCACGGGACGCCGCAGCGCAAGTTCGACAAGGTCCTCGGAAAGTACCGGTTGAACCTGGGGGGCGGCTACGGGATCCACGGCACGATGTATCCCGACCAGCTCGGTCGGAGCGTCACGCACGGGTGTGTACGTCTCGGCGACGCCGACATCGAAAAGCTCTTCGCGATGGCGAACGTGGGAGATCAGGTCTTGATCTACTGAGAGAAGTTCTCGGTTCTCAGTTCTCAGCCTGAGCCCGGGGTAAACTTTTCACCTCTCGGGAAGCACGGGTCGCGACGGGTGGAGGGCTGAACCTCCCCTATTCCGCCACGTATTTCCTTGAGCCAGGAGAACAATGCTCTCGGACCACCTCTCGAAAAGCCTCGCGCGGCCACTCGTCGTAACCGTCGTTGCTCTGGCACTCGTGGCCGGATGCCGCAGCAAGAAAGCCGCCGGCGGACCGGGGGCCGGCGCCGCCCCGCCGCCGATGCCCGTCGAGGTCGCCGAAGCGACCCGGGGTAACGTCCAGGAGACCCTTCACGCGCTCGGCACCGTCGAAGCGGCCGAGCGGGTCAAGTTGACCGCGGAGATCGACCAGATCGCGCGCGAGCTGCCCTTCGAGGAAGGCCGCGTGATCCGGAAAGGCCAGGTCATCGCCGTACTGAACGACTCCGAGCTCAAGGCGGAGGCGCGGCGCGCGGAAGCGCTGCGGAACCAGGCGCGCGTGACCGCCGAACGGTTCGAGCAGCTCACGAAGGAGCGAATCGCGTCGTCTCAGGACCTCGACAACGCGCGCGCCGCGCTCCAGGTCGCGAACGCGAACGTGGGGCTCGCGCACGCGCGCCTCGCGAAGACGCGGATCGTCGCGCCGTTTTCCGGAGTCGTGGGCAGCCGCATGGTGTCGCCCGGCGTCTACTTACGGGCGGGCGACACGATCACCGAGCTCGCGCGGATCGACACCGTGAAGGTCGTCTTCGCCGTCCCCGAGCGCTACCTCGCAGACCTGCGGCGCGGCGCACAGGTGACGGTTACGACCGTCGCGTTCTCCGGAAAGGAGTTCGTCGGAACGGTGAACGTCGTCGATCCGATCCTCGATCCGACGACGCGGACCGCACGGCTCACGGCGGTCATTCCGAACCCGCGGGGGGAGCTGCGCCCGGGGATGTCGGCGGACGTGGGCGCCGTACTGGCCGAGAGGCCGCAGGCGGTGAGCGTGCCGGACGAGGCCGTCTTCGCCGAAGGCGACCGGAACTTCGTCTTCGTCGTGAAGCCCGACTCGACCGTGACGCGCCGCGCCGTGAAGCTCGGGGCGCGGCAGCCGGGGAAGGTGGAGATCCAGGAAGGCCTCCAGGGAGGCGAGAAGGTCGTGCGCGCCGGTCACCAGAAGCTGTTCGAGGGCGCGAAAGTCAGTCCTGTCGAGAGCGCCGCGGAGACCCCTCCCGGCGCCGCGACGTCGGCCACGGGAACAAAGCCATGAAGCTTTCGGAAGTCTCGATCCGCCGCCCCGTCCTCGCGACGGTCATGAGCCTGACGATCCTTCTCTTCGGGGTCATCTCGTTCTTCCGCACGCCGGTGCGCGAATACCCGAACATCGACCCGCCCATCGTCTCGGTGACGACGGTCTACCGCGGCGCGGCATCGAACGTCATCGAGGCGGAGATCACGGAGCTCATCGAGGAGGAGCTCGCGACGCTCGAGGGCGTGAAGCTCCTCCGGTCGTCGTCGCAGGAGCAGGTCTCGCGCATCACCGTCGAGTTCGTGCTGTCGCGCGACGTGGACCAGGCCGCGAACGACGTCCGCGACCGCGTGTCGCGCCTGCGCGGCCGCCTTCCGCGCGAAGCGGAGGAGCCGATCGTCGCCAAGGTGGACACGAACGTCCAGGCGGTCATGTGGCTCGCGCTCTACGGTCAGGGGTTCTCGAACCTCGAGGTCTCCGACGTCGCCAACGTCATCCTGAAGGAGCGGCTGCTGCGCATGCCGGGCGTCGGCTCGGTGATCATCGGCGGAGAGCGCCGCTATTCGATGCGCGTCTGGCTCGATCCCGCGAGGCTGGCGGCGTACGGTCTGACGGTCGTCGACGTCGACCGAGCGATCCAGGGTCAGAACGCCGAGATCCCTTCCGGCCGGATCGAAGGCGAGGGTCGGGAATTCTCCGTGCGCACGCGCGGCGAGCTCGCGGACCCGGAGCAGTTCGGGGCGATCTTTCTCGCCCAGCGCGGGGACCGTCCCGTTCGCCTTTCCGACGTCGCCGACGTGGCCGTCGGCGCCGAAGACGAGCGGACGATCATCCGGTACAACGAGGTTCCGGCGGTCGGTCTCGGGATCGTCAAGCAGGCGAGCGCTTCGACCCTGCAAGTGTGCAATGCGGTCAAGGCCGCACTCCCGCAGCTCAACACGCTCCTGCCGAAGGGCATGAAGCTCGAGGTCGCCTACGACTCCTCGACGTTCATCAGCGACTCGATCTCCGAGGTGCGGATGACGCTCCTCCTCGCCCTCGGGCTCGTCGTCCTCGTGATCTTCGTCTTCCTGAAGAGCCCGAGCGCGACCCTCATTCCGACGCTCGCGATCCCCGTCTCGATCGTCGGCGCGTTCACGGTCGTCTACTTCGCGGGCTTCACGATCAACGTCCTGACTCTGCTCGCGCTCGTTCTCGCGATCGGTCTCGTCGTGGACGACGCGATCGTCATGCTCGAGAACATTTACCGCCACATGGAGATGGGCAAACCGCGCCTCCAGGCCGCTTACGACGGGGCGAAAGAGATCGGGTTCGCGATCCTGGCGACCACCATCGCGCTCGTCGCGATCTTCATCCCGGTGGCTTTCCTGACGGGAAACGTGGGACGTCTCTTCAACGAGTTCGGCATGACCGTGGCGGTCTCGGTGCTGATCTCCGGCTTCGTCGCGCTGTCGCTCACCCCGATGCTCTCCTCGAAGATCCTTCGCGGCCATCAGACGGAGGGCCGCCTCGCGCGATCCGTCCAGCGCGGTTTCGACGCCCTCGATCGTTTCTACGACCGAACGGTGCGCACGGCGCTCCTGCGGCGCAAGCTCGTTCTGTTGATCACCGCGGCCACGTTCATCGCGATCGCCTTCCTCTTCCGCACGCTGCCGTCCGAGCTCGTCCCGACGGAGGATCGAGGGACGATCGTCGGCATCATGATCGCGCCGGAGGGCTCGACCCTCGGGTACGTCGACCGGTATGCGCGACAGATCGAAAAAATCTTCATGGCCGTGCCGGAGCGAGCGGGTCTCTTCACGGGAATCGGGCTGACCGGTGAGGGGCCGGGCCGGGTGACCGACGGGTTCTTCTTCCTGCCGTTGAAGCCGTTCTCAGAGCGAGATCGCTCGCAGCAGACGATCGTGCGCGAGCTCTTCCCGAAGCTTCTCTCGGTTCCGGGCGTGCTCGCGTTCGCGATCAACCCGCCCTCGCTCGGGGGACGGTTCTCCTCGACCCCGGTGCAGTACATCATCCAGGCCGCGACCTACGACGAGCTGCGGCCCGCCGTCGAGTCGATGATGGCGGACGCATCGAAGCTCCCCTATCTTCTGAACCTCGACACGGACCTGAAGCTGAACACGCCGCAGATCGAGCTCGCGATCGACCGCGCGCGCGCTTCGGCGCTCGGAGTGTCCGTCACCGACATCGGGACGACGCTCCAGACGCTCCTCGGAGGGCGCGAGTCGACGCAGTTCCGGCGCGGCGACAAGCAGTACAAGGTGCTTCTCCAGGTCCGGCCGTCAGAAAGGGCCACTCCGCAGGCGATCTCCGACCTCTACCTCCGCGGGACGGGCGGGCTCTTCCAGATGGCGAACGTCGTCAACGCGCGGGAGACGGTGGCGCCGAAAGAGCTGAACCACTTCAACCGGGTGCGGTCGGCGCGGATCACCGCGAACCTCGCGCCGGGCGTCACCCTGGGGACCGCTCTGAACGACCTCGACGCGATTGCGCGCGCGAAGCTCCCCGCCGGCGTCCGCACCGACCTCGACGGCGAGTCGCGCGAGCTGCGCGAGTCGAGCGGAAGCCTCTTCTTCCTCTTCGGGATCTCGATCGTGTTCATCTATCTGGTGCTCGCGGCGCAGTTCGAGAGCTTCGCGCACCCGCTGACGATCCTTCTGACGGTCCCTCTCGCGGTCTTCGGCGCGCTCCTGACCTTGAAGCTCCTCGGGATGTCGCTGAACGTCTACTCGGAGATCGGGCTGATCCTCCTCATCGGTCTCGTGACCAAGAACGCCATCCTGATCGTCGAGTACGCGAACCAGCTGCGCCGCAGGGAAGCTCTCGACGTCCGCGAGGCCGTCGCCCGCGCGGCGCGCATCCGGCTGCGGCCGATCCTCATGACGTCGTTCGCGACGATCTTCGGAACGCTTCCGATCGCGCTCGGCATCGGAGCCGGCGCCGAGAGCCGCAAGCCGCTCGGAGTCGCGATCGTCGGCGGGCTGTTCTTCTCGACTCTCCTGACGCTCGTCGTCGTGCCGGTCGTCTATACGTACCTGTCCGGCCGCGTGAAGGAGACAGAGGCCGTCGAAGAGCCCCCGGTCGAGGAGCGCGCGGTCGCAGGCTAGGCTCCCGCTTTCGACATCTTCTCGATCTCACGCCACTCACGGTCGGAGACCGGCATGACCGAGAGTCGAGAGATCCGCACGAG
>DASYUL010000149.1:0-9601 GCA_036001245.1 Thermoanaerobaculia bacterium
TTCCGGAGGAGCACGCCCAGGAGCTCCCCGAAGCGCTTCACGAAAGTGACGAGACTCCCGAACGCAGGAGTCCGGCCGGAAACTGATAAGATCGTCGGGCTGGGTCAATCCGAAAACATCATCGATTTCCAGCCGATCCGCAGAGGCGGGAGGCCGGGTTTTTTGGCGGGTGGAGAAAGATGTGAACGACCTCGTCCAACGAGCGTCGGAGAGCGTCGACAACGAGAGACGGCTGCTCGAATCCGGAGTCGAGCCTGCCGCCTCGTCCGCTCCGCCGACTGCGTCGCTTCCGGCATGGCCGGATTGCTCGGAGGAGCTTCTCCAGGCGAACGCCCAATACGATCCGGCGGCGCTCTTTCCGAACACCCGCGCGGCCGGACTGAAAAGGCTGATCCTGCGGGTGTTGAACGTCTACACATACCGGCAGATCCTCTTCAACGCCGCGGTCGTCCGAGTCCTGAACCGTTGGGAGCCGGTTCTCCGCCCTCTGGCAGGCGAGTCGCGTCGCCTCACGTACTGGCTGACCGTCCGCATCGCGCGCCTCGAGGAGCGGCGAACCCTGTGGGAGGCGCGACTCGTGGGCCGGCTGGCGGCACTCGAGGATCGCACCAGCGCGGCCGAGTCCGATTTCGCGGAGCTCCAGGCGCGCTCGCGGGACGACCGGGCCCGTCTCGATGCGCTGGAGGACTCGGTCAAACGACTCCAAGCCCTCCTCGCGCGGGAGCGCGAGCGCGCGGGCGCCGGAACCTCGCGCTGAATCGGCCGCAGCTCTTCGGGCCGATCGTCGCTACCCGATGAAGGTCGCCGTCGTCGCGGTCGCCCACCCCGGCGCCCGGGGAGGAGCGGAGGTCCTCTACGAGGGCGTGGAGCAGGCGCTCGCGCGCGCCGGCCACGAGGTCGAGCGCGTGACTCTCCCGTGCGACGAGTCGACGTACGAGGGCATTCTCGACGGATACCGCGCCGCGCGGAATCTCGACCTGTCTCGGTTCGACGCCGTGATCTCGACGAAGGCGCCGAGCTTCAACCTGCGCCATCCGAATCACGTCGTCTACCTGCTGCACACGGTGCGGGTTTTCTACGACATGTTCGACTCCTGGACGGACGGCTCCGCATTGAGTCGCTCGCAGCGAGATCGAGTCCGGGAGCTCGACTTCTCCGCGCTTGCCGCCGTGGACGATGGACGCCGGTTTGCGATCGGCGAAGAGGTGGCCGGGCGCTTGATGGACAGTCTCGGACTCCCCACGACGGTCGTTCACCCGCCGCTTCCGGACGCCCACCAATTCCGCGAGGGACCGTTCGAATTCTTCCTCCACGCCGGTCGGCTCCACGCGTGGAAGAGAGTCGACCTCGTGATCCGCGCCTATCTGTCGCTCTCGACCGACGTGCCGCTCGTGATCACCGGCCGCGGGGAAGCGGAGGCGGATCTGCGGCGCCTCGCGGCAGGCAACGACCGGATCCGGTTTCTCGGGGACGTCGACCGCACGGCGCTCTATGGGCTCTACTCGCGCGCCCTGGCGGTTCCGTTCGTTCCGGTGCGCGAGGACTACGGGTACGTGGCGATCGAAGCCATGCTCTCGGGCAAGCCCGTGATCACCGCTTTCGATGCGGGCGAACCGGCGCGCCTGGTGGAGGATGGAGTGAGCGGCTTCGTCGTCGCGGCGGAGCCCCCGGCGCTCGCGGCGGCCCTGGAAAAGCTCGCCCGGGATCCCGGCGACGCGCGCCGGATGGGCGTCGAAGCGCGCGCAAGGGCGATCCGGATCTCGGCGACGGACATGGCCGAAACGCTGCTCGGAAGCATGGCGCAGAGCGGCAGGGTCGAGCCGGGAGTTTTCGTCAGGCATCGTCCCCGGGTTCTGATCGTCGACAACCAGCCGATCGAACCCCCCATCGGAGGCGGGCGGATCCGTCTCTTCGGCCTCTACTCCCACCTTCCCTCTGACCTCGATCCCGTTTACGTCGGCACCTACGACTGGCCGGGTCCCGGCTACCGCTCGGTCCTGCACCAGGGTCGCCTGCGCGAGATCACTGTCCCGCAGAGCTCAGCCCACTTCCAGGTGCACGAAGCCCTCCGCACGGCTGACCCGACCCTGACAGTCGATGTGACCTTTCCCCTCCTTTTCTCTCTCTCCGAGTCGTTCGTCGAGCGCGCGGTCTACGAGGCGCGAAAGGCGGACGTGATCGTCATCAGCCACCCTTGGACGTTTCCTGTCGTCGCGCGCGATCCCGAGCTCGCCGCGAAGCCGCTCGTATACGACGCCCACAACGTCGAAGGACGGCTTCGCCGCTCGCTTCTCTCGAAAACCAGTGTCGCGCCCGGAGTCGCCCGAATGGTGGAAAGCCTCGAACGCGAGCTCTGCGGGCGGGCGGCAGCGATCTTCGCGTGCTCGGAGCAGGACGCGCGCGAGTTCGTCGAGGCGTACGGCGTCGACGCCGACCGCGTTCACGTTCTGCCAAATGGGACCGACGTCGACCGCCTTCGCCCGGCGACGCCCGACGAACGGCGGGCCGCCCGCCAGGCTCTCGGTCTGCCCGAGCAAGGGGCCGTCGCGATCTTCGTGGGCAGCGACTACGCGCCAAACGCAGAGGCGGCGCGGTTTCTCTGCGTGGACCTCGCGCCGAACCTGCCCGACGTGCATTTCTTGATCGTCGGCGGGTGCTCGAAGGACATCGCCGGGTCCGAGATTCCGGGCAACGTGACGGTTCTCGGCGTCGTCGACGGTCCGACGCGCGATCGCGCTCTCGCTGCCGCCGACTTCGCCGTCAACCCGATGAGTCGTGGATCGGGCACGAACATCAAGATGCTGGACTTCTTCGCGGCGGGGCTTCCGGTCGTCACGACACCTGTGGGGGCGCGAGGGCTGTCCGCCGGGGTGGGAAGGGCTTATCTCGTGACGGAGCTCGGAGAGTTTCCGGCGACCATCCGGGGTCTCACCGGCTCTCCGGCTCGCGCCGCCCGAATCTCGCGCGCCGCGAGGCTTCTCGCCGAGTCGCGTTACGATTGGCGACAGATCAGCGGGTCGGCGGCGCGCATCCTGCGGCAACTCGTCCGCGAAAGCCGGAAGGAACCCGTGTTCCCGCGCACCGCGGGAGAGATCGAGCCGCGCGTGGCGGTCATGTCCACCTGGAAAACCCATTGCGGCATCGCCGACTACGCCGACTCGCTCACGCGGGCGTTTCCGCGAGACCGCGACTGGCGCGTCTACGCGGAGGCGCGCAGCTGTGGGGTCTCCGAGGACGGGAACGTCCGGCGGAACTGGGACATCGGCCTCGAAAACCTGACGCGACTCGAGCGCGACCTCGAGTCGGACGCGCCCGACGTTCTGCTCATTCAACATAACCCGGCTTTTTTCCGCGAAGAGGCGCTCCGCCGGCTGCTCGCGCTCGCGCGCGAAAAGGGGGTTGCGTCGGCGATCACCCTGCACGCCGTCCAGGGGCTGCGAATCGATTCGGCCCTCGCCCTGGAGCTCGCCCGGACGGATCGAATCTACGTTCACCGGGCGGGAGACGCGGAGTGGCTGGCGAGGCTCGGTCCGAGGAGCAACGTCCGCGTGATTCCGCAGGGGATCACGCGACTTCCCGAGCGATCGCCCGAATGGGTCCGGAAGGAGATCGGTCTGCCGGGCCGGTTCCTGATTGGTCACTTCGGGTACCTGCGTCCGCACAAGGGCGTGATCGAGCTCGTTGAAGCGTTCGAGCGGATTGCGGCGTCGGACCCCCGCGCGGATCTGCTCCTTCTCTGCGCGGAGTATCCGAGCGAAGACTCCCGGGATTACCGGAAGCGGTGCGAGGCCCGCATCTCCCGCTCTCCGGTCGCAAGCCGGATTCACGCGAGCTTCGATCACCTCGATTTCGACACCGCCGGCTTCCTGATGCAAGCCTGCGACGTTCTGGCCTTTCCGTACTACCCGTCCGGAGAGTCGTCGAGCGCCGCCGTCCGGCTGGGAATCGCCGCGGGCCGCCCGATTGTCGTCAGCGATTCCAAGATCTTCGAAGAGCTTCGGGACGTCGTCGAAGTGGCCTCTTCGATCGAGCCCGAGCCTCTGGCGCGCGCGATCCGCGAGGTGGCCGGAGAGGGCGTCCGGTCGGTGGCCGAGGCGCGGGTGCGGGCCTTTGCGCGGACCTGCGAATGGAGCCGGGTTGCTTCACTCGTCTGGGGAGACCTGAGGTCGCTCGTCCGAGAGGAAAGCCGGGCGAGGGGAGCCGCGTGACGGCGGACTCGCCGCACGGTCCCGACGAGCTCGGGCCCCGGATCGGATACTGGGGCCGCTCGAACCTCGCGAGCTTCGGCGAGATCGCCCGCCCGCTCGTCTTCGAACACGAGATCCGGCGCCGACTTCCTCGCGCAAGCATCCACGCCTACGCGCCGCTCGGTCCGCGGCACGCCAAAACCGCCGGTGACGGCCCGGCGCCCGCCGACCTCGGCGCGTGGAGCCCGATGAGACTCGCCGAGCTCGCGGACGCGCTCGACTGCGTCGTGGTCGGCGGTGAGGACGTGATCGGCACGAGCGACGCACGGCTCTCCGCCGCCTACGGCGCGGACGCGGACGAGGCTCTTCGAACCCGTCCGTCGTCGTTCTTCATCGAAGCGCTCGGTGCGGAGCTCGAACGCCGCTGTCCGGTCGCCTGGGATGCCGTCGAAGTCCCTGCCGAGCTCGACCGGGCGGCAGCGCGCCGGGTCCGGGAGGCCGTCTCCGCCCGTGCCTATCTCTCGGTCCGGGACCCCGAATCGCGGGACCGCCTGCTCCGGGCGGGCGTGAAGACTCCGATCGCGGTCGTCCCCGATCCTCTCCTGCTGCTGACTCGCGCCTTTCCGGGCAGCGTGCTCTCGCGCCGCCTCGAATTCGTGAGACACGTGGAGTGGTTTCCGCGCGAAGGCGAAGGGAAGCCGCTCGTGATCCAGGGGGCGCGATCGCTCTCGAAATCGGCGGAGACGATCGCCGACGCGGTGGCCCGGGCAGCCTCCGCCGCCGGCGTACCGGTCGTTCTCCTCGATCTCGATTTCGACGGCGGCGACGGCGGATTTCTCGATGCGGTCGCGCGCGTCCTTCCGGCTCCCGTGTTTCGAGTGCCCCGCGAGGCCGCCCTTGCCGATCGCGTGGCGATGTTCGCGCACGCGCGCGCTTTTGTCGGGTCCTCGCCGGCCGGCGTGACGGTCTCCTCGGCTTTCGGTACGCCGGCGCTTCTCCTCGGGACCGGCGCCGTTGCCGAGCTTCCCGCGGCGCTCGAACGCCTTCTCTCCGCCCCACGCGATCCGGCGGGCCCGTCTCCGGAGGTCGATAAGCGGCTGGACGCCCACTTCGACGCACTGGCGGGCGTCGCGGAGCAGGCGCTCGCCGGGCGTCTTCGCGAGACGGGAGATCCCGTGCCACGGCTCCTTCACGTCCTGCGCGAGAACGAGCGTCGCCTCGAGGCGTGGCGGGTCGCGTGGGAGTCGCGAAGCCGCCAGCTCGTCGAAGGCCGACTCCAGCTGGCTGCGATGGTCGAGAAGAGAAACGCCGAAACGGCCTCGCGGTCCGACGAGCCCTCGCGCGAGTTGTCCGAAGTCCGCGACGAGCGCGACCGTCTTCGCACGGAGGTGGATCGGGTTTCGCCGGAAGCGCGCGCCGAGAGCGACCGGCTTCTCCGCGAGCTCGACACCGAGAAAGCGGCGCGCGGGGCGGTCGAGGTCGAGCTGTCCGTGACGGCGGCGGAGGTCGCGAGATGGCGGGCCGACCACGAGCGGATCGAATCCTCCCTCCACGAAGCCCGGGAGAAGATCCGATCTCTCGAGAACGACGTGGAGGCGGCGAGCGACGAGGCGTCGAACGCTCGAGCGGAGGCGAAGCGGCGGACCGGGAGGGCGGAGAAGGCGGTCGCGGAGCTCCGGGCGGAGCTCGAGCGCGCAGAGGCGCGGCTCGAGGCGCTCCGCGCCGAGCAGGCCGAGTTCCGGGTCACCCAGACGCTTCTCTTCACGGAGCTCGCGGAGGCCCGCCGGTCCGGTCCGGAGCCCGATTGAAGAAGCTCGTCTTCCCGCCGGTCTCGCGGCCGGACGTGACCATCGTGATGGTGACCTTCGGCGCCCCGAAGTGGGTACGCCGCTCCCTGCGCGCGGTGATCGATTACACCGAACCGTGCTACGAGGTCGTCGTCGTCGACAACTGCTCTCCGCGGGGGATGGCGGCGACCATGGCGAGGGAGCTCTCGAACGCGCGCCTGATTCCGAACCCCGTGAATCGGGGCTTCGGGCCGGCCTGCAACCAGGGGGCGAACGTCGCGCGCGGTTCGATGCTCCTCTTCCTGAACAGCGATGCGATCGTGCATCCCGGGTGGCTGTCATTTCTCCGGGAGGCGATCGAGAGCCGTCCTCGGGTCGCCGCGGTCGCTCCGCGCCTCCTGAATCTCGACGGGACGCTCCAGGAGGCGGGGGCGCTGCTCTTCGGGAACGGAGTCACCCAGTTTTACGGCTTCGGCGACGACCCCGAAGGGCGCCAATACCGCTTTCAGCGCGAGGTCGACTACGCGTCGGCGGCGTGTCTCCTGGTGCGGCGGCCGGCCTTCTTCGAGGTCGGCGGGTTCGACGCGATCTACGCGCCCGCGTACTACGAGGACGTGGATCTGTGCCTTTCGCTCTCCGAGAGGGGCTACCGGATCCTCTACGAGCCCCGCGCTCTCGTCACCCATGCCCGCGGCGCGTCGAGCTCGTCCACTCTCGCCGTGCGGCTCTGGCAACGCAATCACCCGTTGTTCTTCGAACGGTGGAAAGACCGCTTGCGGAGCCGGCCGGAGTACACGCCGCCGGACGGCAACCCGCGGCTTCAGATCGCCGCGCGCGATGCGCCGGCGACGGCCCGGATCCTCGTCGCGGCCGAAGACGAGACGGGGGCGCGCGACCTGATGAAGGGACTCGCGCGGCAGTATCCGGACTCGGTCCGGACGATCGTCTTCGGCGGCGCGGCGACGGATCGCGAGGTGACGGATCGGCTCGCCGTCGAAGGCTGGGAGGTCGCCGACGCGCCGGCGATCGCGAAACGCTCCTTCCACTACGACGCCGTCGTCTTCCACGGCGAAAACGCCCGCGCGCTCTTCGGGAGGGTCGTGGACGAGGCTCAGCCGCAGGCGGCCCACCTCTCGAGCGACGCCCCGGACCTCGCGGGCGCGCTCGCGACGGCCGGCATCCCTCCGGGGGACTTCGCGGGAGGTCCCGCGGCCTGACGGTGTGGCGATCCGTTCGACCTCGGATACACTCCTTTTCGCCTCACACGCTTTCGGAAACGAGAACTTTGGACTCGAAAGAGATCACCGAACGGGCACCGCGGCCCGCCCGAACGTCCCCTGACCTGCGGGAGGACGATTCCCTCGTCGATGCTCGGAGGCAGGGCGAGCTGGAAGCGGAGGTGCTTCACCTCCGGCTGCGGCTCAAGGAGAGCCTCGCGCGCGAGCTGCGCCTCGTCGAGAGGACGACCAAGGCCGAGGAGGCCTTGGAGAACGCGCTCGCGACCGAGCAGGAGCTCCGTCAACAGGTCGAGCGGTACTCGAGCTTTCATCGCGCGCTCGAGAAGTCCCGGGCCTGGCAGTTGATCCAGGCCGTTCGCCGGCTGTTCGGGAGAGCCTGGTGAGCGATCCCGCGCGCACGATCGCCTACCTCGAGGCGCGAGTCGCGGTGTTGGAACGGCGCCTCGCGGAACGCTCGGCCGCGCTTCGCGCCGTCGCGCGCGACGCCTGCGACGAGGACCTGATCAACCTGTCGCGGGCGGCCATGGGCCTGCCCCCGATGCCGCGGGCCGGTTTCGGCCTGCGCGGATGGAAGGAAACGACGACGCTCGCTCCCTCAGAGGTCGAGGCCACGATGCGGGAGCTGTGGCGATCGGTGACTCCTCCGAACTTCGGCGACGGCGAATGATCGAGAGAGCGGCGACGCTCGTCGTCCTCGCCTGGAACCGGTGGGACCTGACGAAGAGGTGCCTCGACTCGCTCCGGCAGACGGACCTCTCGGGAGCGGAGGTGTTGGTCGTCGACAACGGCTCGACCGACGAGACGCCGCGCGCGCTCGAGTCGTATTCCTCGTGGTTGCGCGTCATTCGAAATCCGCGGAATCTCGGCTTCGTCGGCGGCAACAACGTCGCGATCGGAGAAGCCGAGTCCGACTCGGACGTCGTCCTCCTGAACAACGACGTCGAGTTTCCCCAGCGTGACTGGCTTCAGAGGCTTCGCCGCTGCGCCCGCTCCGCGCCGGGAGCCGGCATCGTCGGCTGCCGGCTGACACTACCCGACGGCCGGCTGCTTCACGCGGGGACGTTCATCGTGGCCGACACGATGTGGGGCCAGCAGATCGGCTCGCTCGAGAAGGACGTCGGCCAGTACACCCGGACCCGCGAGGTCGACGGAATCGTCTTTGCCTGCGCGTACATTCGCCGCGAGGTGCTCGACACGATCGGCCATCTCTCGGTGGACTTCGAGTCCTACTTCGAAGACACGGACTACTGCCTGCGAGCGCGCCGCGCCGGATTCAAGACGTACCTGTGCGGCGAAGTGACGCTGATGCACAACGAGCACGGCTCGACGGCAGGCGACGACGGTAAGTTCAACCGCGTCTTCCAGGCGAGCCGCGACGCGTTCCGAAAGAAATGGGGACGCGCCCTCGAGAGCCGCTACAAGGGCGAGGTCCTCTGGCAGTCGATCATGAACTTTCCGACCGGATACGCCGCCTCGACGCGCGAGATCCTGCGCGCGCTGGATCGCCGCGGCATCCGCGCGAGCTATCGGTACGTGTACGGTCCCGGAAGCCCCTATCCGGTCGAAGAGCCGGACCCCTCCGGCGACTACCTCATGAACGTGATCTCGCGCCGCAACGGCAGTCCGTCGGTCGGCGTCGTCTACGGGCAGGGGGACGTCTTCCACAAGAACCGCAGCCGCCGGAAAGTTGGTTTCACGATGCTCGAGGTGGACGGGTTTCCGTCGGACTGGGTCCGCCAGGCCAACCGGATGGACGAAGTGTGGGTGCCAACGGAGTTCAACCGCCGAGGGTTCCTGGAGTCGGGCTTAAAGAGGCCGATCCACAAGATCCCCCTCGCCGTCGACCCGGACTATTTCCACCCGGGCATCCAGGCGTTTCCCAATCCGAGCGGCGAGTTCATCTTCCTCTCGAACTTCGAGTGGGGGGAGCGCAAAGAGCCGTGGCTGCTCCTCAAGGCATTCAACGACGTCTTCTCCGCGGCCGAGCCGGTGCGTCTCATCTGCAAGATCATCAACAAGGACCCGGCGGTCCGGGTGCGCGACGAGATCCGCCGGCTCCGACTGAAGGATTCGGGCGGCCGGATCTCGTTCATCTTCAACCGCGAATTTCCGTACTACCAGCTCGGTGCGTTCTACCGGTCCGCGGACTGCTACGTCTCGGCGGGCCGCGGCGAAGGCTGGGACATGCCGCTCATGGAGGCCATGGCCTGCGGCCTCCCGGCGATCGCGACCGACTGGGGCGCGCACACCGAGTTCGTCCACGAGGGGATCGCGTACCCGCTCAAGGTGAGACGAACAGTGCCGGCGGTGGCGAAGTGTCCGTACTACGAGGGCTTCTCCTGGGCCGACCCGGACCCGGAGCACCTGCGGTTCCTCCTGCGAGAGGTCT
>DASYUL010000150.1:0-17634 GCA_036001245.1 Thermoanaerobaculia bacterium
GGGCGGTCGCACCGTCGGGGCGGGCACGATTACAGAGATTTTGGAGTAACGATGCTTCGAGAACCGACGCGGAGGATTTCGGCCATGGGATGTTGCTCAACGGCCGTTGACTCTCTACCGGCGCCGTCGAGGCGCCGCTAAGGGACTAGTTCCATGCAGGAAAACATCAGCCTCGCGTGTTCCGAGTGCAAGCGGCGGAACTACACGACGACGAAGAACAAGAAGACGAACACCGAGAAGCTCGAGAGGGCGAAGTATTGCCGTTTCTGCCGCAAGCACACGGCGCACAAGGAAGGCAAGGTCTGAGAAGCGTTAGGGGTGTAGCTCGAATTGGTAGAGCGGCGGTCTCCAAAACCGTAGGTTGGGGGTTCGAATCCCTCCACCCCTGCCATAGGAACGGGAGCGGGAGCCGGAAGACGGTCGACGTGAGACGGGAGACGACAGGAAAGCGATGAAGCCGATCAAAGAGTGGTGGCCCTCGACGCGGGACTTTTTCCGCGACGTCTGGGTCGAGATGAAGAAGGTGAGCTGGCCCGGGAAGAACGAGGTCTTCGGCACGACCATCGTCGTGATCGTCGCCTGCTTCATCTTCGGGTTTTACCTCTTCATGGTCGACAGCGGGCTCTCCTGGCTGATCGACAAGCTCTTCATCGCGGTGGGGGTGGCGCCGGCAGCATGACGACCGAGACGAAGACGAAGAACTGGTACATCGTCCACACCTACTCGGGCTTCGAGGAGCGCGTGAAGCAGAACCTGAAGCAGCGCGTCGAGGCGATGGGTATGACCGACGCGATCGGCGACATCCGCATTCCGACCGAGACGCTCGTCGAGATGAAGGGCGGAAAGCGCCGGGAGATCCAGCGCAAGTTCTTCCCGGGCTACATCATCGTCGAGATGGAGATGTCCGACGAGGCGTGGCACCTGGTCAAGAACACGCCGAAAGTGACGGGGTTCGTCGGCTCCGGAAAGGAGCCGACGCCTCTGACGGCGGACGAGGTCGAGCAGATCCTCCACCGCGTCACTTCGACCAAAGAGAAGCCGAAGCCGAAGCACACCTTCGAAAAGGGTGAGCACGTGCGGATCACGGACGGTCCGTTCACGAACTTCACCGGCGTGGTCGAGGACATCAACCTCGACCGCTCGACGCTGAAGGTGATGGTGACGATCTTCGGGCGCTCGACCCCGGTCGAGCTCGAGTTCCTGCAGGTCCAGAAGCTCTAGGGAGAGTCGCGAGAGATGGCGAAAAAGATCACCGGCTACGTGAAACTGCAGATCCCCGCGGGGGAGGCGACACCCGCCCCGCCCGTCGGTCCGGCGCTCGGACAGCAGGGGGTCAACATCATGGACTTCTGCAAGAACTTCAACGCGCGGACGGCGTCGCAGAAGGGCCTCATCATCCCGGTCGTCATCACCGTTTTCGCCGACCGCTCCTACACGTTCATCACGAAGACGCCGCCCGCGTCGATCCTGCTCCTGAAGGCGGCCGGGATTCCGAAGGGCTCGGGCACGCCGAACAAGGAAAAGGTCGGGAAAGTCACGAAGAGTCAGGTGGAGGAGATCGCCAGGACGAAGCTCCCGGACCTGAACGCGGCCGATCTCCCGGCGGCGATCAAGGTCGTCGAGGGGACCGCGAGGAGCATGGGTATCGAAGTGGTCTGACAGTTCGGTGGCGGGTGCAGGCCCGTGGGGCCTGTCCCCGCGACATTTCGAGTCGGAGATCAGCCGCGAAGCTGATCGCTCGAACGACGAGAGGAACAGGATGGCGAGGATCGGGAAGAAATTTCAGGCGGCGAAGGCGAAGATCGAGCCGCGGCCCTACCGGCTCGCGGAGGCGGTCAAGCTCGTCCGCGACGTGAAGTTCGCGAAGTTCGACGAGTCCGTCGACGTCGCGATGCTGCTCGGGGTCAATCCCAAGCACGCCGACCAGATGGTCCGCGGGACGGTCGTCCTGCCCCATGGAACCGGCAAGAGCAAGCGCGTCGCGGTCATCGCGTCGGGCGACCGGTTCAAGGAAGCCCAGGACGCCGGCGCGGACCACGTCGGAGGAGAGGACCTCGTCGCGAAGATCCAGGAGGGGTTCCTCGAGTTCGAGGCTCTCGTGGCGACCCCCGACATGATGCGGTTCGTCGGCCGGCTGGGAAAGACGCTCGGGCCACGGGGCCTGATGCCCAACCCGAAGGCCGGCACGGTGACCATGGAGGTCGGGAAGGCCGTCCGGGAGATCAAGGGCGGAAAGATCGAGTTCCGGGTCGACAAGACGGCGATCATCCACGCGCCGATCGGGAAAACCTCCTTCGACGAAAAGAAGCTCGAGGAGAATGCGGAGGCCTTCATCCGCGCCGTCCACAAAGCGAAGCCGCCGGCCGCCAAAGGGAAGTACTTCCGGACCGTCTCGGTCTCCTCGACGATGGGGCCGGGCGTCGAGATCGACACGGCGTCGATCGAGGGGTTATAGGCCATGGAAAGAGCGGAAAAAACGGCCGCGGTCGCGGAGCTCCAGGCGGAGCTCGCGAAGTCGAAGAATGCAATTCTCTTCGGCTTCGCGGGGTTGAAAGTCCCGGAGGTCACGGAGCTGCGGCGGCAGGTGCGCGGCACCCGTTCGCGGTACGTGGTGGTCAAGAACACACTGGCCCTTCGGGCGGCCCGCGGAACCCCGTTCGAGGAAGTCTCCCGGCACTTCGTCGGGATGACGGCGGTGGCGTTCAACGAGAACGATCCCGTCGGCCTGGCGAAGGTGCTGACGAACTTCGCCAAGACCAACCCGAACCTGGTGTTCAAAGGAGCGCTCATCGAGGGGAGGACGATCGAGGCTTCCGAGATCAAGACGATCGCGGAGCTTCCGACGCGGGAGCAGCTCATCGCGCGGCTCCTCTTCCTGATGCAGTCGCCGCTCACGAGGCTCGCGAACGTGCTCGCTGGTCCGATGTCGAACCTGGCGAGGGTGATCCGCGCGGTGGCAGAAAAGTCGAATTCGGGAGCGGCCGACGCCGCGCCCTCAAGTTGAGTCGAATCGAAACCGGAGAGGAGAGGACACGGAAATGGCTATGACCGCAGAAAACTTCGTTACGGAGATCGAGAACATGACGGTTCTCGAGCTCAACTCGCTCGTCAAGGCGCTCGAAGAGAAGTTCGGCGTCTCGGCGGCCGCGATGGCGATGCCGATGGCGGCCGCGGGCGCGCCGGCCGGCGCCGCGGCAGCTCCCGCCGAAGAGGAAAAGACCGAGTTCGCGGTCACCCTCCTCGCCGCCGGCGAAAAGATCAAGACGATCAAGGTCGTCCGGGAAGTCACGAGCCTGGGCCTGAAGGAGGCCAAGGACCTGGTCGACGGGGCCCCGGGACTCCTGAAGGAGGGCGTCTCCAAGGAAGAGGCGGCCAACATCAAGAAGAAGTTCGAGGAAGTGGGCGCCAAGGTCGAGGTCAAGTAGGACCCGCGCTGATCAAGGAATATCCGATTGTTCTTATTAGCGCCCAGATGAGCGCTATTCGACGGACGTGTCGTCGGCTCGTATTTCGGGCCAAATCGCGGGGGCTTGTCCCCCGCGCGAAAAGGAGCCTGTCTCCATGACTGAGGTCGCATCCCCCGAACGGCGGAACTTCTCGAAGATCCGCTCGTTCATGGATCTTCCGAATCTCATCGACGTCCAGCGCCGGTCCTACGAGCGCTTCCTGCAGATGAACCTTCTGCCGGAGGAGCGCGAGGATTCCGGCCTCCAGGCCGTCTTCACGAGCGTCTTCCCCTTCTCCGATTTCCGCGGCGCCTGCGAGCTCCAGTTCGTCAAGTACGCGATCGGGAACTGGGAGTGCAAGTGCGGGCGCCTGAAGGGCCTCGAGCACCTGCGCATGGACTGCCGCTCCTGCGGCGCCCGCATCGTGACCGCACATCCGCACGAGGAGACCGTCACCTGCCCGCGCTGCGGCACCCAGAACCCCAACCGGGTCACGCTCTGCGACGTCTGCGGCAACCCCGTGGACCTGCAGATGAAGTACTCGGTCGCGGAGTGCCAGGAGCGCGGGATGACGTACTCGGTCCCGCTCAAGGTCACCTTCCGTCTCTTCGTCTACGACAAGGATCCGGAAACGGGCGTCAAGACGATGCGCGACGCGAAGGAGGAGGAAGTCTTCTTCGGCGACATCCCGCTGATGACCGAGCACGGCACGTTCGTCATCAACGGCACCGAGCGTGTCATCGTCTCGCAGCTCCATCGGTCTCCGGGCGTCTTCTTCACCAAAGAGTCGAAGCAGGGCTTCCTCGCCAAGATCATCCCGTACCGCGGGTCGTGGGTCGAGTTCGAGTACGACCAGAAGGGCATCCTCTTCGTCCGGATCGACCGGAAAAGGAAGTTCCCGGCGACGATCTTTCTGCGCGCCCTGGGCCTCGAGACCGACGAATCGATCCTGCGGCAGTTCTACGCCGCCATCCCCGCGCGCTTCGAGCGCGGCCGCGCGTATCTGACCGTGAACAAGGAGGTCTTGAAGCAGGAGGAGCTCAAGGAACGGTACGCGCGCGTCAAGCGCGAGACCAAGACGATCTTCGCCGGGATCCGGCTCTCGGTCGAAGATCAGAAAGAGATCGCGAAGAAGGGCTCGGTCGAGCGCTCGGTCGACGACGCCGCGGTCGAGAAGGCGTGCTTCCTCGCCGACGTAGTCGACCTTTCGACCGGAGAGGTCCTCTTCGAGGCCGGGCAGGAGCTCGGCGCCGACGCGGTCGAGAATCTCAAGGAGCGCGGCATCAAGGAGGTCGAGCTCTTCTTTCCCGACTGGGACCTGTCGGGTGACGTGCTCGTCAATACGATCCGCAAGGACAGCCACAAGACGAGAAACGAAGCCATCCTCGAGATCTACCGGCGCCTGCGCCCGGGCGACCCGCCGACGTATGAGTCGGCGAAGAACCTCTTCGAGGGGATGTTCTTCGATCCGAAGAAGTACGATTTCTCGCGCGTCGGGCGCTTCAAGTTCAACATCAAGCTCGAGGCCAACTCGGCGGAAGACACCCGGACGCTGACCCCGCAGGACATTTACCGGGTCGTCGGATATCTCCTGAGGTTGAAGAAGGACGTCGGGCGCACCGACGACATCGACAATCTCGGAAACCGCCGCGTCCGCTCGGTCGGCGAGCTGCTCGAGAATCAGTTCCGGATCGGCCTCGTGCGCATGGAGCGCGCGATCAAGGAAAAGATGTCCGTCCACCAGGACATCGACTCCGCGATGCCGCACGACCTGATCAACTCGAAGCCGGTCATCGCGTCGATCAAGGAGTTCTACGGTTCGTCGCAGCTCTCGCAGTTCATGGACCAGACGAACCCGCTCTCCGAGGTCACGCACAAGCGAAGGCTGAGTGCTCTCGGGCCGGGCGGGCTCTCCCGCGAGCGAGCGGGCTTCGAGGTGCGCGACGTACACCCGACCCACTACGGTCGAGTGTGCCCGATCGAGACGCCGGAAGGGCCGAACATCGGTCTGATCTCGTCGCTCTCCTGCTACGCCCGCATCAACGACTTCGGGTTCATCGAGACCCCTTACAAGAAGGTGGAGAAGGGCCGCGTCCTCGATCACTTCGAGATCACGCAGGCGGGGGACACGTCGTTCAAGCTCGGACAGATCGTCGAAAAGAAAGAGCTCGATGAGGAGAACGAGAAGGCCCGCAGAAACAAGAAGCGACCGGCGGACGCGGAGCCCTACGCCTTCTACCTCTCGGCGTGGGAGGAGGAGAACTTCGTCATCGCGCAGGCCAACGCGGAGACGGACGCCTCCGGAAGGATCAAGGAAGACCGGGTGATCGCCCGCTTCAACGGCGAGTTCATCACGGCCGAGCGCGAGAAGGTCGACTACAAGGACATCTCGCCGAAGCAGCTCGTCTCGGTCGCGACCGCGCTCATTCCGTTCCTCGAGCACGACGACGCGAACCGCGCGCTCATGGGATCCAACATGCAGCGGCAGGCCGTTCCGCTCCTCGAGGTCGAGGCCCCGCTCGTCGGGACCGGCCTGGAGGGGACCGTCGCGCGCGACTCCGGCGCGGTCATCCTCGCCAAGCGCGGCGGGATCGTCGACCAGGTCGACTCCGAGCGGATCATCGTCCGCGTCGAGGGGGGCGACGAAGCCGGCGCCAAGGAATTCGGCGCCGACATCTACCCGCTGACCAAGTTCCGGCGCTCGAATCAGAACACGTGCATCAACCAGAAGCCGATCGTCGAGGAAGGGTCGCGGGTCGCGCGCGGGCAGGTGCTCGCCGACGGTCCCTGCACCTCCGACGGCGAGCTCGCCCTCGGCCGCAACGTCCTCGTCGCGTTCATGCCATGGCGCGGCTACAACTACGAGGACGCGATCCTCGTCTCGGAGAAGCTCGTCAAGGACGACTACTTCACGTCGATCCACATCCAGGAGTTCGACATCGAGGCGCGCGATACCAAGCTCGGGCCGGAAGAGATCACGCGCGACATCCCGAACGTCTCGGAGAACGCGCTGCGCGACCTGGACGAGTCGGGGATCATCCGCATCGGGGCGAGCGTCAAGCCGGGCGACATCCTCGTCGGGAAGGTCACGCCGAAGGGCGAGACCCAGCTCACCCCGGAAGAGAAGCTCCTCCGCGCGATCTTTGGCGAGAAGGCCGGCGACGTGCGCGACGCGTCCCTGAAGTGCCCTCCGGGGATCGAAGGCACCGTCGTCGATGTGAAGATCTTCTCGCGCAAGGGCATCGACAAGGACCTCCGGGCGCTCGCCATCGAGCAGGACCAGATCGCGAAGATCGAGAAGAACTCGAAGGACGAGATCCGGATCATCCGCGAAGAGGCGAACAAGAAGATCCGCGACATGCTCGCCGGAAAGGTCGTCGCCGACGAGGTCAACGACCGGGATGGCAACGAGCTCGTCAAGAAGGGCGGGAAGTTGACCGCCGAGGCGGTCGCCCGGCTGACGCCGCAGCAGCTGAAGCGGCTGAAGCTGAAGGACGAAGAGATCGGCGACGCCGTCCAGATGATCCTCCGGCGGCAGGACTCGCAGATCGAGGTCCTGAACCGCGTCAACGCCGAGCGCATCGACCTGCTCCAGAAGGGCGACGAGCTCCCGCCGGGCGTCATCAAGATGGTCAAGGTCTACGTCGCAATGAAGCGCAAGCTCTCCGTCGGCGACAAGATGGCCGGGCGGCACGGCAACAAGGGCGTGATCTCGCGCATCCTGGCCGAGGCCGACATGCCCTATCTCCCGGACGGCACCCCGATCGAGATCGTGCTGAACCCGCTCGGCGTCCCGTCCCGCATGAACGTGGGGCAGATCCTGGAGACCCACCTGGGGTGGGCGGTCCGCGCGCTCGGGCTGTCGGTCGCGACGCCCGTGTTCGACGGCGCGACGGAGTCGGAGATCAAGAAGCTCCTTCGGGAGGCGAACCTGCCAACCTCCGGAAAGACCGTTCTCTACGACGGATGGACCGGAGAGCCGTTCGAGCAGCAGGTGACGGTCGGGTTCATCTACATGATGAAGCTGTCGCACCTGGTCGACGACAAGATTCACGCGCGCTCGATCGGCCCCTACTCCCTGATCACCCAGCAGCCGCTCGGCGGAAAAGCCCAGTTCGGCGGGCAGCGGTTCGGCGAGATGGAGGTCTGGGCGCTCGAGGCGTACGGCGCGTCCTACACGCTGCAGGAGCTCCTGACCGTCAAGTCCGACGACGTCGAAGGACGGTCCCAGGTCTACGAGGCGATCGTGAAGGGAGAGGTGCCGGCCGATCCGGGTCTGCCCGAGTCCTTCAACGTCCTCGTGCGGGAGCTGCAGTCGCTGTGCCTCGACGTCGAGCTTCTGAAGAAGTGACGAGTTTTACGAACGCGGGACAGGCGTAAGGAGCCTCATGGACACAATCGCTTTCGCAGCGAAGCCGACCGGGCTGAAGGACTTCAACGCGATCAAGATCTCTCTGGCGTCGCCCGAGAAGATCCGGTCGTGGTCCTTCGGCGAGGTCACCAAGCCCGAGACGATCAACTACCGGACCTTCAAGCCGGAGCGCGACGGGCTGTTCTGCGCGAAGATTTTCGGCCCGATCACCGACTGGGAGTGCCTCTGCGGCAAGTACAAGCGGATGAAGCACCGCGGCGTCGTCTGCGACAAGTGCGGCGTCGAGGTGACCAAGTCGAAGGTGCGCCGCGAGCGGATGGGCCACATCGAGCTCGCCTCGCCGGTCTCGCACGTGTGGTTCTTCAAGGGGCTGCCGTCGCGGATCGGCCACCTGCTCGACATCTCGCTTCGTGACCTGGAGCGAATCCTCTACTTCGAGTCGTACGTCGTCATCGATCCGGGCGACACCGATCTGAAGGAGAAGGAGCTGCTCTCCGAGGAGCGCTATCGCGCTCTGCGATCCGAGTACGGCGACGTCTTCGTCGCGCGGATGGGCGCGGGCGCGATCAAGGAGCTCCTGCAGAGGGTCGACGTCGACATGCTCGCCGAAGAGCTCCGCATGATCATGAAAACCGAGACGTCTCAGATCAAGCGGCAGAAGGCGGCCAAGCGCCTCAAGGTCTGCGACGCGTTCCGCCGCTCGGGGCACCGCCCCGACTGGATGATCCTGGACGTCATTCCCGTCATTCCGCCGGAGCTGCGTCCGCTCGTGCCGCTCGACGGCGGTCGCTTCGCGACGTCCGATCTGAACGACCTCTACCGGCGCGTCATCAACCGGAACAACCGGTTGAAGAAGCTCCTCGAGCTTCGCGCCCCCGAAGTCATCGTGAGGAACGAGAAGCGGATGCTCCAGGAAGCCGTGGACGCGCTCTTCGACAACGGCCGCCGCGGCCGCGTCTTGAAGGGCTCGAACAACCGGCCGCTGAAGTCGCTCTCCGACACCCTGAAGGGCAAGCAGGGTCGGTTCCGGCAGAACCTGCTCGGCAAGCGCGTCGACTACTCGGGCCGGTCGGTCGTCGTCGTCGGTCCGGAGCTGAAGCTCCACCAGGCGGGGCTGCCCAAAAAGATGGCGGTCGAGCTCTTCAAGCCGTTCATCTACAACCGGCTCGAGAAGAAGGGCCTGGCCCAGACGATCAAGGCCGCCAAGGAGCTCGTCGAATCGGGCGTCACCGAAGTCTGGGACGCGCTGGAAGAAGTCATCCGGGATCACCCGGTGCTCTTGAACCGCGCGCCGACGCTCCACCGGCTCGGCATCCAGGCGTTCCAGCCCGTTCTCGTCGAAGGGAAGGCGATCAAGATCCACCCGCTCGTCTGCCCGGCGTTCAACGCGGACTTCGACGGCGACCAGATGGCCGTGCACGTGCCACTGTCGCCGAAGGCGCAGGTGGAGGCGGAGCTCCTCATGCTCTCCTCGAACAACATCCTGTCGCCGGCCTCGGGCCGGCCGCTCGCGGTGCCGTCGCAGGACCTCGTGCTCGGCATCTACTACCTGACGAAGTCCCGCTCGAACACGAAGGGCGAGGGAAGGACGTTCTCGGACTTCGACGAGGTGATCCTCGCCTACGAACAGGGAGAGGTCACGACCCATACCCCGATCCGCGTGCGCTATTCGGGCAAGCACATCGACCTGACGACCCAGTACAACGACCAGGACATCGTCCACGCCGAGGTGCAGGACGTGGAACGGACGCTCATCGACACGACTGTCGGGCGCGTCCTCTTCAACCGCGCCCTTCCCGAGGTCGTGCCGTTCATCAACGGGAACCTGAAGAAGCGCGGCCTCTCCGATTTCGTGAACTACATCTACCTGACTTTCGGCGAGGAGCTCTGCGTGCAGATGCTCGACGACCTGAAGGATCTCGGCTTCAACGCCGCGACCCGGGCGGGCATCTCGATCGGCGTGGACGACATGCTGGTTCCGTCGAAGAAAGAGGACTACATCGCCGGCGCGCGGCGCGAAGTGCTCGAGGTCGAGAGCCAGCGCAACTCCGGCGTCATCACGGCCGGTGAGCGGCACAACAAGATCATCGACATCTGGCACCGCACGACCGAAAACATCTCCGACGAAATGTTCCGGGAGATGAAGAAGTCCGACCAGGTCGGCTCGGAGTTCAACCCGATCTACATCATGGCGGACTCCGGAGCGCGGGGATCCAAGGAGCAGGTGCGGCAGCTCGCCGGCATGCGCGGGCTGATGTCGAAGCCCTCGGGCGAGGTCATCGAGACCCCCATCACGGCCAACTTCCGCGAGGGTCTCTCGGTGCTGCAGTACTTCATCTCCACCCACGGCGCGCGCAAGGGTCTCGCCGACACGGCTCTCAAGACCGCGGACTCCGGGTACTTGACCCGCCGGCTCGTCGACGTCGCGCAGGACGTGATCGTCATCGAGGAGGACTGCGGCACGAGCGACGGAATCACGGTCACCGCGATCATGGAGGGGGGCGACACGCTGGAGCCGCTGCGCGACCGCATCGTCGGCCGCGTCGCTCAGGAAGACGTCTACGACCCACTCTCCGAGGAAAAGATTCTCGCGATCGGCGAGGAGATCACCGAGGACGTCGCGTCCCGCGTGCAGGAGGCGGGAATCGAGCGGGTCAAGATCCGCTCGGTTCTGACCTGCGAGACCAAGCGCGGGATCTGCCGGCTCTGCTACGGACGCATGCTCGCCTCCGGAAAGATGGTCGAGATCGGCGAGGCGTGCGGGGTCATCGCCGCCCAGTCGATCGGCGAGCCCGGCACGCAGCTCACGATGCGGACGTTCCATTACGGCGGAACCGCGTCGCGCGTCACCGAGCAGTCGAAGCACGCCGCGAAGAATCCGGGCACCGTCCGCTTCCTTTCGGTCGCGACCGTCGAGCGCAAGAACGGCAACCTCGTCGTCGTGAACCGCAACGGGAAGATCACGATCGTCGACAACAAGGGGCGTGAGAAGGAGCGCTACTCGGTCGTGTACGGCTCGACCATCAAGGTGTCCGAGGGACAGGAGGTCGTGCCGGGACAGGAGCTCGTCGAGTGGGATCCGTTCACCTCGGCCATCCTGACGGAGGTCGGCGGCAACGTCGCGTTCCGCGACATCGTCGAGGGGGAAAACCTCCGCGAGGAGACGGACCGCGTCACCGGTCTCGCCCAGAACATCATCGTCGAGACGGTCGGAGCGGAGAAGCGCTCTCCGCAGGTCCTCGTCCAGGGTAAGGGCATCGAGAAGAAGTACCTGCTCCCGATCGGCTCTCACATCATGGTCGCCGACGGCCAGGCCGTTTCCCCCGGCGACGTGCTCGCCAAGATCCCGCGCGAGACGACGAAGACGAAGGACATCACCGGAGGCCTTCCGCGCATCGTCGAGCTCTTCGAGGCGCGTCGACCGAAGGATGCCGCAGTCATCACGGAGATCGACGGGACGGTCTCGCACGGACCGATCGCCAAGGGCATGCGCAAAGTCATCATCACCGGCGACGACGGGGAGACCCGCGAGTACCTGATTCCCCGCTACACGCACGTCAACGTCCAGGAGGGCGAGCGGGTCCGGGCGGGCGACCCCCTGATCGACGGCCCGATCAACCCGCACGACATTCTCGCGATCCTGGGAGAGAAGGAGCTGCAGCGGTATCTCGTGGACAAGATCCAGGAGGTCTATCGCTCGCAGAACGTCGCGATCAACGACAAGCACATCGAGGTCATCGTCCGGCAGATGATGCGCAGCGTGAAGATCGAGGAGGTCGGCGACACCGACTTCCTGATCGACGAGCAGGTCGACCGGTTCCGGTTCGAAGAGGAGAACGAGCGCGTCATCGCCGCGGGCGGTCAGCCGGCGATCGGGCGCCCGATGCTCCTCGGCATCACGAAGGCGTCGCTCTCGACCGACTCGTTCATCTCCGCCGCGTCGTTCCAGGAGACGACCCGCGTCCTCACGGAGGCCTCGATCTCGGGCAAGGTCGACAACCTGCGCGGCCTGAAGGAGAACGTGATCGTCGGGCGTCTCATCCCGGCGGGAACCGGAATGGAGTACTACCGCAACGTGGTGCTCGAGCGCGAAGAGATCCCGCAGGTCGAGGAGCCCGCTCTCGACGACTTCCTCACGGACCCCGCCGAGGAGCTCGCGCTCGCCGAGGCGGATGCCGAGGTGGACGCCTCCGACGAAGATTAGTTTTCGGCTTTGAGCTCTCAACTCGGGCCCGCGCGAGCGGGCCCGAGTCTTCTGGTAACCTTCCGCTGCCGCCCGAAATGAAATTTTTCCGAGCACTCCTGGCAGCCTCCTTCTGCGTCGCCGCGCTCGCGTCGGCACCCCGGCTTTCCGCCGCCGACGGGGCGGCGCCGGCCCGGCTGACGTCTTCGTCCGCTCCGGAGTTCACCCGGGCGTACCGCGAGGCCTTTGTCTCCTGGGCCCTCTCACGGCCCGAAGTGCGGGCGTTGACGGCGGGGCACCGCACCCGCGTGCTCCGCGTCTGGACGGACTCCGACAAATCGGGCGCCGAAGTCCGGCTACGGGCGACCGTTCTCCTGCGCGACTACGACGCTGGCATCGCGCGGGAGATCTCGTCGAACCTGCCGAAAGGACCGATCTCGCTTCGTGAGATCGTGGGCGCGACCCCGAGCGACGAAGAGATCGCTGAAGGTATGGCGATCGCGCGGCGCGATCCGGCGCTCTCGACTTTTGTTCAAAACCCGCGTCTGGTCTTGATCGGCGGTTTTCATAACCGGAGCGCGCACCGCGACGACCCCTGCGCCGTCGACGTCTGTCTCGAGTTCGCTTTCATGAAGCCCAACTACCAGGGACCGGCGCGTTACATCGTCGTCAACCTGTCGCGGAGGGTCGTCGCGCATCACGACTTCCGCGGCCGGCGACCCGGCGAGGATTCGCCCCGGATGACGGAGAGAGCGGCTCCATGACCGGTCGAAACGCCTTTCGGCTGGCTTTCCTCGGCGCTGCGATGGTCCTCGTGGCGCCGAAGGTCCGCGCCCAGTGCACTCTCCCGACCGCGACGCACGTCAGCTGGCCCGGGACGAACCCGGTGTGGGATTTCTGCTTCCGACGGCCCATCAACTCGTCGGGGGCGAACGGCTCGGGCCTGGAGCTGTCCGACGTGAAATACAGCGGGACGCTCGTCCTCTCCCGGGCCCACATTCCGATCCTGAACGTCAAATATGTCCCTAACCCCGGCCCCATCCCCGGCGCCTGTGGAGGAGCGAACCTCTGCTATCGCGACTGGCTCTTCTCGGAGCAGACGTTCCAATGCGCGCCGACCGTTTCCGACGGGATCTGCACGGGCACGACGACGCCGGCGTCGCCGCCACCGACGTTTTGCGGCGGCGGTGAATCCTGCACGGTCTGCGACCACCCCGGACTCGACGCGGGGACGTTCTACGGCATCGCGGTCGAAAGCTTCCCCGACCGGCTGAGGCTGACCGCCCAATGTCGGGCCGGTTGGTATCGCTACATTCCGGTCTGGGAGTTCTTCGCCGACGGCACGATCCAGGCCCGCTTCGTGGCCACGTCGATCGATTACACCTGCGTCGCCTACACCCACAACCACCACGCGTACTTCCGCCTGGACCTCGACGTGAACGGGAGCGCCGGCAACTACGTGGATCAAGTTCTCGCCGGCGGCGCGGTCCAGAGAGTCACGACTGAGCGGAATTTCATCGATACCAGCCCCGCCCGGAGCACCTGGCGCGTGGGAAGTGGGGGCTCGCCCTATGTGGTCGAAGTTTCCCGGAATCCGGAGGATGGTGCGGCCGGAGATCCCCCGGCCGTGCCCAACGACTTCCCGATCGCCGACGGCTGGGTGCTCGCCTATAACCCGAACGAGATCAGCGACTATCCGAATCTTTCGATCTGCGCCGCGAATCTGAACGCCTTCGATGGCAACGAGAACGTGGATGGCGCAGACGTCGTCCTCTGGGTGAGAGCCGCGGCGCTTCACCAGGGGGAAGCCAACGGCGAGGCACAGGACTGCTCGATGGTCGGCCCCACGATCCGGGTTCTCCCCGCCGGTCCGGCCGTCGGGACGATGTTGAATACCCTGACTCCCTGCCGCATCGCCGACACCCGCAACCCGGCGGGACCCTACGGCGGCCCGGCACTCCAGGCCAACGCAACGCGGAACTTCGTTCTCGCGGGCCAGTGCGGGATCCCGATGACGGCTCGAAGCGTCGCTGTCAACGTGACGGTGACCCAGCCCTCGACCGGCGGCCATATCACGGCATTCCCGGCAGGCGGGGTGGTGCCGCTCACGAGCACGATCAACTTTTCAGCCGGGCGGACGCGCGCGAACAATGCCGTCCTCCCGCTCGGCGCGGGGGGCGCGATCTCCGTCAACAGCGTCCTCCCCTCCGGCACGGTTCACTTCATCCTCGACGTCACCGGCTATTTCGAGTAAGTCGCAAGGACAGGGCATGCGGCCCGGCACGCGCCGCAGTCGATCGGCGGCTGGGACCCTCCGGGAGCCCGCTCCGGCTTGACAAGTCCCTTTGGCTACCATACGATTCGTGGGTTTTTCCCTCGGACTCCGGCGGCGCTCTCTCGAGTCGCCCGCCCGGTCAGGTAAAAGCGGTTACGGTCGATCTCGGGCCCTTCCACGGCTCCGGGGGCGCGGGGTGACAGGAGAGTCGATGCCGACGATTTCACAATTGGTACGACAGGGACGCGAACGGGTGCGCGTGAAGACCGCGAGCCCGGCGCTCGAGTCGTCTCCGCAGAAGCGCGGGGTCTGCACGCGCGTGTACACGACGACGCCGAAGAAGCCGAACTCGGCTCTACGCAAAGTCGCTCGCGTTCGTCTGACCAACGGCATCGAGGTGACGACGTACATTCCCGGCGTCGGACACAACCTGCAGGAGCACTCGATCGTGATGATCCGCGGCGGACGCGTGAAGGATCTGCCCGGAGTCCGCTACCACATCATCCGGGGGACGCTCGACGCGGTCGGCGTCGCCAATCGCAAACAGGGTCGTTCCAAGTACGGCGCGAAGCGCCCGAAGGCCTAGGGGAGATCATGCCGAGACGTCGTGTCGTCGCCAAGCGCGAGATCCTTCCGGATCCGCTCTACAACTCGCAGCTCGTCACCAAGTTCGTGAACACGGTGATGGAGCGCGGCAAGAAGTCGCTCGCCGAGTCGATCCTCTACGGCGCTCTGAACAAGGTCGCCGAGAAGACCCAGGACGACCCGATGAAGGCATTCAAGAAGGCGATCGAGAACGTCAAGCCCGCGCTCGAGGTCAAGTCGCGCCGGGTGGGCGGGTCGACCTATCAGGTTCCCGTCGAGGTCCGGCCGAACCGCCGGACGTCGCTCGCGATCCGCTGGCTGATCGAGTACGCGGAACAGCGCGGCGAGAAGACGATGAGGGAAAAGCTCGCGGCGGAGCTGCTCGACGCATCGAACCTGCGCGGCGGCGCCGTCAAGAAGAAGGACGACACCCACAAGATGGCGGAGGCGAACAAGGCCTTCGCCCACTACCGCTGGTAATCGGACTCGGGACGTTCACAGCCATGCCCCGCTCCCACTCGCTCAAGGACACCCGGAACATCGGGATCATGGCGCACATCGACGCCGGCAAGACGACGACGACCGAGCGGATCCTCTATTACACGGGGGTCAACTACAAGTTGGGCGAGGTGCACGAAGGCACCGCGACCATGGACTGGATGGTCCAGGAGCAGGAGCGCGGAATCACGATCACGTCCGCCGCGACGACGTGTTTCTGGAACGACGTCCGAATCAACATCATCGACACCCCCGGGCACGTCGACTTCACCGCCGAGGTGGAGCGGTCGCTCCGCGTGCTCGACGGCGCGATCGCGGTGTTCGATGCCGTCGCGGGAGTGGAGCCGCAGTCGGAGACCGTGTGGCGCCAGGCGAACCGGTACGGCGTGCCCCGCCTCGCGTTCGTCAACAAGATGGACCGCGTCGGAGCGAACTTCGCCCGCTGCGTCGAGATGATGCGGACGAAGCTCGCCGCGAAGCCGGTCGCGATCCAGATCCCGTGGGGGACGGAAGGGGAGCATCGCGGGGTCATCGACCTCGTCGAGATGCGCGCGATCGACTTCAAGGACGACACGCTCGGCTCGAATTTCGAGGTCGTCGACATCCCCGAGAACCTGCGCGAGGATGCGGACGCCTATCGCGAGAAGCTGATCGAGACCGTGTCCGAGACCGACGACGCGCTGCTCGAGAAGTACCTCCACGGCGGGAAGGTCGAGGTCGACGAGATCAAGGCCGCGCTGCGGCGGGCGACGATCGCCGGCGACGTGCAGCCGGTCGTCTGCGGATCCGCCTTCAAGAACAAAGGCGTCCAGCAGCTCCTGGACGCCGTCGTCGACTACCTCCCCTCGCCGCTCGACGTCAAGCCGATCACGGGCCACGACGACGTCGGCGCGGAGCTCATCCGGGAGCCGAAGGACGACGCCCCCTTCTCCGCGCTCGTCTTCAAGATCATGACCGACCCGTTCGTCGGCCAGCTCGCGTTCTTCCGCGTCTATTCGGGGCACCTCGACGCGGGCTCGTCGGTCTACATCTCGACTCGGGACAAGACCGAGCGCCTCGGGCGGATCTTGAAGATGCACGCCAACAAGCGTGAAGAGATCAAAGAGGTGTGGGCAGGCGACATCGCGGCGGCCGTCGGGCTGCGCCACGTATCGACCGGTGACACGATCTGCGACGAGAAGTCGCCGGTCATCCTCGAGGCGATGAACTTCCCCGAGCCCGTCATCGCGGTCGCGATCGAGCCGAAGACGAAGGCTGACCAGGAAAAGATGGGCATGGCGCTCGGAAAGCTCATGCAGGAAGACCCGACGTTCAAGGTCCACACGGACCGGGAGACGGGTCAGACGATCATCCGCGGGATGGGGGAGCTGCACCTCGAGATCATCACGGACCGACTGGTCCGCGAGTTCAACGTCGGTGCGAACATCGGCAAGCCCCAGGTCGCCTACCGCGAGGCGATTACTCGCGAGGCGCAGGGCGAGGGCCGTTTCATCCGCCAGACCGGCGGCCGCGGCCAATACGGCCACTGCAAGATCCGGATCAAGCCGGCCGAGCCCGGGCACGACTTCGTGTTCGAGAACCAGACCTTTGGCGGCACGATCCCGAAGGAGTTCATCAAGCCGATCGAGCAGGGGATCAAGGAAGCCCTGGAGACCGGCATCCTGGCCGGTTACCCGACGACCGGAGTGCTCGTCGAGCTCTACGACGGCTCGTACCACGACGTCGACTCTTCCGAGGTCGCGTTCAAGATCGCCGGCTCGATGGCGTACCAGGACGCGGCCAAGAAGGCGCGGCCGATTCTCAAAGAGCCGATCATGGAGGTCGAGGTCGTGGTGCCCGAGGAGTACATGGGCGACGTCATGGGCGACCTCTCGTCGCGCCGCGGACACATCACGCACATGGATTCGCATGTCGGTTCCCAGATCATCACCGCGCGCGTGCCCCTGTCCGAGATGTTCGGGTATTCCACGAATCTGCGTTCGATGTCGCAGGGGCGCGGCACGTACACGATGCAGTTCGCCGCCTACGACGAAGTTCCGAAGTCCGTTGCCGAAGAGATCATCGCAAAGGTGGGAAGCAAATAGAGTGAGTCCGGGGGTCTGATCCCGAAGGGGTCAGATCCCGCTCGACTGACGAGGGAGAAGGATGGGCAAGGAGAAGTTCGATCGCAGCAAGCCGCACGTCAACATTGGGACGATTGGACACGTGGACCATGGGAAGACGACGTTGACCTCTGCGATCACGCTGGTGTTGTCGAAGAAGGGGTTGGCGCAGG
>DASYUL010000151.1:0-40479 GCA_036001245.1 Thermoanaerobaculia bacterium
GGGCGGTCGCACCGTCGGGGCGGGCACGATTACAGAGATTTTGGAGTAACGATGCTTCGAGAACCGACGCGGAGGATTTCGGCCATGGGATGTTGCTCAACGGCCGTTGACTCTCTACCGGCGCCGTCGAGGCGCCGCTAAAAATGAAGAACGACAAAATCCGAATCCGCCTCAAGGCGTTCGACTACCGGATCCTCGACCAGTCCGCGTCGGAGATCGTGGACACCGCCCGGCGGACCGGAGCGAGGGTCGCCGGCCCGATTCCGCTGCCGACCGCGGTTTCCCGGTACACGGTCAACCGCTCGCCGCACATCGACAAGAAGTCGCGCGAGCAGTTCGAGATGCGGACGCACAAGCGCCTGCTCGACATCCTGGACCCCACGTCCCAGACGGTCGACGCGCTGATGAAGCTGGAGCTCCCCGTCGGGGTGGACGTCGAAATCAAGGCATTCGGCAAGTAACGAGAGAGCAGTCGCGAAATGCCAGTCAACGGAATTCTCGGCAGAAAAGTGGGCATGACCCAGATCTTCGCGACCGACGGCACGCTCGTGCCGGTGACGGTCGTCGAAGCGGGACCGTGCCTGGTCCTCCAGAAGAAGACGGCGGACAAGGACGGTTACGTCGCGATTCAGATCGGCCTCGTCGAGTCGCGTCCCGACCGCCGGGCGAACCGCTCGCGCAAGGGGCATTTCGACCGCGCCGGGGTGGCGCCGATGCGCAACCTCGCGGAAGTCGACCTCGACGGCGAGGACGAGCTGAAGCCGGGCGACAAGGTTCTCTGCGACACGTTCAAGGAGAAGGATCACGTCGACGTGATCGGGGTCTCCAAGGGGAAGGGCTTCGCGGGCGTCGTGCGGCGCCATCACTTCCGCGGCGGCGCGGCGAGCCACGGCTCCATGTTCCACCGCGCGCCCGGCTCGATCGGTGCGTCGGCGTTCCCTTCGCGCGTGATGCCGGGGAACCGCTCCTCGGGCCGGCTCGGCGGGCGGCAGGCCACCGCGAAGAACCTCGTCGTCGTGCGCGTCGACGCCGAGAAGAACCTGATCTATCTGCGCGGCGCGGTCCCGGGCGCGCGCCGCAGCCTCGTGAAGATCGTGCGCTCGAACTTCGGGAAGTCGGAGTGACGGACATGGCGAAGCTGCCCGTCGTGAACTGGAAGAAGGAGCGCGTGGGGGAGGTCGAGCTTCCCGCCGCCGTGTTCGAGTACCCCTTCCGCAGCCACCTCGTGTGGGAAGCGGTCAAGGCGTACCAGGCCGGCCAGCGCCGCGGGACGCACAAGACCAAGGCCCGTTCCGAGGTCTCCGGGAGCGGCCGCAAGCCATTCAAGCAGAAGGGAACCGGACGGGCCCGCCAGGGCGGTTCCCGCCCGCCGATCCACCGCCACGGCGGCACGGCGCACGGACCCGTGCTCCGCTCGTACGAGCAGAAGCTCTCGGCCGGTGAGAAGAAGAACGCGCTCAAGGCCGCGCTGTCGCGGCGCGTCAAGGAGGAGCGCCTCCTCGTCCTCGAGGGTCTCAATCTCACGACCCACCGGACGAAGGACTTGAAGGCGGCCGTCGAAGGGCTCGGGATCTCCGGGAAGGCGCTCTTCGTGGATTCCCGCGGCAACGAAAACTTCGCGCGCGCGTCTCGGAACGTCTCGGAGTGGAAGCTCGTCGATCCGCTCGCGGTCAACGTCTACGACGTGATGAGCCACGGAACTCTCATCGTCTCGAAGGATGCGTTCTCGCGCGTGGTCGCGACCCTGGGAGGCGAGTGATGGATCCGCAACGAGTGATCCGGCGGCCGCTCATCACCGAGAAAGCCACGCGTCTGAAGGACGCCTCGAACACCGTCTGCTTCGAGGTCGCTCGCGACGCGAACAAGATCGAGATCGCCCGCGCGGTGCAGGCGCTCTTCGGCGTCAAGGTCGCGGGAGTCCGCGTTGCGAACCGCGAAGGGAAGTGGAAGCGGATGGGCCGCTTCATCGGCCAGCGAAAAGCCTGGAAGAAGGCTTACGTTCGCCTCGCGCCGGGCGAGAAGCCGATCGAGTTCTTCGAAGGGGTGTAGATAAATGGCCTTGAAGAAGTACAACCCGACCTCGGCGGGGCGTCGTTTCCAGACGTCGCTCACGTTCGACGAAATCTCCGCCGTGCGTCCCGAGAAGTCCTTGACGGTCGGCATGCGGTCGACCGGCGGACGGAACAACCAGGGCCGGGTGACCTCCCGCTACATGGGGGGAGGGCACAAGCGGCTCTACCGGTTGATCGACTTCCGGCGCGACAAGATGGGCGTGCCTGCGCGCGTCGCAACGATCGAGTACGATCCGAACCGGACGGCGCGGATCGCGCTCCTCCACTACGCCGACGGGGAGAAGCGGTACATCCTGGCGCCGAACGGTCTCACGGTGGGCGCGCAGGTCGTCGCGGGCCCGACCGCGGACATTCTGCCCGGCAACGCGCTGCCGCTCCGCGGAATCCCGCTCGGGACGACGATTCACAACATCGAGCTGAAGCGCGGCCGCGGCGGCCAGCTCGTCCGGTCGGCGGGCGCGGCGGCGCAGCTGATGGCCAAAGAGGGAAGTTACGCACAGGTGCGCCTTCCGTCCGGCGAGGTCCGCGAGGTCCACATCGAGTGCTACGCGACGATCGGACAGGTCGGAAACCTCGAGCACGAGAACGTCTCGGTCGGGAAGGCCGGCAGGAACCGGTGGATCGGCCGGCGTCCACACGTCCGCGGCGTCGCGATGAATCCGGTCGACCATCCGATGGGGGGCGGCGAGGGCAAGACCTCCGGCGGCCGCCACCCGACGTCGCCCTGGGGCTGGAAGACGAAGGGTATGAAGACGAGAAACAACAAGCGGACGGATTCGTTCATCGTCCGCCGCCGCAAGGCGAAAGCTTAAGGAGTCGCTCGAGAAATGGCGCGATCGATCAAGAAGGGCGCGTTCGTGGACGACCACCTGACCAAGAAGGTGGTCGCGCTGAACACGACCCGCGAGCGCAAGGTGATCAAGACGTGGTCGCGTCGGTCGACCATCGTTCCGGACATGGTCGGGCACACGATTGCGGTCCACAACGGCCGGAAGTTCATCCCGGTCTACATCGCCGAGAACATGGTCGGCCACAAGCTGGGTGAGTTCTCCCCGACGCGGATCTTCAAGGGCCACGGCGGCAAGAAGGCCGAGACGGGGGCGAAGCTGGGCGCTCCGGCGACTCCGGGCGCACCGAGCGCGCCGGGAGCGCCGCCGGCCGCGGCGCCCGCCAAGGGAGCGCCGGCATGAAGGCGAAGGCGACCCTGCGATATCGCAAGGGATCGGCGCAGAAGGCCCGTCTCGTCGCGGACCTCGTCCGCGGAAAGTCGGTCAACGACGCGCTCGCGATCCTGCGTCACACGCCGAAGGTCGCGGCCCGCGACGTCGAGAAGACGCTGCGGTCGGCCGTCGCCAACGCCGAGCAGAGGGAAGCGCACCTGGACGTGGACGAGCTCGTGGTCAAGCGGATCTTCGTGGACAAGGGGCCGCAGGACAAGCGCGTTCGCCCCGCGCCCATGGGCCGCGCGTTCCGCGTGTTGCATCGCAAGAGTCACCTGACGATCGAAGTGTCGGACGAGAAATAGAGGAATCATGGGACAGAAAGTCCATCCCTACGGCTTCCGCCTCGGCTTCAACCGGACCTGGCACTCGCGCTGGTTCGCGTCGAAGGAGTACGTGAACTACCTACACGAGGACCTGAAGCTCCGCAAGGAGCTGAAGGGCCGCCTGTCTCATGCGGGAGTCTCGGAGATCGACATCGAGCGCTTCGCGAACAAGCTCAAGGTGAACATCCAGACGTCGCGGCCCGGGATCATCATCGGGAAACGCGGCGCGGAGGTCGACAAGCTTCGGGACGAACTTCAGAAGCGGATGAAGGGCGAAGTCCACATCAACATCATCGAGATCCAGCGGCCGGAGACGGACGCGCAGCTTGTCGCGGAGTCGATCGCGCTGCAGCTCGAGCGCCGGGTCGCTTTCCGGCGCGCGATGAAGAAGGGCATCGAGTCCGCGTTCCGGTTCGGCGCGCAGGGAATCAAGATCCGCTGCGCCGGCCGGCTGAACGGAGCCGAGATCGCGCGCGCCGAGTGGTACCAGGAGGGGCGCCTTCCGCTCCACACTCTGAAGGCCGACATCGACTACGGGTTCGCGGAGGCGAACACGACCTACGGGAAGATCGGCGTGAAGGTGTGGATCTACCGCGGTGAGCAGCACAAGGCCAAGAACAGAAGGAAAACTGCGTAGCTCAAGGACTGACAGCTGAGAGCTGAGAACTTTTTATGTTGATGCCGTCGAAAGTGAAGTACCGCAAGCAGCAGCGGGGTCGGATGCGCGGAAAGGCGTATCGCGGCGGGACCCTCGCGTTCGGCGACATGGGACTCCAGGTCCTGGAGCCCGGCTGGGTGACGGCCCGCCAGATCGAGGCGGCCCGGATCGCGATGACCCGATCCATCAAGCGCGGCGGAAAGATCTGGGTCCGGATCTTCCCCGACAAGCCGTACACGAAGAAGCCCGCCGAAACGCGCATGGGCAAAGGAAAGGGTCCACCCGAGGGGTGGGTCGCCGTCGTCAAGCCGGGCCGGGTCCTCTACGAGATGGAGGGCGTCGATCTCGCGACCGCGAAGGAGGCGCTCGGTCTCGCGGCGGACAAGATCGGACTCAAGACCCGTTTCATCACACGCGAGTCGGAGATGGAGCTGCGATGAAGAAGAAGGAAAGGGAGACGCTCGCCCAGCAGGGTCAAGCGGATCTCGTCGAGAAGGAAAAGCAGCTGAAAGACGCCTCCTGGAAGCTCCGGCTCCAGAAGGCGACCGGACAGCTCGACAACCCGATGCGACTGAAGGTGCTGCGGCGCGACATCGCGCGGGTGAAGACGTACCGCCGGGCCCTCGAGCTTCGGGCGGAGCCGGAGAAACAGTGATGGAAGCCACCGCGAACAAAGCGCCCTCGCGCGGACGCGCCACGAAGGTCGGGCGTGTCGTCTCCGACGCGATGAACAAGTCGATCGTGGTCGAGGTCGAGCGTCACGTCGAGCACGGCCGGTACCTGCGGACGGTCAAACGCACGAGCCGGTTCATGGCCCACGACGAGGGCAACGCCGCGAAGGCGGGCGACCGGGTCCGAATCGAGGAAACGCGGCCGATGTCCAAGAGGAAGCGGTGGATTCTGAGGGAAGTCCTCGTCAGGGCGGAGGCATAGATGCAAGCGACATTTCGTAGGGTGGCGGCATGATCCAGATGGGCACCATCCTGGAAGTCGCGGACAATTCGGGCGCGCGCAAGATCGCGTGCATCCGGATGCGGGGCGGTTCCGCGGGCCGGTACGCGGGGTTGGGCGACGTCATCACCGCGTCCGTGAAGGAAGCCGCGCCCGATTCGCCGTTCGTCGAGAAGCACGGAAAGCGGGTCGTGAAGGCGGTCATCGTGCGCACGCGCCGCAACCACCGCCGGCGCGACGGCTCCTACATCCGATTCGACGACAACGCCGCCGTCCTGATCTCCCCGGAGGGAGAGCCCGTGGGAACTCGGGTCTTCGGGCCCGTCGCCCGTGAGCTGCGGGAGAAGAAGTTCATGAAGATCATTTCGCTCGCCCCGGAGGTGCTGTGAGAACAGCACCGTCTGGGGGTTCGGGGGACCGCAAGGTCCCCCGCCAAGGAGTCCTGTGAAGCAGAAGCCTCGTCTGAAGAGGAACGACGTCGTGGTCGTCGTCTCCGGCCGCGACCGCGGCCGCCAGGGAAAAATCCTCAAAGTCCTTCCCACGGCGGAGCGCGTGATCGTCGAGCGGGTGAACATGATCAAGAAACACGTGCGCCCCAACCCCTCGAAGAACATCGCGGGGGGGATCTCGGAGAAGGAAGCCCCGATTCACATCTCCAACGTGATGCTGGTCGACCCGGACCGCAACACGCGGACGCGGATCGGCCGCCGCCGCGACGCCGAGGGCGCGCCGGAGCGTTTCGCGAAGAAGAGCGGCGCGGCGCTGACTTAGGGCGGAACACGGAAGACGGAACACGGAAAACACGAAGAGGAAGAAGAAGTGGCAGTACCCAGGCTGAAAGAACGGTATGAACAGCAGGTCATCCCCGAGCTCGCGAAAGAGCTCGGCGAGGACAATGTCATGGCGTTGCCGCGTCTCGACCGGATCGTCCTGAACATGGGCCTCGGCGAGGCCGTGGCGAATCCGAAGATCCTCGAAGGGGCGGTCGACGAGCTCTCGGCGATCGCCGGACAACGGGCGGTGGTGACGAAGGCGAAGAAGTCGATCGCCACGTACAAGCTGCGCACCGGGATGCCGATCGGCGCCCGCGTGACGCTGCGCGGCCGGCGGATGTACGACTTCCTCGACCGGTTGATCAACATCGCGCTGCCCCGGGTCCGCGACTTCCGCGGCGTGTCGCCCAAGGCGTTCGACGGCCGGGGCAACTACACGCTCGGAATTCGAGATCATTTCATTTTTCCGGAGATCGACTACGCGAGGACCGACAAGTCAAAGGGTTTGAACGTGACGATCGTGACAACCGCGGGGCGCGATGATCGCGCACTGGCGCTCCTGAAACGGCTCGGAATGCCGTTCGCGTCCCGCAAGGAGTCCTGACGAGATGGCCAGAAGGGCAATGAGAATCAAGGCGGCGAGAAAGCCGAAGTTCATGACGCGGACGGTGCGCCGGTGTCGGGTCTGCGGCCGCGCGCGCAGCGTCCTGCGGAAGTTCGGGCTCTGCCGCATCTGTTTTCGATCGAACGCGAACGCCGGGTACGTCCCGGGCGTCGTGAAGGCGTCATGGTGAGGCGATGACGAACGATCCACTGACCGACCTGTTGAACCGGCTGCGCAACGGGATGAGGGCCGGGCACGAGCGCGTCGACGTTCCCGCCTCGCGGATCAAGGAGGACGTGCTTCGCGTCCTCGCCGAGGAGGGGTACGTCGGTTCGTGGCGGCGCGTCGAGGAGAAGGGACGGCCCGTCCTGCGGGTCGGGTTGAAGTACGACCACGAGGGGGGCCCGATCGTGGCGGGCATGGAACGGGTGTCGCGGCCCGGCCGGCGCGTCTACGCTCCGGCGAAGGAGATCCCGGAGGTCCTGGGCGGCCTCGGAATCTCGATCGTTTCCACTTCGAAGGGGATCGTCACCGGCCGGAAGGCGCGCGAGTCGCGCCTGGGCGGCGAGATCCTCTGCAACGTCTGGTAACAGGAGAAGCCGTGTCACGCATCGGAAGAATGCCGGTCGCCATTCCCCAGGGGGTCGAGGTCCGCTCCGACGGCGGGTTCGTGCGGGTCAAGGGCCCGAAGGGGGAGCTCTCGAGCGCGATCCCGCCGGGAATCGCCGTCGAGATCGACAAGGGCGAGGTCCGTTTCGCGCGCTCGAACGACGAGCCGCAGCAGCGCGCGTGGCACGGCCTCGTTCGCAGCCTGGTCGCGAACTCGGTCGACGGCGTCACGAAAGGGTTCTCGCGCGACCTGGAAATCGTGGGAGTCGGCTACAAGGCCGAGGTCAAGGGAAAGACGATCGTCTTCACGCTCGGCTACTCGCACCCGATCAACTTCCCCGTCCCCGACGGGATCAACGTGGCGCTCGATGCCAAGGCGGGCAAGCTCACGATCTCGGGCGCCGATCGCCAGAAGGTCGGTCAGACCGCCGCCGAGATCCGCAAGCTGCGCGTGCCCGACCCGTACAAGGCGAAAGGGATCAAGTACGCCGACGAGGTGATCCGGCGCAAGGTCGGCAAGGCCGGTGGAAAGTAGACGATGAAGGTTTCGAAACAGAGAACGGAATCGCGCCGACGCATCCGCTCCCGCATCCGCCGGCGTCTCAGGGGTTCGGTCGAGAGGCCGCGCCTGGCCGTCTTCAAGAGCGGGCGGCACATCTACGCGCAGGTGATCGACGACGCCACCGGCGCCACGATTGCGCACGCTTCGTCCCTGGACGCCACCCTGAAGGGCGACAGAAAGCCGGCGGCGAACCGGGAGACCGCGACAAGGGTCGGTACCCTGGTCGCGGAGCGCGCGAAGTCGAAGGGGGTCGCCCGGGTCGTGTTCGACCGCGGCGGCTACATCTACCACGGCAAGGTCAAGGCCCTCGCCGAGGCGGCCCGCCAGGGCGGCCTCGAGTTCTGAGTCCGGTGCAGGAGAAGGAGTACAGAGCCCAATGAGCAGCAACCGCATGTCCCGGGCGCCTCGCGAGCGCGAGAAAGAGCGCGACGCCCAGGGTCGCGAGCTGATCGACCGCGTGGTCCACATCAACCGGGTCACGAAGGTCGTCAAGGGCGGGAAGAACTTCTCGTTCTCCGCGCTCGTCGTCGTCGGCGACGGCCAGGGGCGCGTCGGCTATGGCTCGGGCAAGGCGAAGGAAGTTCCGATGGCCATCAAGAAGGGTATCGAGATGGCCAAGAAGAACATGCAGCAGATCTCGTTGAAGGGCACGACCATTCCGCACGCGGTCCTCGGGCGCTACGGCGCGGGACGGGTGCTGTTGAAGCCGGCGGCGCCGGGAACGGGCGTCATCGCCGGAGGACCGGTCCGTGCGGTTCTCGAGTCGGTTGGCATCCAGGACATCCTGACGAAGTCCCTGGGCACGACGAACCCGCATAACGTGATCAAGGCGACCTTCGAAGGCCTGACGCGGCTGAAGAACGAGGACGAGATGCGGAAACGCCGCGGCGTCGGCGGTGCGCGGGAACCCCAGCCGGTGGAGGCGGAGGCATGAGCGAGGCTTCGCAGACCCCGGCCGCCAGTGCCGCGAAGAAGCAGCGCGCGCGCAAGGCCGCGACGCGGAAGGGCTCGCGAAAGGAAATGCTGCGTCTGCGCCTGGCGAAGAGCGGGATCGCGACGCCGAAGGACCAGAAGGCGACGATCCACGCCCTCGGCTTTCGCTGGGTCGGTGACGTCGTCGAGCGGCCGGACACGCCGGAGGTGCGCGGAAGGATTCGCAAGATCGCGCACTTAGTCGAGATCCTCGCCGGCTGAGAACTGAAACTCACGAACTGAGAGCTTCGAATGGCTGAAAAGAAAGACACAAAGAAGAAAGCTCCGGCGAAGAAGCCGGCGAAGGCCGCAGCGCCCGCGAAGAAGGCGACGAAACCGGAGTCGGCGCCCGCGAAACGCCGCAAGAAGGCCGACGTCTCGCACCGCGAGCCCGCCGCGGCCGCGCAGGCGGCCACGCCGTCTCGCGACGAAGCGGTCCCGCGTCCCCGTTGGACGGGCGTCCAGGATCTTCGTCCGGCGCACGGCGCCACGCGCTCGAGAAAGCGCGTCGGCCGCGGTCCGGGGAGCGGCCATGGCAAGACCGCGGGGCGCGGCAACAAGGGGCAGAAGTCGCGGTCTGGCTACCGCCACCAGCGCGGGTTCGAGGGCGGCCAGATGCCGCTTCACCGCCGCGTTCCCAAGCGTGGTTTCACGAACATCTTCCGCACGGAGTACGACATCGTGAACCTCTCCGCGCTCGACCGCTTCGACGCGGGGGAGAGCGTCACGCCCGAAAAGCTGGCGCAGCGGCGTCTGGCCCACGGCCGGCGCCCCGTGAAAATCCTCGGGGACGGCGAGCTGAAGAAGGCCCTGACCGTTTCCGCCCACAAGTTCTCCGCGTCCGCGAAGACCCGCATCGAGGCCGCCGGCGGCACCTGTGAGGTTCTGGCCCGATAAGGCTATGAGCGCCCTTCAGAGCCTCGCCAACGTCTTCAACGTTCCCGACCTGCGCAAGCGGGTCGTGTTCACGTTCCTGCTGCTCGCGGTCTACCGGCTGGGCTCGCACATCCCGACCCCGGGCGTGGATCCGGCAGCCATCGACGCCTTCTTCCGCTCGTCGGCCGGGTCGCTCTTCGGCTTCCTCGACATCTTCTCCGGCGGCGCGCTCAGAAGGCTGTCGGTCTTCGCGCTCGGCATCATGCCGTACATCTCGGCGTCGATCATCCTGCAGCTCCTGACCGTCGTCTGGCCCTATCTCGAGAAGCTCTCGAAGGAAGGCGAGATGGGCCGCAAGAAGATCACCCAGTACACTCGCTACGGGACGGTCCTTCTCTCGTTCGTGCAGGCGTCGGGCATCGCGTTGTGGCTCGAAAAGCAGGTCGCGCCGACGGGAGCCCGCCTCGTTCCGCACCCCGGCTGGGGATTCCGGCTGATGACCATTCTGACGCTGACGACCGGGACGATCTTCATCATGTGGCTCGGCGAGCAGATCACGGAGCGCGGGATCGGAAACGGGATCTCGCTCATCATCTTCGCGGGCATCGTCGTCGGCCTGCCGCGCGCGATCTTCGGCCTCTTTCAGCAGATCCGCGGCGGAACGCTGAACATCCTCACCCTGATCGGAGTGCTCGGCTTCATGGTGGGGATCATCGCGCTCATCGTGTTCGTCGAGCGCGCGCAGAGACGAATACCGGTGCAGTACGCCAAGCGCGTCGTCGGGCGCCGGATCTACGGGGGTCAGAACACGTACCTGCCGCTGCGGGTCAACACGGGCGGTGTCATCCCCATCATCTTCGCGATCTCGATCATTCAGCTTCCGAGCTACATCGCGACGCTCGTCGGAGCCGACTGGACGAAGAAGGTGGCGAACTCGCTCTCCCAGGGCCAGCCTCTCTACGTGGTCCTCTACGCGCTCGGGATCCTCTTCTTCTGCTATTTCTACACGTCGATCGTCTTCAACCCGAGCGACACCGCCGACAACATGCGCAAGTACGGTGGGTTCATCCCCGGGATCCGTCCGGGCAAGAAGACCGCGGACTACATCGACACGGTGCTCTCGCGCCTGACGATCATCGGCGCCGTGTACCTGACGTTCGTCGCGCTCCTCCCGGACTTCCTCGCGCGCGGCTTCCGCTTCTCGAGCCTTCCCTGGATCGGCCCCCAGCTCGAGGCCGCCCTTCCGCCGTTCTTCAGCGAGGGCTTCGGTTTCAACTTCTATTTTGGCGGCACGTCGCTCCTGATCGTGGTCGGCGTGGCGATGGACACGGTCCAGCAGGTCGAGTCGAAGCTGGTCGAGCACCACTACACCGGATTCCTGAAGAAGAGCCGGATCCGCGGGCGCCGCTCCTAGGTCGAGAGAAATGAGAGTCATCTTTCTCGGGCCGCCGGGCAGCGGCAAGGGCACCCAGGCGAAGCTTCTCGGGCAGCGATTGAACGTTCCCGCGATCTCGACCGGGGACATGCTCCGGGAAGCCGTGCGGCTCGGGACCCCGCTCGGGCGGCGCGCCAAAGCCATCATGGAGGCCGGCGAGCTGGTGCCCGACGACGTCGTGGTCGGGTTGATCCGGGAGCGGATCGCCGCGCCGGACGCCGGCAAGGGATTCATCCTGGACGGATTCCCCCGCACGATCGAGCAGGCCAATGCCCTGGACCGGCTGCTCGAAGGAAATGGCGCGATGCTCGACGGTGTTATCAACCTTCTCGTGCCGGAAAAGACGCTGATCGAGCGGATGCTCGGCCGCGCCGCGCAGGAAGGGCGTACCGACGACCGACCCGAGACGGTGGCGGAGCGGCTCAAGGTGTACGGAGAGAAGACGGCCCCTCTCGTCGAGCACTACCGGACCCGGGGAATCCTGACGGACGTGGAGGGCTCGGGCGAGATTCCCCAGATTTCGGGGCGGATCGACCGGGCGCTCGCGGTTCCGGCCCGGGCTCGCGGGGGCGTCCGGGCATGATTACGATTCGGAGCGCGGACGAGCTTTCGCGGCTGGAGCGCGCTTCCCGGGTCGTTCTCGAGACCCTGGAGGTCCTCGAGAAGGCGGTCGAGCCGGGAGTCACGACCGAGGAGCTCGACCGGATCGCGGCGGAGGAGATCGGGAAGCGCGGGGCGAAACCCGCGTTCCTGAACTACCGGGGTTTTCCGAAGACGATCTGCACGTCGGTCAACGACGAGGTCGTCCACGGGATCCCCGGGAAGCGTTCTTTGAAGGAAGGCGACATCGTCGGGATCGACTGCGGGGCCGTCGTCGACGGCTACTACGGCGACGCGGCGCGAACTCTGCCGGTCGGCCGGATCGACCCCGCCCGCGCGAAGCTCCTCCAGGTCACTCGCGAGGCGCTCCATGCGGGCATCGCCGCCGCGCAGCCGGGCGGGAGGGTGTCCGACATCGGCGCGGCCGTCGAGGCAATCGCTCTCGCTCACGGCTACGGGGTGGTTCGCGAGTTCGTCGGGCACGGCGTGGGCACCGCGCTTCACGAGGAGCCGCAGGTCCCGAACTACGGGCCGCCGGGCCGGGGAAGCACGTTGAAGCCCGGGATGGTGCTCGCGATCGAGCCGATGTTCAATATCGGAACGGGCCAGGTCTCGGTGGACCGCGACGGGTGGACGGTGCGGACCCGCGACCGCAGCGCGTCGGCGCACTTCGAGAACACGATCGCGATCGGCGTGGACGGGCCGGTGATCCTCGGCCTAGACCGGCTCTGGGCGACCGTCGCGCGAGAGGCGGCGGCGGTCCCGGCATGACGAAAGAGGATGCGATCGAGGTGATGGCGACGGTTGTCGAGCCGCTGCCGAACGCGATGTTCAAGGTGGAGTTGGAGAACAAGCATCAGGTGCTCGCGCACATCTCCGGAAAGATGCGGAAGAATTTCATCCGAATCCTTCCGGGCGACAAGGTCCTCGTGGAGCTTTCCCCGTACGACCTGACGCGCGGGCGGATCATCTACCGGTACAAGTAAAGGCCACAGAACTTAGGAGCTGTCGTGAAAGTCCGAGCGTCGGTCAAACGGATTTGCGTGAAGTGCCAGATCGTGCGGAGAAACGGCGTGGTCCGGGTCATCTGCCCGATTCCGAAGCACAAGCAGAGACAGGGGTAGCAAATGGCACGAATTGCGGGGGTCGACCTCCCTCTCAACAAGCGGGTCGAAATCGGCCTGACCTACATCTACGGCATCGGGCGGTCCAAGGCGAACGTCATCCTCGAGAAGGCGGACGTCCGGCCGGACACGCACGTCAAGGACCTCTCCGAAGAAGAGGTCGTCCGAATCCGCAAAGTCGTCACCGACGACGTCAAGGTCGAGGGGGACCTGCGCCGCGACATCTCGGTGGACATCAAGCGGCTGATGGACATCGGCTGCTATCGCGGGATGCGGCACCGGCGCAACCTGCCGGTGCGGGGTCAGCGCACGCACACGAACGCGCGGACGCGGAAGGGGCCGCGCCGCCAGACGATCGCCGGCAAGAAGAAGGCGACCAAGAAGTAAAGTCGTGGGGTCTGATCCCGAAGGGGTCTGACCCCACCTCGGCAAACATCGTGGGGTCTGATCCCGAAGGGGTCTGACCCCGCCACCAGAAGGAAACGACATGGCCGAACCGACAGCAGACTCCGCGACGCCGGAAAAGGGGCCCGCGAAAAAGGGCCGGAAACCCCGTGGTGGCAAGAAGGAGAAGAAGAACATCCCGCACGCCATTGCGACGGTGCAGGCGTCGTTCAACAACACGATCATCGCGATCGCGGACCAGGAGGGGAATATTCTCGCCTGGTCCTCGGCGGGGCGGATCGGTTTCAAGGGCTCGCGCAAGGGCACTCCGTTCGCGGCGCAGCTCGCGGCCGCCAATTGCGCCGAGCACGCGAAGGAAAACGGCGTCCGGTCGGTCGACGTTCGGGTCACCGGCCCCGGGGCGGGACGGGAATCGGCCATTCGGGCCCTTCAGGCCAACGGGATCGACATCAAGTCCATCAAGGACACGACGCCGATCCCCCACAACGGCTGCCGGCCGAGAAAGCGGCGGCGCGTCTAAGAAACCTCGCCCGTAAACCGGCTCCTCGGTTCCTGGCCGGGAGGAAGGGCGTAAACAAACGAGGGAACCGACGGAGGTCTCTTTTGGCTCGTCACACCGAATCGGTTTGCCGGCTCTGCCGGCGCGAAGGGATGAAGCTGTTCCTGAAGGGGGACCGCTGCTTCAAGGACAAGTGCGCGATCGAGCGCCGCAACTACCCGCCCGGCCAGCACGGCCGGCGCCGGAGCAAGCTCCTGGGATACGGGATCCAGCTCCGCGAGAAGCAAAAGGTCAAGCGAATCTACGGGCTCCTCGAGCGACCGTTCCGCCTGACGTTCCAGCGCGCGGAGCGCCGCAAGGGGATCACGGGCGCGAATCTGCTCCAGGAGCTCGAGAGGCGGCTCGACAACGTCGTGTACTCGCTCGGCTTCGCGGCGTCGCGCGCTCAGGCGCGGCAGCTCGTGCGCCACGGGCACGTCACCGTCAACGGGAAGAAGGTGACGATCCCGTCTTTCCGGGTATCCAAGGGCAACGTGGTTGCGATCAAAGAGAAAAGCCGGACGAACGATCAGATCAAGGCCTCGGTCGAGACCGCGCGGGCGCGCGGCGTTCCGGGATGGCTCGACCTGCAGCCGGAGTCGTTCAGCGGAACGGTTCTGGAGCTGCCGAGCCGGGAAGAGATCAAGCTGCCCATTCAGGAGCAGCTGATCGTCGAGCTCTATTCGAAGTAGCGAAGCGGGGTGAGATTCTAAATCTGACCCCTCGGAGGAAAAAGTCAAATGACGCTGTGGAAGGGATTTCAGAAGCCGAAGCGGCTCGAGGTCGAGACCGAGTCGGTATCGGCGACGTACGGGAAGTTTTACGCGCAGCCGTTCGAGCGGGGCTTCGGCACAACGATCGGCAATGCGCTGCGCCGGGTGCTGCTCTCCTCGATCGAAGGGGCGGCGATCACGGCAGTGAAGATCGAGGGCGTTCTGCACGAGTTTTCCTCGCTGCCGGGCGTCGTCGAGGACGTGACCGACATCATCCTCAACCTGAAGCAGATCCCCATCAAGATGCACACCACCGAGGAAAAGATGCTCACGCTCGACGTGACCCGTAAGGGCCAGGTCACGGCCGCCGACCTGCAGGGGGATTCGACGATCGAGATCCTCGAGCCGGATGCGCCCATCGCGACGCTTTCGGAGAACGGAAAGCTCCAGATGGAGATGCGGGTCTCGATGGGCCGCGGTTACGTTTCCGCGGACAAGAACTTCGACGAGGACATGGGGATCGGATACATCCCGATCGACTCGGTCCACTCGCCGGTGCGGCGCGTGAACTACCACGTCGAGGCGGCCCGGATCGGGCAGGCGACGGACTACGACCGGCTCGTCCTCGAGGTCTGGACGAACGGCACCGTGTCGCCCGCCGACGCCGTGGGCCTCGCCGCGACCCTGCTCCGCGACCACCTGACGATCTTCGTGAACGCGGAAGTCGAGACCGCGCTCGAAGGGGCCGGCGAGGGGGAGCTCCCCGAGAACCTCGCCGAGTACCTCAACAAGTCGGTCGACGAGCTCGAACTCTCCGTCCGCAGCGCGAACTGCCTGAAGAACGCGGGAATCCGGTCCATCCGCGACCTCGTGCAGAAGAGCGAGCGCGACATGCTCGAGACGAAGAACTTCGGGCGCAAGTCGCTGAACGAGATCAAGGACATCCTCCGGCCGATGGGGCTGTCCCTCGGGATGGACCTCGAGCCGGCGGAAGCGAAGAGCGAGTAGCGCCATGCAGCACAACCGCGCCGGGCGAAAGCTCCGGCGAACCACGGCGCACCGGCTGGCAATGTTCTCGAACCAGCTCGCGTCGCTTATGACGCACGAGCGGATCCAGACGACCGTCTCGAAGGCGAAGGAGCTTCGCCCGCTCGCCGAGAGACTGATTACGGTCGCCAAGAACGACGGCGTCGCGGCGCGCCGCCGCGTCTACCGCTGGATTCCGGACCACGTCACCGTCAAGAAAGTGTTCGAGTCGATCGCGCCACGCTTCGTGGACCGGCCGGGCGGCTACACCCGAATCCTGAAGCTCGGCCCCCGCCGCGGCGACGCCGCCGAGGCGGCGATCCTCGAGTTCGTGGATTACCGGTTCCAGCCGAAGGAGAAGGGCCCGAAGAAGGAGTCGCTCTCGGATCGCGCGCGCCGGATGTCGGGCGGCCGCGTCGAGACGGTCCGCAAACAGAAGGCGGAGGGAGACGAGGAGTCCGCCGAGGAGACGCCGAAAAAGACACCGAAGAAGACAAGGGGCGGCCGGGGCGAGCCCGGAAAGCCTGCGAGGCAGGCTCCGAAGAAAGGCCCCAGCCGCACGGGACCGTCCAAGAGGGGAGCGTAGCCCCTTGTCATCCTGAGGGCCAAAGGCCCGATGGATCTCTGACTTCAGGGAGAGATCCCTCGCTTTGCTCGGGATGACAGGCGATGGAAATGCGACGAGCTCGAATCGCAGCCGCCCTCTGGGGCGGCTTTCTTTTTCTCCTCACGTCGTGGCCGAACCCTCCGACCGTGCCGGCCGGCGGATTCCCGCTCGACAAGCTGACGCACATCTGCCTCTACGGGGTGGAGGCGTTTCTTCTGTACCGCGCGATCGGCTGGCGGGGACGTTCCGGGTTCGGGTTGTCCCGGATCGTCGCGATCGTCGGAACGATGGCGCTCTGGGGGATGCTCGACGAAACGCACCAGGAGTGGATTCCGGGCCGGATGATGGATTCGGGAGACCTGATCGCCGATATTTCGGGGGGGACCGTGGGTGCGGCGCTGGCCGGTGTCCGCCGTCGTTTGAACTCTCTTAGCCGCCGGTCGGAGAGCGACCGCCGCGCCTGAAGGCCAGTTACCTTCGGGCGGTTACCCGGCCGCCGCCCTCGGCGATCAGGACGCGCTGGTTCAGCTCCTTGATCCGCTCGTTCAGCTGCGCGATCTTCTGCTGCCCGTCCTTCGCGATCCGTTCGTTCTCCGTCTTCAGCTTCCCGACCTCCGCCTCGAGCTCGCTGACGGCTCTGTGGCGCTCCTCCGCCGCGCGGCGCAGGGCGTCGCCCTCGGCCCTCTGCCGCTCGATCTCCTCATCTTTCTCGGTCAGGCGCATCCGCCAGTTGTGCTCCTGCTGCTCGTAGAGGTTCTTCGTCTCCATGAGCCGCGAGATGTGCGAGAAGTCGTTCACCGACGGCATGTCGCCTCCTTGTCCGCGCTCTTCGATCGAGGGAAAGAGCTTGCGGAGCTTCAATGAAAGGTCTTCCGGGTCCGTGGAGAGCTCCATCGCGCGCTCGTAGGTGATCTGCTCGTTGACGAGCAGCGCGATGAGCGACTGGTTCATCGTCTGCATGCGGTAGTAGGCGACCGAGGTCTCCATCTCCTCCTGGATCTCCTTGGTCTCCCCGTTCTCGATGTGCTTGCCGACCTTCGGCGAGTTGATCAGGATCTCGACGACCGGCAGGAGGCCGGTTCCGTCCAACCTTTCGATCAGCTTCATCGAGACGATCGCGCGCAGCACGAGACCGAGCTGCGACCGGATCTGCCGCTGAAGGTTCGAAGGGCAGGAGTCGATGATGCGGTCGATCGACTGGCCCGCGCTGTTCGTGTGGAGGGTCGAGAACACGAGGTGTCCGGTCTCGGCCGCGGTGAGCGTCGTTTGCATCGTCTGCCAGTCGCGCATCTCGCCGACCATGATCACGTCCGGGTCCTCCCGGAACATGTTCTTCAGGGCCTCGGCAAAGCTCGGCGTGTCCGTCTCGAGCTCGCGCTGGGAGACCGCTGCCTTGCCGTCGGCGAAGAGGTACTCGATCGGGTCCTCGATAGTGACGATGTGGACCTGCCGCTGCTCGATGACCGACTTCAGAACCGCGGCGAGCGTCGTCGACTTGCCCGACCCGGTCGGCCCGGTGATGAGGACGAGGCCGGCAGGCAGGTGGACGAACGACTCGAGGACCTCCGGAAGGTTGAGCTCGTCGATCGAAGGGAGCTTGAAGGGGATCCGGCGGAAGACGGCGGCGAGCGAGCCCCGCTGCACGTAAACGTTCGCGCGGAACCGCGCGACGCCGGTCAGGCCGTAGCCGATGTCGACGGACTGGCGCTCTTCGAGTTTCTGGCGCTGGGCGGGGGTCAGGATCTCGACGAGCATCTCCTCGAGCTCCTTCGGCTGGAGCGCCTCGGACTTCAACGGGACGAGCTTCCCCTTGATCCGCAGGAGGGGCGGACGCATGGGCTTCAGGTGGAGGTCCGAGGCCTCTTTCCCGGCCATGAAGCGAAGAAATTCGGCGAGTTGCAGAGGGGAGATTATAACGGAAACGTTCAGGAACCCGGCAGCTCCAGTCGCCGCGCGCGCAGCCACTTCCGGGCGTCGTCGCGCGTACGGACCCGTCCCGCGAGCGCTTCGACCCGGACGGAGTCGAGCAGGCGACCGACCTCCGGCCCCGGAGCGATCCCGAGCCATTCGAGGACGTCGGCGCCGCGCACTTCCGGAAGAGGTCGCCGGCGCGAGAGAAGCGCGCGCAGCCGGGCAACGGCCGGGCGAGAGCGGGGCTTCAAGGTGGACAGCAGCCTCAATGCATCTTCGGCGAGCTCTCCGGCATCGAGGAGCCATCGCCACACGTCGTCCCCTTCGACCGCCGCGTCAGGCGCCGACCCCGCGAGCTCGAGAAGACGCGAAACTTCGTCGGCCTCGGCCGATCCCCAGCGGACGCGCCGGAGGAGGGACGCCGCCTCGCGCGCCGAAAGACCCGCCCGGCCGAACAGGAACGCGAGTCGCAGCCGGCGTCTGCGTTGGGGTGAAAGCCGCACGATGGCGGCGGAGTCGAGCACCGCGGAGGCCCGCGCGATCCGGCGCCAGCGCGAATCGGTGATCGGCAGGCGGAAGGCGGGACCCAGGAGCCCGGTCGCTGCGGCCCAGCAGAGGGCGGCAGCCGGGTGCGGCGCCTCGAGGAGCTTCGCGAGCTCGGCCTGGACCCGTTCGCCCGCGACGCGTTCGAGCGCCGGCGCGGCGAGCCGGCTCGCCCGCGAGGTCGCGCGATCGGGGCGCAGATCGTGGGTTGCAAAGAGCCTCGCGGCGCGCAGAGGTCGCAGCGGATCGTCGTGAAGGTTTCTCTCGGAGACCATCCGGAGCCGCCGGAGCGAAATGTCGGCAACCCCGCCGTAGGGGTCGAGGAGCGTCCCGGTGCGGATCTCGACGGCCATCGCGTTGGCGGTGAAGTCCCGCCGGGCGAGATCCGCTTCGATCGAGTCGCCCTCGATCTCCGCGACGTCGATCGTCCGGCCGCGACCCGCGACGCGGAACACGCGCGGCTTGCGTTCTCCCGAGAGGAGCACGGCGCGTCCGCGTCCGTCGGACTCCATCTCGCGCGCGATCCCGCCGGCATCCCCATCCACCGCGACGTCGATTTCGGCAGCCTCGCGGGCGAGCGCGAGGTCCCGCAACGCTCCTCCGACGATCCAGGCGCGCGCCCCGCGGCGCGCCGCAATTCGTTCGAGCGCGGCGATGTCCGGCTCGGTCGCGAGCTTTGCGAGCCGCTTCCGCATGTTTCCGGGCAGTCCGGAACCTGCAAAATTGGTCTTCCGGCTTACAATCTTTCGGATGTCCTCCCGTCCCTCCACGGTCACTCCGGACGTCGTGCGCCGGATCGCGGCTCTCGCCCGCCTGCGGCTCCCCGAAAACGAGCTTTCGCTCTGGAGCCGGCAGCTCGACCGGATTGTCTCGTACATCGACCACCTGAAGGAGCTTCCGCAGGACGCGCTGCCGGCAGGCGAGCCGCTTCCCGCCACCCCGTTGCGCCCCGACCGGCCGAGGCCGGGACACGGAGACCGCGCTCTCGCCGAGAATGCACCGGTTCTCGCGCACGGGTTCGGCGTCGTGCCCCGGGTCGTCGGGAGCGGGGAGTGAGCCCGCCCGGCGTCGTCGAGACGGCGGAGAACGTGCGCTCCGGCCGCGGCTCGGCGGTGGAGTCGCTGACCGAGGCCCTCCGCCGCGTCGAAGCGCTCGACGGCCGCGTGGGAGCGTTCCTGGAGGTGACTCCGGACGAAGCGCTCGCGGAGGCGCGAGCGGCGGACTCCCGGGTCGCCGCCGGCCACGACCTGCCGCTCGCCGGGGTGCCTTTTGCGATCAAGGACAACATGTGGGTCGCGGGGCGGCAGGCCACCTGCGCGTCCCGGATCCTCCAGGGTTTCCGGCCGCCCGGCGACTCGACGGCGGTCTCGCGGCTGCGCGCGGCCGGGGCGGTCTTCGTCGGCCGCTCGAACATGGACGAGTTCGCGATGGGCTCCTCGACGGAGAACAGCGCGATCCAGATCACCCGGAACCCGTGGGACCTCGCGCGCATCCCGGGCGGCTCGTCGGGGGGCAGCGCCGCCGCGGTCGCTTCCGGGATGGTTCCGGGCGCGCTCGGCTCGGATACCGGCGGGTCGATCCGCCAGCCGGCCGCGTGCTGCGGCGTCGTCGGGTTCAAGCCGACGTACGGGCGCGTGTCGCGGTACGGGCTCGTCGCGTTCGCCTCGTCGCTCGATCAGATCGGGCCACTCGGCCGCAGCGTGTCGGACGCGGCGCGCGTGTACGGCGTGCTCGCCGGCGCGGACCCGCTCGATTCGACAAGCGCGCCGGAAGATCCGGGCGATCCGGAGGCGGCTGCGGCGCGCGGGGTGGCGGGGATGCGCGTGGGATTCCTCGCCGAGGCGGACGCGGAAGGGCTCCACGGCGACGTGGCGAAGAACTTCGAGGACGCCCGCCGTGCGTTCTCGGCGGCCGGCGCGCAGGTGACGACGGTGTCGGTGCCGCGCGCGCGCTACGCGATTGCGATCTACTACGTCGTCGCGAGCGCCGAGGCGTCCTCCAACCTGGCGCGGTACGACTCGATCCGTTACGGCCCGCGCCTCTCCGACGGCGATCTCGCGTCGCTCTACGTCGAGGCCCGGACGCGCGGCTTCGGGCCGGAGGTCAAGCGCCGCATTCTGCTCGGCACCTTCGCCCTCGCCGCCGGGTACTACGAGGCATATTACGGCCGCTCGATGCGCGCCCGCGCCGTCCTCTCCGAGGACTTCCGCAAAGCATTCGAAGACGTGGACGTGATCGTGTGCCCGTCGATCCCGACGCCCGCCTTCGCGATCGGCGAGAAGACCGAGGACCCGCTGACCATGTACCTCTCGGACATCTTCACGGTGCCGGCCTCGCTCGCGGGACTTCCGGCGATCTCGGTGCCGTCGGGATACTCGAGCGACGGGCTTCCTCTGGGCCTTCAGGTCCTCGGACCGCGGTTTGGCGAAGAAAACGTATTCGCGGCGGCCGGAGGCTTCGAGCGCGAGATCGCGCTGCCTCAGGAGGTCCCGCGGGGAATCCGGTGAATCGGGGATCAGGGATCAGGGGTCGGCGGTCAGGAGCCGGAGCCCTGGCGGTGGCGATGCTCGCGTTGCTCGTCCCCGAGGCTCCCGCGGAGTTCCGGGGAGACAAGACCGTCGTCGTCTCGCCGGAGCTGCACGTCTCGATCGGCGAAGGCGACGAGATCACGCTCTCCGCCCGCCCGCTGCCCGGCGAGGGCCTGGACGCCTTCATCAAGCGCTTCACGGAAGACCCCCGGACCAAGAAAGAGATCCTGTCGCAGAACGAGGGCGTGAAGCTCCTTCGCAAGGACGTCTTCGTCCGCGTGCCGTACCGGCTGCTTTCCGAGAACTACCGTCGGATCGCGATCGAGGCGCTCTTCCCGCAGGACACGAGTGACGGAAAGGGCTGGAATCACGGCGTCCGCGCGCTGACGGGAAAGCCCGAGAGCCTCTGGCGGATCGCGGAGTGGTTCACGGGCGACGGAGCGAACTACCGGGAGATCCGCTCCGCGAGCGGGCGCAAGTCTCTGCAGACCGAGCGGGGGGAGATCGTGCGGATTCCCCTGAAGCTCCTGCTGCCGACGTTCCGCGACGCGGCGGAAGCCGCGGCGGCACCTCTCGTTCCCCTCGAGTTCGGCCGCGACGAAAAGGGCCGCTACGCGCTCTATCGCCTCCAGCGCGGCGAGGCGCTCTATTCCGCGGTCGTCGTGCGGTTGACCGGGCGCGTACACGCCGAGGACGTCAACGCGAAGGCGGTCGAGATCGCGGAGAGGAGCGGGATCTCCGACGTGCGCTCGATCCCCGTCGGGTACGCCGTCAAGATCCCCGTCGCCGACCTGTCGCCCGAGTTCCGCCCCCCGGACGATCCCGCCCGAATCGAGGAGGAGAAGGGACGTCTCGAGGCGACGCAGTTCGTCAACCGCGTGCGAGCGGTGAACCTCGCCGGGGTCACGTTCGTGCTCGACGCGGGACACGGCGGCCGCGACACCGGAGCGCTCGTGGAAGGGGTCGAGGAGGCTCGGCACGTGTACGACCTCGCGTGTCGCGTCGAGCGGCTGTTGAAGAAGCACACGCGCGCGAACGTCGTCGCGACGGTGCGCAGCCGCGCGCCGTGCGGCGACGGAAGATCGGAAGCGATCGGCGACTCCCGGACTGCGCGCGTGATGACGACCCCGCCGTACGATCTGGACGACCCGGTAGCCGGTGTCAACTTCCGCTGGTATCTCGCCAACTCCGTCCTGCGCCAGGTCGAGGATCGCGGCGGCTCCGAGGACCGCACCGTGTTCGTCTCGCTGCACGCGGATTCGCTCCACCCGGCAGTGCGCGGTCTCATGGTCTACATCCCGGGGGAGAAATATCTGAAGAGCTCGTTCGGCAAGAGCGGCGAGCTGTATTCGACGCGCCGCGAAGTCCGCGAAGCGCCGCGCGTCCGTTTCTCGCGCCGCGACGGAATCAAGGCGGAGGGCGTCTCGCGGCAGCTTGCGGAGAAGATCGTTTCGGCCTTCCGCTCCTTGAACCTGCCGCTCCACGCCTTTCAGCCGATCCGGCGCAACGTGATCCGCGGCGGGCGCCAGTGGGTCCCGGCGATCCTGCGGTACAACCGGATCCCGGCGCGGGTGCTCGTCGAGGTCTGTAACCTGAACAATCCCGATGACCGCCGGCTGCTCGTCTCACGCTCCTACCGCGAGAAGGTGGCCCAGGCGATCGTGTCCGCGTTGGTGGAGTTCTACGGCGGGGAGGGCGGGCGAACGGTGACGGCGGAAAAGAAGAGTTCTCAGCCGTCAGTTCTCAGTTCTCAACCGGCTTCTGAGAACTGAAGACTGAGACCTGAGAGCTACGGACCCGGCGTCGGCGTCGGCGTCTCTGCCAGGAACGCGACCCACGCCGGGTCCGTCGCGATCGGCAGGTACGCGGGATCCGACCGGAGCGCTTCGCGGTCGACCGGTCCGTCCGACTCCAGGGCGCGGAGCGTGGCGACGGTCTTCTTCGCGTCACCCGCGCGCGCATAGACCTCCGACTGCAGCCGCAGTCCCTTCCATCGGTCCGCGAGGAGGAGCTGTGCGTGCTCGACGGACGCGACCGCTTCCGCCTTGTCTCCGAGGTTCGCCTCGGCGACGGCGAGCGCGCTGAACGCGTCCGGATCCGGTCCCGCCTCCCCGAGATACTGCCTCAAGAGATCCCGCGCCGCCGCGGCGTCTCCCTCCGAGAGCGCGATCAGACCGAGCTCCTTCGAAGCGCCCGGCGCGCCGGGGGAGTGCAAACGCGCCCGGAGGAAGGCCGCCTTGGCCTCCGCGACGTGGCCCGCGGCCTTGAACGCGAGACCGAGCCGATAGTCCGAGGGGGCCGCCGGCGCTCCGGCGGCGACCGCTTTCTCCCAGTAACGGCGCGCTTCGTCGAGCCGGCCCCGCCGCTCCTCGGCGAGAGCTTCCCCTTCGAGACCTTTCCACGCAGGAGGGGTGAGCACTTCGGGCACGACCCACGGCTCCGAGAGTACGCGTCGGACGGAGAGGACGCCGTCGACCGCAAAGAGAATCGCAGGGGCAACTGCGGTGATCGCGAGGATCCGGCGTCCCGGCGGCGCGAGCCGCCGGCCGAGGAAAAAGACGATCGCGCCGATCGCGGCGATTCCGAGCGCGCGGGGCAGCGCCACCGCTCTCGCTTCGCGGGCGCGGTTTCGCTTCCGTATGGCGCCCGCGCCGAGCGCGGAGGCGGTCTCTTTCGTGAGCGAGATGCCCGGGTCGGAGAGAACGACCTCTTGGACCCTCCACCCCCCCTCGCGTCGCGCGAGAAGCCATCGCGTCTTGAGAACTCCCGTGCGATAACGGAGTCCGAGGAAGAGGAGGACGGTGTCATCCTCCGGCCGCGCGGCAGACCACGCGACCTCGCCGGTCGTTCCCGGCGGCGGGGAGAGCGAATCGACGAACCGGTCCCGGATCGCCCGCCGGATCCGCTCGCGCTGCCGGTCGGAGAGCTCCCTCCAGGTGCTTTCGCCGGCGAGCCGCGTCGCGATCGAGTCGGCGGCGAGCGCTTCTTCGAACACGCGCCGTTCGCCGCGCAGAAGCGCCGTGGCCGCGCGCCGCCCGATCTCGGACGCCTCTTCCACTTCGGCCGCCGAGACCTCGGCGCGGGCCGCGGAGACTCCCGCGAACATCGCGAGGCCGCAGGCGAGTGCGGAGAGCGTCGGCCGAATCAGGCGGCGATCGGCTCGAGGCGGTCGACCCGGGGCGACAGCGACTCGGCGCCCCGCTCCGTGCACAGGATGTCGTCCTCGATGCGGACTCCGAAGCGGCCGGGAAGGTAGATGCCGGGCTCGGACGTGAAGGTCATCCCCGGTTCGAGCAGCGTTCTCTCATGGGCAACCATGTAAGGCGGCTCGTGAACGTCGATTCCCAGCCCGTGCCCGAGCCGGTGCGTGAAGTAGTCCCCGTACCCCGCCTTCTCGATCACGCGGCGCGCGGCGGCGTCGACTTCCGCGCAGGGCACGCCGGGGGCGGCGCGCTCGATCGCGGCGCCCTGGGCCTCGAGAACGATCGACCAGACCTTCCGGTACTCGTCGGACGGCTCTCCGAAGAACGTCGAGCGGGTGATGTCGTAGTAATAGCCCTCGGGCTTGTCCCACGCGTCGATCAACACGGCTTCACCGCGCGCGAGCGGCCGCTCGGTCGACGCGCCGTGAGGCAGGGCCGAGGAGGCGCCGAACTGGACGACGTTCTCCCCGCCGAAGGCCGAGGAGATCTGCACTTCGGTGGCGCCGGGCGAGAGTGACTCGAATGCGCGCCGGAAGCGCGGGAGCGCCACCGCGATCGCGCGGCGCATCGCCTCGATCTCCTCCGGTGTCTTGATCATCCGCACGGACGCGAAAACGGGCCCGGCCGAGACGGGCTTCCAGGCCGGACGGTGCGACAGAAGCCGCTCGACGTCGTCGTACGCGGTGGACGGCTCGATCGCGAGCGTCCCGGCGGCCGCGGGGAAGAGCGACGCCGCTCTGGCGAACGGATCCTCGGTTTCCTCCCAGGTCACGACGTCGGAAACCGCCGACATTCCGCGCAGGCGACTCTCTTCGAACGCCGGGCAGATCACGACTGGGTCCCTGTCGGCGAAGAGGAAGAGGGCCGTCAGGCGTTCGCTGCGCCAGAAGTCGATCCCGGTCAGATAGAAGAGGTTCGAGGACGGCGTCGCGAAGAGTCCGTCGGCCGGAATCCCGGTCAGCCGCTGCCGCATCGACTCGAGTCTCCGCCGGTAGACGTCCCGTTCCAGCGCCACGTCCGGATGCTAGCAGAGGCGGACGTAAGATCCGGTGCGGTGGGAATGCGTCCCGCCGGGCCTTTTGTTTTTGGAAGGCTTTCGAGGAGGTCGACGTGAAACTCGGATCATTCGTTTCCCGGTTCGCGGTCGTAGCCGCGGTCGCCCTGCTGTGGGCAGGTGCCGTCGCGGCGCAGGACTGGCGCGGCAAGGCGCGCGTCGACGGCCGCGTTCTGAACGACAAAGGGGAGGGGATCTCCGGCGCGACGATCGCGCTGCGCCGCAATGGCGCCGGCCCCGAGACCATCACGACCGACAAGAAGGGGCGCTGGGCCTACCTGGGCCTCGCCAACGGCGCGTGGGACGTCGACGTCGAGGCTCCCGGGTACATGCCATACAAGACGACGGTCCAGCTCTCCGAGATCACCCGCATTCCGCCGATGGACATCCGGCTCCAGCCCGCGCCGAAGGCCGAGCCGACGCCGGCGGCGGGAGGCCCGAAGAACTCCGCCCCCGACGTGATCCCGATTCTCGAGCACGGCAACCAGCTCCTCGAGCAGAAGGATTACGCCGGCGCCCGCGCGGAGTACGAGAAGGCCCTCGCTTCGGTCCCGAACAACGCCATCATCCTGCGCGCGATCGCTCAGACCTATTACGGAGAGAAGAAGGTCGACGAGGCCATCGCGACACTGAAGAAGGTCGTCGAGCTCGACCCGAACGACGCCACGGCGATCGTCCTTCTGGCCAACCTTCAGCTCGAGAAGGGGAATCTCGACGAGGGCAAGGCGACGCTCGCGAAGTTGCCGCCCGACTCGGTCAAGGACCCCGCGATCTTCCAGAACCTCGGGATCGTGCTCCTGAACAAGAAGAAGCCCGAAGACGCCTGGACGTACTTTGACCAGGCCGTGAAGATCGCCCCGACCGATCCGGACGGCTACTACTATCGCGGCCTCGCGGCCTACCAGGCCAAAAAGAAGGCCGAGGCGCGCGCGGACTTCCAGAAGTACCTCGAGCTCGCGCCGACCGGCGAGAACGCCGCCGACGTCAAGGAGTACCTGAAGTCCCTCAAATAACCGTCGCTCTCGCTTGCGAGGGACCGACTCACGCACCGGCCCGCGGCTCGGCGAACGGCCTCGACCGCGGGCCTGGTCCCTCGCAGCGCTCGAGCCAAAGGCGGCGCGCGACGCTGCGGGCTGACCCGTGATCTCTCTCCTGTTGGCGCTGCTCCTGTCGGGGCCTCTCGCCCCCGACCGCGCGCGCGACCTCCTCGCGCGGCTCCTCTCGGACGACGAAGCGTCCCGCGCCACGGCTCGTGTGGCGATCTCCCGCTCTGGGGACCGCTCGATGGTCCCCGCGCTCGTCGACACGCTCTTCTTCGCATCGGGTCCGGCGCGGGACGACGTGGTCCAATGTCTGGAATCCCTCTCCGAAGAACGACTCGGCGCGAACTACCGCTACTGGGTCGAGTACGTCGGCGGTCGCGACATTCGACCCAAGGAGGGCTACCGGGCCTGGAAAGCCGTGCTGTTTGCGCGAATCGATCCGGCGTTCGCAAAGTTCCTGCACCCGTCGCTTCCGATCACGATCCGTCCCGAGGAGATCGTCTGGGGCGGCGTGCGAAAGGACGGGATCCCCGCGCTGACCCGGCCCGAGACGGTTCCGGCGTCGCAGGCGACGTTTCTCGAAAACGGCGAAACCGTCTTCGGTCTCGAGCTCGGCGGAGCGAGCCGCGCATATCCGCAGCGCATTCTCGACTGGCACGAGATGGTGAACGACGTGGTCGGCGGCCGTCCCTTTTCTCTCTCGTACTGCACGCTCTGCGGCTCCGCAATCGCGTACGCGACCGGAACGACCGACGGCAAGGCGCTCGTCTTCGGCTCGTCCGGTCTTCTCTACCGGTCGAACAAGCTCATGTACGACGACAAAACGCTTTCCCTCTGGAGCAACCTGACGGGGGAGCCGGTCGTCGGTCCGCTCGTCGGAAGGGGCCTTCGCCTGACGCAACTGCCGATCACGGTGACGACGTGGAGTGATTGGAGAGCGCGCCATCCGGATACGACGGTCGTGTCTCCGGCGACGGGCCACCGCCGCGACTACACGGTCGGCGCCGCGTATGGCCGATATTTCGCGAGTCCCGAGACGATGTTTCCGGTCTGGAAAAAAAGCCCGGTGCTGCCGTCCAAGGCGTGGATCTACGCGTTGCGCTCCGGCGGCGTCGCGCGCGCATATCCTCTCGAGCTCCTCTTGCGCGAGCGCGTCGTGAACGACGAGATCGGAACGCTCTCCGTCGTGCTGATCGCCGACCCGGCGGGCGGCGCGGTGCGCGCGTATCACCGCGATGGACGGCTGTTCGCCGAGGGACCGCACGGCGACGCCGTCGAACCGGAAACGGGCGAACGGTGGACGGTCGCGGAAGAAGGGCTGCACCCGTCCCGCGGAGGGCCCCCACTCGCGCGCGTGCCGGGACATCGAGCCTACTGGTTCGCGTGGTACGCCTTTTTTTCGGAGACCGGAGTGTACGAGGGTTGCGCGGCCGGGCGAAGATGAGCGCGGCGAACTTTTCCCTGTCATTCCGAGGAGCGAAGCGACGAGGAATCTCTCGTCGCAAGAGATCCCTCGCTTCGCTCGGGATGACACGCGCTACGCGCGTGTCAGATCCCGGCCCGTCATCTCTTCGGGGACGGGAAGCCCCTGAAGTCCCAATAAGGTCGGCGCCACGTCCCGCAGTGCGCCGCCGGCGCGCAGGGGTTCCCCGGCGCGACCGATGACGATCGGCACCGGGTTCGTCGTGTGGGCGGTGTGCGGCTGCCCGGTCACCGGATCGACCATCTGCTCGGCATTGCCGTGGTCGGCGGTCATGACGAGGAGCCAGCCGTTCTCGCTCGCCGACGTCTCGAGCTCTCCGAAGCAGCGGTCGAGAGTCTCGATCGCGACGATCGTCTCCGGCAGCTTGCCGGTGTGTCCGACCATGTCGGCGTTCGCGTAGTTCACGACGAGCGCTCCGAAGCCGCCCCCCGACATCGCGCGCAAAGCTTCTTTGGTGATCCCGCCCGCGCTCATCTCCGGGTGGAGGTCGTAGGTCGCTCCTTTCCAGGAGGGCACGAGGATGCGCTCCTCGCCCGGAAAAGGATCTTCGACGCCGCCGTTGAAGAAGTACGTGACGTGCGCGTACTTCTCCGTCTCCGCGAGCCGCAGGTTGCGCACGCCGGCGTCGCCCCACACGGCCGCGAGGATGCGATCGAGCCGCGGGCTCGGAAACGTGACCGGTAGCGCGAACTCCTTCTTGTATTCCGTGAAGCAGACGAAGAACACCGCCGGCAGGTCGCCGCGAGGGAACTCCGAGAAGCCCGGCTCGGTGAATGCCCGTGTGAGCTGCCGCGCACGGTCCGCCCGGAAGTTGAAGAAGACGACGGAGTCGCCGTCGGCGATCGGGCCGGACGCAACTCCGTCCTTCTCGATGACCGTGGGCACGATGAACTCGTCCGACTCGCCGAGCGCATACGCGCCCTCCACGGCCGCGCGGGCGTTGGCGGCGCGGCGACGGCACCCCTCACGCAGCGCGTTCCACGCGAGCTCGACGCGGTCCCACCGCCCGTCGCGATCCATCGCGTAGTAGCGGCCGCAGACGGTCGCGATCTCTCCGCCCTTCGTGCGCAGCTCCGCTTCCAGCCGGTCGACGTAGGTGAGCGCCGAGCGCGGCGGCGTGTCGCGCCCGTCGGTGAAGGCGTGAACGCGAACGCGCGGCACTTTTCGCCGGCGCGCGAGCTCGAGGAGGCCGAAGAGGTGCCGCTCGTGCGAGTGAACGCCGCCGTCGGAGAGGAGTCCCATGAGATGCAGCGTCGCGCCCGGCTTTCGCGCCCGCTCGGCGGCCTCCACGAGCGCCGGGTTCTCGAAGAACGAGCCGTCGGAGAGCGCGAGGTCGACGCGAAGGAGGTCCTGCGGGACCATCCGGCCCGCGCCGATGTTCAGATGGCCCACCTCCGAGTTGCCCATCACCCCGGCCGGCAGCCCGACGGCCTCGCCGGAAGCCTCGAGCGTCGTCCAAGGGTAGTCCCGCCGCCACCGGTCGTACGTCGGCGTCCGCGCCCGCGTGATCGCGTTCCCCTCCGACGGCGGAGCTTCTCCCCAGCCGTCGCAGATCAGAAGAAGAACCCGTTTGTCGGCCGAGCTCAAACCGCGCCGCCGGTCACTCCGAGAGGTGCGTGTGGACGACGCGGGCGAGCTCCGCGACGCTCCACGCCTGCGCGAAGCACCCGCGGGGCGCGTGGGGAGGATCGCCGTCGAAGATCTCCGAGATCGATCCGACACCCGCCTCGCGCACGTGCGCCCGCAGCGGGGCGAGCCAGCCGCGCGCCGTGCGGAGCGTGTCCGGAGTCCGCCCGAGCACCCGAAAGTGCGCGTCCACGAAAGCGCCGAGCAGCCAGGGCCAGACGGTGCCCTGGTGGTACGCGAGGTCGCGCTCTCTTTGAGAGCCCTCGCAACGGCCGCGATACCGCGGGTCCTTCCGGTCGAGCGTGCGCAGCCCGAACGGCGTCAGCAGGTGCCGCCTCACCGACCAGTAGACGGCGCGGGCGCGATGGGGAGGCAGGAGGTCCTCCGACAACGAGACGGCGAAGATCTGATTCGGCCGGAGACTGCGCTCGGGGCCATCGTCGGCCACGACGTCGTGAAGGCGGCCGTCTTCTTCCGACCAGAAGACCTCGTTGAAGCGCCGCGCCACGCGCCAAGCGTCCCCCTCGAGGTCGCGGGCCCGCGCGTGGTCTCCGGCGAGGCGTTCGAGTCGCGCGGAGGCCTTCAGCGCGGCGTGCCAGAGGGCGTTCACCTCGACCGGCCGGCCATGCCGCGGCGTCACGGGCGCGCCGTCGACGACGGCGTCCATCCACGTCAACGCACGACCGGGGGCGCCGCCCGCCAGCAGCAGGTCCGGTCCGGCGCCGATTCCGAAGGACGTGCCCTTCCGGTACGCATCGATGATCTCGCGCACGGCGGGCAGTAGCGGCGGAGACTTGCCCGGATCCCGGCGCGCCCGGCCGAACCACTCGACCGCGAGCACGAACCACATCGGCGCGTCCATCGAGCCGTAGTCCGCCTCGTCGGCATCCCGCGGATAGAAGTTCGGAAGCAGTCCGTCGCGGCGGCGCGCGGCAAACGAGTTGAGGACTCTCGCAAACGGACGGTACCGGCCGCTCGCGACGGCGAGGCCGGGCGTCGCGATCATCGCGTCCCGGCTCCAGTCGCCGAACCATGGATACCCGGCGATCACGGTCGGCGCCGCTCCGGGCGGTTCGACGAGAAAATTCTCGGCGCGCCGCCCGAGCTCGTCGAACACCGCGTCGCCGGTCCGCGGGAACGACTCGCGCCGCCGAGCCTCCGCGCGGCGCAGCCGCGCGGGCAGCTCGGCGATCCGCTCGGTCGCGAACACGAGGTGCGCTTCCGCCCGGGGCGGGAGATCCCACACCCACACGAGCGGACTCCAGAGGTCCTCATCCGCCTCGTATCCCCGCTCGGCTTCCCGCGGGTAGTGAAAGCGGCGGTACCAGTCCGGTTCGAGGAGCGCGCGGGCGCCGGGCGCGCGCATGGCGAGCTCCGGCAGCTCTGGGCCCGCATGAACGCGGGCTTCGTCGCCCGAGACTTCCGTCGCGGGCGAGAAGCCGCCTTCCCGCTGCAGCGAGTGGACGTCGCGAAAAGCGAGGAGCGGCCGCACGCGGAGCTCAACCTTGTTCGGACCGCGGTTGACCCAGCGAAGAAGGGCCGCCGATCGTCCGCGCGGAAGACAGATTGAGCGCTCGATCGCGAAATCCTCCGTCTCGTGCAGCCACGTGGGGAAAGGCTCGAGAGCGAATCGCGTCAGATTCGATCTCCCGTCGGGGTACACGGCGTCGCGGTAGATCTGGGTCGAGATGCCGGTGGCGGCTCCGTTCGCGGAGACGAATTCTTCGCATCCCGCGACGAGCAGAAATCGCCGCCGCGGCGGGGGGATCGCCGGCGCGAACAGCCCGTGGTACTTCCGGGTTCTCGCGCCGGCGGCAGTCCCGCACGCAAACCCTCCCAGGCCGTCGGTCTCGAGCCACTCGAGGGCGAGCGCCTGAGCCGCGAGCTCCGGGCCCACGTATGCGAGCGCGTTCCCGATTTCCTTTTCGGCGGTCGTCGTCGGCTCTTCCATTTCCCCGCTCGCGCCCGGCGGCGCGCGAAATTTCGTTGGGCTGGCCGATTATTCCTCATCCCCGGGGAACGTCGCGGGGACAGATCCCGGAGGGGTCTGCACCTGCCGCAAACAATCGCGGGGACAGATCCCGGAGGGGTCTGCACCCGCTGCAGACCAGCGGTCGAGCTCGGATACGTGAACTAAGATTGGATCGACGTCTCGCCGCGGAGGTCCTGCGGGCAAGCGGAGGCGTCTCGAACGGAGGACTTGTTGAGCACCGTCGCCAAATCGATCGACGAGCTCTGCGTCGACACCATCCGCACCCTCGCGATCGATGCCGTGCAGAAGGCGAACTCCGGCCATCCTGGTCTTCCGCTCGGGGCCGCGCCGATGGCCTACGTCCTCTGGTCGCGGCATCTGAAGCACAACCCGCGCGACCCGGACTGGCCCGACCGCGACCGCTTCGTGCTGTCCGCCGGACACGGTTGCATGCTCTGGTACTGCCTTCTCTACCTGACCGGGTACGACCTGACGCTCGACGACCTGAAGGCCTTCCGCCAGTGGGGGAGCCGAACGCCGGGCCATCCCGAGTACCGCGTGACCCCGGGGGTCGAAGCGACGACCGGACCGCTCGGCCAGGGGACGGCGAACGCGGTCGGCATGGCGATGGCGGAGCGTTACCTCGCGCGCCGGTTCAACCGGCCTGGACACAAGATCGTGAACCACCGAACGTTCGCGATCGTCTCCGACGGCGACCTGATGGAGGGGATCTCGAACGAAGCGTCGTCGCTCGCGGGCCACCTCCGGCTCGGTAAGCTGACGTTCCTCTACGACTCGAACGGGGTGACGCTCGACGGTCCCGCGGCGATGGCGTTCACGGAAGACGTCGGAAAGCGCTACGAGGCTTTGGGGTGGCAGGTTCTGCGCGTCGAGGACGGGAACACCGACCTCGACGGGATCGACCGCGCCCTCGTCGCCGCCGAGCAGGAAACTCGCCGCCCGACGCTCATCATCGTGTGCACGACCATCGGTTACGGCTCGCCGCACAAGGCGGGAACGTCCGAGGCCCACGGAACCGCGCTCGGACCCGAGGAGGTCATCGCGACCAAGAGGGCGCTCGGCTGGGAGCACGAGGAGCCGTTCTACGTCCCGGATGAAGCGCTCTCGCACTTCCGGGCCGCGGTCGACCGCGGCAAGCAGTCCCACTTCGAGTGGAGCCGCCGCTTCGACGAGTGGGCGACCGCGAACCGCGAGCTCGCCCTCGAGTGGCGGCGCGCGTTCGACGGCGAGCTGCCGCCGGGCTGGGACGCGGAGCTCCCGACGTGGAAGGCGGGCGAAAAGGAGGCGACGCGCGCCGCGGCGGGCAAGGCGCTGAACGCGATCGCCGCGAGGGTGCCGGCGCTCCTGGGGGGCGACGCCGACCTCTCGGTCTCGACGAGCACGAAGCTGAAGGACGAAGCCGACTTCGACGGCCAGACCGGCGAGGGACGGAACATCCACTTCGGCGTGCGCGAGCACGCGATGGCCGGCATCGCGAACGGGATGGCGTACCACGGCGGCATCCGCCCCTTCGTCGCGACGTTCTTCTGCTTTTCCGACTACATGAGGCCGTCGGTGCGGCTCTCCGCGGTCTCCGAGCTGCCGGTGATCTTCGTGTGGACTCATGACTCGATCGGCCTCGGGGAAGACGGTCCGACCCACCAGCCGGTCGAGCATCTGATGTCGCTGCGCGCGATGCCCCACTTCACCGTCATCCGGCCCGGGGATCCCAACGAGGCGGTCGAGGCGTGGCGGGTCGCGATGCAGCACCGCGACGGACCGGTCGGCCTCGTGCTGTCGCGCCAGAAGCTTCCGGTGATCGACCCGTCGAAATACGCCGCGCCGTCGGGCCTCTCCCGCGGGGCGTACGTGCTCGCGGAGGGCTCCGGCGGATCGCCGAGGCTGATCCTGATCGCGACCGGAAGCGAGGTCTCGCTCGCCCTGGAAGCGCGCGAGAAACTCGAGAGCGAGGGGATCTCGACGCGCGTCGTCTCGATGCCGTCCTGGGAGCTCTTCTCGAAGCAGGATCCCTCCTATCGCGGAGAGGTACTGCCGGCCGGCGTAGCCGCGCGACTCTCGATCGAGGCGGGAGCGAAGCTCGGCTGGGAGCGATGGGTGGGCGATCGCGGCGACTCGATCGGCCTCGAGCGCTTCGGAGCCTCCGCTCCGGGGGAGATCGTGATGAAGGAGCTCGGTTTCAACGTCGAGAACGTCGTGGCGAAGGCGAAGGCGCTCTTGTGACGCGTTCAAGGTTCGCACCGAGCATTCGGCGAAGCCGAATGCGACAAGCGGCGGGTCCGCCCGCCGCTAACGTTCAAGGTTCAAAGTTCCGGAAGGTATGAAGATCGCCGTCGGTTGCGACCACGCGGGGTTTCCCTTGAAGCGAGGCATTACCGAGTGTCTCGGCAGCCTGGGGCACTCCGTCGACGACCTGGGAACCAATTCGACCGAACCGGTCGACTATCCGGACTTCGCTCGCGCGGTCGCCCTGTCCGTCGCCTCGGGTCGGTCGGAGCGCGGCATCGTGATCTGCGGCAGCGGCGTCGGCGCTTCGGTCGCGGCGACCAAGGTGCCCGGGGTGCGCGCCTCGATGTGCCACGACACCTTTTCGGCGCGGCAGGGGGTGGAGGACGACGACATGAACGTGCTCTGCCTCGGCGCCAGGGTGATCGGCTCGGCGCTCGCGTCGGAGCTCGTCCGCGCGTTCGTGAACGCGAGATTTTCGGGGGCGGAGCGCCACGTGCGCCGCCTCGCCAAGGTGAACGCAATCGAAGAAGACGCCCGCAACGGGGTTTTCGACGACGCGAGGAGGTTGAGATGACCACTGAGAATCCGCTCTGGAAGCTGCGCGAGCTCGGCCAGAGCGTCTGGTACGACTACATTCGCCGCGATCTGTACACGAGCGGCAAGCTCGAACGGCTGATCCGCGAGGATGGCCTCGCCGGAATGACGTCGAACCCGACGATCTTCCAGAAGGCGATCGCGGAGACCGAGCTCTACGACGAGGACGTCCGGCGTCTCGGCGCGGAGGGGAAGGACCCCTACGCGATCTTCGATCAGCTCGCAATCGGGGACGTCACGCGCGCGGCCGACGTGTTCCGCCCCGTCTTCGACGAGACGGGCGGCGGAGACGGCTACGTCTCGATCGAGGTCGGCCCGCAGCTCGCGAACGACACCGAGGGCTCGATCCGCGAGGCGCGCCGGTTGTGGCGTGTGTGCGACCGCCCGAACGTGATGGTGAAGATCCCCGGGACCGCCGCGGGAGTCCCCGCGATCCGGCAGTGTCTCGCGGAGGGCGTCAACATCAACATCACCCTGCTCTTCTCCGTCTCGCGGCACCGGGAGGTCATGGAGGCCTACCTCTCCGCGGTCGAGGAGCGAATCGCCCTCCGGCTGCCCGTCGCAGGCCTCCACTCAGTCGCGAGCTTCTTCGTCAGCCGGGTGGACACGAACGTCGACAAGAAGCTCGACCGGATCGCGAAGGAAGACCCGCAGGGGAGCCGCGGAGAGAAGGCACGCGAGCTGCGGGGCAGGGCGGCGATCGCGAACGCGCGCCTCGCCTACCAGGCCTTCGAAGAAGTCTTCCGCTCCGACCGCTTCCGCGCGCTCGAGGAAAAGGGCGTCCGCCTCCAGCGGCCGCTGTGGGCGTCGACGTCGACGAAGGACCCGGCGTATCCGGACCTCTACTACGTCGAGGCGCTCGTCGCGCCGCACACCGTGGACACGATGCCGCCCGAGACGTTCGACGCCTACCGTGACCACGGCGATCCGAGAGTCCGCATCCACGAGGATCTCGAGGCCGCACGCGACGTCTTCCGTCGACTCTCCGAGCTCGGCATCGACGAGGCGACGGTCTCGCGCGAGCTCGAGGAGGAGGGCGCGAAGAAGTTCTCCGACTCCTACCAGTCGTTGCTCAAGGCACTCGCGGAAAAAGAGAAGGCGATGAGGGTCGCCTGAAGCTCGCTCTCGGCGCATTCGAAAAATCCTGTCGGGAGGCTCTCCGGCGGCTCGAGCGGGAGGGGGCCGTGGAGCGCATCTGGGCCGGCGACGCGACCCTCTGGAAGAAGGAACCGGAGCATCAGCGCACGATCGAGAACGCGCTCGGCTGGCTGACGGTCCCCGATCGGACGGCCGCGTCGCTCTCGCAGCTCCACGATCTCGCCCGCGGGCTCTCGGGGGAGATGGACCGCGTCCTCGTGCTCGGGATGGGCGGGTCCTCGCTCGCGCCGCTCGTCTTCGCGTCCTCGTTCGGGCGCCGTCCGGGCTTTCCCCGTCTCGAGGTCCTCGACTCGACGGAGCCCTCGGCCGTCCTCGCCGCGGCGGAGGGCGCGCCGCCCGGTCGGTCGATCTACGTCGTGTCGTCGAAGTCCGGGACGACGCTCGAGCCCAACCTCTTCTTCGACTGGTTCTTCGCGCTCGCCGAAAAGGACCTCGGCGCGCGGGCGGGAGAGCGTTTCGTCGTCATCACCGATCCGGGCACGCCGCTCGAGAAGGAGGCCCGCGCCCGCCGCGTCCGCGCAATCGTCCCGGGAGACCCGACGATCGGCGGCCGGTACTCGGCTCTCTCGCCGTTCGGGATCGTGCCCGCGGCTCTCGCCGGCATCGACGTCGCCGAGATGATCCGCCGCGCGCAGGCGGCCGCCTCGGCGTGTCGGACGCCGGCTCCCGCGGACAACCCGGGCGCGGCGCTCGGCGCCGCCGTCGGAGCGCTCGCCCTCGAAGGGCGGGACAAGCTCACGTTTTCGACCGGCGCCCCCGTCGACCGCTTCGGCATGTGGCTCGAGCAGTTGATCGCAGAGTCGACCGGCAAGGAGGGGAAGGGAGTCCTCCCGGTCGAAGGCGAGCCGCTCGGCGCGCCGGAGGTCTACCAGGACGACCGTTTCTTCGTCCGCATCGCGCCCGCGGGCGATGCGTCACACGAGGGCGACCTCACGCGCCTCGCGGGAAACGGTCATCCCGTCGCCCGGTTCGAGATCTCCGACGCGTTCGATCTCGGGGCGGAGATGTTCCGATGGGAGTTCGCGACGGCGGTCGCGGGAGCGCTCCTCGGGATCAACCCGTTCGATCAGCCCAACGTCCAGGAGGCGAAGGACCGCACGAACGAGATCCTCTCGGGGAAGGCGGGAGGTGAGCCGCATCCCCTGCCGGCAGATGCGAAGCGGGTGTCGGAGCTCATCGACTCGATCGGCAAGGGCGACTACTTCGCGATCACCGCGTACCTGCCGCCGACGCCGGAGAACGAGGAGCGGCTCGCGCGGATCCGGCTGCCCGTCCGCGACGCGAAACGGGTGGCGACGACGGTCGGCTTCGGCCCGCGCTTCCTCCACTCGACCGGCCAGTTCCACAAGGGCGGCCCGGACACGGGCGTCTTCCTTCAGATCACGGCGGCGCCGTCGGCAGAGCTCCCGATCCCGGGCAAGCCCTGGGGGTTCGAGCGGGTGATCGCCGCCCAGGCGGCGGGCGACCTCGCCGCGCTCTCGGCCCGGGGCCGTCGCGTGCTGCGGGTGCACGTGCACGAGCCGGCGAGGGAGCTCGAGACGCTCGCGTCGCACGTTGCGGGCGCGGTCGTCGCGAAGAGATAGGAGGGAGCGCGATGAAGCTCGGCTTCGTGGGGCTCGGACGCATGGGCGCCAACATGGTCCGTCGGCTTCTCGCCGATGGCCACGAGGTCGTCGCGTGGGCGCGCAGCGCGGAGTCCGTGCAGCAAGCCGTCTCGGAGGGAGCGATCGGAGCGACATCGCTCGAAGACGTCCCCGCGCGTCTCACTCCGCCGCGCGTCGTCTGGCTGATGATCCCCGCGGGTGATCCGGTGGAGCTGTCGATCGCCACCCTGCGGCCGCGCCTCTCCGCCGGGGACGTCATCGTCGACGGGGGCAACTCCCGCTTCTCGGATTCCGCCCGGCGCGCCGCCGAGCTCGCGAAAGACGGGATCGGCTTCCTCGACGCCGGAACTTCCGGCGGAGTCTGGGGCTTGAAGTACGGCTACTGTCTGATGGTCGGCGGCCGATCCGATCATTTCCGCATCGTCGAGCCGGTCTTCAAGACCCTCGCCCCGCCCGAGGGCTACGCGCACGTCGGCGCGCCCGGCTCCGGGCATTTCACCAAGATGGTGCACAACGCCATCGAGTACGCGATGCTGCAGGGCTACGGCGAAGGCTTCGAGATGCTCCAGGCGTCGGGCTACGACCTCGACCTGCTCCAGGTGGCGCGGCTGTGGACCCGCGCGTCGGTGGTGAGGTCGTGGCTCCTCGACCTCCTCGTGCTGGCGCTCGAGGACGATCCGAAGCTCGCGACCGTCAAGGGCTTCGTGCAGGACTCAGGCGAAGGGCGCTGGACCCTTCACGAGGCGATCGAGCGCGCCGTACCGATGCCCGCCCTCGCGGACGCTCTTTTCGCGCGCTTCTACTCGCGGCAGCCGGAGTCGTTCGCCGCGAAGGTGATCGCCGCATTGCGAAACCAGTTCGGCGGGCACACGGTGACGAAGGAGTGATGTCCCTCGATTGCCAACGCACCCTCTCCCCGCGTGCGGCGGGGAAGTGCGAGGGGTCTCGACTGGCGAGGCCGACAGGATGTTCCGGCCGCGACCGAAGGTCGCGTTTTTCTCGCGAGCGGCCGGGAAAGTGCCGGGGGTGAGGGGCGTTCAATGAAGACCGAAGAAGAACTCAGACCACCAGCGACTCTCATCATCTTCGGCGCGTCCGGCGACCTGACCCGCCGCCTGCTCGCACCGGCGATCGCCCACCTTTCGCGCGATGGAGCGATCTCGCCGGACTTCGCGATCGTCGGCCTCGCGCGGACTCCGTATACGGACGAGGAGTTCCGTCGTCGGCTCGAGGAGGGCGCGCGCGAGTTCACCCCGCGCGAGCAGGGGCGACCCGGGGAAATGCCCGCCGTGATCCGCTACCTCACGGGAGGCTTCGAAGATCCGGATCTCTATCGGCGGCTGCAGCAGGTGCTCGACGAGATCGAGGCGAAGCGGGGTGCCCACCGAAACCGGATCTTCTACCTGGCGACGCCGCCGGAGGCGGACGAGGAGATCATCCGCCTGATCGGCGAGCACAAGCTCTCCGAGCCCGAGAACGGCTGGGCTCGCGTCGTCGTCGAGAAGCCGTTCGGCCACGACCTCGAGTCAGCGAGGAAGCTGAACGAAAGCCTCCGGCGGGTGTTCGATGAGCGACAGATCTACCGCATCGACCACTACCTCGCGAAGGAGACCGTCCAGAACATCTTCGTGCTGCGGTTCGCGAACGGTATCTTCGAGCCTCTCTGGAACCAGCGGTACGTGGACCACGTCCAGATCGCGGTCGCCGAGACGGTCGGAGTCGGACACCGCGCCGGTTACTACGAGCGCGCGGGTGTGCTGCGCGACATGTTCCAGAACCACCTCCTCCAGCTCCTGTGCCTCACGGCGATGGAGCCGCCCGTGAAGTTCGAGGCGGACGCGGTCCGCGCCGAGAAGGTCAAGGTGCTCCAGTCGATCCGGCCGTTCCCGGAAGACGGAACGGACGCGTGGGCGGTGCGCGGCCAATACGGGCCGGGCGTCGTCGATGGCAAGAAGGTGCCGGGCTACCGCGAGGAGCCGGGCGTCGCGCCGGACTCGAAGACGCCCACGTACGGCGCGGTCAAATTCGTGGTGGACAACTGGCGCTGGTCGGGAGTGCCCTTCTACGTCCGCTCCGGCAAGCGCATGGCGAAGCGCATTTCGGAGATCGCGATCGAATTCAAGAGCGTCCCGCACCACTACTTTCGGCACGCGGACGGCTACCTTCCGCCGAACGTCCTGCGCCTGCGCATCCAGCCGGAGGAGGCGGTGTCGCTCAAGATCGAGGCGAAGATCCCGGGCACCTTCGGCGAGGTCGAGTCGGTGTACATGGACTTCCCGTACTCGAACCTCGGGGCCTCGCAGCACGGTGGGTACGAGAGACTTCTGGTCGACGTCACCCACGGCGATCAGACGCTCTTCATCCGTGGAGACGAAGCGGAAGAAGCGTGGCGCGTCCTGGATCCCCTCCTCAAGGCATGGGATACGCAGCCCCCGCCGGAGTTTCCCAACTACGCCGCCGGGACGATGGGGCCCGAGGCGGCGGACCGCTTCATCGAGCAGGACGGCCGTCGCTGGCGCACCCTCGGGAAGTGAGGGAGGCGCTGCCGCCGGAAGGACCACCGCACTTCGAGCTCCGCGTTCTCCCCGACCCGCCGGGCGCCGCGGAAGCCGCGGCGCGCGAGCTCGTTGCCGCGTCGGCGGACGCGTTCCACGATCACGGCACCTTCCGGCCCGCCTTCTCGGGCGGCTCGACTCCGCGGCTCCTCTTCCAGACGCTCACGGGAACCGCCTTCCGGCCGCTCGTCGACTGGATGCGCGCTCGCATTTTCTTCGTGGACGAACGTTGCGTACCGCCCGAGGACGAGCGGTCGAACTACCGTCTCGCGAAGGAGCACCTCTTGGATCCGCTGCGGTTCCCGTCGGAGAACGTGTTCCGGATGCGCGGCGAGGAAGAACCGGGCCGCGCGGCCGACGAGTACGAGGCGCTCCTTCGCAGGGAGTTCGCTCGTGCGGACCACCTCCCGCAGTTCGACTACCTTCTCCTCGGTCTCGGTCCCGACGGCCACACGGCCTCTCTCTTCCCGGGGACCCGCGCCGTCGAGGAGACGGAGCGCTGGGTCGTCGCGAACCACGTGCCGAAGCTCGGCGAGTGGCGGCTCACGCTCACGCTGCCGGTCTTGAATGCCGCCCGCCGCGCGGTCTTTCTCGTCGTGGGGGAGGAGAAGCGCGATGCCGTGGCCGCGGTGCTTCGAGCGGAGCGGGGGAGCGCGAGCCTGCCCGCGTCGCTCGTTCGCCCGCCGAGCGGCTCTCTCGTCTGGATCGTGGACGAGGCCGCTGCCTCGTCGCTCTAGCTCGCTCGGGATCTGGCTACGCCACCGGCGCTCGGCTCGCCCGGATGCGGACTCGACCGAGCGCCTGATCCCTCGCTTCGCTATCGCTCCCGCGGCGCGAGGCTCCTCCCTCGATTACCTCGGGAGACTCCTCGCGCCGCGAGCCGTCGT
>DASYUL010000152.1:0-45156 GCA_036001245.1 Thermoanaerobaculia bacterium
CTCGAGAAGTTCTCGGAGTTCGAGCGCGCGGGCAAGACCCTCCTCTTCGTCTCACACGACCTCGGGCTCGTCGTCGAGCGCTGCCGCCGCGCGATCTGGCTCGATCGCGGGCGGCTCGCGGCGGATGGTCCGGCGGCCGAGACGGTCGCCCTCTACCGGGAGAGCGTTTCGGAGCGGGAAGCGCAGCGACGCGGGACTGCGGAACGTCCCGAGCCGGCGCGGCCCGACCGGATCGGATCCGGCGCGGCGGTCGTCACCGGCGTCCGGCTCCTGGACCGCGACGGCCGTCCGGCGGCGCGGATCCGCTCGGGCGACCCGGCGCGGCTGGCGATGGAAGTCCGGGCGCCGTCCGCCCTCCCCGACTTCGTGTTCGGGTTCGCGATCTCGACGGTCGCCGGCGCGGTCGTCTTCGGCTCCAATACGGCGATCGACGGCTTTGCGCCGGAGGAGCTCGCCGGTGACTCCACCGTATCGCTCGAGATCGCGTCGCTGGATCTCGCGCCCGGCGTCTATTCCGTGGATGCCGCCGTTCACGCCGACAACGGCGCTCCCTACGATTACCGCCGCGACCTGCTGCGCTTCGAGGTCGCCGCCGAGCGCTCGACCGCGGGCGTGTGGAACCCCGACCGCCGCTGGAGCTTCTCGGGCGGAGTGCGATGGAAGAACAGCAGCCGCGCGTAAGGCCGCTCCGGCGTCTCTTCACGCGCGTCGAGGCGCTCGGTCTCTACCTCGTCTTCGGCTTTCTCGTGTGTGCCGTGGTCGTCTTTCTCTTCGGCTTCCTCGCGAGCGAGGTGTTCCGCACGACCGACACCCGCGCTGTCGACCGCGAGGTCACGCTCGCGATGCGGGAGCTCCAGTCGCCGTCGAACGACCGCATCGCGCGAATCGTGACTTTCTTCGGCAGCCATCTCTTCATCCTTCCCGCGACCGTCGTCGTGACCACCGGGCTGTGGCTCAAGCACCATTGGGCTTCCGCGCTCCTGTTCTGCGGATCGGTCGTGGGAGGGTTCGGACTCAACGCTTTGCTGAAGATCGCGTTCGCCCGGGAGCGGCCGGACCTCTGGCCGGCGCTCGTCACCGAACGGACGTACAGCTTCCCGAGCGGGCACGCGACGATCAGCACGGTCTTCTTCGGCGGACTCGCCGCCGTCGTTCTCCACCTCTCCCGCCGCCCGCTCGTCCGCGCGGCGGCGCTCGTCTTCTCGACGGCGGCGATCCTCATCATCGCGGCGTCGCGCGTCTACCTCGGCGCGCATTGGACGACCGACGTCGCCGGCGGCGTCCTCGTCGGGCTCTTCTGGGTCTCCGTGTGTTCCACCGGCACGGAGTACGTCTCGCGCCGCGTGGGCCCGACCGGAGCGCCGCCGCCGGCGGCCGCCACGTGACGCCGCTTCGCCGCTCAACCTGGCTGATCCTGGCCGGAGGATTTCTTGCGGCTCTCGTGATCCGAGCGCTTTTTTTCGCGGCTCTGGAGGTGAACTGGGATTCCCGGTGGTACGCGGCGGTCGTGGCTCAGCTCGACCGGGGAGAGGAGCTCTTCCACGGACCGACCTTCTACAGCTACTCGCCGCTCTGGGCGCTCTTCCTGCGCGCGTTGAACGTCCTGGCTGTGCCGCTCGGAGTGCCCCTCTATCGCGCGGTCGGCTTCGTGCTCCTGCTGGCCGACGTCGCGACGGCGCTCGTCGTCTACGCGATCGCGCGCCGCGCGTTGAAGGAAACGCCCGCTTTGGCCGCCGGCGCCGCCCTTCTCTTCTTTCTGAACCCGGTTTCCGTCCTGGCCACCGGTCGCCACAATCAATTCGAGAACGTCTCGATTCTCTTTCTCCTCGTGGCCGTCTTCTCCGCGGGGGCGCGGCCGGAAATGTCGCGGGGACAGGTCCTGCGGACCTGCACCCGCCGCAGTTCAGTCATCGTGGCGGCGCTCTCCGGCTCCCTTCTCGTGAAGCACATCACGTGGTTTCACCCTCTGCTCTTCATCCGCAGCCGACGTCGCGACGGGGTGAGCCCGGTCGCCGGGCTCGTGGCTTACTTCGTCTTTGCTCTCTCGTTTCTGCCCTACTGGAGCACTCGAAGCCAGATGGTCAAGAACGTGCTCGGCTATCGGAGTCTGTCGGAGACCTACGGGACGGCGGTTCTCCTGGAGTTTCGCGTCGTGCCGCGCTGGGTTCCGAGCGCGCTCTTCCTCGCCGCCGCGGTCGCCGGGGTGCTCGCGTTCCGCCGGCTCGAGGTCGGAAGGGCGAGCCTCTACCTGTTCCTCGTCCTGCTCCTGTTTCTACCCGGGATTGCGGAGTACTACCTGATCTGGCCGATCGCCCTGGGGGCGGTCTATCGGGGCGCGGGCTTTTTCGTCTACACCGTCGTGGTCTCGGCGTTCTTTCTCGGTTCGCCGGACGGCCTGGGCGTCCCGTTTGAGCACTTTCCCGGGTGGCATGGTGTCTGGTTTGCGACTCTTTTCTGGCTGATGTGGGAGCTCCGCCGGGTTCAAGGTTCAAGGTTCGCGGTTCAAGGTCGCCCGTGAGCACTCCGGCGAAACAGCCGCGGGTTCGAGCGGAGATCCTGCTTCTCGCGGCGGCGGTCGGAGGATCGTTCCTCGTCTACGCGCCGTTTCTCGGGCACATGGCCGACGTCTACCGGTTCTGGGACGCCCCGAACTACCTGACGATCGCCCGCACGCTCTACGACGTACGCCCCGACAATCCGCTTCTCGCGTACGTCCACACCCCGACGTACTTCCTGCGTCACTTTCCGGCCTACCCGCTCCTCGTGCGTGCGTTCTCCTTCTTCGGATATGAGCCGGCGCTGCTCCTCGTGTCGCTGTTGGCGACCGCGGTCGCGACCGTTCTCTTCTATCGCCTCTGCCGCGACGTCTGGAAGCTCGCTTCACCAGAGCTCTTGACGCTCGTGTTCCTCTTTCTCCCGCCGCGCTGGCTCCTGTACCGGTCGACCGGATCGACGGAGGCCCTCTATCTCGCGTTCACGCTCGGGGCGATCTTCTTTTTCGAGCGCTCCCACGTCGCCCGTGCGTCGGTCGCCGGCGCGCTCGCGACGCTGACCCGCATCTCGGGTCTGATGATCGCTCCCGCGTTTGCGGTCGTGTTGCTCCGGCGGCGGGAACGACTGCGCAGGGTCCTGTGGCTCTCCGTGATCCCGGCGGCGCTCGCCGCGTACTTTCTCTTCTGCGCGTCGCGCACCGGAAACTTCTTCGAGTACTTCTCGCAGCACGGCGACAAGATGTCCGTGTTCCGGCCGTTCGGCTTCCTGCCCGAGCTCTTCCGCAAGGGCCTGTACCACCAGGCGGAGTTCCACATCCTGCTCGCGCTCGTGTACGCCGTCGGGACGTCGCGCCTGAAACCGTTTCCGGTAATCTTCTGGTACTGCGTCTTCGAGCTCGCGCTCCACGTCTGTATCTCGACGGAGGACTGGAGCCGATACTTCCTCGCGATGGCGCCCTTCGCGATCGTCATCGGCTTCCGGGACGTCATCGACACGCGCGCGTTCCGCTGGATCTTCGTTCCCTACGTGGTCCTGGCGCTCGTCTACTGCTGGAGCGTGATCCCGCTGAACGGCTGTCGTCCCGACATCTATGCCGAGCTGCTCGCGCACCTCGGACTCGCGCCTGCCGGCAGGTAGCCGTGGCGGGTGCAGGGTTGAAACCTGTCCCCGCGACGTCCGTTAACTGTGGCGGGTGCAGGTTAAAACCTGTCCCCGCGGCGTCCGTTAACTGTGGCGGGTGCAGGTTAAAACCTGTCCCCGCGGCGTCCTCTGAGGCGAACGGCCGCGATCGCGAGGGCGGCGAGGAGAGCCGCCGACTGGACGAAAACTCCGACGCGGAACGCGCGCGGGTCCCAGTCGATCTCGAGCCGGTGCCGGCCCGCCGGGACCGCCACCGCGACGTCCCGGCCGTTCGCGAGCAGAACGCGCGCCGGGGCTCCGTCGAGAATCGCCCTCCAGTTGGGGAAGAACGTCCGCGACCAGACGACGTGCCCCGGCGCCGGCGCGGCGATACCGACCTCCATCCGATCGGGCTCGAGGACGGCCACGCGCATCTGCGCGGGCGGGCCCGGGACACCCGGCGGCGCGTCGCGCTTTCCGGCAAGGACGACGTCGGTCGCGGGCCGGAAGAGGTCGGACCTCGCGAGCTCGAACGCGCCCGAGAGAGACGTCCGCACGTGCACGCGCGAGGCCCAGCGCAGCTCGGGCGCGGCCGTCGCCTCGTGCAGGACGAGACGGTGGCCCGCCACGGCGAAACCGGTCACGGGCTGGAAACCGGGCAGCGCGCTGCCGCTCTCGGACAGAGCCCAGCGACCGCCGTAGAGTCGGACCAGCCGCGCCTGCTCCTCGGGGGTGGACGCCGTCAGCACCTCGCCGGCGATCCGGTTGACCCAGCCGTAGGAGCCGTCGGGATCCTCCTCGAAGAGATAGCGGACGTGAAACGGCGCGCCGGTCGAGGGAATCAGCTCTTCGATCTGGACGCGCGCGAGCTTCGCGACGGTCGGCGGCAGCTCGGGATGCGCCGTCCGCGTTTCGAGGATCGCGAGCTCGCCGACATTGGGCGACACGTAGAGGCGGCCGTCGCCGCCGACGTAACGCCCGAGCGCGGGCGGGCGCGCGAGCGCCTTCTGGTCCGCGGACACGAACAGGGGCAGCCCCCAGGGAAAGGCGAGGACGAGCGCGGCGAATCCGAGAGCGTGAGCGCGGCCCTCGCCGGGTCTGCGCGAGAAGACGACGACCGCGAGCAGGGCCGCCGCCGCCGCGCCGAGGAGCGCGTCTCCCCGGAAGACGCGGCGGATCGCCGGCAGGAGCTCCTCCGGCGGCAACGCGAGGCCGGTGAGCTGCCGCCGGACGACGCGGTCGAGCGGGCCCCCGGGAACCGCCGCGAAGAACGCAATCCCGTAGATCGCGACCGCGAGCGCGAGCTGTAGAGCCTCCACCTTGCCGGGCCGGCGCCGGGAGAGCGCCTCGACCGCGAACCCCGCGAGCAGAGCGACGCAGAGAGTGGTGAGGAGGTAAAACTTGATCGGGTAGCGCAGGCGGCGCAGAAACTCGACCGAGTAGAGGAGCCGGTACAGAGGAAGAGCGAAGCCGAAGGAAAAGAGGAGGGTGACGACCGCCGCGCCGGCGAGGAACACCGTCTTCGAAGACCAGAAGTCGCGCCGCGCCGCGGCCAGCAGAGTGACCAGCAGAGGAAGCACCCCGAAGGTGACGGACCAGATGTAGACGAGCTCTCCTTCGTGAAGGCGGTACTGCCAGTGACCGCCGGCGCCGAGCGCGCCCGGGTCGCCGTTCAACCTCGGGAAGAGCCACTCGGCCATTCGCCAGAGCGCGAACGGCGACGCGCCGAAAGCGCGCGCGGAGTAGAGGTGCTGCCCGCGATACGTGAGCCGGAGGATCTCGCCTAGCGGCAAAAGGAGCGGGGCCGCGAGCGCGGCCGCGATCGCGCCGGCGAGCAGACCGCCCATGGCGATCCGGAGGCCCCGCGGCGCGCGGCGGCCCGGCGCGCCGAGCCAGCCCGCTACGGCGACGGCCGCGCAGAAGAGGAGGGTCAGGAGCGAGATCGCGGGCTCTCCTGCGAGAAGCTGGAGACCGAAAGCGAGGCCGCACGCCGCGGCCGCGGCGAGACGCCGCTTCATCGCATCCGTGCGAACCAGGTCGATCGTCCCCGCGGCGCACCACGGGAGCCACGAGGCGGCCGGCCCCGCGTTCGCGAAGGCCGAGCCATAGGACAGCATCATGCCGGAGAAGGCGTACGCGACCCCCGAGAAGAAGGCCGCGCCTCCCGAGAGCCCGAAGCGCGAAGCCAGAGCGCGCGCGCCGAGGAACGCCCACAGAACGTGGATCAGGTAGTGAAGGTTGAACGCCGACGCCGGAGTCAGAATCTTTTCGAGAAGGAGCGTCGGATAGAGCAGTACGGCGTTCGGGTTCGCGAGCAATGGCTGGACGCCGGAGGCGGTCTCGTTGACGAACGGAACCTTTCCCGAGGACAGCATGTCCACCGCGACCCTCCGCCACGGCCAGTGGGTCAGATGGGCGTCGCGGAAGACGAGCCGCCGCGAGCCGACGATCTCCGGGAGAAGCGGAAGGCAGAAGAGGACGACGACCGCGAGGCCCGAGAGAAAAGCCCGGCCCCGGCGCGGCATTCGAAGATTCTAAGCGCGTGCCGCCGCTACAATCCTTCGATGTCTCAGGGAGGACCGGAAGAGGCGCGGCGCGCCTGCGCGATCGTCGTCTTCGCGTTCGCGTTCTTCTGCGCCTGGTTCACCGGATTCTTTCCTCCCTTCTCGAACCCGAACGACCTTTCGCGTTTCCAGATGGTCGTGTCGTTCGTCGAAACCGGCTCGTTCGCGATCGACTCGCAGCTGGCGACGCTCGGCAATCACGAAGACAAAGCGGTTTCGGGCGGCCACTTCTATTCGAACAAGGCGCCCGGCCTCGCGTTCGCCGCGATTCCGGTTTATCGGCTGCTGCGGCTCGTTCTGCCGCCGCCGGATTCGCCCACCGCTCCGATCTTCGTGCTGGTGCGGCTCTTCACCGTTTCACTCGTTTGCGTTCTCGCGCTCGCTCGTTTCGCCCGGCGACTCCTGCTCCGGCGGGAGTCGGAGCCCATGGCGGCGATCGTCACCTTTGCCGTGGCGTTCGGCACGCCTTTTCTCTACTACGCCCGGTCGTTCTTCGGCCATGCCTGGACGGCCGCCCTCCTCTTTCTCGCCTGGGACAGCCTGACCGACTCCGCGAGCGAAGGAAACGCGGGACGGAGATATCGCGGCGCCGCCCTCGCGGGGTTCCTCGCCGGCTGGGCACTGATCTCGGAATACACGGTTGCGCCGGTCGTTCTCGCGCTCGCCGTTCGCGCAGCGGCCGGCGCCTCGGGCCGCCGGCGCGCGGCGAAGTTTCTCTTCTTCGCTGCCGGAGCCGCGCTCCCGGTCGTGCTCCTCCTCGTCTACCAGGCGGTGTGTTTTGGCTCGCCGTTTCTTCCCTCGTACGCGCGCGAGGCATATCCGGCCTATGCGGAGCTCGCGCGTCGGCGCTTCTTCGGCTTCGGTGTTCCGAGTGCGAAGGTCGCATTCGGGTATCTCTTTCACCCGGCGCGCGGAATCCTTCTCTTTTCGCCCTTCTTCCTCTGGGCCGGAGTCGGTTTCGCGCGTTGGTGTCGCGACCGGAGGCAGCGTGCCGACGGATTCTTTGCCCTCGCCGCCACCGTCATGGCGTTTCTGCTTCTGACGAGCTACCCCAACTGGCACGGCGGCTGGGCGCTCGGAAGCCGCTATCTGCTTGCGCTTCTCTTCCTTCCCGCTCTCGCGCTTCCGTGGGCACTGCGAACGCCGCTCTCGAAAGGTCTGTTCCTGGCGGCGACCGTATTCTCGGCGGCGACCCACCTCCTCGAGACCTTCTCCTGGCCGCACTTTCCGGTGGAGCTCGTGTGGCCGCCGGCCACCGCCTCCGCGTGGTTCCTCGCGAGGGGTTGGGTCGCGCCGAATCTCGGGACCATCGCGGGGGCCGGAGGCGCCGTTTCTCTCCTCCCTCCGATCGCGGCGGCGGCATTCGCGTTTCTCGTGTCGGTTCGAGCCGCGAAGCCGCTCGCCCCGGCGGCTCCCGTCGGCTTCCTGCTGGGGATCGCGCCGCTCGCCGTTCTCTGCGTCTTTCCACCGGCGCCGGCATACACCGCCCGACTCTGGCGCTCGGCCGTCTTCGGCGCATATTCGGGACGCGATCCGGAAAGGGTCGAGCTACGGCAGGTCGTCGACGCGGCTTCGACCCCACGCGAGAGACAGCAGGCTCTCGGGACCTGGCGGGTCTACGGGCCGCGTCCGTGAGAAGGAGCGGCGAGCGGAGGCGGAGCGAGGATCTCGAACACCTTCCAGCGGGCGACGAATCGGCCGCCTCGCAGGATCCCCGTCCGCGAAGCGAAGAGCAGGCGGAACGACGCGAGGGGCGGCACCGAAACGCCGGACTGCTCGACTCCCTTGCCGTCGAAGTCGTAGAGCCGGGACTGCATCGTCCGAAAGTATCCGGCGCGAGGCGTGAGACCCGCGGCTGTTGTCTCGAAGAGCGGAGTCTTTCCGAGGTAGCCGGCATAGTCGTTCAGCCTCGGCACGAGGTCGGCCGCGAGCACCCAGCGCGCGCGGTGGAGCCGAGCGATCTCGAGAGCCTCTTCTTCGGACTCCGAGAGGAAGAACCGGATCGAATCGATGAAACCGTAGCCGAAGTTGTTCGCGACGACGGGTTGCTCCACCTCGTAGAGGAGGAGGTGACCGAGCGACCACGGCGCGAGAACGGACTCGGCGCGGGAGAGCTCCGGCGGATAGGGCTGTGAAAGCAGCCGCGGGTCGTAGGGATCGACGGTCCGCGGAAGAGCGCCGTGCATCCAGTCGAGCGTCGCGAACAGATCCGAGCCGGCGACGCGCTCGCCGCGCAGCTCCTCGAGGATCCCGAGGATCATCGGCAGCGCGAGGACGATCCAGATGAGCGTCGCGATCCGCGTCCGCGGCGGGCGCGCGGCGGCGCGGGTCCGGCGCCGGATCGCGGCGGCGGCGAGGCGGCCCGTCTCGACGAGAGCGAGGGCGCACAGAGGGACCGCGTAGTAGACGTTCACTCTCTGCGAGAGTGCGAGGAAGACGGTGACGGCTCCCCACACGACGAGCGCGACGTGAACGCCGGTGCGCTGCCGCGCGAGGGCGCGCCGCGCCCAGACGACGAGGGCGACCGGAACGAAGAGGAGCGCGAGAGAGAGCTGACGGAGCGGCCCTCCGATCCCGTCGGCCAGAAGCGGCCGGGCTTCGAAGATTCCTTTCAACCACGCGCTCGGGTAAGACACGTAGCCGCTCTCGCCGGACGCCTCGCGGGTCCGGCCGGCGACGTATCCGATTCCCCCCGCGAAGCTTCGGACGATCTCTCCCGCGAACGGCCGCAGTACGAAGATCGCCGCGACGAGGAACGCCGCCCGAAGGAGAAGGCCGCGGCGGGAGATGCCGCGGCGGGCGATGCCGATGATCGTGTCGAGCAGGACGACTCCGGCGGCGAGCCCCGCGAGGAACGTCGGTTGAAAGAAGCCGAACGACACGTAGGTGAACGGCAGCGAAACCCCCCGGGTCCACGCGGCGGTGGCCGCGGCGACGACGGCCGAGGGAAGGAGAAGCGTCAGGATTGCGGCGCGAAATACGACGGCGCGGGTCAAGAGCGACTCGAGGAAGAGCGCCAGCGCGAAGATCGCGCCCCAGTAGATCGCCCCCTGCCAGGCGAGGACGGCGAGCGCGAGCGCCGCTCCGGCGAACGCCTCGCGTCGGGCGTTTCCGCGGTCGAACGGCCGTTCGCGGCTGGCGAGGTACGCAACGAGCGCGCCGAGGCCGAAGAACGACTCCGCGCAGTGCTGCTCGACGTGTCCGTATTGCGACCAGAGGATGTGGCCGGGAGAGACGGCGACGAAGAGCGCGGCTGCGATCCCCGCGAGATCGCCGTAGAGACGCCTCGCCAGGAATCCCGCGAGCACGATGGAGCCCGCGGCGAACGCGAGCGGCACCCAGGCCGCTTCCCCCTCGACGGCGTCCCTCGACGCTTGCGGACCGTGGAGCAGTCGCGACGGCGCCGCGAGGGCGAGGTCGAACAGAGGCGGCCAGATGGCGACGCCCCCGCGGGGAAAGTTCATCAGCGGATCGAAGACGATCGTCGAGGGAAAGTGCGCGACCGCGAACCGCGCGCGCCGCAGATGGTAGTAATCGTCGCTCGAAACGGCGCGGGTCCGGGACCCGGACTGGAGCTGCCGATACGTACCGAGCCGGAGGAGAGCGCCGACGAAGATCGCGACGCCGATGCCGAGCAGGAACAGGACTCGGCCTCGCGACATCGAGTAATTATGAGGCCTGCGCTGAGAGCCGAAAGCTGACAGCTGAGAGCTTTCCCGTATCATTGATCGACACCGTGAAGCTGTCCGTACTCATCCCCGTCTACAACGAGGCGCGCACGATCGACGAGATCCTCCGTCTCGTGACGCACGTCGGAATCGAAAAGGAAGTTCTCGTCGTCGACGACGGCTCGGTCGACGGCACGAGAGAGATCCTCAAGCGCTGGGACGGGCGGGACGGCGTGCGGGTGATCCTCCATCCGCAAAACCTCGGCAAGGGGCGGGCGGTCCGGACCGCGATGAACGAGGCGCGCGGCGAGATCCTCGTGATCCAGGACGCCGACCTCGAGTACGACCCGTCCGAGTACACGATCCTGCTGCGCCCGATCGAGGCGGGGCGCGCCGACGTCGTCTACGGCTCGCGCTTCTTCGGGAGCTCCGAGCGCCGCGTCCAGTTCTTCTGGCACACGGTGGGGAACCAGATCCTGACGCTCATCTCGAACGTCTTCACGAACCTCAACCTGACGGACATGGCGACCTGCTACAAGGCGTTCCACCGTCGCGTCGTCCCGTCGCTCGACCTGGAGTCGAAGCGCTTCGGCGTGGACGCGGAGTTCACGGTGAAGGTGGCGCGGGGGGGATTCCGGATCTTCGAGGTGCCCATCTCCTACTTCGGCCGCTCGATGGCGGAGGGAAAGAAGATCCGGCTGAAGGACGGTTTCTCGGCGCTCGGCGCGCTCGTCAAGCACTCCTTCAGGCCGCGGCCGGCGGCGCGCCCTTCGCCCGCCCCCCGGGAAGAAGACGCCTCGCGGGATCGCGCCGCGGAGGAGCGGCCCGCCTGAGGCCGGTCACGGCGGCGAACTCCCGGTGAACCGGCGCGCGGCGACCGCTCTGGCCGCCGTGGCGCTCATATTTCTCTCGCTCTACCTCGTTCGCGACCACACGCGCGACGACTCGCTTTCCGCCGACGAGCCGGTCCACATCCTCTCCGGGTGGTTCGAGGTCGCGGGCCGCAACGCCATCGTCAACATGGAGCACCCGCCGGTCGCGAAGATGCTCGCGGGGCTCGCTCTTCGGACCCTTCCTCTCCCGCCGCCGCCGGTGAAGGTCCCCATGGGAACGCACCTGTACGACTTCGGCCATGCCTTCCTGTTCGAAAACCGTGTCGGGCCCGACACGATCGCCTCCGTCGCGCGGGCGCCCTTCCTGGGCGTTCTCGCGCTCCTCCTCGTCCTCGTCTTCGCGGCCGCCGCGTCGCGTTATGGGGCCGCAGCCGCGCTGTTCGCGGTCGCGCTGGTCGCACTCGACCCGAATTTCGTCGCCCACGCCGGCGTCGTCCACACCGACGTTCCCGCGGCGGTCGCCTTCCTCGCCACCGTGCTCGCCTGGGAGCGCGCCGAGCGCCGTCCGACCCCGCTTCGCCTGCTCGCTGCCGCCGTCGTACTCGGTCTCGCGCTCGCGACGAAGTTCTCGACCATCCTCCTGCTCCCGATACTTCTGGTCCAGTCGCTCATCGCCGCGCGCCGTGAGCCCCGCCCCGGACGCGCCGCAGCGAGCGCGGTGGCGCGCCTCACGCTCGTCGCGATCGCCGCTCTTCTCGTCGTTCTTTCCGTCTACTGGCCGGTCACCTCCCGCACCGACCCCGACTATCAGCGCGGGGTGATCCACGAGATGGTCGCGGACCGTGGCGCTCCCCGTCTGTCGGCGGCCATCGAGTCCCTCGTCGCGGTCTCCCGGCCGCTCGCGCACTACGTCGGCGGTCTCGCCTCGGTGCTGCGCCAGAGCGCCGTCGGCGGCGGCATGAACTACCTCTGCGGGAGGATCTCCGTCCACGGTTTCCCGTCGTATTTCTTCGTGGCTTTCGCGCTGAAGAGCACGCTCGCGTTTCTTGCCGTCACAATTCTCGCCGCCGTCTTTTTCTTTCGCCGGCCTTCGGAGTTTCGCGAAGAGGGCCGGCTCTTCCTGCTCCCGGTCGCGGTGATCTTCCTCGCTTCGATCGGGTCGGCGTACAACATCGGAATCCGCCACATGCTCCCGGTCTACCCCTTCCTGGCGCTCGCGGGCGCGGCGGTGTTCGCCCGCCTGTCCGGGCGTCCGGCCGGTCAGCGCCCAACGCGCGTCGCCCGCGTCCCCGCCGTTGCCCTCGCTCTGCTGCCGCTTCTCTCGGCTTTCGAGCTGCTGCGGATCCATCCGCACGAGCTCTCCTACTTCAACCCGCTGGCTGGCGGGCCCGAGCGCGGACGCTTCATCCTTTCGGACTCCAACGTCGATTGGGGCCTCGATCTGAAGCGCCTCGCGTCCGAGCTCTCGCGGCGGCGCTTGACCGACCCGACGATCGCTTATTTCGGGGGGGACGACGTCCTGTACCGGACGGGCGTGCCCGACTTCTTGGCGGAGCCGCGCGTGCGCGGGTCCCTCGTCGCCATCTCCGCGTTTTACCTCGCGGTCGGGCCGGAGCTCCAGGAGTACTACGGCGCTCACGCCCTCGCAGCAGCGTTGCGCCGGCTGAAAACGGAAATCACGACTCGAGCCCGCCCGGCGGGACGGGTTGGCTATTCGATATATCTTTTCGAGCTTCCCTCTCGGGACACGGAACACGGAACACGGAACACGAGATGAAACTCTCTGTGGTAATGCCCGTCTACAACGAGGCGGAGACCGTTCGCGAGATCGTCGCGCAGGTCCTCGCCGTCCCCATCGAGAAGGAGATCCTGATCATCGACGACGGCTCGACGGACGGCACGCGTGACGTTTTGAGCGAGCTCGACGGGAAGGACGGCGTCCGCGTCTTTCTCCAGCCGCAGAACCAGGGCAAGGGCGCGGCGGTTTCCGTCGGGTTCCGTCACGCGACGGGCGACGTCGTGGTCGTTCAGGATGCGGACCTCGAGTACGACCCGCGCGAGTACCCCAAGCTTCTCGAGCCGATCCAGAGCGGACACGCCGACGTCGTCTACGGCTCCCGGTTTCTCGGCGGCGGCCCGCGGCGCGTCCTGTACTTCTGGCACACGGTCGGAAACCGCTTCCTGACGCTCGCGTCGAACATGTTCACGAACCTGAACCTGACCGACATGGAGACCTGCTACAAGATGTTCCGCCGCGAGGTCGTTCAGTCGCTCCAGATCGAGTCGCGCCGCTTCGGGATCGAGCCGGAGATCACGGCCAAGGTCGCGCGCCGCGGCTACCGAATCTACGAGGTCCCCATCTCCTACCACGGCCGCACGTACGAGGAAGGCAAGAAGATCGGCTGGAGAGACGCCTTCTCCGCGCTCGCGACGATCGTCCGCCACGGGCTCCGCGAATCCGAGGACCCCAGGAACGTGGGCCACGTGACGCTCACCCGGATGGCGCGTCTGGAGCCCTACAACCGGTGGCTCGTCTCGCGCTTCGAGCACGCCGTCGGCCGGCGGGTTCTCGAGATCGGGGCGGGCTTCGGAAACATCACCCGGCACCTCAAGGGGCGCGAGCTTCTCGTCGCCTCGGACCTCGATCCGGTCGCGCTCGAGCACCTGAAAGGAGTTTTCCGGGACGACGCGTCCGTTCGCGTCGCGTCGTACCGCTTTCCGCTCGACGACTCCGCGCGGAAGGAGGTCGGCGCGCTCGGCGTCGACACCGTCGTGTGCCTGAACGTCCTCGAGCACATCGAGGACGACTCGACGACGCTCGCAAACCTGCGCGAAGCGCTTCGCCCCGGCGGCCGCCTCGTCCTCCTCGTGCCCGCGTTCGCGCGGCTCTTCGGCACGCTCGACGAGCACCTGCACCACTTCCGCCGCTACGAGAAGGCCGAGCTCGAGCAGAAGATCCGCGAGGCGGGTTTCGAGCTCGAGGACGTGAAGTTCGTCAACCGCCCGGGCATCTTCGGGTGGTGGTTGAACGGCCGTGTGCTCAAGAGGCGCGTCCTGCCGCGCGGACAGCTCCTCGCCTTCAAGTTTCTGATGCCCATGTTGAGGCGCGAGGAGGTCCATCCGCCGAGCTCCGGCCTGTCGCTTCTGGCGATCGCGCGGAAGGAGTAGTCGCAGGTCCGACGCCGGCCCTCAACTCTTCGTCCACACCGCAAGCAGCATCTCGGGTGTTTCGGCGATCCGCCGCGTGACACCCTGGCGCGCGAGGACGGGAGCGAGCATCATCCGGTAGGACGGCGGCACGAGGAAGAACACCCGTCCCGATGCGCCGGCGCGGTCGAGCGCACGGTCGACGGCCGCCAGATCCTCCGGACGCGGCCACCGCGGCACGGACCACCCGGGATGCTCCGCCTGCTCGAGGGGAAAGGCGTGAACCGGAACCCGGAGTCGACCGCGGTCGGCGGCGAGCCGCGCCGGCAGATAGAAGTGAGCGCCCGCGAAGAGAATGTCGCCCGGCCGCGCCGCCTGCTCGATGAACTCGAGAGCCCGCGCCGGCGCGGGAGGCTCCCGCGGCGCGGCGATGAGAATCGCGGACGACGCCGCGGCGACGATGACCACGGCGAGGGACGCGATCCGCGCCGCTCGGCTCTCGTCCGCGGCGCGGGCGACCATCCACATCCACACCGGCAGGATCGCCATTTCCGTGCGTCCGGCGAAGGCAACCGGACGCGCGATCGACGCGAATACGACGCCCCCGAAGAAGAGAACGAGGAAAGCGGACCCGCGCCGCAGGTCGACGTTGTCGCGCCACCGCCCCGCGAGCGAGAGAGCGAGGATCACGGTCAGGGAAATGCCGGCCGCGACGAGAGCGGTTGGAAGGGGAGGGCCGAACGGGTGCGGAATGTCGCCGGCGCCTCCGAGCGACGACAGGATGCCGGTGACGAGCTCGGACGGCGGCTCGTGCATCCACGCGACCGCCTGGCGCGGCTGCCGGGCCATGACGGGAACCCAGAACGCGAAGAGCGCGGCTCCGGCGAGAAGAGCGAGGGCCGACTGCCGGCGCTTCTCCGCGGCGGCGACGATCGCCAGCGCCGCGACGACGAAGATCCCCAGATAGTGCGTGTAGAGGATGGCGGCGGTCAGCAACAAGATGGCCGCAAGGAGGCGCGGGCGCTCGGAGACGACGAGTGCGAGGAGAAAGAGGGCGAGCCCGAGGAGAGCGGTGAGCGCGTAGGCGCGGGCTTCCGCGGCATAAAGGAGAAGGAGCGGGGAGGCCGCGGACAGGAGCAGGAACCGCCGCCTCGACGGCGCCGTCGCAAGCGCGATCGCGCCGGCGAACAGGGCGATCGTCGCCGCGAACGGGAGGGCGCGCGCGACGACATCGGAAGAAAAAAATCGCTCGCCGGCGTAGACGAACGGCTTCTCGAGAACGTAAAAGAGCGGCGGCCCCGAGTCGTTCTCGAGCACTGCGATGAGTGTCGCAACCGGGAGCCGCGCGGCCCAGATCGTGAACAGCTCGTCGAACCACAGCGGCCGCTCGAGGAGAAGCCAGCCGCGACCCGCAACCGAGAGGACGATGACGAGAAATACGACTGCGAGCGCGATGCGAGATCGGTTTTGCGCCGGCAGAGCGATGCCTTATCCTACTCTTCGGCTCAGTGCTCCCGATCCGAAGTTCGAGGATTTGAAGGCGATGATGGGCAAGGCGCTGCCGGAAAATCGCGAGAGCTGATCCCTTCCGCTTGATCTCCCGAACCGAACCGACCCCCTCCTGGCGCAAGCGCGCCTTGCCCGGGATTTTCTTCGCCGCGCTCGTGCTCGCCGTGTACGCCGATCCCCTGTTCGTCCGGCGGAATTTCGTCGGACGGGACCTTCTCGTCTACAACCTGCCGATGGAGAAGACCGTCCACGAGGCGTATTCGCGGGGAGAGCTTCCGGTCTGGAGCCCCGAAATCTCCGGCGGGCGTCCTCTCCTCCCGAATCCGAACGCCGGGGCGCTCTATCCGCTGCGGGCTCTCCTCGGGGTTCTCTCGTTCCCCGCGGCGGCCCGCGTCTTTCCGGTCTTCCACTGGATCGCGGCGGGCATCGGGATGATGCTGCTTCTCCGCGCGATCGGGGCGTCACGCGCGGGCTCCTGGATCGGCGCCGTGACCTACGCGATCTCCGGGGTCGGCGTCTCGGAAGTCTTCTATCCCCACATTCACCCGGGAATGGCCCTCCTTCCCTGGACGGTGTGGGCGGTGGCGCGTCCCGGCGCGAGTCGAGAGGGGAAACTTCTCCTCCTTTCTCTTCTGTTCGGCTTGCTCCTGCTCGCAGGAGACGTCTTCACCGGCGCGATGGCGATCGTCGCCTGCGCGCTCTGGATCCTCGTCGAGGAAGACCGTTCCGAGAGGGCCGGCACGTTCGCTCTCCTCGGGCTGGCGCTGGTGCTCGCGGGCCTGATTGCGCTGCCGCAGATTCTGGCGACTTCCCTCTGGGTCCCGGAGACGAATCGAGCGGTGACCGGAATGAAGTTGCGGGACTCGCTCTTTTTCTCCATCCACCCGCTCCGGCTTCTCGAGCTGGTCGTTCCGTATCCGCTCGGCTCGACCTGGACCCTCGAGAACACCGACATCTGGGGCTGGACCGTGTTCCGCGGGAAAGCCATGGGCATCTTCAGCACGCTCTACGCCGGCGCGTTCGCGGTCATCGCGCTGGTGACGGGCTGGAAGCTCGATTCCCGGGGCGCGAGGTTTGCCCGCATCCTCTTCGGGCTCGCGCTTCTCGTCTCCGTCCTCCCCAGCCTCATTCCGGCGAGCTGGGAGCGGTTGCCGTCTCCGATTCCCCTCCGGAATCCGGAGAAGTTCGCGGTCGCCTGGACGTTCGCCCTCGCGCTCTTCGCCGGCCTCTCGCTCGACCGACTCCGGAGGATCGGGTGGCCCCGCTGGACGCTCGCCGTCGCCGTCGCTCTCTCTCTCCTCGCGGTTGGAATCACGATCTTCCGGCGGCCGCTCGCGCGCTGGGCTGTCGCGGCGATCCACGGGGATCCGCAACACGCCGAGGCGGCCGCCGCGCGGATGTCCCCGGCGGCCGTGGAGGGAGGTCTTCTCTGGATCGCGACCGTCGTCGCGCTCGATCGGCTCCGCAGGCCGCGACGCGCCGACGTCGCGGCCGCGATTGTCCTTCTGACGCTCGTGCCGATCGAGGCGAACAGAAAGATCGCGCGAAGCCTTCGCGAGCAGGAGGTCTTCGCGCCGACCCGCTTCGCGAGGTATCTCGATCGCGAGGATCCGGAACACCTCTACCGGGCGGTCGGGGTATCGCTCTACCGGGGCGGAAGAAGCAGCACGGTGATTCCAAGTCCCGATGACGAGTACACCGACCGAGCCCGTCGTGCCTGGGTTCACTACACGCCGGTCCTCTGGCAACGCGGCATGGTCTTCAACTCCGACTTCGACGTCGGAGACTTTTCCCGGGTCGAGAGCCTGCGAAAGATTTCGCTGATCGCTGCCGGGTTCACCGACTCCGAACGGCTCTTCGGAAGCCTCGCATTGCGCTGGGCCATTCGCTTCCGCGAACAGGACCCTTTGCCGGGATACCGCCCCTCCGGGGGTGACCTCCTCCAGGAATGGGACGAGCTTCCGACGGCGCTCCCGGCGATCCGCCTCGTGGAAGGTTGGCGCGAGGAAAGCTCGGCGCTCGACGCTCTGAACACCCTGCCGCGTCTCTCGGCCTCCGAGGTCGTTCTGGAGACCGGCCGCCGGGGCTCGGGCCGCGCCCGCCCCGGGACCGTTCGAATTCTCGCCGATCGGCCGGAGACTCTCCGGGCGCAAGTGAATTCACCCGATCCGACGTGGCTCTTCGTCCTGCGAGGCTACTGGCCGTATCGAACGGTCGAAATCGACGGCCGGCCGGTCGATTCCGTTCCCGCGCAGGTCGCTTACTCGGCGATCCCCGTTCCCGCCGGCCGTCACACGATCGAGTGGAGAGAGCGAGTCCCGGGGCTCGAGGTCTCGCGCTGGGGTCCGCTCCTGTTCGTTCCGCTCGCATTCGGACTGATCGCCCGCGATCGCAGGCGTCGGAGGCTCGGTTGAAGAAATTTCTTGTCGTGCTGCTCCTGCTCGTGCAAGCGCTCGGGTCGGCGTGCACTCGAAAGAAACAGAGCCTCGTCGAGCCCGGCGTGACTGCCGACGTGACCCGCTCACCGCAGAAGTGGCTCGAGATGGAGCCTGTCCGTCTCCTGCGCGACTACGTCCGGATCGACACGAGGCAGGAACGGGGCGAGCAGAAGGGCGCCGAATTTCTGAAAAAATTCTTCGACTGCGCCGGGATCGAGTCGGAGATCGTGTGCCCGGCTCCGCGGCGCTGCAGCCTGCTCGCCAAACTCCCCGGCAAGCGCCGCGAAGGAGCGCTGCTCCTCCTGAGTCACATCGACGTTGCGCCGGTCGCGGGCACCGAATGGCGGGACTTTCCGCCCTTCGAGGGGGGAATCAAGGGGGGATATCTCTACGGCCGCGGCGTGTACGACATGAAGTCCCAGGCAAGCGTGCAGGCCCTCGCGATGCGCAACCTGAAGGCCCACGGGATCGTTCCGGAAAGCGACGTCCTGTTCCTTGCGGAAGCCGACGAAGAAACCGGACATCGCTGGGGAACGCGATGGCTGCTCGAGCATCGTCCCGAGTGGTTCAAAGGTGTCGGCGCGATCGTCAACGAAGGCGCCGTGATCGAGGTCGTGCTGCGAGACCCGCGTTTCTGGGGAATCGAAACGGTCCAGGCGGGCTACGCGACGGCCGAGTTCGAGGCGCCCACTCGCGCGCCCCTGGAGGAGCTCGCCGCGAAGTGGAAGAAGCTCGATGCGCCAACGGTCGAGCCGCATCCTCACGTCTACCTGGGCTTCGACATGCTGGCAAATCATCTGACGAGTCCGTTGACGGACCCGCTGCGGCACCTGGATCGGGTGCGGAAGAACCCGGCCGAGCTCGCGATCCTGCCGGACCGCTACGCGAGTTTTCTCGAGCCGCGGATCTACTGGTCGGGTGCCCTGGGGAACGTCGCGGGCCAGCCCGGGTTCATCTCGCTGACCGTGATCTCGACCCCTCCGGGAGTCAGCCCGACGCCATTCTTCGAGGCCGTCCTGAAGGACGCCAACCGTCTCGGCATCAAGATCACGCATTCCTTCGACGGGGGCGTGACTTCCGCGAGCCCCTATCCCACGCCGTTTACCGACCTCCTGCGGCGTGTGACCCAGGCGCATTTTCTGGGAGTGCCTTTTGGCCCGATCCCGACTTACAACGCCTACACGACCTCGGTCTGGCTCCGGCAGAAGGGCTTCCCCACCTACGGCTACTCCTCCATCCCCATGAACATCACCGACGCCGTCCGTCGTCACGGGAACAACGAGCGCATCTACCTGCGTGACTACATGAACGGCGTTGTTCTGTTCCAGGACGTTCTGGAGGAATTCGCCCTGACCCCGGGACCGACTGATTTGTCACCAAAGGGACTTGAAAAGTGACAAAAACCTGAGCTAGACTAAAGTCGTAGAGATTGGAACAAAAAGACTTAGGGGACCGAGATCGTGGCCTCGACCTTGCGAAGAAAGTGACCAAACCATTGGCTGTCTGGCCGAAGGAAACGGGAAAGCAACGAAGATGGACCTTGAGGAACTAGGAGGAAAGATGAAGAAACGGGAATCCGGTTTCACCCTGATCGAGCTGCTGATCGTCATCGCGATCATCGGCATCCTGGCGGCGATCGCCATTCCGAACCTCTTGAATGCCGTTCAGCGCGGCAAACAGAAGAGGACGATGTCCGACGTTCGGACGATGGCGACCGCAGTCGAGGCGTACGCGGTCGACAACAACTTTTATCCCGCGGGGGACTGCACTGGCAAGTTCACGAACATCGCGACGGTCATGAATGATTCTTCGCTTTCGGTGCTTTCGCCGACCTACATCGCGAACCCGGTGCGCAGGGACGGCTGGAGCAAGTTCATGTATTACGGCACCCAGGGAAACAACCAGGAGTATGGCTTCCGGTCGTATGGTCGGGACAACGGGATCACGGCAGCGGTCTGCATTACCACGACGAACTTCAACGACGACATCATCTATGCCAACGGCGGCTTCATTCAGTGGCCCGAGGGATCCCAGAACTAGGTTCCAATCGACGTTCACGGAAAAAGCCCCGGGTTCCGGGGCTTTTTTTATGGCACCCGCTGCGGCAGTCAGTCACCCGCCGGCGCGATACTCCCAGATCTGGACGGCGGGCCGGATGTCTGTTGGCTTCTCTCTTTCGACCATGACGAGGCGGAAGAACCGAAATGCAGAGCCAGCCGGCCCCTCCCCGGAGCGCTCTCGTCCTTGCTCGAAGTAGGCCCGCCACCAGAACGTCGATTTCATGAGCCGCGTGGGTAAAGAGTTCGAACCGGGCCTCGGCCTCTCGAAGGCGGAACGAGGAAAGCCGCTCGTTTGAGCGTGCCCGCCGAAATAGGGAAGGGGGTCCTGGAGGATTACGAACCGGACTCCATTCCACCGACAGTAGTCGGCGACCGCCTTCTCCCGCGGCGACAGAATGATCCCTCTCGCGTTTTCGAACTCGATCTGTCCCCCCGCGATGCCGAAGTTGTCCGTCAAAACTCCGCGCCCCGCCAGGACGTTGAAAAGGTGGCCCCAGGACCAGGGCGCGAGAACGCGGCCGGGGGCCGTCGATCGGCGTAGGTAGTCGGCGGCCTTGACCATCGGGACCGCGTCGGCATCGAGAGGAGGAGCTGGATGGATCACGCGACCCGCCGACAAGGCCAGCGACGGCAGCAGGAGAATGATCGCGAAGAGCCAGACCGAACGCGCGAAGCCGCGCTCGCGAAGATCGGAAACTGCGATCGCGCCCACGACCGCCGCGAGAGGTGCGGCGACTGCCAGAAACCGCATCGACGAGACCGCGAGCACGAGATAGACGAGCGTGAAGAACAGGAGAGTCCCGCGCCGCCCGGCTCTCCACCCGGGATCGAAAACGGCCGCCATGGAGGCGAGGGCGCCGCCGCCGAGCAAGCAGAAGTCGCCGAGTCGATCACTGTCGGGTCGAAAGAAGAGCGGCTGGAACTCCACGATCGACGAAAACCAGGGATCGCCGCCGAAGAAGCGCGACCCTGCGAGGAACGCTTCGCCGGCCGCCGGAAAGCAGGCGAGCACGAGCGCGCCCGTCGCGCCGGCTGTCGCGATCGCTCCCCGGAAGGGGAGCCCTTGCCGCATCGCTACGGCGATTACGGCACAAGCGGCAGCGGCTCCGCCAAGCACAGCGGCATGCGGGAATCCGAGATACCACTGGTCGTCGGGATATCCCGGCGGTCTCAGGATGCGGTAGATCACGAGAAATCCGGCGGCGAGAGAGAACCCCAGCGCCGCCCCGGTGAAGGAGAACATCTTGCGCTCCGCGAACAGGAGCAGCCCGATCATCGCGAGTATGCCGGCGATCAGAATCGCGGTCTGCACGAGAAGCCCCACGACCAGTGCGATCCCGAGCAACGCCCCGTCCCGGTAAGCGACTCGCGCCGAGCCCGAGCGGCTCAGGCGACCGACCGATGCCGCGACGGCGAGCACCAGTGGAAACTCGAGGAAGTGGTGATCGATCGCCCCCAGTCGGGATTTGTCGAGGAAAAAGGTCGAGACCGCGACTCCGAGGCCGGCGAGAACCCCGGTCAGGAGGCTGCGTCGGGCGAGCCAACCGGCGATCACCGCCGCCGCAAGCGCCGCGACGATTGGCGGAAACCAGGTCGCGATGGCGAGGGCCTCGACCGCCGTTCGGCCTCCCGCCGCCCGCGCGACCGTCCCCCCGAGCATGTCGTAAAGAGGAGGCCACGGGCAGAAGGCGCCATGTGCGCCGCGATTCAAGTCGAAATCGAGCACGCGCAACGGCCGCGCAGCCGAGTAAGCGATCCGCTTCGCGTGGTAGATCTCGTCGAACGGGGCGAACTGCGGGATGCCGTTTGCGAATGCCAAAGGGAGGTTGGCGATCCGGACGAAGAACGCGATCAGGAAGACTCCGAGAGCGGCCAGAGCGCTGCGCGATTCAGTCGACCCGGGAAGGCGGAGGGTCAAGCCGTCAGCGCCTTCGAACGTCCCGTGGACGTGACCTTTTCGGTCTCCCCGGTCACCCGTCGACGTCGCCCGAAACAGACGGTAAGAATTCGCGAGATGCACGCATTCTAATCGGGAGAGACTCCGCTAGAATTTCTCGTGCCCTTGCGCCGTCGGCTCTCGACCGTCCTGGCGGCGGCGGCTATCTTTCCCCCATTCGTCTGGCTCGGCCCGGCTCTCGTCGGCCGCCTCGCGCCGTCGTACCGCGATCAGGCCGACTTCTTCTATCCGCTGAAGCTCTACACGGCGGATCGCCTGCGCAGTGGCGAGATCCCGCTGTGGAACGCGCTGTCGGGCGCGGGCGAGCCGTGGCTCGGCAACGGACAATCGGGCGTCTTCTACCCGCCGACGCTCCTGTTCCTGCTGCCCTGGCCGGCGGTCGCGGGAATTCTCTTCCTCTTGATTCACTTCGCGCTTGCCGCCTGGGGCATGCGGCGGTTTCTCCGGCAAGAGGGGGTTTCGGATCCCGCCTCGCTCTTCGGGAGCGCCGTCTTCGCCGCCTCCGGGTTCACGGCTTCGCTCTCGGCGTTCTGGAACCACTTCGGGGCGTGGTCCTACGTGCCCGGGATCGCATGGATCGCGCGCTCCGGAATCAAATCGCGGGGAGCTCTCCTCGCTCTCGCGCTCCTCGTCGCGCTGCAGGCGATGGCCGGGAGCCCCGAGATCTGCGGCGTCACCGTTCTCGTCTCACTTGCGCTCTCGCTCCGGCCGCGCCGCGATCCGGACCGCCCCTGGCCCGACTCGCGCGCGAAGTGGGTCGTTCGGACGACGGGGGGCATCGTGCTCGGCCTCGCGCTCGCGGCCTGGGTGATGGTTCCGATGGGAGAGCTCGTCCGGCACTCCGACCGCGGGCGACCTCTGCCTGCGGCCGAGCGCGAGCCGGGAGCCGTCGGGCTGACCTCACTCGGGGCGGCGCTCGCCCGCCCGGCCGCGGCGGTTCGAACGTACTGGCTTCCCTCCCTCTTCGTCGGCCCGCTCGTGATCGCGGTCGCCGCCGCGGCGTTTCTGGAGCGGGAGCAGCGAGGCCTCGCGCTCGCGCTGGCGGGAATCGCGCTGGCCGGAGTTCTCGTCGCCGGCGCCGGACCGCCCGGCTCGTGGTTGAGGGCGATTCCACCGCTCGACCGGATGCGATATCCGGAGAAAGCGCTCGCGGCGACGGTCTTCGGCCTTGCGGGCCTCTCCGGCCTCGGCCTCGACACGCTCCGATTCCGGGGGGGCGAGAACCTCGTCCGGGCGGCCTTTCTCCCGCTCGCGATCGGGGGACTCCTTCTCGCGGCACTCGCGCTGCCGCCTCTTGCCGCCGCGCTGACCGCGCTCGGTCTCCTCGCGGCGGTGGCGCTGGCGCTCGGAGCCGGGCGGAAGGAGACCGCCGGCGCCGTGCTCGGCGCACTCGCCGCGCTGGCGCTCGTCGCGATGTTCGCGATCGCGAACCGCGGTCTTTTCACGTTCGTCTCCGAGTCGGAGATCCGGCGCCGTCCCCCGGTGCTGGACGCGCTCGGAAATCTCACCGGGCGCGTCCTCACCCCCCCGCCCCAGGCGCTCGCGCGCTGGGTCATCCGGGATGCGACCTTCGATGCGGCGACCGTCGAAAGACAGCGGGTGGCGCTGGCCGGCTACACGAATCTCCTCTTCGGCATGTCGACGGTCCGGACCGCTGCCGCCCTTCCGACCGCCGGAGCTCGTTCTATCGCGGACGCGGTCGATGCGGCCGACACCCCGGTCCGAGCGGCGGGCGCGGTGAGCGCGCGAGTGCTCTGGAGCCCTTTCCGGCCCGGTCCGCTCCCGTCGCGCATGGTCGGAGAGCTCTTTCGCGTGCCGATCGCGCCCTATCGCCCCCGGCTCTCCTTCGTTCGAAGCTACCGCGTCGACGCGGACCCGTTCCGGGCCTGGAGGCGCGCGGCCGCCGGAGAGGTCGACGTCGCCCGGGAAGTCCTCCTGGACCGCGATCCCTCTCCCCGTCCTCCTTCGGGGAACCGGTCTCCCATCCTCGTGGCGCGGCTCGCGGAGGATCGGCCCGAGCGGGTCGTTGCGGAGCTCACGACGAATTCCGCCGGCCTGCTCGTCCTGACGGACCTCTTCTACCCCGGCTGGATCGCGGAGGAAGAAGGCCGCCGCCTCGAGATCCTGCGCGCGGACGGGATCTTTCGCGCGGTCGCACTGCCGGCGGGCTCGCACCGGGTGACGTTTCGCTATCGGCCGCTTTCGTTCCTGATCGGAGCCGGGGTCAGCGTCGCCGCGCTGCTGACGATCCTCGTCCTCGCTCTCCAGGGGGAACCGATTCGCGTTGGACGCCGCCGATGACGTGGAACCTGGGGCCTGTGTTCTCCGACTCTCCGTTTCTCCTCGTCGCCGTCTTCCTGTTCGGCCTCGTCATCGGCAGCTTTCTGAACGTCCTGATTCACCGTTTGCCGCGGGGCGAATCCGTCGCCTTTCCCGGCTCGCACTGCCCGGCGTGCGGCGCGCCAATCCGTCCGTACGACAACGTTCCGGTCCTTTCGTGGCTCCTGCTCCGGGGCCGGTGTCGTGCGTGCCGGGCTCCGATTTCGGTGCGCTATCCCGCAATCGAGCTCGCCAATGCGCTCCTCTGGGTCGCCGCCTTCCTCCGCGCTCCGGGCTGGGGGGACTTCGCCTCGAGCGCGTTCCTCTGCTCGGCGTGTCTCGCGCTCCTCGTGATCGACGCCGAGTTCCGGATCCTTCCCGACAAGATCACCCTGACCGGGATCGCCGTCGGCATCGCCCTCTCTTTCTTCTCGCGCGTGCGAACGCCGCTCTCCTCGATCGCGGGGGCGGCGCTCGGCGCGGGAGGCCTCTACCTCCTCGCCTGGCTCTGGGAGAAGGTCCGGAAGGTGGAGGCGATGGGAATGGGCGACGTCAAGATGCTCGGAATGATCGGCGCTCTGCTCGGTCCTTCGGGCGTCGTCCTCACCGTGCTTCTCTCCTCGGTTGCCGGCAGTCTCGTGGGGCTCGTCCTCGTTCTCGCTCGGCGCGGGTCTCTGCAGACCGCGCTGCCGTTCGGCGTCTTCCTCTCGCTCGGCGCGATCGCGACGCTCTTCTGGGGGCCCTTCCTCGTCGAGCTGTATCGCGCCGGGTTGCGATAGCGCCCGCCGCGCCATGGAGAAGCGTTCCCTTCGAGTCGGTGCGTTCGCGGTCCTCGCGATTCTCGGGCTCGCCGGGCGAGTCGCCCTCATCTCGACCTCCCGCGGCGGCGCCGATCTCGGGCACTACTCTGTCGTCGCGCGCGCCATTTCCCGCGGAGAAGGAATCTACGGAACGGCGGTCTACAACTATTCTCCGGTCTGGGCGGGAGTGATTCTGCTCGTCGATCGCGGATCGCGAGCGACCGGAATCTCGTTCGAGGGCCTCATGCGGACTCTGCTCACCGGCGTGGACCTTCTTTCGGTGGCCGTGCTCTGGAGAATCGCTGCCGGGCGGGGAAAGGACCCCTGGAAGGTCGCCGCCCTCTTTCTCGCCAACCCGGTTTCGATCTGGACGACCGGATTCCAGGGGCAGTTCGACAACGTGAGTCTCCTGTTTCTCCTGATCGCGATCCGGGTGACTCCCGGCCAGGCAGGAAACTCACCGGCCGGCTGGCCGGCGATTCTCTCTCTCACCCTCTCGATCGCCGCGAAGCAGGTTACGGCGCTCCACCCGATCCTCTGGATCAAGAGGGTTCGTCGTCCGGCGATGCTTCTCGTCCCGTACGCGGCGACCGCGGCATTGTTCATCCCTTTCCTCGCCGAGTGGCGGGGGATCCGCGACAACGTCGTCGGGTACAGCGGCGTTCCGCGGTCCTACGGGTTGTCCGAGCTCGTTCTCTACGACGAGCGCTTCTCGCTCCCGATCGGGATCGCATGTCTCGCGGCCGGGCTTTTCACGGCATGGTGGCTCTCGGGGGAGCTGGATCTCGTCCGCTCATGCCTGATGGTTTTTCTCGTGGTCCTGTTCTTCGCGCCCGGGTTCGGGACGCAGTACGCCGTCTGGCCGCTCTCTGTCGGGGTGCTCCTCGGGGGAGCGGGTTACTTTCTCCTGACGGCGACGACCATGGCGTGGACTCTGGGTTCCCATTTCGGAATCCCCGGAAGCGGCCGGTGGATGGGACACCTCGTCTGGCTGTCCGTTGCGTTCTGGCTCCTCCGAGAGGTGCGTCCGCTCGCAGGCCGTCGCGCTCCGGCGGCCGCGGAGAAAAGGGCATGACCGGCGTCCCGCAGACCTTCCGGCGCGAGTCGCGCCTGTTTCTCTGGGTGGCGTTGCTCCTCGTTCTCTTTCTGAACCTGCTCACGCTCCACTTTCTCCGCCGCGCCGTCGACTGGGGGAGCGAGTCGATCGAGCGGCGCGCTGCCGATGTGCTCCGCCACCTTCCGCTCTTCACCCGGCCGTCGGAAGAGAAGGGGAACGTTGCCTTCGGGAGGGCCGCCCTCGACCGCGACGTGCTCTACGTGGCCGAGTACGATGCGACCGGCCGCCGCCTGCGGACGTTCGGACCGCAGATCGACGCGCCGGAGACGCTGCCGACGGAACGCCCCGAGGCGGGGCGAATCGCTTTCGCCTGGCGGAAGAACCCGACGGTCCTCGTCGCGACCGCCGCCGCTCGGCAGGGTTTCATCTCGATCGCCCTCGACCCCGGTCCGGGCGCGGCCCTGCGCTCGCTCGCCCGCTCGTTGACGTTCGTCGTCCCCATCGCCGGTGCCGCGCTGGTCGTGCTGGCCGGCTTCTACCTGCGCTCGCTGCTGTCGCCCTACGACCGGCTGCTCGCGGCGGCGGGAAGCGCCCCGGCTGCGTCCTCGCCGATTGCGGCCGAGCGCACGGACGAGCGGGAATTCCTGATCGGACGGTTCGAGGCGACCATTGCCGCGCTCCGCGACAAGGAGCGCGAGCTCCGGGCGCGCGCCGACGACCTGGAGGCGGCGGCGCGCCTGCTCTCGCGCAACTTACCGACGGGCCTTCTCTCGATCGACCCGCAGGGGACGATCGTCGAGCTGAACGAGTCGGGCCGCGAGATCCTGCAGGTACCGGGCGACCTGCGGGGCGGGCACCTCGACGCCGCGCTTTCGGGGGCGCCCGAGTTCCGCGACCTCCTCGCCGAGGTGCTCCGGGACAAGAAACCCGTCGGGCGGCGTGAGGTTCACTGGACGGCGCGCGGGGAGCCGCGCTCCTTCGGCGTCACCGTGACGCCCGCGCAGGGCGCCGACGGACGGTTCCTCGGGGTCCTGGCGCTCTTCACCGACCTCACCGAGATGCGCCGCCTCGAGGCGCGAATCGCGCTCACCCGCCACCTTGCGGACCTGGGTCAGGTTTCCGCCGGCGCCGCCCACGAGTTCCGCAACGCCGCCGCGGCCATCGACGGCTTCGCGGACCTCGGCCTTCGCTCCCCGGATCGCGCGGCCGAGCACCTGCGCGCGATCCGCCGCGAGGCCCAGGAGATGAGCCGCGTGACGAGCGACTTTCTCCTCTTCGCGCGGCCCGAGGCGTTCGCGCCCGAGCCGGTCGACCTGACCGCGGTCGCGACCGGCGCCGTCGCCGAGACCGAGACCGCGTTCCCCGGGGTCCAGGTCGAGCTCGACGGGTCCTTCCCAATCGTCTCCGGATCGGAAGTCCTCCTCCGCCGCGCGCTCGTGAACCTGTTGCGCAACGCCGTCGAAGCGACGCCGGCGGAGCGCCGGGGCGAACCGTCCGCCATCCTTCTCAAGGGTTGGAGCACCGAAGGTGAGCTCTTCCTCGCCGTCGCGGACCGCGGCGAAGGCATCGCTGCATCTCTTCGGGAGGAGATCTTCCTGCCGTTCTATTCGACCAAGCCCCGCGGCTCCGGCTTCGGCCTCGCGATCGTCGCGCGAATCATCGAGCTCCACGGGGGGACCGTCCAGGTGGACCCGCGCCCGGGCGGGGGGGCGCTCTTTACCTTGAGACTCCCGGAACCGGATCGGCGGGCGCGGCCCGGCCCGTCTCCTTCGCGAGAGCCCCGAGACTAGTCCGGACGCTCTCGCGGTCGAACGCGCGTTCGAGGGCGGCCTCGGCCGAGACGTGGCCGGCGCGGACGAGCTCCAGGAGCGACTGATCCATCGAGATCATGCCGCGCGACCGGCCGGTCAGGATCTGGTTGTTGATCTGTGCCGTCTTTCCCTCGCGGATCGCGTTCGAGAGCGCGCTCGATCCGAGCAGGATCTCGAAAGCCGGAATCCGGCCGGCTCCGGTCTTCTTCAAGAGCTGTTGCGCGACGACCGCCCGCAGCGACTCGGCGAGCACGATCCGGATCTGCTCCTGCTCGCTCGCCGGGAAGGCGTCGATGATCCGATCCACGGCTTTCGCCGCGGAGTTCGTGTGAAGAGTCGCGAACACGAGGAGACCCGTCTCCGCCGCCGTGAGCGCCATCCGCATCGTTTCCAGGTCCCGCATCTCGCCGACGAGCAGGCAGTCGGGGTCTTCGCGGATCGCGCCCTTGACCCCCTCGGCAAAGCTCGACACGTCGGGCCCGATCTCGCGCTGCGTGAAGATCGAGCGATCATTCGCGTGGACGAACTCGATCGGGTCCTCGATCGTGACGACGTGACGGGAGAGCCGGTGGTTGATGCGGTCCAGGATCGCGGCGAGCGTCGTCGACTTTCCGCTTCCCGTGGGTCCGGTCACGAGGATGAGACCGCGCGCGGCTTCGGAAAGCTCCGCTACCGCGTACGGGAGCTCGAGCTCCTCGACGGTGGGAACGCGCGCGGGAATCAGCCGGAAGACCGCCGCCGACCCGCGTTCCTGGCGGAAGAGGTTCACGCGAAACCGCGCATCGGAGCCCATCTGGTAGGCGAAATCGACGTCGCCCGTTTCGCCGTACTGCGACCAGATCCGCGGCGGCGCGATCGGACCGACGAGATTGTAGAAGTCGCCTTCGGACAGGGAGCGGTAGCGGATCCTCTCGAGGTCTCCGTCGATCCGGATGATCGGTGGAGAGCCGACCGCGAGGTGAAGGTCCGAGCCGTTTCTCTTCGGCAACACGGACAGGAAGCGGTCGATCCGGTTCGTGCCGACCGAGACGATCTCGAGCTGGCCGACCTGAAAGACTTTTTCGCTCGTCTCCCTGCGGCTCTCCCCCTCGCCGGGCGCGAAGGACGGGGTCGAGGGCACCGGGTCGCTCACGCGGCGCTCCCCTCCTCGAGGAAGGGCTCGAACGCTTCCTTCCGAAGCGCGCGGTCGTAGGCGACCCGCGGGTCCACGGTTCCGTCCTGCACGAGGCGCATGAGCGACATGTCCATCAGCATCATTCCGGACCCCCCGCCGGTCTGCATCGCGGAGGGGATCTGGAAAGTTTTCGCTTCGCGGATGAGACCCGCGACCGCCGGCGTATTGCGAAGGATCTCCCACGCGGCGACGCGTCCGCTGCCGTCGCGCCGGGGGAGGAGCGACTGCGAGATGACGGCCTTCAGCGAGTCCGAGACCATCTGGCGGATCTGACTCTGCTGGTCGGCCGGAAACGCGTTGATGATCCGGTCGACCGTGGACGCCGCCGTCGTCGTGTGGAGAGTCGCCAGCACGAGGTGTCCGGTTTCGGCCGCCGTGATCGCGAGCGAGATCGTCTCGAGGTCGCGCATTTCCCCGACGAGGATGACGTCCGGGTCCTCTCGCAGCGATTGGCGGAGCGCCCGGGCGAACGTTCGCGAGTGGCTCGGGATCTCGCGCTGGTTGACGAGCGCGTCCTTGTTGCCGTGCACGTACTCGATCGGATCTTCGATCGTGAGGATGTGACAGCGCTCCGTCGAGTTGATCCGGTCGACGAAAGCTGCGAGGGTCGTGGTCTTCCCGCACCCCGCCGGGCCCGTCACGAGGATGAGACCCTGGGAGTACGTCGTCAGCTCCCAGAGGCTCTCGGGCAGCCCGATGTCGGCCAGGTTGGGAACGTCGAACGGCACCAGGCGAAAGACCGCGCTCATCCCCTTGCGCTGCAGGAAGACGTTCGTGCGGAATCGGCCGAGAGAGGCATCCTTGTGGCAGAAGTCGATCTGCTGGCGCTCGTCGAATGTCTGCGCCCGATCGCTCGAAAGGATCGGTCGGACCCAGTGGTCGATCTGCTCCGCCGAGGACGGCGGCATCGGCAGGGGCGACAGCATGCCGTTCACTCGCACGTGCGGCACGGTGCCCGTCGCGAGGTGGAGATCCGACGCGCCGACGGCGCGGGCGTGTCGGAGGAGATCCGAGAGCGTCAAGTCCGGCGAGGCGGCGAAGTCGTGGGGGGCAAACTCCCGCCCCCGTCCGGACCCGCCCGCGGCGTCATCACCGGCGAGCGTCTCGATCAGGCGAGCTGCCTTCTCGCGGACGAGAGGATCGGGGTCGGCTTTCACGATGCCGGCGAGCAGAGCCGGGACGCGCGCGTCGGAAATCCGGGCGAAGGCGTCCAGGATCTCCAACCGCAGATCCTTGGTTCCGCGCTTGTACGCCTCGAGGAGCGCGGGCAGCGCGCGGGGAGTGCCCCACGCGCCGAGCGCCGCGGCGGCGGAAAGGTTCGACTCGGAATCGGCGAGCATCTTCAAGAGCGGCTCGAGACCGCGCTCGTCCTTGAGCTCTCCCAGAGCATGGGCGGCCCGGTCGCGCAGCCACCAGTCGTCCCCCTGCAGGTAGCGGATGCAATGAGGGACGACCTCCGGCGAGCGAATCGTCACCGCGATGGCGGAGGCGAGAGCCGCGATTCGATGGTCGGGGTTCTCGTCGTGCCCGAGAAACGCGGGGATGTACTGCGGGCCGAGCTCCCGAAGGCCTTCGAGCGCACGGTCGCGCACCGGACCGAACGTGTCCTGGTACGCTTTCAGGAACGCCTCCGCCACCCGGTCGGCATTCTGCGTGCGCAGGATGCGGGAAGCGAGCTGCCTCACCCGGGGATTCGGGTCGGAGAGCAGCGGGATCAGGTCCTCGTTGCCCCCCACGTCGGCGCGGGCGAGGAGCGGCGTGAGCGCCGTGATCGCCGCCTCCTGCACCCGAGTCGAATCGAGGTGGCAAAGTCGGAGGAGTGGCCGGATCGCCGACTCGTCGGGGAACTTCGTCAGAAGCTGGACCGAACGGAACCGGAGATTCTCGTCCTGGTCGTCGAGTCCTTTCAAGGCGAAGGGGACGACGCGCGGGGAAGCGATGGTCTCGACGATCGCGAAGGCCTTCCTCCGGACGCCCGGGGAAGACGAGTTGAGCGCGTTTGTCACGAGCGAGAGATTCCGGTCGGAAGGGTTTCGGTGGAGCCAGTCGAGCGCGACGTGGACGACCGCGGCGTCAGGGTGGCCGAGGAGCTCGGAAAGCCGCTCGTCGGAGAAGGACGGTCCGGCGTGAGCCGCGAGCGCGTCGAACGCGAGGCGGCGAACGGCCTCGGTGCGCGAGACGAATAACGGGTGAAACGCGCGCAGCACGTCCTCGTAGGCGAACCGTTCGAGCAGGGCCTTGCCGCGCTGCCGGAGCGAGGCGTCCGGATCGACGAGGAGCCAGGCGATGTCTTCCGCCTCCAGCGCACTGATCGCCGCGACCTCGTCGAGCAGAGCGTCCCTTTCCGCGTTCGTTTTCCAGGAACGGGAGTGCGCCCGCGCGAGCACGGTTCGACCATCCGCTGTCGGTCCCCGACGCCTTTTTGGCCACATTGCGGTCACCAAAGTTTAGCCGACCGGCGCCCCGCGGCGACGCGACAATTCTTTGTTGATGACCCGCTCCGAGGCTTGCCGGACGAGGAAACGATGCGGACTTCGCGGGAGCTCGCTCGTGGAAGTCGTGGTCTGCCTGAGCCTTGCCGCCGTCGTTTTCGGGAGCATCGCCACGCTCTTTCTCTCGAGCCGGAGGACGAACGACGCGGCCGAAAAGTACTCGATCGCGAGCGCCCTCGTCCGGGATCGCCTGGAACAGCTGATGAGCCTGCGATTCGACGACCGGAGGCTCTCGGAGGGGTTTCACGAAGACGACCTTCCGCCGACTCTCCCGGATCCGGCGACTGGCGAGTCCCCTTCTTCGGTCCCGAACGTCTTCCGACGAACGTACCGCGTCCGGCAGTTCGCGATTCCGCGGAGCGACGAGGTTCCCGCGGGAGGACTGTTCACGCCCGTTCGCGTCGTCGAGCCGGGATCTCGTTACGACTACAAGCGGCTCGACGTGACGGTGGAGCTGTCGGTCTCGCGCCCCGGTCTCGGATGGATCGGCGCGCGGGTGAGCGCGATCCGGCGCAACCCCGCGCCCGACGAGATCCTGTCCGAGGCTTCCCCAGAGAATGTCGCGGGGACAGGTCCTGCGGGCCTGCACCCGCATCCTTATTTCGCGGGGACAGGTCCTGCGGGCCTGCACCCGCATCCTTATCTCGCGGGGACAGGTCCTGCGGGCCTGCACCCGCATCCTTATTTCGCGGGGACAGGTCCTGCGGGCCTGCACCCGCCGCAGAGATAACCCATGTCGGTCCGGCCATCGCGAGCGGGCTTCTCGATCCTGGAAGCGACGATCGGGACCCTTCTCGTCCTCCTCCTCATCCTCGGTCTTCTCGCGGTCTGCGACTCGGCGATGCTTCTCAACAAGAGCGAGATCGCGGCGGTCGAGGCGCAGGGGAGCCTGCGGCGTGGCCTGGACCGAATTGCCGGCGTCGTCCGCAGGGCCGGAACCGGAGGGTTGTTCGTCACGCAGTCCATCCTCGTTCGACCGGATCCTGGTCTTCCCGGAATCGCCGTGTCCCTGGACGATGACTTCGACGACGTCGTCGGAGGTACGGTGACGGCTCTCTCCGGAGGGAGCATTCCCGTGCGACCCGGGACGGATGTGCTCGAAGTGCGCGGGGTGATCTTTTCCCCCCTCTTCGGGTTCGACGGGGCGAGCGGCTGCGGGACGTGTACCGGGGTCGCGCAGCTGACCGTGCGGGCGGTGACGGCGCGGCGTTACGTCAACGACGACACGATGAACCGTCCGCGCTTCTCCGAGGTCGATTCGTACACGCAGGGGGTCTCGCCGGAGAACCCGACGTTCGTCATCGCGTCGGCGGCCGACGATCTCCACGCGGGATGCCCCTCGCCGCTCGTCGGTCGAACGCTGCCGCCACAGCCCTCCCACGTCGTCGGACGGCTCGCCCATCCAACCGCCCTGGCGCGCTCGGGAAGCTTCGGATGGATCGACTTCGGCGATCCGCTCGCGCGGGAGCTCACCACGGAAAGCCCGGGCGATCCGGCGCCTCCCGGCGCACAACCTCTTCCCTCGCCGGTCGCGCGCGCCGGAGTTCTCGACGACGTTCTGTTTTTCGTCGACGACTCCGACCCGGAGCACCCCGCGCTCGCGCAAGCTATCCGACGGGGGGCGCGGTTCGACGTGTTTCCGGTCGCGGACGACGTCGAAGACCTCCAGGTCGCGTACGGGGTGGACGGCCTCTACGGATCCGACGGCCGGGAGCCCGACGGATCGCTCGGGCGACTCGTGCCGACGAGCTCGACCGACCCGGATCCCGACGTCTCCATCCGGAAGGACGGCGACGAGTGGGCGCCGAACGCCCCCGGCGAACGCCCTTTCGATCCGACGGAATTCCAGCAGGTGTATCCGCCGCCCGCGGGCTTCCCGCACGACGGCTTCTCCGCCAGCGCGCACTGCGCGGTGCTTCGTGCCGTGATGGTTTCGGTCGTCGTGAGATCGCGAGATCCGGGCCCGTCCTATCAGGGACCCGGATCGCTCGGCATCCGAACGATGAACGCGCCTCCGAGAGGCGGCGGCAATTCGTCCGCGGCGCCGCCCGCTCGATTTCGCCGGTGGAGCCGAACGATGAAGATCAACCTCCGCAATTTCGGCCTCGACGGGTGATCGCCTCTCCCGCCGGGAGAGCCGCGGTTGGCGAGGCAGGACTCCTCCTCGTCATCCTCCTGCTCGCGGTTCTGACGGTCGTCGGCATCGCGCTCGGTTGGGTGACCGACTCGGAACGGCTCGTTGCCGCCCACGACTGGGCGGCGAGCCGCGCCGTCTACGCGGCGGACGCCGGAGCGAGGTGGGCGGGTGCCCAGATGAGGACGCCGGCCGAGTTTCTCCGACGCCCGGAATTTCAGCCGCCCGGCTCCTTCGGAACCGTCCGCTTCCCGATGCCGGCCCACGGCCATGGGGCGCTCGGACCCTTTTCCGGGGATCCCTCGGGAGAGGGAATCCGCGTCGAGGTCGAGGCTCCCGGCGACCTCGGCCGGCGCGCCTGCATCGACGCGGCGACCGGGCGCGAATCGGGGCGGTTCTTCTACCGATTCGAGGTTCGCGTCCGGGCGACAGAAAACGGCGCGGACGCCCGATATTCGAAACGAATCGACGTCGACGTGGAAATCGGGCCTCTTCCGGCGGATTTTGCCGGCGGAGAGTCGGAGGCGACGGCCTCCGGGGAACCGGGCCGGGGCGATATACTTGACGCTCTTCAGCCGACAGGAGGGGTCGTAGGAAGCTGCGAGTCTGGAGCCTTTCGTTCCGTGGTCATGAACTGGAGAGAGCCATGACAATCGTCGCCCGAATGGCCGCGTCAATCGTTCTGGTTCTGGCCGGAGCGGTGGCGTCCGCGGACGTCATCGTCCTCAAGGGCGGGGCCGTCATCAACTTGAAGAAACCTCCCGAGGTGCGCGGCAACACCGTGCTCCTGACGCGGACGGATGGAACGCTGTTGTCGGTCCGGGCGTCCGAGATCGATCGCGGAGCGACCGCCGCGGCGCGGTCCACCGCTGCCGCTCCGCCGCCGCCGGTAGCCACTCCGGCCCCCGCAGCGACGCTCGTCGAGGCGGCTCGTGCCACCCGCGAGGTGCCGAAGGCGCGCGTCAAGATCAGCGACGCGGACGTCTCGCACCACGAGGCAGCGGCACAGGCGTCGGGCGAAGCGGCCGCCGGGGAGGCCGCGCCCGAGGTGGATGCTTCCGCGGGAGCCGGTCGGGTCGAGGTCGCCGAGTATACGCAGGAGAAGTCCGGCGATGCGCTCGTCGTCCGCGGGTCGCTGAAGAACCCCGGCGCGACGCCCGCGGCCGGCGTTCGGATGTCCGTGACCGCGATCGACACGAAGGGCCAGGCGATCTCGTCGGCGGATGCGGGTCTCTCGAATGCCGTCATCGACCCGTCGCGCACGGTCGCCTTTTCCGTGACGATTCCGGTGGGCGGCAGGGTGGTCGGATCGATCCGCTTCTCGCCCCGCTGGATATCGTCGGCGCCGGCGGCTCCCGCGTCCGGCGCGGAAGGGGAGTCGAGCGCGCGCGCGCCCGCGGCGGGTTCCGCCGCGCCCGCCGCAGCGGTGTCGCCCGCTGCCGCGGCGAAACCGACGGCGCCACCCGGACCGGCTCCGACGCCTTACGGCCGCGGCAATCTGTACGCGCCCTCTGCCCCCAACGCGCCCTCGCAGGCGCCGGCGGATGGCAAGACCGGATATCTCCCCGGCGCCTCGAATCCGGCGAATCAGCCGAAGCCGCCGAATTAGAGACCAAGACAGAGTCGGGAATCGACCCCGATTCCCGGGCGCTCGACTCCCGGCGTTCCGAATCGATTCCGATTCGGCCCCCATACTCGGACACAGGCTCGCCAGCCGAGCACATCCTTAGGTCCGCTAAGCAAGCTCGACCAGAAGCGGGGGGTGGCCCCGATCTTGAACAGGTGAGCGGCGGAGGAGTGATTCGCCGACCCTCTGATCTCTAGCTCTATGGTCGTCTTTCCCTTTCACCCTGCGGGCGCCACCGGCGCGATGGGTGTCGCCTGCGCACCCCACGAGGAGGAGTCGTCATGCAAAGAAAAACGCGTCGAGTCGCGAGTCTCGCATTGTTCGGCTTGATCGCGGCCGTCGGTGTTCTGCTCGTCGGTTCGGGTGTGGCGCTGGGCCAGCGAGTGGATGAGCAGCACTTCCGCTGCTACATCATCAGTTCGCAGACGCCGCAGGCCGCGCAGGCGATCACGCTGGACGATCAATTCACCAGCGAGCCCCAGTCGACGTTGGTCGGCGAGCCGGTGATGTTCTGCCCGCCGACGGAAAAGACGAAACAGGGCGTGACGTTCCCGATCGAGGACGAGGAGGAGCACTACGCGCTCTACCCCGCGCCCGGCCCGGCCGTGCCCCGGACCGTTCTCGTGACCGACCAGTTCGGCGCCGACGTCCCCTGGCAGATCACCACGCCGAAGTACGTGATGGTCCCGACCGCGAAGACTATCGGCGAGCAGACGTTCGACGACCGCGCCAACATGAATCACTACTGGTGCTATGAGGCCAGCGGCCCGCGGGTCGGCGCCCGGGTGACCCTCGACGACCAGTTCAGCGGGCCGGACAACGTCCGCGTCACCACGCCGACGCTGTTTTGCACCCCCGCGGAGAAGGTGCACAACAGCCAGACGTTCCCCATCCTGGCCGAGGACCTACACTTGGCCTGCTACGAGATCCACGGCAAGCAGAAGACCCAGCAGTTCACGCTCACCGCCGAAAACCAGTTCGAGAGAGACCAGTGGCAGACCGGGCCCTGGGAGATCCTATGCGCGCCGGCCGAAAAGGCGTTGCCCTCCCCATAGCCGACGGAATCGACGGCAGGCCGGACCGTTGAGCCGGCCGAACAGTCCACGAGACGGGGCGGAAACGCCCCGTCCTGCTTTGCAGTCGGCGACCCTTTGCGGTTCTTTCGACCGGGCCTCACGCTTCAGTAAGAAGTTGATCGGTCCGGACTGGCCGGCGACGCCCGTCTCGCTTTACGCTTGGCAGCCGACCGGCTACCCTCTTTCCGTGCCCCGCATCCTCATCGTCGAAGACAAGGACTCCCTGCGCGCGATGCTCGAGGAGATGCTGCGCGCGGAGCGGCTGGAGGTACGCGGCATCGCGTCCGGCTCGCAGGCGGTCGAGGCGCTCCGGTCGGGTGAGCCGGTCGATCTCGTGCTGACCGACTGGCGCCTGCCGGGCGCGGACGGTCTCGCCGTTCTCGACGCGGCGCGGGCGGTCGATCCTACTCTTCCGGTCATCGTGATGACCGCTTTCGGCTCGATCGAGACCGCCGTGGACGCGATGAAGCGCGGCGCGGAGGACTTCATCACCAAACCGGTCGATCCGGACCTCTTGCGGCTGCTCGTCTCCCGCGCGATCGAGCGTCGGGCAAGGGAACGCCAGTCGCTCCTCTTCGAAGAGAACCAGACGCGGGCGATGCCGGCGATCATCGGAGAGTCGTCGGCGATCCGGACGGTCCAGGCCGAGGCGCAGCGGGTCGCGGCGACCGACGCGACCGTGCTCCTCGAGGGGGAGAGCGGGACGGGCAAGGAGCTCTTCGCTCACGCGATCCACGAGCTCTCGCCGCGGCGCAAGCGCCCGTTCGTCGCGATCAACTGCGCGGCGATTCCCGAGACGCTCCTGGAGAGCGAGCTCTTCGGCCACGAGCGCGGCGCGTTCACCGGGGCGCTCGCGCGCCGGCTCGGCAAGTTCGAGCTCGCGGAGGGCGGCACCGTCTTTCTCGACGAGATCGGCGAGCTCACCCCGGTGACGCAGGGCAAGCTCCTGCGCGTCCTCCAGGAGAGGTCGTTTCACCGCGTCGGGGGGACGATTCCGATCCAGGTGGACGTGCGGATTCTCGCGGCGTCGAACCGCCCGCTCGATCGCATGGTCGCGCAGGGACTCTTCCGCGAAGACCTGTACTACCGGGTCCGCGTCTTTCCCATCCGGATCCCTCCGCTGCGCGATCGGCCCGAGGACATCGATCCTCTGGTGGACTGGTTCCTGGGCCAACTGCCCCGGGAGCTCGGCAGGAAGGGGATCCGCATCGCGGCCGAGGCCCGCGAGCGGCTGCGCGAATACGAATGGCCGGGCAACGTCCGGGAGCTCAAAAACTGCCTCGAGCGCGCGATCATCCTCTCCGACGCCGGCGTGATCGAGGAGAGATCGCTGCGTTTGACGCCGGAGACGGCGGAGCCGCCGGTCGAGCACCGCAGCGAAAACCTCGAGCAGGTGCGCGAGCGGGGCGCGCGAGCCGCCGAGCGGCGCTGGCTCGTGCAGGCGCTCGAGCGTGCGAACGGCGACCGAACCGCGGCCGCGACCGAATTGGGGCTGACACGCCGTCGCTTCGAAGCCAAGCTGAAAGAGCACTCGTTAGACGAATAGCTCTCAGCTCTCGGCTCCTGCCAGCTCACGCAACGCCCTCTCGAGAACGGGGTCCTCCTCGGGCAGCACGGAGCGCAGATCGAGGAGCACCCTTCCTTCCTCGACTCGCCCCACGACCGGCGGCGTCGCCGCGCGAAGGCGGGCCGCGAGCTCGTCGGGCGAGAGTCCGGCAACGGAAACCGCGAGCGCGCGGGACGGAAATCTCTTTTCGGGGCTCGTGCCGCCGCCGAAAACGGCGAGCGACACGACGACCTCGATCGTTCGGGCGCCGATTCCACCTCCGACACCCGAACGGATCCGCTCGCCCCGAGCTTCGAGGAGGTCGAGCGAAGCGGCCGCGGCCCGGTAGACGGGAAAGTCGCGCCACCGTCCCGTCTTCCATGCCGCGAGCGTGGCCGCCAGAGCAGCGAGCGTGAGCTTGTCCGGCCGCACGGCCCGCGCGATCGGATGCTCCGACATCCGGAGGACGAGATCCGCCCGGCCGACGGCGAGACCCGCCTGCGGCCCGGAGAACAACTTGTCGCCGGAGAAGGTGACGAGATCGGCTCCCGCCGAGAGACATTCGGCAACCGTCGGCTCGCCGGAGACGCCGAAGTCGTCGAGGGGGACGACGCAACCGGTCCCCTGGTCGTGCAGCCACGGGAGACCCGCGTCGCGCGCGACTCGAGCGATCTCCGCCGGCGCCGGCGAGCTCGCGTAACCGCGGATCTCGTAGTTCGAGGGGTGCACGGTCAGGAGCATCGCGACGTCGCCCGACAGCGCGCGCCGGTAGTCCTCTTCCGTCGTACGGTTGGTCGTGCCGACCTCGCGAAGTTGAACCCCCGACGCCTCGAGGATCTCGGGGATCTTGAAGCTTCCCCCGATCGCGACGAGCTCGCCGCGCGAGACCAGGACCTTGCGCCCGCGGGCGAGCGCGGCCAGCGCGAGAAAGACGGCGGCCGCGTTGTTGTTGACCGCGACGGCATCCTCCGCGCCGAAGAGCTCGCGCGCCGCGCGCCGGACGTGGTCCTGCCGTTTTCCGCGACGGCCGAGGGCCTGCTCGTACTCGAGCGTGGAGTAGCCCGACGCGACGCGGGCGATCGCCTCGCGTGCCACCTCGGGCAGCGGAGCCCGACCGAGGTTCGTGTGGAGCAGGACGCCCGTGGCGTTCACCGCGCGCACGAGGCTCGGCGCGAACCGGGCGGCAAGCGCGTCGCGGGCGAGCGCGATGAGCGCTCCCGCCTCCGTCTCGCCGGCGGCCATCGCGCGCCGGAGCTCCTCCTTGACCGCCTCCCGCCCGTAGAGCCCGAGCGGCTCGGACGCCTCGGGTCGCGCGAGCAGCGAGTCCATGGAGGGGGGGCGGGCGACGCTCACGGGCGCTATTATCGAGAAGGTGTCCTGGGACCGCGAATTCATCGTTCTGAACGAAGCCATCCGGCGGCTGAACGCCGAGTACGACGCCTTTCTGTTCGGCTCGGTCGCGAAGCCCCCCAAGGAGAGCCGCCGGCACGTCGAGGAGATGTTCCGGAGGCTGACGATGTCCCCGTCCGAGTCCGCCGCCGAGCGGTACCAGCTCTCGACTCTCCAGGGCCGCTTCTACAGCCTCTGCGAGCGCTGGGAGCGCCTGCAGGCCGAGAAGGAGGCGGGCCGCCGCCCCGGCATTCACGGCGGTTTCACGGCGGACGTCTCGTCCCCGCGGCCAAACGCTCCGCCCCCCGCCTCCGTACAAGCGGATCGGGAAGCCGGCGCCGCGCGCGACCGCGAGCTTTTCGATCGCTACGTCGCGGCCAGGCAATCGCGGGGTGACAACGTCGCGGGTCTCGGGCTCGAGGCGTTTCTCGGCCGCCTGGCGGAGGAACGGGGGAAATTGAGAGATCGTCTGGGAACCGCCGAGGTCGAATTCGACGTCGTCGAGCGCGACGGCCGGATCAAGCTGATCGCCCGGCCACAATCGAGTTCCAGCTCCAAGGGTCCAAGTTCCAAGTAGCACCGGAGCCCGGAGGAAAGCGAATGAAGAGATTCTCGATCGTTATGGTCGTGGTGGTAACGGCGGGCGTCGTGGGTTGCGGCTGGATCCACGCGAGGCGTGAGAAGTCCGCCGAGCCCTTCTACCGAAAATATCTCGTCGCCGGAAACCCGCTGGACGACCAGATCGTCGAACAGGAGCAGCGCGTGGAAGCGCAGCCGGACTCCGCCGATCTGCGAAACGACTTCGGGAACCTGCTCGCCGAGCGGGGATTCATCGAGGACGCGGTCAGGCAGTACGAGAAAGCGCTCGAGCTCGACGAATCTCACTTCCTCGCGGCGTACAACCTGGGGCTCCTCTGGGAGGCGGCGGGGAAGCCCAACCGCGCGATCTCCGCGTACCGAAAGTCGATCTCGAGAAAGCCGGGGTTCCCGGCGTCCCACTTCCACCTGGGCCGCCTCTACGAACGGCGCGGATGGGACGAGCTGGCCGTGAAGGAATACGCGAAAGCTCTTCGAATCGACCGAGAGATGCGGGACCCTCGCGTCAACCCCTTGATCGTCGACACGCGTCTTCTCGACCGCGTCTCGCTCGAGAACTATCCGCGCGACATCGCGTCGGCGGCCATGACCGTGGACCAGGCGTGGGCGGATGCCGAGCGCTTCCGCCAGCTGCCGACCGACCGGCCGCTGTCGTCCTCGGAAGTCGAAGACGCTCCCGCGCCGGAACCGGTCGACGCGACGGTCGCGGCCCCCCCGTCGGCATCGGCGCCGCCGGCACGGATCCCGCTCCAGCCGGGACAGACGCGGCCGCAGCAGGGGCTGCCTCCCGGCACGCCGCCGCTCATGCCCGCGGGCGCGCCGCCGCCGCCGCAGCCCACGCCCGGGGCCTAGCAAAAAACGGGAAACGGGAAAGGAGCTGATCCGTTTTCCGTTTCCCGCTATTCGAAGCTCACTTTCTCGAGCAACACGGTGGGCGCCCCGACCGGGTAGGGCATCGGAAAGAACTGCCGGTCGGTCGCCACGGCGGCGATTCGATGGAGCAGCTCCGAGATGCGTCCGGACGCGCGCGCTCCGGCGATCGGCTCCCTCGCGCGTCCCGCGAGGACGGCGACGCCGGTGAACTCGATCTCGTAGCGGTCGCGCTCGAGGTCGATCGAGAGCGGCGCCGTCACCGCGCGCGCAAAGGCGCCGCGCGCGACGCGCCCGAGGAGCTCCAAAGCGGCGACGCCCCGGGTGGTCTCGAAAAAGAGCCTTCTCGGCCCCGCGCGCGGCGGCGTGAGATAGGAGGGCCGGACTCCGTGCCCCGTTGGTGCCGCGCCGGCGCGCGCGGCCGACCTCAAATCATGGAGTCGGGCGGCGAGCGCGCCCTCCTCGACCAGGACGACGCGCCGGGTCGGCGTCCCTTCGCCGTCGAAGTGCGCATCCGCCGAGGCGTCGTCGACGATCGTGACTTCGCGCGCCGCGAAGTCGCTCTTTTTCAGCCAGCGCGGGAGCGGCTCCGTCGAGAAGAGCGGCGCAATCGAAGCCAGGAGCGCGGCGGCGACGGCGGGGTCGAGGAGGAGGGAGCCGCGCGGAAAGCTCAATCCCCGGGGCGCGAGAGGAAACGTCGCGCCGTCCGCGAGGCGGGCCGCGACCGCCTCGAGCTCGGGGTCCGAATCCCACCGGAACACGGCCCGCGACTCGCAGCCGCGTGATCCTCGGCGTCCGACGGCCCGCGCGACGCCGTCGAGGCGCCGCGACTCCATGCGCGCGGAAAGGCCCGCCGCGTTCGAAATGTCTTCGATCGCCCGGCCGCGCCGAAGATCGAGCGAGGCGAGCACCGCTTCACCGCGCGACTTCTCGGCGACGAGAGATCCGAGCCGCTCGAACAAATCCTGGGGCGCCTCGAGCGGCGCCCCGGATTCCGGCCGGACGGCGTCGACCGAAGGAAGTCGCGGGGCGGGCTCGTCGCGCGCGGGGAGCGCGGACGCCTGTGCAACGGCCTCCGCGAGCCTCGGCGCGTCGGACCCGCAGGCGAACCTGAGTCCCCGGGCCCACCAGCGGGCCGCCCAACCTTCTTCGCGGCGCCAGAGCTCGCCCCGGTTTCGCGGGGAGACGTCGGACTCGCGCGTCTCTGCCGTCTTGCGGTAGAGCTCCCACGCGCCGGGTGCCTGCCTCTCGAGCAGCGCGACGAGATCGTCTCCCCTCTGGTGAGACCCTTCCATCAGCAAAGCCTCATCGATCCCGCACCGACAGCCGCCGCACGATCACGTCGGGCGCTGCGCCTCCGACCGCGATGACCTGGCCGCCGCGCGAGCACCAGGCGAGAGAGCGGCACGCCCTGACTTCCCGGCCGATGACCGGTTCGACCGCGGCGAGCGTCGGCAGGATCTCTCCCGCCAGAAGCCCCGGACCGACCTCGTCTGCCAAGCGGCCGCGACGCACGCGCCTCGCCCGGGGATAGCGCAGCCGGAACTGGCCGCTCGAGAGCTCGACCGTCCCCGACTCGATCTCGTCGATCCAGACGCCGTTCGCGAGCCGGCGGGTCATCTCCTCGGTCGTCGCGCTCCCGGCGGAGACGACCGTGTTCGATCCGCGCGGCAGCGGCGGGTCCGCCGGTCCCGCGCGGCGGCCGTGTCCGGTCGAGCCGCCCGGCCCGGCGTGGGCGCGATCGGCGAGCTTTCCGCCCAGCCGCCCCGAGTCGAGGAGCTTGACCGGCCGCGGCCGCGATGCTTCGTCGTCCCGCTCGTAGCCGCCGAAGAGATCGAGGCGGGTCGGGTCGTCGCGGACTTCGAGCTCGGAGGCGGAGACGCGCGCTGCTGTCAGCCGCGAGAGCGGAGACTCCTCCGCATCCGCCTCGAGCGCATGAGAGAGGATCTCGTGGAAGAGGACTGCTGCCGTGCCGCCCGAGAAAAGCACGTCCGTCGTGCCGCTTCCGTGCGGGAGGGGACTCTCGCGGGGGGCGGTCACGGCTGTGAGCGCCAGTTTGAGCTCGTCGACGGTCGAGTCGGCTTCCGGCGCGTGAAAGGAAAAAGGGCGGACTTCGTCGCCCCGCTTGGACGCCGCGACGAACGTGCCCTCGAGCGAGAACAAGCGGCGGACGGAGGTCGACGCCGGTTGGCCCGACGGCACGACGCGGCGCATCACCTCGTCCAGCGTCCACCGAAGCTTGTGGCGTGGGAGGTGCCGCGCGAGAATGCCGGGCAGCCGGCGCACCCAGCGTTCGGCTGTCGGGGTCTCCCCCCCGAAGCGGGTCAGATCCCTCGGATCCGGCCGGTGGGATGCCGGGCGGACGGGGAGCGGAGCGCGGCCGGCGGAGGCCTGGAGTCCCCGGATCGCCTCGCGCAGCGCGGCGTCGTCGGCCCCGGAAACGAAAGCGAGACGCTCGCGGCCGGCCCGTCTGGTGCGGGCGGACGTGCCCGCTTCGAGGGAAACCCTCGGCTCGCTCGCCTCGCCGTCGCGCCACAGGACGACGGTCCGCCGTCTTCGCTCGACGAAAACGTCGGCGATGTCTCCCCGCTCGACGACGAGCGGGTCGAGCCAGCGCGCGACCTGTATCTCGTCGAAGTCCATCCCGCGGCGATTATGTGTGACGTTTTTCCCGCTGTAACATCGCGCCCGGCGGGAGAACCGATGAGCCTTACGGACCGGAGAAAAGAGTTCGTCGCCGTGCGCACGGCGCGCGGGCTCGCGTCCCGAAAGCTCTTCGAGGAGAAGGCGCCCGGCGCATTGCGGGAAGCCGTGCTCGTGGCCCTCGCGGCGGAGGCGGAGAAGGAGCGAACCCTCGATGAGGAGGCGCGGCGAATGATGGAGGCGGCGCGACACGAGATCGCGTCGGGAAAGGTGGACGGGCAGGAGCTCTTCCGCCGGATCCGCCGAAAGCTCGCCGAACAGCGGGGAATCGTTCTTTGAAACGTCGCCAGAGAGTCGTAGGGCTTCAGGCGAAGCCTTCGCACCCATGACCGTCGAAAAGCGGCTCGCGGACCTCGAAGCCCTGCGGGAGAGAAGCCTCCAGGGCGGCGGTCCCGAGCGAATCGCGCGGCAGCACGCGGAAGGCAAGCTCACGGCGCGGGAGCGAGTCGAGCTGCTCCTCGACCCCGGCTCGTTCTTCGAGCTGGACCGGCTGGTCGAGCACCGCTCGCGCGACTTCGAAATGGACCGGACGCACATCCCCGGCGATGGCATCGTTTCCGGCGCGGGTACCGTCGACGGCCGGCCCGTTTACGTGTTTGCCCAGGACTTCACGGTCTTCGGCGGATCTCTCTCGGAGACCGCCTCCGAGAAGATCTGCAAGGTCATGGATCTCGCGGTCCAGAACGGCGCTCCGATCGTCGGATTGAACGATTCGGGAGGCGCGCGCATTCAGGAGGGTGTGGTCTCGCTCGCCGCCTACTCTCGCGTCTTTCTTCGAAATACGCGCGCGTCCGGTGTCGTGCCGCAGATCTCCGCGATCCTCGGTCCCTGCGCGGGCGGCGCCGTCTATTCGCCGGCGATCACCGACTTCGTCTTCATGACGGAGAAGACGTCGTACCTCTTCGTTACCGGACCGGACGTGATCAAGACCGTTACTCACGAAGAGGTCACGAAAGAACAGCTCGGGGGAGCTCGGACCCATTCGACAGTCTCGGGCGTGGCTCACTTCGTTCGCAAGGACGACGCCGGCGTTCTTCTCGGGATCCGGGAGCTGCTGTCGTACATCCCCTCGAACAATCTCGACGATCCGCCGAGACGGGAGAGCCGCGAGCCCATGGCCGGAAGCCAGGAACTCGACCGGTTCATCCCGGAAGAACCGGACAGGCCCTACGACATGGCGGAGCTCGTCCGCGCGGTCGCGGACGGCGGAGAGTTCCTCGAAGTCCACGCCTCGTTTGCTCGGAACCTGATCGTCGGATTCCTCCGGCTCGGCGGGCGCTCTGTGGGGGTCGTCGCGAACCAGCCGATGCATCTCGCCGGCGTGCTCGACATCGACGCCTCGGTGAAGGGCGCGCGTTTCGTGCGCTTCTGCGACGCGTTCAACATCCCTCTCCTCGTCTTCGAGGACGTCCCGGGGTTCCTCCCCGGGACGCAGCAGGAGTATGGCGGGATCATCCGGCACGGCGCGAAGATGCTCTACGCGTTTGCGGAGGCTACCGTGCCGAAGGTCTCCGTGATCACGCGCAAGGCCTACGGCGGCGCGTATTGCGTCATGGCGTCGAAGGATGTCGCGACCGATTTCAACTTCGCCTATCCCACCGCCGAGATCGCCGTGATGGGGCCGCAGGGCGCCGTGAACATCCTCTACCGCCGCGAGTTCGAGAGCGCGCCCCCCGAGAGCCGCGCCGAGAAAGTGGCCGAATACGTAGAGAACTTCGCGAACCCCTACGTCGCCGCGCGCCGGGGTTACATCGACGAGATCATCGAGCCCTC
>DASYUL010000153.1:0-36284 GCA_036001245.1 Thermoanaerobaculia bacterium
AGCATTCCCCAGAAGATGAAGGCCACCATGATCGTCAGCGGGAAGAGGCGCACCTTTCCGCCGACGATGAATGGAGTCAGCACGTTGCCTTCCAGGAACTGGAGACACGTGTAGACGATGAAGACGATGACCGCCTTGCTCATTCCGAACTGGAAGAACGCGACCGCGACCGCCGGAATCGTCGAGAAGAGGACGCCGACGTACGGGACGAGAATCGCAAGACCCGCGAGCGGGCCCAGCAGGTAGTAGTAGTTCACCCGCAGGATCATCAGGGTCACGGTCGTCGCCGACGCCATGATGAGCATGACGAAGGCGAGACCGAGCGCGTAGGACGTCATCTTCGCGGAAATGGCGCCGGTCACGTCGACATCTCCGAAGCGGCGGCTCCTCGCGAACATCCCTTCGATGACGCGCCCGAACTTCTCCCGGTCCTTCAGCATGAAGAAGGTCAGAAACGGCACCGCGGCCGCGTAGAGGAGGAAGTGCAGGCCCGTGCCGATCGAGGCCATGAACGCCCGCGTGGTCGCGAGTGGCGACTCCGAAATCTTGACCTCCCGGACTCCCTGGGCGTCCTGCGGCAGAATCGAACCCATCCTCGCCCGCAGGCGGTCCACGAAACTCATCACGTTCGACACGAGCTCGCGGATCCGGGCCTGGTAACGGGGAAGCTGATCGTACAGGTCGTTGAACTGGGCCGTAACGTTGATCACCAGCAGGACGACCCCTCCAATGAGTAAGAAGATAAGGAGAAGGATAGCCAGCACGCGCGGCACGCCGGCGCGCTCGAGGAGGGAGACGAAGGGGCGCATGGCGAACGCGAGGAAGAGCGCGAACGCGAGCGTGACGAAGAGAGCACTACCGAAGTAGAGAAGGGCGACCGCCGCCGCCGTGGCGACCACGAGGAGGCCCCCCGACCGCACAGGACGCGTTTCCTCACGAACCGCTCCGGCCGGCGTCGCCGGAGTCAAAAAAGCCCCCTCGGGTTGAGGGGGCGGATTCGAGCTGTCCCGTGCCTCCCGGCTCACGTGCCGGAGACTAACGTCACCACGATCAAAGCGCGACGGTTTTTCGCCCGGCCTTCTTCCGTCGAGTTGTCGTAAGCCGGCTCGGCCGAACCCTTGCCGACGGTCGCGATCCGCGCGGGATCGATTCCATGGCGGGTCACCAGGTATTCCTTGGCGGCGGCGGCGCGGCGCCGCGAGATCTCGAGGTTCGACTCAACGCTCCCGAGGTTGTCCGAGTACCCGCTGATGACTGCCGTCGAGTTCAGGTCGTTCTTCATCCGGAGCGCCACGCCGTCCAGGATCGCCTTGGCGATGTTGGTCAGCCTCGCGCTGCCGGCGTCGAAGTAGATCTCGTCGCTCGTCATGCGCGGCGCGGCCGTCGGGGGAGGCGGCGGAATCGGAACCTCCTCGACGACCGGGGGCGGGGGAGGCGGCGGGACGACCACCGGCGGCGGGGGAGGCGGAGGCCACGGGGTGTACGTGATCCCGACGAGTCCGCCGACGGGCGCCGGGCCCCAGCCGGCCTGGACGACCTGGTCCACGTTCAGGTTCAGGGCGGCGGATATGGCGAAGCCGGTGTGAGCGAGCCAGAACCGGGCGCCCGCATAGAACATCGAATAGTCCTCTTCGGGGAAATCGCCGCCGTCGAGGATGTTGCGGTCGAGCTCCCCGATCAGGTGCAGGAAGGGGATGATCGGGACGTCGACTCCCACGCCGAGCCGCAACCGGTTCGACGGCCGGATGTCCTCATCGTGGCGGCCGGCGAGCGTGTAGCTGCCCATCGCAGTGAATACGCCCTTGGTGAGCACCCCGCCCCACTCCCAGTCGGCCCGGCGGGAGTTGATCTGGTCGGCGACGGTGAACTGCTCGTCCTGTCGGATCGAGGCATTGCTGACCGGCACGTGGGCGGCCACGAAGAGCCCGACCCGGAGGTCCGAGTCGCTCTCGGAAATGAAGTTCACCTTGGTCCCGACCCGCACCTTTCGGCCCTCGTCGACGTTGAAGGGAGGGATCAGCCTCAGGCCGTTCACGATTCCCCCCCGCCAGCCGCCGCGCGACTTGCGTTCCTCCCAGCCGGCGCTGGCGAAGATCGACCAGCGGTCCGTCAGTCCCAATCCGACCGAACCCTCCACGGCCCAGTGGTTGTAGAGCCGCGTCTTGTGGTCGGCGTCGGTCGGCAGCTCCCCGGCGACGAGCCGCTCGAGCCAGCCGTACAGGCCGAGCGTGAGCTGTCCCGGGCGAGGGTTGTCAGCCGTCGGCATCGTGAAGAGGCCGATGTCTCCCTGGTTGTTCGGAGCGATCTGCGCGAAGGCGGACGCTCCGGCCAGGCAGAAAAGGAGGGGGAGGAGCGCCGCGCGCTTGACCTTCATGAATGCTCCTTTCGAACGGGGCCGGAGAGAAATCAGTGTGCCGAATAGAATAAGACAAAAACCTTGTGTTGCCAAACGTTTTGAGCCGGGTGGCCGTCGCTTCGAGGGGTTACCGATACGTCCGGAACGTCACCAGAAGGCGCCCGCTCCCGACGCCATTGACGACGGTTTTCGCGGCCAGCGCGCCCAGAAAAGCCCGGTAGCGCCGCCAGGAGAGGGCCGTCTCGAATCCCACGCCCACGTCGACCTTGTAGTCCCCAAACCGGCCGTAGATCTCTGTTTCGTTCCCGACGTTCCCGGCCCCGACGTACCCGACGGCGTAGAGGCTGTTCGAGTCGATTCCCAAGACTCGGCGGGGGGTCTCGGTGTAGATCGGCACGACGTGCTCGAGGGTCAGATGGACCTCGTTCGGGCCGCGCTCGCTTCCGCGATACCCCTTGAGCTCCTGCCGGCCGTTCAACCGAAAGAGCTCGTAGCGGGGAACCGAGAACGGAGTGCCGAGGAGCGGATCGAAGTCCTCGCGGAGCCGCTTCTTGTACGGGAAATAGCCGCCGTGCAGACGGAGGATCATCCGGTTGCGCTTCGGAAGCGAGATCGCCTGGAGGGCTTCCATCTCCGTCTTCACGTACCGGTAGTCGCCGCCCAGAACGTCGAGCCCCCACGTGGCCGCGACCGAGAAGCCGAACCCGTGCGGGCCGACGTCGCGGTAGGCGGTGAAGAGATTCAAGACTCGATCGCGCGCCTCGCCGACGACCGCGTTGGAGCGCTCGTCGGACGGCGTCCCCAGCTGATACCCGAGCTTGACGTAGACGTTGGTCCGGTTGGCGTCCGGGTGGTCCACGGGCCGGGAGAACGTCAGCCGATCGAACTCGGCGAGCGCGAAGAGCCGGTTGTAGAAGGTGAGCGGACGGCGCTGGAGGTAGAGCGCGCCCCGCGTCCGCGAGAAGTCGTTGGAAAAGCGCTCGAGCTCCTCGAACTCGATCGAGTCGAAAAACGTGAGCGTGGAGGTCGCGCTGCGCCCGTAGTACTTGTACCGAAGAAAGGCCGAGATGTCGCCCGAAACGAAGTTGTAGTTGATCTGGTTCTCGAAGAGCGAGTTGCGGATCGCCTTCATGAGCCGGATGTCGGCGCGGCCTTCGGGCAGGTAGACGTTCAGGCTCGGGAGAATGCCGCTCCGTTCGGGCTCCGGCGGCACGGGAGTGGCCGTCGGCTCGGGGGTCAAGGACCGGGGCTCGCTGGGAGGCGTCTCGGCCGGCCCGGGGCTGGCGGCCGCCGTCGGGGTCGGAGTCGGAGTTGGAACCTGACCGGCGGCGATGGCCGCCCCGGCCACGAGCAGAAAGAGGGCCGCCCCGGTGCGCCTCAAAAAGGAAAGTGCTCTCGTCAGGCCTTCGGTTGCAGCACCACCGGCATCTTCTCCTGAAAGGCCCGGCCCGGCGCGAGGCCGCGGCGCGACGAGATCGCCTGTGCGGTCTCGGACACCAGGGCGCGAAGAGCTTCGAGCCCGGCACCCCGCTCGATCTGCGCGAGAGCGCGCCGTTGGGCGCGCTCGAGCGCTGGCGGGCTCTGCTCGCCGAGAGCGATCTCGGCTTCCTGCTTGATCCGCGTGCAGAGGATCCCGAGGATCCGCTTCTCCTCGTGGGGACCGGAGGGGGTGCGCTCGCGCGGCGGGCTCTGCATCTCGATCAAGTTCGCGGTCACGAGCCCGTACAGCATTTTGGCGACTTCGAATGAGGTCGCGCCCGATTCCCGCGCGAGGTCACGCACGCTCTTCTGACCGTCGATCCGGACGATCAGGCCCCACTCGGGGGCGGAGAGCGTCACCGGCCGCCCGGCGTCAGGCGACGCGAGCGTGGGGACGAATGCGAGTCCGGGGACCTTTCGCGAGAGCACGCGCCACTCGTCGTGTTGGTGCGCCGCTTCCATCAGGAGCCGCGCGCTCGACTTGTTGATCGAAACGTGGTCCGTCTCCTCGGCGGGGGCGAAGGAGAACTCCCCCGTGGTCCAGGAGGCCAGGGCGTGGACCGCCTCCTCGCCGATCAGCTCTCCGAGTTGCGCGTGGACGATCCGGCCCTGGTTGACGTAGAGCGCACCCTCCTCGTCGTCGCGGATCAGCGTGAACTTGCCGGTTTTCCCCGAGGCCGAGACGAGCTGGATGACGTCGGCGAGCTGGAGATCTCGAAGGGATCCCTGGAAGGACATTGGGGCAAAGATGATAACCGGTCGTCAGCCTCACGGCTCACGCGGGCACGCGTGCACGTGACAGATCGCGACGGCCAGAGCGTCGGCGGCGTCGAGCGGCACGCGGTCCCGCTGCCGTGCGAGCAGCGTCAGCACCATCGCGCGCACCTGGGGCTTCTCGGCCCCTCCGTATCCGACGAGCGCCTTCTTCACGAGGCGCGGCTCGTATTCGAACACCGGGATGTCGTGGCGCGCGGCCGCGGCGAGCAGCACCCCGCGCGCGTGCGAGAGCTTGACCGTCGACGCGACGTTCTTCGCGGCGAAGACGGTCTCGACGGAGACCGCGACCGGGTGAAGATCTTCCAGGAGCGCGAGAAGTTTCACGGAAAGAAAGTTGAGCTTCGTCGGCAACGGACCGTCCGGCGGCCGCCACACCCCGCATCGCTCCAGATGCAGGCAGCCCTGCTCGAAGATGACCGCGCCGTAACCTGTGGCCACCGTCCCGGGATCGAGGCCGAGGATGATCAAGGTCGTTAGACGGTAGACGGCAGACGGGAGGCGGGGAGCTTTTCGTCTACCGTCTTCCGTCTCCCGTTGACCGGCTCACGCGGTTTCTTCGACGTCGAAGTTCGCCCAGACGTTCTGCACGTCGTCGTGGTCCTCGAGCGCCTCCATGAGCTTCATCGTCTGCTCGGCCTTTCGGCTGTCGAGCGCGACCTCCGTCGTCGGGATCATCGAGATCTCGGCGATCGCGAGCGGCAATCCCCTCTCTTCGAGCGTCGCCTTCACCTGCGGGAACATCTCGGGAGAAGTCTGCACCTCGTGGTGCTGGTCGGTGAAGGACACGTCGTCGGCGCCGGCCTCGATCGCCGCCTCCATCACCGCGTCCTCCGTCGCCTTGTCCTTCTCGATCGCGATGTAACCCTTCTTCTGGAAGAGGAACCTGACCGAACCGGACTCCCCGAGGTTGCCGCCGTGCTTCGAGAAGATCGTCCGGATCTCCGGCAGCGTCCGGTTCTTGTTGTCGGTCATCGCGTCGATCAGGATCGCGACTCCCCCCGGCCCGTAACCTTCGAACGTCACTTCCTCGTAGGTGACGCCGGGAAGCTCGCCCGTGCCGCGCTGAATCGCCCTCTTGATGTTCTCCGCGGGCATGTTCACCGCCTTGGCGTCGTCGACGGCCTTGCGCAGACGGGGATTCGAGTCCGGCGAACCGCCTCCGAGTCGGGCTGCCATCGTGATCTCGCGGATCAGTTTCGTGAACAGGCGGCCGCGCTTCGCGTCCGCGGCGCCCTTCTTGTGTTTGATCGTGCTCCACTTGCTGTGGCCCGACATGCGCTCTCCTCGAAAGAGCGGGCTCTCTTCCCGCCGCGTCCGGAACGGCGATTATACGGCGCGTCGCGAGCGGCGACGATCGCGTCGAGAGCGCGGGAAGCCGCGTTTTCATTCGTGTTTCTGAGTGCGATGCCGTATCATCGAACTGCTTTTTCCGGCGACACATGACGATTCCTATGGCAAAAAACGTACTCCTGATCGAATACGAACAGCGGGACCGCACCCGAATACTGTCTCTGCTCGCCGCGCCGGGCTACGCGGTCACCGAGACCCACGACGGCGAGGAGGGTCTCGCCGCCTTCGGGTCCGCCCCGTTCGACCTCGTCCTCCTGTCGGGCAAGCTGCCCCGGCTCTCCCCGACGGACGTCATTCGCGACATCCGCAAGAAGGGCGGACCTGCGGCGCCCCCCATCGTCCTTCTGACCGCCGGCTACTCGGGCTCCAACACGAAGGCGGACGCCCAGAAGATCGGCGCGTTCGAGATCGTTCCCAAGCCGTTCGCCGACGAGGCGCTGCTCGGCGCGGTGCGCTCCGCGCTCGAGTCGACCGACCTCGGGGCGAAGACCATGAAGGTTCCGGCCGCGTCGCGCGCTCTGACGGCGAACGACATCTTCTCGGACCTCCTCGACGAGCTCGGGAAGGAGACGGCGCCTGCGCCGGCCCGACCCGCCGCCGCCGTGACCAATGTCGCGAAGGATTCGCGGGGTCCGGCCCCCAGAGGGGCGCCGCCGCGCGCGCCGGGCGCCGACGAGGAAATCGAACGCCGGCTGCGGGACACGCTGTCGGGCGTCCGGCTCACGACGCGTCCGGGATCCGGAGCGTCCGGGGGCGCCGAAAAGAGTGCCGAAGCAGCGAGCCGGGCGTCGGCGGCGCGCGCCTCGAGCGCGGCGGCGGTCGACCGGATGCTCTCCGAGACGCTTCGGATCCCGGTCGCGAAGAAGTCCGCTCCGGCGTCCTCTAAGGACGCGGGTGCAGGCCCGCAGGACCTGTCCCCGCGACTTACAACGGGTGCAGGCCCGCAGGACCTGTCCCCGCGACTTACAGATTCGACGCCGACGCCGACGCCGACGCCGTCCCGCCGCGCCGAACCGCGGGAAGCGGTCGCCCCCTCCGGCCCGGACCGCTTCGGACAGTACGAGCTCCTCGAGAGGATCGCGAGCGGCGGGATGGCGGAGCTCTTCCGCGCCCGGCGCTCCGGCGTTGAAGGCTTCCAGAAGATCGTCGCGATCAAGAAGATCCTCCCGCACATCGCCGACAACGACGAGTTCATCACCATGTTCGCGGACGAGGCGAAGGTCGCTGCGCAGCTCAATCACCCGAACATCGTCCACATCTACGACCTCGGAAAGATCGAGTCGGGCGGCTACTTCATCGCGATGGAGTACGTCGAAGGAACCGACCTCCGCACGATCCTGCGGTCGGGCCGCGAGGTCTCTCTTCCGCTTCCCATTCCGCTCGCCGTCTACGTCGCCAGCAAGGTCGCCTCGGCGCTCGACTATGCGCACCGCCGGCGGGACTCCCGCGGCGAGGAGCTCGGGATCGTCCATCGCGACGTGTCGCCTCAGAACATCCTCATCTCGAACGAGGGGGAGATCAAGCTGTGCGACTTCGGGATCGCGAAGGCCGACCGCAAGGTCTCGCGGACCGAAAGCGGGTCCCTCAAGGGCAAGCTCCAGTACATGTCGCCGGAGCAGGCCTGGGGCAAGCCGATCGACCATCGAAGCGACCTCTTCTCGCTCGGCTCCGTTCTTCACGAGATGCTGACGGGGGAGAGGCTCTTCCGGGGCGACTCGGACATGACCGTCCTGGAGCTCGTGCGGAAGGCGGAAGTGCCGCCGCCGTCGCGGATCAACGCCGACGTCCCTCTCGCGCTCGATCAGATCGTGATGAAGGCGCTCGCACGCGAGCCCGAAGACCGGTACGGAACCGGGTCGGAGATGCTCCGCGATCTCGAGTCGATCCTCTACTCCTACACGCCGGCGCCCGGGAGCGCGGACGTCGCGATCTACCTGAATCGCCTCCGCGAGGCGCAGGCGCCTTCTCCCGCTCACGACGCTTTCCCGACCGCCCGGACGACGCCGGTGGAGAAACCCGCGCGCCACCCGACCGGCGCCGATGTACCCCGGATCGAAACTCTCGCCGCAGAGGTCGCGACGAACGAGCCGGCGCCGCCGGCCGCGATCTCATCGCCGGAAACGGCGGCAGAACCGGCGGAGGTCTTCGGCTCTTTCTCGGCGGCCCGGGTCGAGTCGGAGAAGAAGGGCCGGCTGCCGCTCTATGCCGGCCTCGCGGCCGTCGTCGTCATCGGAGTCGTCCTCGCCCTGGTTCTGGGACGCGAGGGCACGGGCGCGTCGCCGGCGACTTCGCCGACGCCGGTTTCCGCCGACACCGTCGCACCCGCCGCCGCCACCGAACCGCCACCGGCCCCGGCCGGCACACCGGGAATCGTCTCCTCCGCATCCCTCGATCCGAAAGCGATCCAGCAGGAAGTCCAGAGGCAGCTCGCCGAAAAACGGCAGGAAATTCAGAAACCGACGCCGGGGCGCCTGACGCCGGTTCCCGTCCGGACCGTGCGGGTACCGGTGGTCATACCGCCGACGGAAGCGCCCACCGTACGGTCCGAGCCGACGCTCGCGCCGCCCCCGCCGACGCTGCCCCCGCCCGAGCCCACCGAAGTCCCCCCCACTCCACCGGCTCGCGCGCCGGTGGAAACGGTCGCGTCGCGCGAGCCCGGCCCCGCGGCGGCCCCGCGGGAGGCCGCGCCGGGGGTCGAGCACGTCTCGCGGGGAGATCTCGTCGGGCCCGGACCGGGCGTCGTCGAGCCGGCGCTGGTCGCTCCGCCACACGTGAACTACCCGCCGCTGGCGCGCCAGCAGCGGGTCACCGGCCGGGTCGTCATCCTCGTCCTCGTGAACGAGAACGGCGGCGTGGCGGACGCCCGCGTGCAGAGCGGCATCGGCGGCCGCAGTGGCCTCGACCGAGCCGTTCTGGATGCGGTGCGCGGCTCCCGATTCCGCCCCGCGACGAAAAATGGAATCCCGGTGAAGATGTGGCGTACGGTGGTGGTGGACGTAAGGCCGTGAGCAGACTTTGTTCTAGTATGGGCGCCGATCTTTTTTTCTATCGGCACGCGCGAGCAGGAGGAAGACGCGAATGATGCTTTCGCCCGATCAGCGGAAGTTCTACGAGCACACCCTCGAGATGACCCGACAAGAAATCAGCGAAGTCGAAGGCCAGATCCAGGAGGAGCTCGCCAAGGTCAAGGACCGCCTCGCGGAGCTGCAGAACGCGCAGAAGGCGGCGAGGCAGATGTACGACGCCGCGTGCATGCGCCTCGGAATTCCGAACGATCTCGAAGAGGCCGAGTCCCAGGGCTGAGCGGTCGGGCGGCGGACCCCCCCCCGCCCGCCGCGGGTGAGTCTCCGCCGGCCGCCCGCCGCGCTCTCACTATCCTTCTCGCGGCGCTCGTCGCGGCGCTCGCCTGTCGCGCCGCCCGAGAGCGTCGGTCTCCGCCTGCCGTCGAGCCGCGGCGCGTCGTTTCGCTCGCCCCGAACCTGACGGAGATCGTCTTCGCTCTCGGCGCCGGGCGGTCGCTCGTCGGCGTGTCGGAGTATTCCGACTATCCTCCCGAGGCGCGCGCGATCCCGCGCGTGGGAGGTCTCGAGGTCAGCTCCGAAATGGTCGCGTCGCTCTCGCCCGATCTCGTGCTCGCGACGCGGGAGGGAAACACGCGCGGGCCGGTCTCCGCGCTCTCGAGCGCGGGGTTCTCCGTCCTCGTCCTGCCGACCGGGTCGCTCGACGCGGTGCTCGACAGCATCCGACGAACCGGCGACGCGCTCGGCCGCCGCGAGGAGGCGGCGCGGCTCGCCGAGTCCCTTTCCACAAAACGAACCGCGGTTCGCGAACGGGTGGCGCGACGGCCGCGGCCGAAAGCGATTCTGCTCGTCTGGCCCGATCCGCCGCAGGCCGCAGGCGGAGGGACGTTTCTCGACGACGTGCTCGGGGAAGCGGGAGCGGAGAACCTCCTTCGCAACCGGCCCGGCTGGCCGGTCGTTTCCGCCGAGTATCTGTCCACCGCGCCCGTCGACGTGCTCGTGCTGCCGGCATCCGCGGCCAACCGTCCCGCCTTCGAGCGAGCGCGCGCTTCCGGCGCGCTGTCGAGGGGCGCGGCGAGCCGCGCGCGGGTCATCTGGGTGGATGAGTCGGCGATCACGCGCCCCGGGCCGAGGGTGTTCGACGCGCTCGAAGAGCTCGCCCGAGAGTTGCATCCGAAGCCGGGACACGGAACACGGAACACGGAACACGGAAGATGAGGGTTCGTCATCCGCTGTCCGCTTTCGCCGGTGCGTTCGTTCTTCTCGCCATCGCGGCGACGGTCGGGCTTCTCGTCGGCGGTGTGCACCTCTCGCTTCGTGAGCTCCTCGCCGGGGACGAGACGGCGCGCCTCGTCGCCTCGTTGCGCGCTCCCCGCGTCGCCCTGTCGGCTCTCGTCGGAGCGTGTCTCGCCGTCGCGGGCGCGGCCCTCCAGGCGCTCTTGAAGAACCCGCTCGCCGATCCGTTTCTGCTCGGCACTTCCGGCGGCGCGGCCGTGGGAGCGGCGCTCGCTGCGGTCGCGGGATTTTCGCCCTTCGTCTCTCCGGCCGCGGCGTTCGTCGGAGCCGTCGTGTCCTCGCTCACCGTCGCCGCCCTGGCGCGACGCGGCGGTCGGCTCGACCTGCAGCGGCTGCTCCTCGCCGGCCTGATCGCGAACGCCTTCTTCTCGGCAGTGCTGCTCGCCGTGTTCTCGGTCGCTTCAGGCCAGACCGCGCGCACGATGCTCTTCTGGATGATGGGAAGCCTCGCGGACGCCACGCCGGGGCGGGTGCTCGCGCTCGCGCCGTACGCCGCGGCCGGCTTCGCCGTGCTCGCCGCGTCCGCGGCGCGGCTCAACCTGTTCGCGGTGGGCGAGGAGAACGCGGCGGCGCTCGGCGTCGACGTCGAGAGGTCGAAGCGGGTCGTGTTCCTCGCGTCGTCGCTCGTGACCGGTGCCGCGGTCGCTTTCGCCGGGATCATCGGCTTCGTCGGGCTGCTCGTGCCGCACGCCGCTCGCTCCGTCGTCGGCAACGACCAGCGGATCCTCCTTCCCGTGTCCGCGATCGGCGGTGCGGCGCTTCTCGTCGCGGCCGACGCGATATCGCGTTCCGCCTTCGCCCCCTCCGAGCTTCCCGTCGGCGCCGTGACGGCGGCCATCGGGGCGCCTGTCTTCGCGTGGCTGCTCCTCCGGAGCTCATGACCGCCGTTCTCGAGGCGAGACGCCTGCACGCGTCGTACGGGGCGACGCGCGCGCTCGACGGACTGGACGCGGAGATTCGGCGCGGCGAGCTCGTCGCGCTCCTCGGCGAGAACGGCTCGGGCAAGTCGACCTTCCTCAAAGTCGTGGCGAGGATCGTGGCGCCGGGAGCGGGCGAGCTCCGGCTGGACGGCCGTCCGATCGAGAGCGTCGGGCGCCGCGAGAGCGCCCGCCGCATCGCCTATCTGCCGCAGAGTCTCGATCTCGTTTTCCCGATCCGCTGCCTCGACCTGGTCCTCCAGGGTCGCGCGCCTCACGCGAGGGGCTTTTCCGTCGATTCGCCGGAGGACCGGAATCGCGCGATCGCGGCAATGCGCGCATGCGACGTCGAAGAGCTCGCGGACCGCGACGCCGCGGCGCTCTCGGGCGGCGAACGGCGCCGCGTCTTTCTCGCGCGCGCCGTCGCCCAGGACGCCCAGGTCTGGCTCCTCGACGAGCCCACGTCGGGGCTCGACCCCCGCCACCGCCTCGAGTTCCTCGACCTCCTCGCGCGGACCCACGCGGAGCGGGGCACGACCGTCGTGCTCGTCACGCACGAGATCGATCTCGCGGGGGAGATCGCCGACCGGGTGATCCTCCTGCGCGCGGGAAGGGCGCTCGCCTCCGGTCCGCCCGCCGAAACGCTCACGCCTGATCGCCTGCGCGCCACGTTCGGGGTCGAGAGCCGCATCGAGATCGACGCGCAGGGGCGGCGGCGGGTCGTTCCCTACGCGCCCACCGGTTGAACTTGGACTACCATACCGGCTCCCCGCCATGTGGTTCCGAAAAGACCGGGCTCCCAAAGAACCTCGCGAGAAGCGCAGCAAGGTCCCCGAAGGGCTGTGGGTCAAGTGCGACAGCTGCCGGGAGATCCTCTACAACAAGGAGCTCGCGCGCAACTTCAAGATCTGCACGAAGTGCGGATTCCACTTCCGGCTGTCGGCGAACGAGCGCCTGCGGATGCTGTTCGACGACGAAACGTACGAGGAGCTCGATGGGAACCTGCGCTCGGTCGACGCGCTCAAGTTCCGCGACTCGAAGCGCTACCGGGACCGACTGAAGCAGGCGGAAGAGAACGTCGGGGAGTCCGACGCGGTCGTGATCGGCTCCGGGACGATGGGCGGAATCCCCGTCCTGATCGGCGCGATGGAGTTCTTCTTTCTCGGTGGATCGATGGGCTCGGTCGTGGGCGAGAAGCTCGCGCGCGCCGCGGAGCGCGCTCTGTCCGAGAGGCGTCCGCTCATCATCGTATCGACCTCCGGCGGCGCCCGGATGCAGGAGGGGATTCTCTCACTCATGCAGATGGCGAAGATCTCTGCCGCGCTTGCCCGCCTGGCGGAAGCGCGCGTCCCGTACATCTCGGTGATGGCGGACCCCACGACCGGAGGGGTCACGGCGTCTTACGCGATGCTCGGGGACCTGAACATCGGCGAGCCGAACGCGCTCATCGGCTTTGCGGGACCGCGGGTGATCGAGCAGACGATCCGCCAGACGCTGCCGGAAGGCTTCCAGCGATCGGAGTTCCTTCTCGAGCACGGGATGCTCGACTTCATCGTGGACCGTTCCGATATGAAGGACACGCTCGTGCGGTGCCTGGAGCTGCTGGGGAAGACTGCCTGAGCCCGGAGACGTAAAACGAAAAACGGAAAACGGAAAACGAAAGGTCCCGCGCTCACCCGTTTCCCGTTTCCCGTTTCCCGTTTCCCGGCCCTCGCACGTCTCGAATCCCTCGCCCCCCGTGGGATGAAATTGGGCCTCGCGGCGATCGACGCCGTGTGCGAGCGGCTCGGCCGCCCGGAGCGGGCCGTCCCGTCGGTGCTCGTCGCGGGCACGAACGGCAAGGGCTCCGTCGCGGCCACGATGTCGGCGATTGCCGCGGTTTGCGGCCTGCGCGCCGGTTTGTATACGTCTCCCCACCTGATCCGCGTCACCGAGCGGATCCGGATCGGCGAGGCGGACGTCACGGAAGACGAGCTCGAAGCCGTGCTCGATGCCGTCTTCCGCACCGCGGACGCCGCGCCGGAGATCCCCGTCACGTACTTCGAAGCGCTGACCGCCGCGGCGTTCATCGCTTTCGCGGAGCGGCGGCTCGACCTCGGTATCTACGAAGTCGGTCTCGGCGGGCGCTTCGACGCGACGAACGTCTCGCCGGCCGCGTTGTCGATCGTGACGTCGATCGGGCTGGACCACGTCGAGGAGCTCGGGCCGACCGTCGAATCGATCGCGCGGGAGAAGGCCGGAGTCTTCCGGTCCGGCCGGTCCGCGCTCGTGGGGGCCTGCGTCGACGGCGCGTTGCAGACGCTCGAGGAAGCCGCCCGCCAGACCGGCGCCGTCTTCCACGACGCTGCGCGCGAGGTGACGGTCTCGGACCTCGTGACGTCGCTCGACGGGACCCGGTTCCGACTGACGACGCCGCGGGGCCGCTACGACCTCGCGACACCGCTCGCCGGGGCTCACCAGGCGGCGAACGCGGCGCTGGCGGCTCGCGCCGCCGAGCTCCTCGCCGACCACCTCCCGGCGCTTTCGTCGCGGTCGATCGCGCCGGGAGTCGCGGGGACGCGCTGGCCGGGCCGCCTGGAGCGGCTCTCCGTCCGCGGCCGCGTCGTCCTTCTCGACGGCTGTCACAACCCGCAGGCCGCGGGGGCGCTCGCCCGGTTCCTCCGCGACATCGATCTCGCCGGGCGCGCGGTCCTCATCTTCGGAGCCATGGCCGACAAGGATGTCGAACGGATGGCGGCGATTCTTTTTCCGTCCGTCGCGGCCGTACGTCTCGTGACGGCGGCGACTCCCCGCGCCGCGACCGCGGAGGAGCTCGTCTCTCGCACGAGGGCCGCGCGCTCCGACTGCGTCGCCGCCTCGAGCCTCGACGCCGCGCTCGCCGAGCTTCTCGGCCGGCCGGATCCGGACTCGCCCCCTATAATCGTGGCCGGCTCGCTCTATCTCGTCGGAGAGGCCCGCACTCTGCTTCTCTCCGGACGATTCGAGGACGAATGACGGTCGCGACATCGCCTGTCACGCGGGAGCACTTCGAGCGGCTCGAGGACGAGCGGCTCGCGATCTTCGCGTCGCGCAGCTCGCGCGCCACACGGCCCCGCGGCGCGCTCCCCGCCGACGAGGCGGATTCTCGAACTCACTACGTACGCGATCGGGACCGGATCATTCACTCGAGGGCGTTCCGCCGGCTGAAGCACAAGACGCAGGTTTTCATCCCCTTCGAGGGCGACCACTTCCGCACGCGCCTCACGCACACGATCGAGGTCTCCCAGATCGCGCGGAGCGTGGCGCGCGCGCTCGGCCTGAACGAGGACCTGACGGAGGCGATTGCGCTCGGCCACGACCTCGGCCACACGCCGTTCGGCCACTCCGGCGAGACCGTCCTCAACTCGCTCCTGCGCGAAAGTCACCCGGAAGCGGGAGGGTTCAAGCACAACTATCAGTCCGTGCGCGTCGTCGACCGCCTCGAGCACCGCTACGAGGAGCCGGGCCTGAACCTCACCGACGACGTGCGTGAGGGGATCTTCAAGCACACGACCTGGAAGAAGGATTTTCCGTTTCCGCTCGACTTCACCGAGGGCCTGCGGTTCGACTCGGGAGGGACGCTCGAGGCGCAGGTCGTGAACTGGTCGGATGAGATCGCGCAGCAGACGCACGATCTCGAGGACGGCATCTCGCTCGCCGGCGACGACGCGATCGAGACGCTCGCGGTTTCGCGCGCCGCGCGTTCGGCGCGGGGATCCGGGCGCGACCCGGAGGTTCGGCGCGCCTCGCTCATCCGCGGCATGATCGCGACACTCATCTCGGACCTGGTCGCCGCCTCCCGCGCGCGAATGGAAAAGTGGCTCGAGGCCAGCCGGATTTCGACGCCCGACGAGTTCTTCGCGCGCCGCGACCATCTGCCGGGGGACCTCGTCGGTTTCTCCGACGAGGGCAAGCGGTTCTACGCCGAGCTCCGCGCATTCGTGTACCGCCACGTCATTCACTCGTTCCCCGTCTCGAGGCACGATGGCCGCGCCCGCCGCGTCGTGGCCGGCCTCTTTCGGGCGTACTCCGAAAATCCACGCCTTCTCCCGGACTCGGTTCTCGAGAGCCTTCGGCAGGAGCTGCAGATCCGATTCCTCCGCGAAGTTCCACTGCCGGACGTGAAGGCGGAGACCGCGAGAAACTACGTCCCGCGGCCTGAGTTCCATCGCGCGATTGCCGACCACATCGCGGGGATGACCGATAGCTACTGCATCTCGGAGTATCGCGAGCTCATAACGGAGTGAACTCTTCGGAAAGGCAGGCGAAGCGATGAACCGAACGACCGTCTCTCCTCCCGCGGCGGCGTTCCTCGACCGGGACCTCGAGGTCGTGGACCCGGAGGTGGCGAAGTGGATTCACGGCGAAGAGCGACGGCAGAACGAAGGGTTGGAGCTCATCGCTTCGGAGAACTTCGTCTCCCGCGCCGTCCGCGAGGCGCAGGGCTCGGTGCTCACGAACAAGTACGCGGAGGGCTATCCCGGCCGCCGCTACTACGGAGGTTGCGAGTTCGTCGACAAGATCGAAGCGCTCGCGATCGAGCGGGTGAAGAAGCTGTTCGGGGCCGAACACGCGAACGTCCAGCCGCACTCCGGATCCCAGGCGAACATGGCCGTCTACATGACCGTCCTGAAGCCGGGAGACACGATTCTCGGAATGGACCTCTCCCATGGAGGGCACCTGACGCACGGCCACCCGCTTTCTTATTCCGGCTTCGAGTACAAGGTCGTCGCGTACGGCGTGCGGCGCGAGGACGAGCGCATCGACTACGACCAGCTCGCGGCGCTCGCGCGCGAGCACCGGCCCGGTATCATCATCGCCGGCGCGTCGGCCTATCCCCGCGAGATCGATTTCCGCCGCTTCGCCGAGATCGCGCAGGAGACCGGCTCCGTCTTCATGGCGGACATCGCGCACATCGCGGGTCCCGTGATTGCAGGACTGCACAACTCGCCGGTTCCCCACGCTCCGTTCGTCACTTCGACCACGCACAAGACGCTGCGCGGGCCGCGTGGCGGCTTCGTGCTCTCCAAGGCGGATCGCGCGAAGGATCTCGACCGGAAGGTCTTTCCGGGAGTCCAGGGCGGGCCGCTCGAGCACGTCATCGCCGCCAAGGCCGTCGCATTCGCCGAAGCGGGAACTCCGGAGTTCGTGGAGTACCAGCGCCGCATCGTCGAGAACGCGAAGGCGCTCGCGGAGCGTCTCGCCGCGCGCGGACTTAGGCTGGTCTCCGGTGGAACCGACAACCACATGATGCTCGTGGACGTGGGGGCGGCGGGACTTTCGGGCAAGGAAGCCGAGAAAATGCTGGAGGGCGCCGGGCTGACCGTCAACAAGAACACGATCCCGTTCGACACGCGTCCGCCGCTCGTCGCGTCGGGAATCCGTATCGGAACGCCGACGGTGACGACCCGCGGGATGGGGACGGCCGAGATGGGGACGATCGGCGACGCGATCGCGCGGATCCTCGAATCGCGCGGCGACGCTGCAATCCAGAAGGAGGTCCGCGCGACGGTCGCGGAGCTCTGCGCCGCATACCCGCTCCCGGTGTGAGCGGGCGGAAGCTCGCGGCCCTCTCCGCGGGCGCCGTCCTGCTCGTCCTGTTCCTTCTCGCAAACTCGCCCCGGGAGCTCTCCCGCCGCGCCGCTTTCCTCGCCCGGTCGGCGTCCCTGGAGCTCGCGGCCCGCCGGCTCGGCGGATCGGGCGCCGCCTTCGACCGGAACTTCTTCATCTTCCTCGAAACGCTCTCCCGGCAGCTGCCCCGGGATGTCGTCGGCGTCGCGATCTTCACGCCGCGGCCCTCGCCGGAAGCGCTGCACCTCGCGTCCTACGCGCTCGCCCCGGTGCCGGTCGTGATGAACCCCGCACGAGTTCCGCCGCGCTGGCTCGGTGCGGTGTACGACCTGCCGCCCCCGCCAGGCTTCCGGATTCTCGCGCAGCTGCCTCGCGGCGCGCTCCTCGCCCGGCCGTGATGTCGTTTACGCAGTCGCTCCTCCAGGTCGCGGCCGTCCTCACGGTCGTGGGCGCCGTCGGATGGGGCGCCGCGGCCGCTCTCGTCCCGGCGGGCGCGCGGGCAGAGCGACTCGCCTGGGGCTTCGCAGCCGGACTCACTCTCACGGCCCTCTCCGTTCCTCTCGCGTTCGCTCTCCGGATCCGGCCGGGGTGGCTCCCGTTCCTAGTCCTCGCGGCGCTCGCGGTCCTTCCGGCGCGGCTCCTCCGGCTCCGTGCCCCGACGGCGCCCGAACCGCGCGCTGCGCTCGACGGGGTGACCATCGGTCTCGGGCTCGTCCTGGCCGCTGGCGTCGTGCTCTACGCGCTCAAGGCGCTGACGGAGCCGATGTGGGCGAACGACTTCGTCGCGATCTGGGGGTTGAAAGGGAAGACTTTCTTTGCCGAGGGCCGCGTGCCGGAGCGGCTCTTCCTGTGGAAGTCGCTCGGGTTCTCGCACCCCGAGTACCCGCTGGGGATCCCGTTCCTCTACGCCGGCATCGCGGATCTCCTCGGACGGTGGGACGACCACGCCATGGCGCTCCTCTTCCCGCTGATTCAGGTGGCGACACTCCTCGCGCTCTTCGGCTGGCTGCGCCGCCGCGGAGCGACCCGGCAGCTCGCCCTCGGCGCCGCCGCGCTGCTGTCGCAATTCGAGCCGCTCTACCGCGGGTTCACGACCGGTATGGCCGAGGTGCCGCTCTCGTTCGCGATGCTGCTCTTCGGCACGTCGCTCTGCGACCGGGTCGACCGGACCGACCACGGCGCCGCCCGCCGCCTCGTGCTCGCGTCACTCATGTGCGCCGGCACGAAGAACGAGGGCCTCTTCTTCGTCGCGGCGGGGCTCGTCGTGGTGGCGCTCTCCGCGCTCTTTCGCCGCGGAGTGTTCGCCCGCGCCGCCGCGCTCATTGCGCTCCCCGCCGCCGTGGTCGCCGCCGCCCACCGGCTGCTTCGCCGTCATCTCCCGCTGTCCGACTTCGACTTCTCGCTGTTTCGCCGGCCGGGTGAGCTCGTCCACCGGGTGGGGCAGACGTTCGCGGCCGTTCTGCGCGAGACGCCTCCTCTGGCGGTGGTCGGACTCGCCGCCCTCGTGGTGCTGATCGCGGCCGGTCGCCACTCGCCGGCGGGAGCGCGCCTGCTCGCTCTGGCGGCCTGCGCTCTCGCCGCGTACCTGTTCCTGCCGGCGCTCGCGGTGGCGGGCCCGGCATGGCTGGTCGAGACGGCGTTCTTCCGGACGACCGCGGCACTGGCGCCCCTCGTTGCCGCGGGCGTGGCGGTGCGATTGGTGAACGGGGACAGATTTATTTAGGGGTAGAAGACGGACGAATTTAAGCGACGGGGAGGTTAAATAAATCTGTCCCCCGCGCGCCCCGGTGGATCCAGCGTATGCGGAGCAGGTCGCGAAGCATCCGTAACGAGTCCTTGACCATCGCCACCTTGCTCTCCGGAGAGTTGAACCAGAGCACCGGAACCTCGGCGATCGGAAGGCCGCGTTGCCGCGCGAGGTACAGGATCTCGACGTCGTAGGCGAAACGATCGATCCGCGCGAGCGAGAAGAGCTCCCGCGCGACGTCGCCGCGAAAGAGCTTGAAGCCACACTGCGTGTCGCCGATCCCGCGCACCGCCAAGAGGCGCACGAACGCGTTGAAGCTCTTGCCCATGAACTGACGGTAGAAGGGCTGGCGCCGGCGCACGAGGGCCTCGTCGACCGCCCGCGACCCGATCGCGAGCGGATGCGTGGGGAGTCGCTCCGCGAGCTTCACCCACTCCGCGAGCGGGGTCGAGAGGTCGGTGTCGCTGACGAGCACCGGATCGCCGGCGGACGCGAGAACCCCGGTGCGGATCGCGGCGCCCTTCCCCCGATTGCGCTCGTGCCGGAGGATCTCGAGCGGGAGACCGGCGTCCTTCGCCGCGCGCCGCGCGAGGTCGCTCGTGCCGTCGGAAGAGCCGTCGTCGACGACGATCACCTCCCAGTCCCAGCCGCCCGGCCGCGTGTCGCGCCACGCCGCGATCTCCGCCACGGCGCGCTCGATCCGGTCGGACTCGTCGTATGCGGGCACGACGAGCGACGCCCGATTCCCGGTCTGGAGGCAGCTCACCGCCGAATCGCCTCGAAGACGAACTGATATCCGAACAGCGTCGGCCAGGCGCGGGCGGTCGCGTGCGCGAAGAGCCGCACGGGACCGACGATCGGGGTGCGGGAGGCCGTCGGCAGCGCGAGCTCGTACGGCATCGCGGTCGGGTCGACGGCCGTGACGCGGAAACCCGAGTGCTCGAGCAGCTCTCGGGCGCTCGAGCGCGTGTAGAAGGAGAAATGCGAGCGGTCGAGGATGCCGCGGTCGGTATATCGGAAGCGCCCCAACAGGAGCGCCGCGCGGATGGAGACGTTCGCGATGTTCGGCAGCGAGACGAGAAGGATGCCTTCCGGGTGAAGCCACTCGTGAATTCGCGCGAGCAGGGCTCCCGGGCTCGCGAGGTGCTCGAGCACGTCGGCGCAGACGACGACGTCGAACGACCGGTCCCACTCGCCCGCGTGCAGGGCGTCGATTTCGCGCCAGTCGTCGTAGCCTTCGCGCGCCGACTGCGGGAGCGTCGGGTCCGGCTCGACGCCGGCGAGATAGGAGCACCGCGTCCGCACCGCGCGCCCGAGGTGCCCGCCGGCGGCTCCGAGGTCGAGAAGCCTCAACCCCGGCGGCAACGCGAGAATGCGCCGGCGAAGCAGGTCGTGCGAGGAGCCCGGGATCTCCTTCCAGATGTACTTCTCGCCGGCGCCGGCGGTCGTCGAGGGCGTTCCCTCGACGCGATCAGACACGGAAGCGATGGGCGATCGGATAGCGCCGCCCCTCCCCGAAAGCCTTGGCGGTGACCTTTGGACCGGGGGGCATCTGCCGGCGCTTGTATTCGCTCGCGTCGACCCGCCGCGCGATCTCTCGCGCGAGCTTCAGTGAGACGTTCGCCCGCCGCGCGGCGACGTCGACGGGCAGAGAGAGGTCGACGAGCGCTTCGATCAGCGGATCGAGCTTGTCGTAGGGGGGGAGCGAGTCGCTGTCCTTCTGGTTCGGCGAGAGCTCGGCCGAAGGCTCTTTCGTCAAAATGGGTGCGGGAATTGGTTCTGTGCGGGATCTGACCCCTTCGGGATCAGACCCCGTTCTCAAACCTGTGCGGTTCAACTCCCGCGCGAGCTCGTACACGAGCGTCTTCGGAACGTCGGAGATGAGCGCATAGCCGCCCGCCATGTCGCCGTAGAGCGTGCAATATCCCGCGGCGACCTCCGACTTGTTGCCCGTCGAGAGCACGAGGTAGCCGAAGCGATTCGAGAGCGCCATGAGAATCGCTCCCCGGATGCGCGCCTGGAGATTCTCCTCGGCGGGAACACAGTCTCCCACGCCGAACGCCGGCGCGAGCGTGCGCCGATAGGACTCGAACACCGGCCCGATGGGGATCTCCGCGAACCGCATACCGAGTCGCCGGGCGAGCTCGCGCGCGTCGCGCAGACTGCCCTCGGAGGAATACGGCCCGGGCATCGCGACTCCCAGGACCTTTTCGGCGCCGAGCGCCTCCACCGCGAGCGCCGCCGTCACCGCGGAGTCCACGCCGCCGGACAAGCCGAGCACCGCTTCGGTGAACCCGCACTTCGCGGCGTAGTCGGAGAGCGCGAGCGCGAGAGCCTTGCGGAGTCCGCCGACGTCGGAGTCCGGCGGCGGAAGCGGTCCGCGGCCGCCGGGAAGATCGATCGTCCAGAAGTCCTCCCGGAATGCGGCTCCCCGCGCGATGAGGCGGCCCCGCGGATCGAACGCGGCGGACGCGCCATCGAACACGAGGCCGTCGTTGCCGCCGACCAGATTGCAGACGACGAGCGGCGCTTTCGTCGAGCGGGCGATCTGTCCCATGAAGCGCCGCCGAAGGCGGTCCTTCCCGAGCGTGTAGGGCGAGGCGGAGAGGTTCGCGTGAAGGTCGAGATCGAGCGGCCGGAGCTCCGCGACGGGATCGGAGGGATAGAGAGGCCGCTTCCAGAACGTCTTGTCGTTCCAGATGTCCTCGCAGATCGTGACGCCGACCTTGAGGTTCTTCACCCGCAGAACGAGCGGCGGCCGGCGGCCGGGCTCGAAGTAACGGCCTTCGTCGAAGACGTCGTACGTCGGCAGAAGGCGCTTGTGGTATTCGGCCACGCGCTTGCCGCGCCGCGCCGCCACCGCGGCGTTGAAGACTTTCCGGCCGGCTCGCGCCCGGTTCGGAAGCGGCGCCCCGTAGAGCCAGACCGCCCTGCCGGAGGCGCGCGCGATGCGGTCGACCGCGGTCTCCGACTCGCGCAGGAAGGAGCGCCGGTCGAGGAGGTCCTTCGGCGGATATCCGGATACGGCGAGCTCCGGGAAGAGGACGAGGTCTGCTCCCCGCTCCTCGGCTCGGCGACCGTACGCGACGATCTTTTCCGCGTTCCCGGGGAAGTCCCCGACCGTGGTGTCGATCTGCGCGACTGCGACGCGCAACGAGCGAGCCGTCAATCGTCGCCGACCAGCGTCCGGCCCGACAAACGATCGGCCGGCGTCGAGGCGGCGGGATCCCGCGCGGTCCAGAGGAGCGGAAGGCCGACCCCGGCGACCGTCGCGAAAGTCCCGACCCATCGGCGGGCGGCCTGCGAAGGCGTCAGATGACGGCCGGCGCCGTCGTCGCGGGCGACGAGCCCGGCGAGCGCCATGCCGACCGTCCGGCCGAAGAGTACGAGCGGCACGACGACGGCGAAGAACGAGACGGTCAGCGCGAAGAGCGCCGCCCAGCCGAGCCCCGAGATTCGAGGGGTTCGCCCCCGCGCCGCGAAGGCCGCGAGCAGGGCGACGAGCACGACCAGGATGGAAGTCGCGACGTCCGCGGCCGTGCCGAGGGCGCGGTCCGGCAGGAGTCCGGGGGAAACGAGAACGGGATGCGGAGGCTCGGGCGCCGGCGCTCCCAGATCGAGCGGCGGCTCGGGCCGGAGCGGAAAGTCTTTCAGCGGATCGGCAACGGCGTCCGAGTTGCGCGAGAGCGGAGCTTCGCCAGGCGGTAAAGGAGCGGTCACGGCCGCGGCGAGATGTACCGGACGTAGATCCGCCCGAGCAGGTCGAGATCTCCCTTGCGATAGCGCTCGGCGAACTGCCGGTGACGGGCCGACTCCGCGTCCTGCGGGTCGAGCGCGAGCACCTCGCCGAACGACTGCTGGGCGCGATCGTAGAGGCCATTCTGGAGCTGGAGAATCCCCTGGTTGAAGTACGAGCGGAGGAGGTACGACTGCGCATCCTTGTTGTCCCGCGAAGCCTGATAGATCCGCCACAGGATCGGAATCGCGGTCTCGTACTCGCCGTCGTTGTAGAGCTTCACGGCGGGAGTGAGCTCGCTCACCTTCTCGAGCGCCACGGCCATTTCCTGAGAGAACGTCGGGTCGCCCGAGAAGTGCGGAGCGGCGGCGCTGAAGCTCTTCATCGCATCGATGTAGCGTTTTTCGCCGAGCGCCCTCTCACCTTCGGCGCGGAGCGCGGTGGGATTCGACGCAGACGGGGCTTCGCCCGACGAAGCAGGCGGCGCGCTCCCGGACGGCGGGGGCGGGGCGGGCTCTTTGGCGTCGGTCAGGGACGCCAGCAGTTTCTGCGCGCGGGCGTAGTCCGGGTGCGAGCGCGGAATCTGTTGCAGCTCCGCGGTCGTCTCGTCGATCTTTCCTTCCCGGAAGAGCTGGGTCGCGTGCTCGAGCGTGGGCCCGGAGGCGGAGCGCGCGTCCGGCGTGTCTTCCCGCGGCGAGCGGAGCGCGAAGTAGAGGGCGACCGCGACGACGGCGAGCGCCGCCGCCGCGATCATCGCGACGCGCGGCGAGACCCGGAGGGCGAGTCTTTTCGGGGGCACCGCCGCGGGCGGCGCGGGCTCGGGTTCGCTGTCGCGCGGCGGTCGGGGGATGGAAGTCCAGGATCGCCGGCCGCCGGGCGGACCGGACTGATCGAGCTCCTCCGCCAGAACGTCGGCCGGAGTCGTCACGGCCGAAAGATCGTGCGGAGAGGGGGTCGCCGGCGGGGGGCCCGGGGTGGCCGGGGCGCGCGCCGGAGGTTCCTCTCCGAGCGACAGGACCGCGTCGAACTGCGTCCTCGCGCCCGCGAGGTCACCTCGGGCGTAGCTCTCCCGCCCCTTTTCGAGCGACGCTGCGACGCGACGGCTCTCCTCGGCCATCTCCGTCCGCGCGGTTTCGATCCGCGCGACCGCGTCCATGTTGTTGATGTCGATCAGAAAGATGCGGGACCAGATCTCGATCGCCTGCTGCGGGTCACCGGCGGCGCGGGCGTCGTCTCCCCGCTTCAAGAGCGCGTCGATCTCTTCCTCCGGCGAGGCCGTTTCCTCCATAGAGAGGCCGGGATCAGCCGCGAGCGGGCCCTGAGTCAGGCCGGCGAATGAGTCATCCCGGGACCCCCTCGGCTCGAAGGGCAGACCCGGCTCGCCGCGCCCGACGTGCGGCGCGAAATCCGGGAGCGGGCCGTCGAGCGACAGCGAGTCGAGCGAGAGGTCTTCGAGCCCTCCGACGCCTGAGGCATCGGACTCCGAAAAGAAGGACGGGGAGGGAGCCTCGGGCGTTCGACCCGGCGGCGCGTCGCCGGAGAGCGGCCCGACGGCTGCCGGGTCGGAGCGCGGCGGAGGCGGCGCCGCCGCGGCCGCCGGGATCGCGGCCTGCAGCTCCGCGAGGTCGACGTCGGCTTTGGGATTGCGCGCCTTCTCCTGAAGCTTCCGGGCGGGTGCGAAGCGGGGGTCCATCTTGAGGATGAAATCGCACCCGATCAGACAGTCGTCGAGCTTGCCGTCGCGATAGAGATCCAGGGTGTGCCGGAAGGTCGACACGATCTTCTCGCGAACCTCGATCGGCAACGACAGGTTGCCGGGATAGCCGCCGGCGGGCGCGGGTTCGCTCACGGAGATCCCGGCGGGGCGGCCGGCGCCGCTCCTTCTGTTCGGTCGTTCGACAACGTCACGATCGAGGGAATTATAAACTGCGCGCCGAGGGATCCCCCGCATGAGGACGGTCATCGAGTGCGTCCCCAACGTCTCCGAGGGGCGCAATTCGGAGGTTCTGTCCGAAATCGCCGCGGCGGTTCGGTCGGCGCCGGGGGTCCGCCTGCTCGACGTTTCGTCGGATCCGTCTCACAACCGGAGCGTCCTGACGTTCGTCGGCGACTTCGAAGGGGTCCGCGAGGGCGTGCGGGCGCTCTTCGCCGCGGCGGTGCCGCGGATCGATCTGACGCGCCACCACGGCGAGCATCCGCGGATGGGTGCCGTCGACGTGGTTCCGATCGTTCCGATCCGGGGCGCCACGGTCGAACAATGCGTCGCGCTCTCCCGCGAGATCGGCGCGGAGATCGCGGAGCGGCACGGGATTCCCGTCTACCTCTACGAAGACTCCGCGAGCTCGGACCGCCGCCGCAACCTGGCCGAGGTCCGCAAGGGGGAGTTCGAAGGGTTCGCCGAGAAGATGAAGGCGGCCGACTGGAAGCCGGACTTCGGGCCGGATGCGCCGCACTCCACGGCCGGCGCCGTCGCCGTCGGGGCGCGGGCGCCCTTGATCGCGTACAACATCAACCTGGGAACGCGCGACCTCGCGATCGCCGACCGCATCGCGAAGGCGATCCGGCACCTGGGAGGGGGTTTTCGATACGTGAAGGCTCTGCCCGTCGAGCTCGCCGACCGCGGCCAGGTCCAGGTGTCGATCAACATGACCAATTTCAAGAAGACCCCGCTCCACCGCGTTTTCGAGTGTGTCAAGTCGGAGGCGCAGCGGCACGGCGTCCCGATCGTCGGCTCCGAGATCGTCGGGTTGACGCCGGCGGAGGCGCTGGTGATGACGGCCGAGCACTATTTGAGACTGGAGAAATTCTCCGGCGATCAGGTACTGGAGTTGCGTTTGCTGGAGGAGTGAGGGACTACTCTCTCTCCACCTCGATCCCGTACGCCCTCAACTTCCGGTACAGATTCGATCTCTCCAGGTCCAACGCCTCGGCCGTTCGCGACACGTTGCCGCGAAATCGTTTCAACGCCGCGAGGATGTAGCGGCGCTCGAAATCCTCCCGCGCGTCGCGAAGCGGGGCATCGGGCGCGATGCCCTCGTCGAACCGCGCCCGGATCTCCGCGGGAAGGTCCTCGCGCCGGATCTCGTCGGCGGGGGAAAGGATCATCAGACGTTCGATCAGGTTCTTGAGCTCCCGGACGTTGCCCGGCCAGCGGTAGGCCTGCAACGCCTCGACGGCGGCGGGGGAGAGAGACTTGGGCTTGCGACCGAACCGCAGCGACGCCTCGCGAAGGAAATGGCGGGCGAGCAGAGGGATGTCGTCGGTCCGCTCGCGCAGCGCCGGTACCGGGACGGGAACGACGGCGACCCGGAAATAGAGATCCTCGCGGAACGCGCCGCGTCCGATCTCCTCGGCGAGATTCTTGTTGGTGGCCGAAAGGACGCGTGTGTCCGTTGCGATGGGACGCGACCCGCCGACGCGCGTGAAGCGTCCCTCCTGGAGGGCGCGCAGCACCTTCGCCTGCGTCCGGGCGGACATGTCGCCGACCTCGTCTAAAAAGAGCGTTCCCCCGTCGGCCTCTTCGAATTTCCCGCGTCGGTCCTCCGAGGCCCCCGTGAACGAGCCTTTGACGTGACCGAACAGCTCCGACTCGATCAGGTCCTCGGGAATCGCCGCGCAGTTGACCTCGACGAGCGGCAACTCCGCCCGCTGCGACAGGCGGTGGATCTGCCGCGCGACGAGCTCCTTGCCCGTCCCGTTTTCCCCCATGATGAGCACGCGCGCGTCGGTCGGCGCGACCCGGGCGATCTCTTCTTTCAAACGCCGCATGGGAGGCGAGTCGCCGAGCATCGCGGTCTCGGACTCCCGGCGTCCGCGGAAGCTCGCGACCTCGGCGAGGAGGTCGCGCCGCTCGATCGCCTTCTGCGCCGTCAGCACGACGCGGTCGAGCGAGAGCGGCTTCTCGAGGAAGTCGTAGGCGCCGAGCCGCACCGCGCGGACGGCGGTCTCGACGCTCGCGTGACCCGAGATCATCACGACCGGCGCGTCGGCAAGGCGTCCTGCCGCGGCTTCGAGCACCGAGAGTCCGTCGCGGTCGCGCAGCCAGACGTCGAGGAACACGAGGTCGAAGCTTTCGTCGAGGAAACGGCGAAGTCCCTCCTCGCCGCTCTCGACCGCCGTCACGGCGTAGCCCTCGTCCGACAGGATCTCCGAGAGCGTCTCCCGGATCGCCTTCTCGTCGTCGATGACGAGGACCCGACGCTTCTTCACGCTGCCGGCAGCTCGATGATGAACCGCGCGCCCGTCGGCCGGTTGTCTTCGACCCGGATCGTGCCGTTGTGGTCCGCGACGATCCGCGACACGATCGCGAGGCCGAGGCCGGTTCCCCGCCCCTTCGTCGTGAAGTCGGGCAGGAACAGCTTCTCGCGATCGCGCACCGGGATTCCGCGGCCGGTGTCGGCGACCTCGATCGTCACGCCGTCCGCCCCGTCGGAGAGCCGCACGACGATCTCGCCCGCCGGCCCGCACGCTTCGAGCGCATTGTCGATCAGGTTGATCAGGACCCGTTTGATCTGTTCCGGGTCGAGGAGGACCCGATCGCGCGACAGCCGCGAGTCGACGCGGATCTGCACGCCGTCCCGCGCGCCTTCGAAGAGTCTCACCGTCGAGGACGCCAGGCCGGCGAGGTCGACCGGCTCCGGTTTCATCTCCGGCAGCCGCGCGAAGCGCGAGAACTCGTCGACGAGCGACTTCAGGACCCTCACCTCGTCCACGATGACCTTCGTGCCCCGCTCGATCGTTTCCGGCAGGTCGGGCCCGCCCGCGCGCAGCCGGCGGGCGATGCGCTCGGCGGAGAGACGGATCGGCGTCAGCGGGTTCTTGATCTCGTGGGCGACGCGCCGCGCGACCTCGCTCCAGGCCGCGAGCTTCTGCTCGCGCGCGACGTGGGTCGTGTCCTCCACCGCGACGACCCAGCCCCCGCGCTCTCCCGCGGCCGCCGCGGAGAGGGGACGCAGCGCGATCTCGAGGCGGCGCTCGGCGCCGTCGCCGGAGAGGATGAGCTCCCGTGGGCTCGTCGGCGCCGATCCCTTCACCGCGTCCTCGAGGAGCGACACGAGCCGCTCGAGATCGGGCCTTCGGCGCAGCCACTCGAGGGTCATGTCGTTTTCGCCGAGCGCGAGGAGAGACCGCGCCGCCGGGTTCGCTACGGTGATCCGGCCGTTCGCGTCGAAAGCGAGAACCCCGGTCGTCACAGACTCGAGAACCGTCGAAAGAAGCCGCCGCTCCAGGTCGAGGCGGCGGTTGATCTCCTGGAGCACCTCGTTCGACTTCAACGTCGCGTCCCGCGCGTCCTCGAGTCCGACGGCCATGTCGTTGAAGGAGTCCACGAGGACACCGAGCTCGTCGTTGGCGGAGACGTCCACGCGCGCCGAAAAGTCGCCCGACCGAATCCGGCGCGTCGATTCCGCGAGCGCGGCGATCGGCCCCGTGATCCGGCGGGCGAGCGTCAGACCCGTCCAGATCGAAGCGAGGAGCACCGCGAGCGTGATCAGGAGGAACGTCGAGACGTTGGCCGCCTTGATGGAAGGCTTCTGGACCTCGAGCTTCTGATAGTCGCTCCACGCAGAGGCGATCGCGCGCATCGATCGGGCGTCGGCGGGCGGCACCCGAACCCCCGCTACGAAGACCCGATCTGCCGAGCGCTTCGCCGCCCGGTAGAGGTGGGAGCCGTCCGGAAGCACTTCGACCTTGAGTGCCTCGCCCCGGCTCGCTGCCGTCTGGAGGGTCTCGGCGGGAAGGGCGGCAACGTCGCCGAAGTCCGCGACGGCGCCCTCGCGGGCGCCGCTGCGATAGACCTCGACCGAATCGAGCCGTTCCGCGCGGCGGAAATCGTCGAGACCGCGCGCGAGCCGGTCAGGCGGGACGCCACCGACGGCGAGACGCGAAAGAGTCCGCGCGTCTTCCATGGCGGCCTCGGCGATTCGTCTTTCGGCCATGTCCTCGACTGCCCGGGCGCGCCCGACGACCTCCCGGACGGGCGAGGAGAACCAGCGATCGATCGAGCTCTGCAGGAACCCGGTGGCGGTGAAGAAGAGCAGCCCGATCGGTATTGCGGTCAGACCGAAGTAGGTGACGAGCAGCCTCGTCTTGAAGCGGGAGCCGAGGACCCCGCGATGCCTCTCGAGCCACACTTTGATGAGGGTCCGGCAGAGCACGAAGAGCACGGCCGCGATGAGCGTGACGTTCAAGTACGAGAGGACGAAGAGAAGGAGTCCTCGGGTGATCGTCGCCGGCTCCATCTCCTCCGCCCGCTGCCGCAGCACCGACGAGGCCGACCAGACCACGAGGACGGCGAGGGCGAGGTATACGACGAGCCGGTTTTCCTTTCGGTGCCGCTGGAGCTCGGCGTAGAGCGTCGGCCCGCGCTTCTCGCCGCGGGCGCCGGGCACGTTTCCGGCGCTCACAGCGGCGCCGCCCGGACGTTGAAGCGTCTCGATTTCTTCCACGGGGTCCGCGAGTCGACCGGGATGATCGTAAAGACGTATCCGGCGTCGAAGCTCGCGCGCATCTGGACGTAGAGGTTGCGGGTTGGACGCCCGCGCTGCACGTGGAACGCGAGGAGGTTCTCGCGCGAGAGGAGGAGCCGCGCCGCCTCCGGGAACTCGCGGGTCGTCGTCCGGCGGAGGGGTTTGCCGTCGAGGGTCTCCCCGACGGCGTACTCCCGCGTCACAGGATCGAACGTGACGGCCACGCGATACCTCCGCTGCTCCACGGCGTCGTCGAACCAGTAAGGATAACGGCGGTAGAGCCGGATGTCGTACCGGATGGACGTCTCGAGCCCCGCCTCGATCTTACGGGCGAGCTCCGGGTTCAGCGCGCCGGCGAGCGCGAACGACACGAAGACGTCACGGCCGCGTGACTCGACGCGAAGGTCCCGGACCCGGGGACCGGAATCCGTCTGAGCGGCGGCGGAGCCTGCGGCCAGGACGCCGCACAGGAGAAGGAGACCGGCCGTTCTGCGGAGCATCTCCGCAGGATTCTAGACTTTGGACTATTGGGAGGCGCGGCGGCGGGAGCGTTCGGCCGGGAGATCCTTCGCCTTCCGCCGGCCACCGGCAGCGGCGGCGAGGGCTCGCGCGAACTCGATATGCAGCGCGTGACCGGCCTTTCGCGCGTGGATGTGACCGTCCAGCACGCCGCCGAGGAGAGCGAGATCGCCCACGAGGTCGAGAACCTTGTGGCGCACGAACTCGTCGCGAAAGCGGAGCGGTCCCGAGAGGATGCCCGTGTCGTCGAGAACCACGGCGTTGTGGAGACTTCCGCCGCGCGCGAGGCCGCGCGCGCGGAGCGCCTCGACGTCCTTCGCGAATCCGAAGGTGCGCGCGGGGGCGATTCGTGCCGAATACTCCTCCGGGCGAATCGCGACCGTGAGCTCCTGGCGTCCCACGACCGGATGGGGAAAGTCGATCTCGTACGTGAGCGTCAGTCCCGGCCCGTCAGGCTGGAACGAGACGCTGCGGCCGTCCCGGGACACCTCGATCGGCTCCGAAGCCGAGAACGTCGTCACGGGCTCCCCGAGCCGTTCGAACCCCGCCGCGTGAAACAGGCGAACGAAGGGGAGAGCGGAACCGTCCAGGATGGGGACTTCGGGCCCGTCGAGCTCGATCACGCAGTTGTCGAGCCCCTCGCCAAAGGCGGCGGAGAGCACGTGCTCGACCGTGCCCACCGAGACCCCGTCGACGTTCAGCGTGGTCGCATAGTCGAACGTGGTCGCGGACTCGACCCGCGCCGGGATCCTCGTGTCGGGTCGATCCAGGCGGTGGAACACGATTCCGTGCCCCGCCGGGGCCGGACGAAAGCATGCGCGGACGGGGTGTCCGGAGTGAAGCCCGACGCCCTCGATGGCGACGCTCGTTCGAAGTGTGGTTTGCGCGCGCGGCACGATGATCCTGTGCCCCTACCGCACCGATGATGCCAGCCGGAGGGATTCCGCGCGGATGTATCGCATCTCGTTCTGTCACCGATGTTTACGGATCAGCGCACCGTTTCGTCGCCCGGCGAAGCCGTGGCGCGGAAGACACAGATGCGTGGCCGGCCCGCGACACTGTCGCGAGCCGGGACTCTGTCGCGGCGCGGCGCGCTGTCGACGCGCCGCGTCGAGGAGAAGGCTGAGAGGCATTTATCCTGTCGGGCACGGAGCCATGTTGGTGGACAAGAAGAAAGCATCCTCGAAGGACGGCGTGAAGACGGTCGCCACGAACCGCAAGGCGTTCCACGAGTACTTCATCGAGGACCGAGCGGAAGCGGGCCTCGTTTTGACGGGCACCGAGGTCAAGTCGCTTCGGGGCGGACGCGCGCAGTTGAAGGACTCGTACGTTCAGTTTCGCGCCGGAGAGGCGTTTCTGATCGGGGCGCACATCTCCCCCTACAGCGCGGGGTCGTGGTCGAATCATCTTCCCGAGCGGGAGCGGAAGCTGCTGCTTCACCGGCGGGAAATCCACAAGTGGGCCGGCGCGGTCTCGACCCGCGGGGTCGCGTGCGTTCCGCTGTCGCTCTATTTCAAGGGGCCGCACGTGAAGGCGGAGATCGCCCTGGTGCGCGGCAAGAAGATGCACGACAAGCGCGATGCGATCCGGGAGCGCGATCTGAAGCGGGAGGCGGATCGCGCGATGAGAGAGCGGTCGAGGTGACTCAGGCCGGCAGCATTTCGACCGCATCTCCGACCCGGATCCGCCCCTCCGTCAAGATCTGAGCCCGCAGGCCGGCCCGGTGCACGAGACCGGCGCGCACGGGCTTGCCGGAGAACTCCTCCATGTAGCCGCAGGGCTCGCAGAGACGCACGCCGAGGAGCGTCACCTCGCCGACCCGGAACTGCCGGCCGACCAGGTGGTTCAAAGGAACGCCGCGCGTCGCCACGTTGCGGCGGGTCTCCTTGGCCTCCAGCGCGATCCCGTAGTCGCGATGGAGCGCTTCGAGCGCCTCGCTTTCGATGAGGGTGATCTCCCGATCCGCGCCCTCCTTCGCCGAATAAGTGCCGTTCTTGAAAAAGTACCGGTCGCCCTCGAGGCCCCGGCCGGGAACCGCGAGCGCGGAATCGACCACGCTCATCCGCGCTCCAGCGAGAGGTGCGATGTGGATCGACTCCACGCGTCCCGAAAGCATGTCGAGGAGTCTAGACTTTACCGGTGCCCATCCGCAGCGCAGTCGCCGCAGACCTTCGTCGTCTGTGGGAGCTCGACCGGATCTGCTTCGAGCCGGGAATCGCGTACTCCCAGGCCGAGCTGCGCCGGTTCTTCGATCTGCCAGGTGCCCGGTGCCTCGTCGCGGAGAGCGGCGGCGACATCGAGGGTTTCGCGCTCGGCTATTCCGTTCCGCCGGACGTGGCCCACGTCGTCACGCTCGACGTGCACCCTTCGGCGCGCCGGCGTGGCCTCGGCAAGCGCCTTCTCGAAGGACTGCTCGAGGCGTTCGCGGCGGCCGGCGCAGAACGCGCCGTCCTCGAAGTCGACGTCCGCAACTCCGGAGCCATCGCCTTCTACCGTCGGCTCGGGTTTCGGAAGACCGGGCGGATTCCGTCCTACTACGGATCCGGGCTCGATGCGTTCGAGATGGTCCGCCCCGGAAGCCCCTAGGCGAACGCCGGTATCGCCTGGCGCCGGACGAGCAGCTTCAGGAGATCCGCCGAGGCGACCGGGGGACTGAAGAGAAACCCCTGCATCTCGTCGCACTGGTGCTGGCGCAGGAACGCGAGCTGGTCTTCCGTTTCGACGCCCTCCGCGACGACGACCATCTTCAGAGTGTGAGCCATCGCGATGATCGCGCGCACGATCGCCGCGTCTTCCGAGTTCTTGACGACATCGCGGACGAACGACCGATCGAGCTTGACGCGGTCGATTGGAAACCTCTTCAGGTAATTCAGAGACGAGTAGCCGGTGCCGAAATCGTCCAGAGAGATTCCCACGCCCAGTCGCCGCAGCTCCCACAGCGTGTTGATCGTCCGCTCGGCGTTCTCCATCGCGCTCGACTCGGTGATCTCGAGATCGAGACAGCCGGCTTCGATCTCGGCCGCCGCGAGCGCCGCCGCGACTTCCGAAACGAGGTCCGCCTGCTGAAACTGCCGCGGGGAGAGGTTGACCGACACCGTCAGGCGAGGGTGACCCAGCGCCTGCCACTCGCGGATCTGCTCGCAGGCGGTCTCCAGTACCCATTTCCCGATCGGAGTGATGAGACCGGAGATCTCCGCGAGCGTGATGAACTCCGCCGGCGGAAGAAGGCCCCGCTCCGGATGACGCCATCTCAGGAGCGCTTCCGCCCCGCGGACGCGCCCGGTCGAGAGATCGACGATCGGCTGGTAGTAGAGAACGAGCTCCTGTCGCTGCAGCGCCTGTCGGAGTCGGTTCTCGAGCGACAGGCGCTCGTTCGCGCGCGTATTCATCGCCGGGGCGTAGAGCTGGTAGTTGTCGCGGCCCTGGTCTTTCGCGCGATACATCGCGGTGTCGGCGTTCTGAACGAGAGTTTCGGCATCGATGCCGTCGATCGGGTACAGGCTCACTCCCATCGAGGTCGTCAGGAAATAGTCCCGGTCCTCGATCGCGAACGGCAGCCGGATGGCGGAGAGGATCTTCCGCGCCACGATCTCGGCGTCCTCGTCCGAGGCGAGCCGCGGAACGAGGACGATGAATTCGTCGCCCCCCAGCCGCGCGACCGTGTCTTCCTCGCGGGTGCACACCCGCAGGCGGTCCGCCACGCGCCGGAGCAGCTCGTCGCCGACGCCGTGGCCGAGAGAGTCGTTGATGACCTTGAACCGGTCGAGGTCGAGGAAGAGCGTCGCGAGCTTCTGGCGGCCGCGGTGGGCCTGGGCGAGCGCCATCGTCAGCCGGTCGTTGAAGAGGAGCCGATTGGGAAGGCCGGTCAACGCGTCGTGGAAGGCGAGATGCCTGACCTGTTCTTCGGCGCGTTTGCGCTCCGTGATGTCGATGACGGTGCCCTCGATCAGCGGCCCGACGCCGTCCGGGCCTTCGACGAGCGTCGCGTTTTCCAACACCCAGATGTGCGTTCCGTCGCGACGGCGAGCCGCCAGCTCGAAGTTGTTCAGGCTGCCGGTTTCTCTCAACCGGGTCAGAAACGTGTTCCGATCGCCGGGGCGGAGGTAGAAGTCGAGAGCGGGCTGCCGCAACGCGTGTGCCGGCGACGCATATCCGAAGATCCGGGCGAACGACTCGTTGCAGTCCAGGAGCCATCCATCCGCGGTCGCCCGGAAGACCCCCGCGAGATTCCGCTCGTAGAGCGTCCGATATCGGGACTCGGACGCTCTGAGCGCCTGCTCCGCCCGCCATCGCTCGGAGACGTCCATGGCGACGCCGATGACCCCGCCGACGAGGCTCTCGTCGTCCCGGTACGGCGCGTAACGCGTCTCGAAAGCGGCGTCCCCGATGCGAACCGTCGCCGTGTGAACCTCCCCGGCGAGCGCGCGGCGAATGTGATCGAGGATGTCCGGATGGTCGCGATAAACGTCCTCAACGGACCGGCCGACGACCTCCCGCGGCGTGATTCCCAGGGCCTCGAGCCCCTTTCCTTCGGAGTGTGTGAACGTCCCATCCCGGTCGATCGCGAACAGCACGATGGGAACGTTGCCGACGAGAGTTCGGAGTTTCTGCTCGCTCTCTTTCAGGGCGACCTCGGTCCGGCGGCGCTCGGTGACGTCCTTGTTGACGCCGATCCACTTCGAGGGTCTGCCCTGTGCATCGCGGATCAACTTTCCGTACCCGATTCGGACGCGGACCGAACCGTCGGGCAGAACGACCCGGTACTCCTCGAAGGAGAGCTGGCCGGTCTCGAGGGTCCGGCGAACCGATGCGACGACGCGCTCGCGGTCGTCGGGGTGAAGGAGATTCTCCCACTCTTCTCGCGTGGACGGCAGGCTTTGCGCGCCCGGCATCCCGGATACGAAATGGACGACTTTCCCGGTCTCCAGGTCCCACTCGTACACCAGGTCGGTCGAGATCTGGGCCGCGACCCTGAATCTCTCTTCCGATTCGCGAAGCGCCGTTTCGGCGCGCGTCCGCTCGGAGACGTCGTGCATGAAGGCGGTGAAGATGGGGTCGCCGTCCGACGGCAGACGGGTCACGGTCAGCTCGATCGGGAACTCCGAACCATCCGATCGCATGGCCGTCATCTCGAGCGTCTTTCCGATGATCGCCGTCTCTCCGGTGGTGAGATATCGCGCCATTCCCTGGCGATGCCCCTCGGGTGCCGATGGCGGCACGATCAACTCCGCTATCGGCTGTCCGACGGCGCCGTCACGCGGAAAGCCGAACATCCGCTCGGCCGCGGGATTGAACTCGAGGATCCGCCCCTGCGCGTCAACGGTGACGATCGCATCCAGCGCCGCCTCGATGACGGCGCTCTTGAGGGCTTCGGAGGACTTGACCGCGGCTTCGGCCCGCTTGCGATCCGTGAGGTCGCGCGCCACGACGGTGAGCAGGCGTCTGCCGTCTCGAGAAAAGCTGGCGACGAAGAGCTCGATCGGGATCTTCCGGCCGCTCGCGTGGAGGCCGTCCCGCTCGACCCGGACGCGTTCCCGGAGATTCGGCCGCGGCCCGGTCGGGAGGGGAAGAAGACCTGGCAAGAGGCGTTCGATCGGCCGTCCGATGACGGCTGCGACGTCGTGGCCGAAGACGCGTTCGGCGGAGCGGTTGGCGAAGAGCACGAGGCCGTCGGGATCGGTGGTCAGAATGACGTCGGGCACGATCTCGGCGAGCGCCCGGAACCGCGATTCGCTTTCCCGGACGGCCTTCCGCGACATCCGCCGTTCGCGGCGCAACCGGGCGACCGACAGCGTCCGCTCCACCTCCACGCCCAGACGGGGAAGCGCCGCCCGGAGGACGGGGGTCTCCTCGTCGTCGCCGGTCGCGTCGGAGACCACGAGGAAAGGCGCGTCGAGCCCGGCCGATGACATGACCTCGAGCGCGGAGAGCGGGCCGAACCCGGGGAGCTCGGGCTGAGAGAGCACCACGTCCCAGCTCCTCGCCGAAACCGCCCCCTCCATTTCGGAGCGATCGCGGACGATTTCCCAGGTGACGTCGTAACCGGCGCACCGTAGCTCATCGAGAAAGGGCTCGGCCTCGCTGCGCGAGGCCGCGACGAGCAGAACCCGCAGCGGAGTGTCCATCGAGTGTCGATTTCTTGTTTGTATTCAGGATAGCGCGATTCGGACGGTCGGGGGGTGACGATCGTCACGGACACGCTCTCCCGGACGCGCCTCGCAGCGGGCAAAAAAAGATCCGGGACCCCTGCGGGTCCCGGATCGTCGAACTTCGCGGAAAGTCCGGTTACTGACGGCGCGCGAGGAACAGTCCGGTCCCCGCCAGCAGCAACCCGAGGAGAGCCATCATCGGGAACGAGAGCGTCGGAACCGTGGGCGGCGCCACCTGGACCGGCGTGTTGGTCGGCGTGTTCGTCGGAGTGTTGGTCGGCGTGTTCGTCGCAACACCGGTCGGCGTGTTCGTCGGGGTGTTCGTCGGCGTCGGCGTCGGCGTCGGCGTGCAGGCCAGGACGACGACGGCGTTGGTCGCCGAGGCGGAGATGAGCAGTCCCGGAACGCCCGCGTCCTCTCCGCTCGCCTGGATCTGGTCGGCGAAGAAGGTGTTCGTCGCACCGCAACCCGGAGCGGTCTCCTGGGCCGATCCGGTGCACGTATCGGTGGGGGTCCCGTTGACTCCGAGAGTGGTCACGGGGCTTCCAGCCTGCAGGCACTGGAGCGGAACGATCGGACCGCCCGGGAAAGGAGCCTGGTTCGTCAACACCAGGTTGATGACGCCATGCTGCGTGTCCTGATTCGTGAGCGAGAAGGTGCAGTTGAAAGTGCTGCCGGGGGCGACGGGGGCTCCCGGGCAAGTCTTGTCCAGGATGAAGCCCGTCACGTGCTGGCCGAAGACTGAATCGGGAGATGCGAGAAGAGCGACCGCCAGGAGAAACCCGGGTGCGAGAGAGCGGACGAGCGCACGGGATACCCGAAAATGCTGCGGCATCATTTTTCTCCGAATGTTGGGAGTTCGCTTGGGGATAACCCCTCTGC
>DASYUL010000154.1:0-3812 GCA_036001245.1 Thermoanaerobaculia bacterium
GCGCCGGGAGTTCGGCGGCCTCGTGCTCGACTGGGACCCCGACGATTTCCCGCGGAGGTACGCGGTGCAAATCTCCGACGACGGAGTGGCGTGGCCCGTCCGGAAGGAGATTTCCGGCGGGCGAGGGGGGCGCGTCCATCTCTACCTTCCGGATTCGGACTCGCGTGTCGTCCGTCTCGTGCTCACGGAGAGCGCGCGGGGTCTCGGGTACGCGCTCAGAGAGATCGACGTCCGTCCTCCCGAGTTCGCGGAGACGCCGACGGCATTCCTTCAGGGCGTCGCCCGCGACTCCCCGCCGGGCTCGTGGCCCCGGTCGTTCGCGGGAGAGCAGCTCTACTGGGCGCTCGTCGGCGTGGACGCGGCACCCGACGAAGGGCTCCTCTCCGAAGACGGGACGCTCGAGGTCGGGCGCGGACGCTTTTCGCTCGAGCCGTTCCTCTGGAGCGGCGGAAAGCTCCTCGGATGGGCGGAGGCGCAGACCTCGCACGGGCTTGCGCGCGACGACCTGCCCATTCCTTCCGTCACGCGGCGCCACGCGGCAGGCCTCGAGCTCGAAGTGACGGCGTTCGCGGACGGGCCGCCGACCGGCTCGACGCTGCGCGCGAGATACCGAGTCCGAAACCGGGGACAGACCACGGTTTCCGCGAAACTCTTTCTCGCGGCGCGCCCGCTCCAGGTCAACCCGCCCTGGCAGTTCTTGAACGTCCCGGGTGGTTTCGCGCCCATCCGCAGCGTCGCGGCTGATGGCGGCCAGTCCTTCCGATTCGACGACCGAACGGTCCTCGCCGATCCGTCGAAATTCGGCGCGACGAGCTTCGACGCCGGAGAGATCTCGACGTGGCTCGCGAAGGGTGAGCTTCCTCCCTCTCAGACCGCCAACGACGCCGATGGCTTCGCCTCCGCGGCTCTCGAGTGGGACCTCGAGCTCCCTCCGAGTGCAACGCGCGACGTCGTCATCGCCGTGCCGATGGCGGGAGCCTCCGGGACTTCCGATGTCGTGCCCGGTTTCGCTTCCCGCCTCTCTGACGCCGAGCGGGCCTGGGCGGCGAAGGTCGATCGCGTGACGCTCGATCTTCCCGGCGAGGCGGCCGCCTTCGCCCGGACCCTCCGCTCGAACGTCGCCTGGATTCTCGTCAACCGCGACGGCCCCGCGATCCAGCCCGGGTCGCGCTCCTACTCGCGCTCCTGGATCCGCGACGGCGCGCTGATGTCGGCGGCGCTCCTGCGGCTCGGACACGAGTCCGCCGCTCGTGATTTCCTCACGTGGTTTGCCCCGTTTCAGTTCGACGACGGCAAGGTCCCGTGCTGCGTCGACCGGCGCGGCGCGGACCCGGTCCCCGAGAACGACAGCCACGGCGAGCTCCTCTTCCTCGCCGGCGAGTACTGGCGGTTCACTCGCGACCGGGCGACCATCGAACGAGTCTGGCCCCATCTCTCGAAGGCCGCCGCCTACATCGATGCTCTGCGGCGGCAGCGTCGGACCCCCGACTACGCTTCTGCCGAGAAGCAGGTGTTTTTCGGACTGCTTCCCGAGTCGATCAGCCACGAAGGCTATTCGGCGCATCCGGTCCACTCGTACTGGGACGACTTCTGGGCGGTCAAGGGACTCTCCGACGCGGCGGAGCTGGCAGAGGCCCTGGGGAAAAAGGATGACGCGCGGCGCTTCGCCGCCTCGCGCGACGAGCTCCGGAGCGACGTCCACGCGTCGGTTCGGCGCGTGATCGCGGCGCGCGGCATCGATTTCGTTCCGGGCTCGGCGGACCTCGCCGACCTCGACGCCACGTCGACGACGATCGCGCTCTCCCCGGGCGAAGAGCGGTCGCGCCTCCCGCAACGCGAGCTGGCGCGCACGTTCGAGAAGTACTGGGGGAGCTTCGCCGCGCGCCGCGCGGGCACGGACGGGCAGGAGGGATATACGCCCTACGAGTGGCGGACGGTCGGCGCCTTCGTGCGGCTCGGCTGGAGAGAGCGGGCGAAACAGCTCCTGGAGTCCCTCTTCGCCGACCGCCGTCCGGCCGCGTGGAACCAGTGGGCCGAGGTCGTCTGGCGCGACCCGCGCGCGCCGAAGTTCATCGGCGACATGCCGCACGGCTGGGTCGGATCCGACTACATCCGGTCGCTCCTGGACCTCTTCGCGTACGAACGGCCCGAGGACGGCGCGCTGGTGCTCGGCGCCGGCGTACCGGCCGAGTGGCTTCGAGCGGCCAGCGGAGTCTCCCTGCGCGGGCTGCGGACGCGGTGGGGGAGGCTCGACCTCGCGATGCGCGAGGAGAAAGGAGATCTCCGCGTCTCGGTCGCGGGCGAGCTTCAGATTCCGCCGGGCGGCCTCGCGGTGCGGCCCCCGCTCGCCGTGCGGCCGCGACGGGTCACCGTCGGCGGGAAGGCCGTCCCGTTTTCCGGGACGGAGCTCGTCGTGCGGAAGGTCCCGGCCGAGATCCTGTTCGCGCGTTGAGCGCGTAGAGCACTGCCCCGTTCCCTCGAATCACGTCGGCGTAGAACCGCGCGCTCCTCTTCGGCGTGCGCTTCTGCGTCGAGTAGTCGACGTGGACGATACCGAACCGCTTGGAGTAGCCGTGGCTCCACTCGAAGTTGTCGAGCAGAGACCAGACGAAGAATCCGCGCAGGTCGACTCCCGCCTCGATCGCGCGGCGAGCGGCGCGCACGTGCTCGCGCAGGTATCGCACTCGGGCGACGTCGGGAACGAGGTCTTTCGGGGCCGGCGCGTCGGCGAAGGCGGCGCCGTTCTCGGTGACGTAGAGAGGGATGTCGCCGTAGCGCCTCCGGACCCAGGAGAGCGCCTCGGTCAGCCCTTCGGGGTAGACCTCCCAGCGCGTCTCGGTGTGAACCCGCCTGTGCTGCGGCACCCGGGCGGCGCGCAGGATCGGCACTTCCGGCGCGTCGCGCATGACCCCGCGCGTGTAGTAGTTGATGCCGAGGAAATCGAGCGGTTGCTGCGCGTCCGAGAGATCCGGCCCCGGCCGCGGCCACGCCTCGCCGAACATCGCCGGCAGCTCCTTCGGATAGCCGCCTCGGAAAACCGGATCGAGGTACTGACGGTTCATGTAGGCGTCCGCGCGCGCGGTCGCGCTGCGATCCTTCGCCGAGGACGACGCGGCGTGCTTCGGCTCGAGGTTGACGACGAGCCCGATCGCGTGCCGTCCGCGCGTCCGGTAGTCGGCGACTGCGGCGCCGTGGGCCCGGAGAAGATTGTGCGACGCGATCGCGGCCTCGAAAGGACTCCGGTGACCGGGCGCGAGCGTGCCGTGGAGATACCCGCCGTCCGTCACGACCCACGGCTCGTTGATGGTTGCCCAGAACCGAACGCGGTCGTCCAGCGCCCGGAAGACGACCGCGGCGTACTCCGCGAACCAGCCGGCGACGTCGGGATTCGTCCAGCCGCCGCGGTCTTCGAGCGCCGCCGGCAGGTCCCAGTGGAAGAGGGTCACGAACGGCTCGATTCCCCGGGCGAGAAGCGCGTCGACCAGCCGGTCGTAGAACGCGAGGCCGCGGGAATTCGCCTGACCGACTCCGGAGGGAAGGACGCGGCTCCACGAAATGCTGAAGCGGTAGGCGTTCAAACCGAGTTCCGCCATCAACGCGACGTCCTGCCGGAAGCGCCGGTAGTGATCGCAGGCGACGTCCCCCGTGTCGCCGTTCTCGACCGAGCCGGGACTATGCGCGAAGCGGTGCCAGTTGCTCGGTCCGGCGCCGTCGGCGAGCGGCGAGCCTTCGACCTGATACGCCGACGTCGACGCGCCCCAGAGAAAGCCGTCGGGAAAGAGACTTTTCGGCGCGGCCTTCGGAATGCTCCG
>DASYUL010000155.1:0-58849 GCA_036001245.1 Thermoanaerobaculia bacterium
CGCAATGCCTCGTAGAGGCCGATCCCGCCCTCCCCCACGACGTGAACGAACGTGAGCCCCAGCAGCCAGTACATGCGGCGCTTGAGGGCGTCCGCCGCGGCGGAGGCGGGTACCGGGACGGCGAGAGCACGATCCGACACCGCGTCATTCTAAGCGGCCGGAATGCGTCCTCGGCGGAAGTCGTTTCCGACTAAGATGTTCGGACGCATGGAGAAAGCCCGTCGCTCCCGAGCCGTCCGGATCGCGACGCTGTTCGCGGCCTGCCTGACGGCAGCGTCCGCGTTTGGTCTGCACCCGGAGCCCGGCGAACGCAGTGCGCCGGCGGAGTCACAGCACCTCGAGCCTCCCGGTTCTCGCGCTGTCGACTCGGGCACTCACGATTGCCTGGCGTGTCGCGCGCACCGACCCCTCGTCATCGTCTCGAATCTCGCTGGCGTTCCGGTCCCGTTTCGCTCGAGGCCGCGGTTGCCTGTCTCGCGTCCATCGGTCCTCGCGGCTTTCGAGCCATCGCGTCCGGACGGACGCGCTCCACCCGACCTCTCTTAGCGGGTTCCCTTTCCCGCCGGCGAGTCGCCCGCGGGAGGTTCCTCACACGCTCGGGAGGTTTTCGTGAATCGCTCCGGAACGCTTCTGCTGATGCTCGCCCTCGGCCTCGCGCCGGCGTCGCTCGCCGCCCAGGAGCCCCCGCCGACTCCGACTCCCGCGCCGACTCCCGAGACCACGCCGGCGGTCCCCGAGACGCCGGAGAATCCGCCGCCGCAACCGGAGCCAACGCCGGCTCCGGTGACAGCCGCCGCTGCTTCAGCGAACCCGACCTACTTCAATCCCGCGATCGCCGTGATCGGAAACTTCGTCGGCATCGCGGGCAGGAATGACGTCGAGGACGAGCCGTCGCTCGCCGTCCGAGAATCGGAGATCTCCTTCCAGGCCGTCGTGGACCCCTACGCGCGAGCCGACTTCTTCGTCGCGATCTCGAACGAGGGTGTCGAGCTCGAGGAAGGCTTCATCACCTTCACCCACCTGCCAGCGGATTTCCTCGTGAAAGTTGGCAAGTTCAAGGCACAGATCGGGAAGGTCAACCTCATGCACTTTCATACGCTGCCCTGGGTGGATCAGACGATGCCGGTCGTCAATCTGCTCGGAGGCGAGGAGGGGTGGAACGATGCCGGCGTCTCGGTCGCGCGGCTGTTCGCCCTCCCCGGAGATACATTCTCCGAGCTGGTCCTCCAGATGTTCCGCGGGGAGTCCGAAGGCCTCTTCGAAGCGCCCTCGAAGAGCGACGTCGCATACCTGGGACATTACCGGGCCTATCGGGACTTCGGAGACGATCACAATCTCGAGCTCGGCGCGACCTGGGGGCGCGGCCACAACGGACTGACCGAAGACTCGGAGACGACCCTCGAGAACATTCACCTCGTCTATCGGTGGCGACCGCTCGCCGGGACGCGCTATCGGACCTTCATTCTGCGCAGCGAGCTGTTTCGCAGCCGCCGTGAGCAGGAGGACGGCAGGCAATCGGCGCGCGGCTTCTTCGTCGCCGGCGATTTCCGTTTCTCGCAGCGCTGGTGGGCGGGAGCACGGTACGAATTCTCCGACCACGCCGACGACGACACCGCTCGTGACCGCGGGGAAGCTGTCACGCTGACCTTCTGGCCAAGCGAATTCTCTCAGATCCGAGGGGAGCTGCGACGGCGGCGCTATGCCGGAGGCATCGAGGCGAATGAGGGCCTCGTTCAACTCCAATTCTCGATCGGCGCGCACGGCGCGCATCCGTTCTGAGGACGCGATGAAAAGATTTCTCCTTGTTACGCTTCTCCCTCTGCTCGCGACCACTCCCGCCTCGGCGGCGAAGCTCAAGGTCGTGACGAGCCTCCAGGACTTCGCTTCGATCGCCGATTCAATCGGCGGAAATCGGGTCGAGACGTTCGCGATCGCGAAGGGATACCAGGATCCCCACTTCGTCGACCCCAAGCCGTCGTTCGTCCTGAAACTGAACCGCGCGGATCTCCTGATCGCCGCGGGGCTCGAGCTCGAGATTGGATACCTGCCTCCGTTGATCGACCAGAGCCGCAACGAGAAGGTTCATCCCGGAAACCGCGGCTACCTGGATGCGTCCGCCGGTTGCGAGATTCTTCAGCGGCCGACCGGCGTCGTCACCCGCGCCATGGGAGACGTCCATCCGTTCGGCAACCCGCACTACTGGACGGATCCCGAAAACGGCCGAGTGATCGCGCGCTCGATCGCGGCGAAGCTCTCCGAGCTCGATCCGGCGGGGAGCTCGGCATACGAGCAGAACCTGGCAGCATTCGAGGCGAAGCTCGCTCAGAAGGAAAAGGAGTGGGCGGCGAAGCTCGCACCGTACGCCGGCGTGAAGGCCGTCACCTTCCACAATTCGTGGCCGAACTTCGCCAAACACTTCAAGATCGCGGTCCGCGGGTACATCGAGCCGAAGCCGGGGATTCCGCCGACGCCCTCGCACACGCTCGAGGTCATCAACCTGATCAAGGCGGAGAAGATCCCCCTGATCCTGGTCGAGCCGTATTTCGACACGAAAACGCCGAACTTCATCGCCTCGAAGACCGGCGCGAAAGTCTTGAAGTTCTATCCGTCGGTCGGCGGTTCGCCAAAGATCACGGACTACTTCACTCTCTTCGACACCGACGTCGACACTCTGGTCAACGCGCTGAAGTAACGGAATGAGCATCTTCCAGATTCTGCTCCCCGCCTTCGTGGCGAGCCTCATCCTGACGGGCATCCACGCCTACCTCGGCGTTCACGTGGTCGAGCGCGGAGTCATCTTCGTCGACCTCTCGCTCGCTCAGATCGCGGCGCTCGGCACGACGGCCGCCTACCTAGCGGGGTACGACCTCCACTCCTCGACCGCCTATCTCTTCTCTCTCGGGTTCACGTTCCTCGGCGCCGCGATCTTTGCCTTGTCCCGGTTCCACCGGAGCACGCGGATTCCGCAGGAGGCGATCATCGGCATCGTCTACGCCGTCTCGGCCGCCATGGCGATCCTCGTGATGTCCAAGGCGACGCAGGAGACCGAGCACCTGAAGGAGATGCTCGTCGGAAACATCCTTTCCGTGTCCTGGCCCGAGCTCGCGAAGACCGCGGTTCTCTACGCCCTCGTGGGGCTCTTCCACTACGTCTTCCGCCGGCGTTTCCTCCTGATCTCGATGAACGAAGAGGAGGCCATGCGGCAGGGCGTGAACGTCCGGTTCTGGGACTTCCTCTTCTACATGTCATTCGGATTCGTCGTGACGTCCTCGGTCGCGATCGCCGGCGTACTTCTGGTTTTCTGCTTCCTCATCGTCCCGGCCGTCGCTGCGATGCTCTTCTCCGAGCGGCTGGGCACGCGGCTCGCGATCGGCTGGACCATGGGGGCTCTCGTATCGGCTGCGGGAGTTGCGCTCTCGTACGTGCTGGACCTGCCCACGGGGGCGACCATCGTCGGTACCTTCGGGGTCGCGCTCGTGATTGTCGCCGCGATTCGCCGGTTGTTCCGAAGACCCGCGACGGCGACAGCGTGAGAGATCAGTGATCCGCCGCCTGAGCGGCTGTCTTGCCCTCGCGGCGATCGTCGCGGCCGGCGCCTCCTCTCACCATCACGCGCTTCTCGCTCCAGATTCCGAAATCCGCTCGGAAGAGGTCGTCACGACGCACGATCCGTTCTCGACGGCCTGCCACCTTCACGCGATCTTGAAGATCCTCCCGATCGACCCCTGCTGGGCCTGTCACTGGTCCCGGCTCTCCGGCCTTTTCCGGTCGGCAGCCGCATCGCCTCCCTGTTTCGCGAGCTGGAGGCTGAACAAACTTCCCCCGCGTTCCGCGATCTCGGTCGCACGCTTCACTCGACGCTCCCGCGCTCCCCCCGACCTTTCTTAGAAGGTCCTCCTTCCAGCGGGTGCGCCCGAGGCGGACCCGGCACATTCACCCAGCCGGCGCAGCCGGCCTAAGGAGATATGGGAGTAATCATGATCAGGAACTTGGCCCGTGCGCGACGCCTCATCGGCCTGCTCGCGGGAGGTCTTGTGGTCTTCGCGGCGGCGACTCTCGGCCAGACGGGATCGATCGCCGGCCGCGTCGTCACCGCCGAAGGCAATCCGGCTCCCGACGCCCGCGTCGAATTGCTCGAGCTCCGCCGGCAATCCGCCGTCGACGCCGATGGCCGATTTCGGTTTGACGCCATACCGGTCGGCAGCTACCTGCTCCAGGCGACGAGCCCACGCTTCGGAGACTCGGTGGCGCGGGTCGTCGTGCCCGCGGGCGCGCAGCCGGACGTGACGCTCACTCTGGAGCGCGCCGTCCACCGCGAGCAGGTCGTCGTCAGCGCCAGCGCCGAGGCACGGCGGCCCGAGGAAGTCGTGCAACCGGTCGAGGTCCTCTCGGACCAGGAGCTGCAGGAGCAGACGTCGATGACCATCGGGGACACGCTCTCGAGTCAACCCGGTATCACTGCGACGACCTTCGGGCCGGGGGCGAGCCGTCCGGTCATCCGGGGACTCGGCGGCGATCGGATCCGCATGCTCGAGAACGGCATCGGAGTGGGCGACGCATCCAGCACGAGCCCGGACCACGCCGTCTCGACGGAGGTGCTGGGCGCTGATCGCATCGAAGTGATCCGCGGGCCGGCCACACTCCTCTACGGATCGAGCGCGATCGGTGGCGTCGTCAACGTGATCGATGACCGGATCCCGGACCATCTTCCGGCCGCTCCGGTGACCGGGATGGTCGAGCTCCGGGGGGCGACGAATGCCGACGAACGCGGCGGCGCCGCCTCGGTCACCGGCGGGCTCGGCCCGGTCGCGTGGCACGTCGGCGGATCGAAACGGAAGACCGACGACTACGAGATCCCCGGTTTCGCGCGCGTCGAGCCGGAGCCGGGCGACGAGAAGGGCGTCGTCAAGAACACGTTCATCGACTCGGACTCGCTGACCGGAGGGCTCTCTTTCGTCGGAAACGCCGGGTTTCTGGGAGCCTCGTATTCCGGTTTCAACACGGACTACGGAAGTGCCGCCGAGGAGGAAGTTCACATCGAGATGAAGCAGCGACGCTTCGACGTACGCGGTGAGATCACGCAGCCGTTTGCCTTTCTCCGCGGCTTGAAGGCGCGGTTCGGCAGCACCGACTACGAGCACACGGAGTTCGAGGGGGAAGAGACCGGCACCGTCTTCACTAACGACAGCTGGGAGGCACGGCTGGAAGCGCCCCAGCGGGCGGTCGGCATTCTGGAAGGCGCGTTCGGATTCCAGATCGGAAGCAAGGACTTCGAAGCCATCGGAGAGGAAGCCTTCCTCCCGAAGACGACGACGGACAATTGGGCGGTCTTTGCAGTCGAGGAGTTTGCACTGACCAACGCCTTCCGGATGCAGGTCGGCGGCCGCTACGAAAACCAGGACGTCTCGGCGGACTTCACGAATTTCCCGACGGAGGGGCCCATTGACGACCGCTCCTTCAACTCGCTCTCGGGCTCGCTCGGGTTCGTCTGGACGGTGGCGCCGAACACGGCGCTGGCTCTTTCGGTCTCGCGGTCGGTCAAGCTGCCCAACGCCGAGGAGCTCTTCGCGAACGGGCCGCACATCGCGACCAACGCGTTCGAGATCGGCGATCCGACCCTGAACAAGGAGAAGAGCTGGGGGAGCGACCTCTCGCTTCGGCAAACGGCGGGACGGGTCACGGGCTCGATCACAGTTTTCGCGAACCGGTTCGACGGGTTCATCTTCGAGCAACTCACCGACGAAGTGGAAGACGAGCTTCAGGTCATCCGTTTCACCCAACGTGACGCGGAGTTCGTGGGCGGAGAGCTCCACACCGACATCGAGCTGCTCCACGCTCATCCGCACCATCTCTCGCTCGAGCTGACGGCCGACTACGTTCGGGCGAAGCTCCGCGACACCGACGAGCCGCTTCCCCGGATTCCCCCCTTCCGGTTCGGCGGAGCGATTCGGTACCAGGGTGAGGCGTTCTGGGGGCTCGTCGGCGTCCGGCACGCGAGGAAGCAGGATCGGATCTCGGAATTCGAGACCGAGACGGACGGATTCACGCTGCTCGAGGCGGCCGTCGGATATCGCTTCTTCTTCGGCGGCGTCGTCAACGACGTCATCCTGCGAGGAACCAACCTCACGGACGAAGAGGCGCGAAACCACGTCTCGTTCCTGAAGGACGTTGCTCCGATGCCGGGCCGCGATGTCTCGCTCTCTTACCGCGTGAGCTTCTGATATCGAGCGGCGGGCGCCAGAGCGCGTCCGCCGCTTTCCTGAACTGCTGCGGGTGCAGGCCCGCAGGGCCTGTCCCCGCGACCCCTATTGGAAGAAGTACTCCTTGCGCGCGCGGACGACCAGGTCCGGACGGTTGACCTTCACCTCGATCCGATGCCACGTTCGCGGCCGCAGGCCGGGGCGCGGGGTGTACGTCAGGAAGTACTGACTTTTCAGCTCTCTCAGGATCTGGCTGAACGTCGCGGGGAGCTTCTCGATCGAGCCGATGAAATAGGAGCGGCCGCCCGTCTGATCGGCGAGCTGGTCGAGAAACGCGCGGAGCGTCGTCCGCTCGTCGAGACCCTGCGCCACGGAGTAGATGGACACCTCCGAGGCGCGCGCCATTCCGATCACCTGGTCGACCGACAGGCGGCTGCGATTGTCCTCGCCGTCGGTGAACAGGATGACGGCCTTGCGACGCTTCGAGGGCTTCAGGCGCTTCAAGGCCTGCCCGGTCGCGTCGTAGAGAGCCGTCTCCCCCTCCGTGCGTGTCGCGTCGATCGCGGAGTGGAGCGGCTCGCGCTGCCTCGTGAAGGGGACCCAGCCGACGGTCGTCGAGCTGAAGGTCAATAGCCCGACCTCGTCCTCGGGTTTCAGGGCATCGACGAAGGCGTGCGCGGAGCGGCGGGCCTCCTCGATCTTGAACAACATCGAGCCGGAGACATCGAGCACGAGGACCGCGGAGAGCGGCGAGTCCGTCGCATCGAAAGTCTCGATGCGGCGCGGCACACCGTCGTCGAGGACGGTGAAGCTTTTCGCGGTCAGGCCCGGCACGTAGCGCCCGTTCCTGTCGGTCACGATCGGCGCGATGCTCACGACGTCGGCCTTCGCCGTCGAGGTGAAACCGAGGCTGCGCGTCCGGACGTGCGCGCTCGCGATCTCGCGGCCCCCGCGCACGAGCGCGACCGTCACGTCGTGCGACCGGGCCGTCGTCCCCGCGTTCCACGTGATCCCCCACGGGGGCCCGGAGATGCGGCCGACCTTGCGCCCGTCGGCAAAGACCGTGAGCTCGTCCCCCGCGTGATAGCCGCTCACCGCGGCCTCGATGCGGGTTTCGCCCACCGGGGAGTCCGTCGAGAACGGGGAGACGACCCGCACCGCGGGCCGCGATTCGATCGAGTCCGAGTCGGCGGCCGTCTGCAGGCCGGCGGAGAGCCCGACCGCGAGAAGCGACGCGACGACCGGCGCCGCGAGGACCCGTCGGCGGATTCTCACCGGCTCCCGGCCTCTGAGTCCCGGCCATGGTCCCGCAGAAGGCGCCCCGCCTGCAGTCCCCAGTCGAGCAGGTAACCGAGGTCGGCTGCGCCGAATCCGCTCGAGCGGCGCACGATCGCGCTCCAGTCGTACGGGAAAGCCATCTTGAGGTCGCTCATCATTTCATCCATCGCGCGCGGAAGGACGAGCGGAAGGATCGCGGCCGGCAGTCCAGCGTCGGCAACGGCGCGAGCGACGGAGATCTTCCAGTCGTAGAGGCGGTCGCCGAAGAGCTGGGGCGTCCGGTACGCAGCCAGAGTTTCGTACGCGGGCAGGTCGAGATCCGTCAGGCGCATCCGGCCGGCCCAAGCGACCGCCCTCGGTCCGAACTCGGCGAGCCGGTCGCGCGCGCCGGCGGCACCGAAGCGCGCCTCGAGCCGCGCAAGTGCTTCCTTCGCGGCGACCGCGTGCTCGGGGAGAGGCAGGGCGTCGGAAACGCCGTCGCGGGCGAGGCGCCGGCCGATCCGGTAGAGATCCGAAGGCGAGAGGGATCGCGACAGGGCAGCCGGAGAGATGTCGGCGCCGCCGAGCTCCGCGAGTGAGGCCAGTCGAGCGCGGGGTACGAGGTCCCTCGCGAGATCCCGCCAGGCGCGGAAGCGCTCGGCGTGCTCCTTCGCCGCGAGCGCCACCGCGAGCTCCTCGGTGGCGCGGCAGGAGGCGGCGACGAACCGCAGGGCGTCGTCGTCGAGCCGGGCCGCGGTCATCCGCCACGCCGAGCCGACGAGCCCCGATCGGATGCTCTCGTTGGCGATCGAGGCGCCCGGCTTGTAGGTGATCTGGTCCGCGTGCAGGAGGCCGAGGACGTCGGCCAGCCCGAACAGGGAACCGGCAACGCGCGAGCCGCCACCCGTGGCCTCGGAAGTCAGCGCCGTCGGCGAGAAGGCCGACTCGACGGTCCGCCCTCCCTTCTCGACCGTCCGGAAGGAATGCCTGCGAACGAAGTCGGGATCCTCGTAGTACAGGTCGTCGGGATCGCCGGCGGCCGCCGCGTAGACGTGCCCGAGGAGCGCTTCGAGGAGGCGCTCGGCGACGACGGCATCCACCGGGGCAAGATCCTTCTCGAGCTCACCGGATCGTGTGGCGCGGGAGAGCTTCCCGACTCGCTCCAGCGCGCCGCGCGCCTCCTCGTACTCTTCGAGGACGCGAGCGTCGTCGCGGGCGCCGACGCCCCCCGACTCCGCGGACAGCGCGACCCGATCGAGGAGCGCGGCCGTGGCCGTTCGCACCGAGGCGAAGTCGCCTCGAGCCGCCGCGGCAACGAGAGCGTCGCGCGCGCCGTGGATTGCCTGGAGGTCCTCGAGGGTCGCGAGCCGCTGTTTCTCGCGAAACTTGCGCCGGCGCAGGATCTCGTCCGAGGCGGGATCGAATCGGTAGTGTCCGCCGGACCACTCGAAGACCGCAGCGGACGGAGACCCCACGAGGCCGCGGGTCAGGCGCTCGTCCATCGAGCTCTCGTCGACGGCCTCCGCGGGCTCACCCGGCGCGGCGCCGGCTTCCTTCTCCGCCTCCGGCGGATCTTCCTCCTCCGACCTGCCGGCAGCGGCGTCGGCCGGCGGCGTCCGGGCCGCCGGCGCGCGCTCCCCCGCGTCCAGCGCGGGAAGGAGCTTCGACGAGAGCCAGACGAAGAGACCCCTCTCTCCCTTTGCGGCAACGACATCGGGCCGGGAGAACAGGGGGAGGTCGAGCAGCGCGGAAAACACGTCTCGCGCCTCCCGATCGGGCAGCGTGCCCGCGCGATAGGAGGCGGCGGCGAGCTCGGAGCCCGCCTGGAAGAGGGCTGCCGCGACCTCCGACTCGCGTGAGGGCTTTCGCCGATCGAGTCGGTCGAGGGTGAAGAGATATCGCCGCGCGATCGCGGGCTCCTGGAACGGCGCGTCTTCCAGGAGCGCGTAAGCCGACCCGAAGCGGTCCGCGCCGCGCAGGAGAAGCGTGACGACTCCGGGGTCCTCGAGCGCGGGTCTCCCGTCGATCAAGCTCGACACGACGAGGAAACGGCGCGCGGCGCGCGCGCCATCCGATCCGGCGCCGACGTCGCCGCGAACGAGCCGCGCCAGCGCCTCTTCGGGAGGAACCGGATGCCGGGCCCCTCGCGCGACGATGCCTGCGAGCTCCGACTCGCCCTTCGGAAACGTCTCGCCGTCGAGGCCGACCGGCAGGAGCGCGATCTCTCCGGACGGGCTGGTGCGCAGGAAGCGCGCCAGGTGAGCGAAGTCGTACGGGTCGCGGCGCGAGAGATCTACTGCTCTTCTCGTCTCTTCGATCGCGCGATAGAGCGCCCGAATCCGGTCGGCTGAACGGAGCAGGGCGCGCGTGACGGGCTCCGGCAGCTGCTGCAGGACTTCGACGAAGTAGGCTCCGCGACCCGAGTCCTTCTCGAAGAGCGCGCGGAGAAAAGCCGCCGGCCTCGAGGGGGCAACTCCAAACACTTCCGCCCACAAGGGCTCGGCGTCGCGGCCTCCGGGAAGCACGAACTGGTCCCCGGAGAGGGCGAGCGCTCCGGGAAAGCGCGCGAGGCGGTCGAGGACGTCCTCGTCCCGCAGGACCGATCCCTTGCCGGATCGCGCGATGGCGCGCAGGCCGGCGCGGGTCTCCGGATCGAGGGAATGCAGGGTCACCAGAAGTCGGGAAGCGCCGACGTTCTTCACGAGCTCCAAGAACGCGCGGCCGGCCGACAGACGAGAGTCGTCGGCGAGCTCGCGCCACGCGGCGAGACCGAACGGGAGCGGCGCGGTGTCATCGACCGGGGCGATGACGACACGCTCTCCCGCCTCGAGGCGCGTGAGCAGCACGGGGACGGGCATGGCGACCGCGTCGAAGAACGCCCGGCGCCTCGCCGACCGGGCGTCGTCCCGCGATTCCGTCGCGATGCCGTCTTGGCTCCCTTTCACTTTGAAGCCGAGCCACTCGAGAACGCCGCGCGTACGCCGGCGCTCTTCCCCGTCGGAGAGGGCGAGAGCGACCGTCCGGCCGAACCTCTTCCGGAAGGTCGCGAGATCGTCCGCGAAATCGACGACGGCGCGCCGGCGCTCGATCTGCGACCATCCGGCGTTCCATTCCGCTCCCGCCAGCAGGGCCTCGTGCAGGTCGAGGAAGAACGCCTCGCGCGGTCGCGACGGATCGAGGCCGAGCAGGCGCCGAACCGCCGCCGGGCCGCCGGGGATCGGGACGTCGTCGGCGGCGACCTCCGCCGGGAGGCTCGCCGCAATTGCTCCGAGGAGGAACAACGCGCCGCTCGCGAGCCGAAATCGGACGCTCATGGGCACTGGGAACCTGAAACCTGGAACTCTCCTGAGCTTCCCGCCTATCCTATTCTTCGCCGCTCGAAATACTTCCTGGTCTCCTCGACGTCCCGCCCGATCTGGTCGGATAGCGCCGTGACGGACGGGAACCGCCGCTCCTCGCGCAGGCGGTCGAAGAAGAAGAGCCTCACCCGATCTCCATAGACGTTCGCCGAAAAATCGAGGACGAACGTCTCGATTACGGTGGCGTATTCCTCGTACACGGTGGGCCGGCGACCGATGTTCGTCACGCAGTCGAAGCGCCGGTCGAATGAGCGGATATGGATCTGGGTCACGTAGACGCCGTCGGCGGGATGGAGCTCGTTCTCCGGCTCGAGGTTGATCGTGGGATAGCCGATCTTCCGGCCCACCTTGTCGCCCTTCGCGACGAGACCGTCGATCTCGTACTCCCGTCCGAGCATCGCGTTCGCCCGCACGACGTCGCCTCGAGAGATCGCGCTCCGGATCCGGGTCGAGGAAATCGGCTCACCGTCCGAGATCACCTCCTCGACGGAAGAGGCGACGAACCCGCACTCCGGACCCATCCGCGCCAGTAACGCGATGTCGCCGCGCTTGCCGCGCCCGAACGCGAAGTGACTGCCGAGGTAGACCTCCGAGACGGCGAGACGGCTCGTGAGGACCGAGCGGACGAATTCTTCCGGCTCCGTGAGCGAGAAATCCCGGGTGAACGGGATGACGAGCAGATTCTCGATGCCGATCGCCTCGAGGGCCTCCTCCTTCTGACGCAGCGTCTGGAGACGTCGCGGAGCGTGGTCCGGCCGGAGCACCGAAAGCGGGTGCGGCTCGAACGTCAGCGCGACCGACGGCCGGCCGGCTTCGCGGGCGCGGGCGACCACTCTCTCGAGGATCCGGCGGTGGCCCAGGTGAACGCCGTCGAAGTTGCCGATGGTCGCGATCCCGCCCCGCGGGAGGTCCGTCGAGCGGAGCGGATCGCGGACGACGTGGAGCGTCAAACGAGCGCGCCGACGACGTCGTAATCGTGCGTCTGCGAGATCCGCACGTTCACGATCTCGCCGGCTCGAACGTCCCTTCCGCCGGTGTCGTTGACGAGCAGGCGTCCGTCGATCTCGGGCGCCTGCGAGCGCAGCCGGCCCTCGAGGAGGTGGTCGGTCTCGCCGCACGGCCCCTCCACGATCGCCTCCACGACCCGCCCCCGCAAGGCGCGGTTCTTCCTCCGGGCGATCGGCCGCTGGAGAGAGAGCAAAAAGTTACGCCGCCGCTCCTTCTCCGCGGAGGCGACCGGATCGCCGAGCGGCTCCGACCCGGAGCCGGGCTCCGGCGAGTAGGTGAACGCACCGACGTTGTCGAGCTCCGCGCGCCGCACGAACTCGCAGAGCTCCCGGAACTCGGCGTCTCCTTCCGCGGGAAAGCCGACGATGAAGGTCGTCCGGATCGCGATGTCGGGCACGATCGCGCGCATGCCGTCGATCATCGCGAGGTACGCCGCCGCGTCGCCGCCGCGCCGCATGGCCGAGAGCACGGGGCGAGAGACATGCTGCAGAGGGACGTCCACGTACGGAACGAATCGCCGCTCGCCCGCCATCAGCCGGAAGATGGACTCGTCCAGCGTCTTCGGATAGGCGTACAGGAACCGGATCCATGGGAAGGAGGTCTCTGCGAGCAGCGCCTCGACGAGCCGCGCGAGGCCGTCGCGCTTGAAGCCCAGGTCCTCGCCGTATCGCGTCGTGTCCTGCGAGATCAGCACGAGCTCGGAGACGCCCTGGGCTTCGATCGCGCGCGCCTCGGCGACGAGCGAAGCGATCGTCCGGCTCCTCTGCCGCCCGCGCATCTGCGGGATCGTGCAGAACGTGCAGGGATTGTCGCAGCCCTCGCCGACCTTCAGATACGCGTAGCCGCGCCGCTTCGAGAGCACGCGGGGAGCCGCCTCGTCGTAGAGCCGCGTCGCGAGCGGTTTGTCGGTGAACCGCGGAAAGGCGGGCAGGCCGCACGCTGCGGCGGGCGCCTTCTCGAGCTCGTCCAAGCCGAGGAACGCGTCGACCTCGGGGATCTCGTCGGCGAGCTCGCGGCCGTACTTCTGGACCATGCAGCCGGCGACAACCACGCGGTCGATCTCGCCGCGGCGCTTGCGCTCGACCTGCTCGAGGATCGCGTCGACCGACTCCTCCTTCGCCCGGTCGATGAACCCGCACGTGTTCACGAGAACGACGCGCGCGCGCGAATCGGGGACGATCTCGTGTCCCGCGCGCTGGAGGTGTCCGAGCATGACCTCGCTGTCGACGAGGTTCTTCGCGCAGCCGAGCGACACGACGCCGACGGAGGGAAGACTGCCCTTCCTCATTTCGGTTCGACCAGCCTTAGCCCGCGAAAGTAGTCGCGGTAGAAGCCTCGGTCGCGGGTGAGAAGACGATCAGCCTGGAGAAGCGCGTGAGCGCCGATCAAGAAGTCGGCGATCGGCCGCCGGGACGGATGGCCGGTTCGACTCTCGAGTCGAGCCTGCATCTGCCCCGCGCGCACCGCCGTCTTCTCCCCGATCGGATCGAACTCCACCCCGCGATCGCGCACCCAGAGGGCCGGATCGGCATTCTCCGCGAGCCCACGGGCGAACTCGGCGAGAACAACGTCGCAGATCACGAGCTTTCCCGCCGATCCGCAGTCGTCGAGAGCCTGTGCTGCCTTCCTCGCGCGCACCGAGTCCTCGAGGCCGAGATCGATCAGGATATTCGCGTCGAGCGCGGTGATCACTTGCGCCGTCTCCGGCGGGGTTTCTTCCCGGTGAGGTCCTCGTAGGAACCCCCCCTCACGTAATCGATATATGCGTCCACTGTGTGGGGAACGCCTTTCGGCCAACGCCAGGAGTTCTTGAGAGTGCCGATCGCGGCCCAAATCGGGTGTCCTGGTCCTCTCCTCTTACGGAGGAGCGCTCCGTCCTCGCGGAGCTCGAATTCCACTTCCGTCCCGGGACCCATCGCGTAACGGTCGCGGACATTCTTTGGAACGGTAATCTGCCCCTTGGAGGAAATCGTGCTCTTCATACCCGAATAGTAAAGAAGTAAAGCGATGAAGTAAAGACTAGGGGTAGATCCTCTTCAACGTCCTCGGATACGGAATCGCCTCGCGCAGGTGGTGGATGCCGCACATCCACGCCACGAAGCGCTCGAGCCCCATCCCGAACCCGGAGTGCGGGAACGTCCCGTACCGGCGGACGTCCAGGTACCACTCGTAGGCCTCGCGCGGGAGCTTGTGCTCCGCGATCCGGCGCTCGAGAAGCTCGCGATCGTGGATGCGCTGCGAGCCGCCGATGATCTCGCCGTAGCCCTCCGGCGCGAGCATGTCGAGGCCGAGAACGACCTCGGGGTCCTTCGGGTCGGGCTGCATGTAGAACGATTTGATCGCCGTCGGGAAGCGCGACACGATGAGCGGCCGCTCGCTCTCGGCGACGAGCGCCGTTTCCTCGTCGGCGCCGAGGTCGTCGCCGAACTTCATCTCGAAGCCTTTCGCCGCGAGCTTCGCGACCGCCTCGCGGTACGTGGTGCGCGGGAACGGTCGCTTGACCGCCTCGAGCTTCGAAGTGTCCCGCTCGAGCCGCTTCAGGTCCTCCGCGGAGCGGTCGAGCGTGCGCGCGATCAGCGACACGACGAACTCCTCCGCGAGGTCGCAGAGACCCTCGAACTCGAGAAACGCGACCTCGGGCTCGACCATCCAGAACTCGGTCAGGTGGCGGCGCGTCTTCGACTTCTCGGCGCGAAAGGTCGGACCGAAGCAGTACACCTTGCCGAAAGAGGCGGCCGCAGGCTCGAGGTAGAGCTGGCCCGACTGCGAAAGATACGCCTTCTCTCCGAAGTAGTCCGTCTCGAAGAGCGTCGACGTTCCCTCGACCGCGGAGCCCGTCAGGATCGGCGAGTCGATCAGCGTGTACTCGCGCTCGTGAAAGAAGTCGCGGATCGCCTGCGAGACCTCCGACCGCACCCGCAGCACCGCATGCTGCTGCGCGGAGCGCATCCAGAGGTGGCGCTGCGACATGAGGAAGTCGACGCCGTGCTCCTTCGGGGAGATCGGGTAGTTCTCGGAGGGTCCCAGGATCCGGACCTGCGATGCGCTCATTTCGAAACCACCCGGAGCGCGCGCGTCCTCACGGACCTTCCCGCGGACCTCGAGCGAGCACTCCTGCGTGGCGCGCTCCGCCTCGGCCCACGTTTCCGGCGAGACCTCCGCCTTCGCGACGACGGTCTGGAGGTAGCCGGTCCCATCGCGGACGATCAGGAACTGGATCTTTCCGGACGAGCGCCGGTTGTACAGCCACCCGCGAACGGTCGCTTCGGACCCGGCCTTCTCGCCGATGTGAGAGATCGCGGTCGCGTCGTAGCTCTCCATAAAAGCGCCGGATTATATGAACGTCGCGGGGACAGGCCCTGTGGGCCTACACCCGCCGCAGTCCACGTCGCGGGGACAGGCCCTGTGGGCCTGCACCCGCCGCAGTCCACGTCGCGGGGACAGGCCCTGTGGGCCTGCCCCGCTGCAGTTCACGTCGCGGCGTCGGCCGCCCTCTCCCAGACGCTCAGGTCCTGAAAACCCGCAAGTCCATACTCGCGATGAAGACGAATCCGGAACAGTCTTCCCCACTCCTCCTCCAGGTAGCGCCTCGTGTGAAAGCTGCTGTCGCTCTTGAAGGTCCCAACTCCCGAAGCGAACAAGAAACCGGTCGTGTTCAGAGCTTCGTGCTGCTCGAAGGTCAGGTCGGGCCGCGAGTATCTGAGCTTGTCCGAGTGCGTGGACGCCAGGAAGAGACCGCCCGGCCGAAGGACGCGGTGGACTTCGTTCAGCCACCCGCGCTGTGTCCCCTCGTCGAAATGTGAGAACACGGAGATGGAAACCACGACGTCGAACGATCCGTCCGGGAACGGCAGGGAGCGAATCTCCGTCAACGGAAGGTAATCGCCCGGCAGATGCTTTCCGTTCCACCGGATCGCCTCTTCGTCGACATCGACCCCCCAGATTGTCCGCACGATCGGGAGCTCAGCGACGAACCGGGAGATTCGGCCGGCACCGCAGCCGAAATCCAGCCACCGTCCATAGGCGGCTCCGGGATCACGGGCGCTCTCGAATGCGGCCCGGAGGTCCGCGGTGGCCCTTCGCCCAACGAAGACGAACTCCCTGCGGGAGCTGGTCCGGCCGACTCTCCTTCGAAGCCGGGGAGGCGGCAGCGGAGGAGACCGTCGAAAGACGCCCAGGAAGTCGAGAACGTCCGGAAGCGCATCGCGGATCCGGAGGGGCGTCTCGGTCAGAAGGAGGCGAACGGTCCTTCTGGCGTCCTCTGGAATCATGCCCCGTACTGACGCTCCGAGATCCATCGCCCGGGATTCTCAGCGAATACGAACCGGTCGCGTGAGCACGCTCACTCCACCATCGCGGGCGACCACCGTGAGTTTGAGAGTGTGCGGGCCCGCTGCCAATTGAGGGACGACGAACACAAATCCGGCTCGATCCTTTTCGGGGTAGTCCGGATAGAGCTCGGCGATCCCCGGATGCGGTTGGCCGACCAGGGCGCTCCCGGCGGGCCCGAGCTCGGTTGCGACGCGTACCTCGGCGATGCCGGAATCGTCGAGGGCCCAGCCGTAGCCCCAGCTCCCACCCGAGACCTCGGCGTTCTCCGTCGGAACGTCGATAACACCGATCGGCGGCGCGAGCTCCGACTCGGCGACGGAAGTCAAACGCGCGAACTCGGCGGCGGCGCCGTCGCGATCGGCCGGCGCGATTCCGGTCGCGAACGGTGGTGCGGGCGCGATCGAGAACACGAAGTCGCGAGCACCGTCGTGCGCGAAGGAGCCGAGCATCTCGAGCTTCCCCTCCGAGAGCGCTCTCCGCGCGGCGCGCGCGTAGTTCAGGAGCGCGAGGCCCTCGGACTCGTGCGGGTGGAAAACGAGCACCGCGGCGCCGAGGTCGCGGATGCGCGCCCACGCCTTTTCCGCGATCGGACGCTCTTCGAGCAAGTTCTTCAGCTCGTCGTAGCGCGGCGGCGCGAACCCCGAGTATCCGTTGACGAGCTTCCTCCAGTGGGCCGTCGAGCGGAAGACGTGCTCGGCGTCCCAGTCGAATCCGATCGGCCACTCGAGGACGGCCCCGGGCACGGGAGCCGCCGCGAGCCACCGGTAGACGGGAGCAGGATCCCGTTCGACTGCCGGAAAGTCGATCGGCGCCGCGCGGTATTCGATCGCCGTCAGCGCGAGCGCCGCTACGACGAACCCGGTCCGTTCCGCGCGGCTCCGCGCCCGGCGAAGAAGGAGAGAGAGGCCCCAGGCGGCGAGCACTCCGAGCGCCAGGTGGAACAGGACCATGCCGCGCGCCGGCACACGAATCGCGCGGAAGAGGAAGCCGAACGACTGGAACAGGAAGGTGTAGTACGGCGTGTATCCGCCGACCGCGACGAGGAGTCCCGCGAGCCCGATCGCGACGAAGAGCCCTGCGCGGCGGTCGAGCCGGCGGGCGCGAACGAACTCGCGCAGGTTCGCGTAGCGCGACCGCTCCGGAAACGCGAGAGCGAGGCGTGCGAGGACGATCGCGGTCAAGAAGACGAGAGCGCGCCCCGGGTCGCGCAGGTTGAGCGGCCCCAGGCGCAGGTCTTTCACGAGGAGAGCGGCGATTCCCGCGGCGAACGCGACGAGCGCGAGAGCGTCGAGAAGCCGGACCACGCGGCGCCGCCATCCGGCGACTACCGCCCTCGATTGGGGAGCGCGGGGCCGGGGGCGGCGCAGCGCGACGACGGCGTACGCCGCGAGCGCGAACGGGACCACTCCCGGGAACATCTCGGCCTCGGGCCGCGCGAATCGCTGGGTGAGCGGCGCCCAGAGCTTGTTCTGCGGACCGGCGACGAGGAGCGCGGACGGGCGCGCGGAGTAGAAGCGCATCTCTCCGATCGAGCGGCGCATCCCGTAGAGCTTCGCGGCCTTTGCATAGGGGACGTAGAACGGCGTCACGATCGCCGCCGCGATCGCCGTCGCGGCCACCGTCTGCCGGATCCGCCGGCGGAGAGCCGGATCGTCGCCGGTCAGCGCCTCCCACGCGAGAACGACGGCGAGCAGGATCCCGGAAAAGATCGCGTAGTGGACGTTCGTGATCGCGTTCCACGCGAAGAAGACGGCAAACAGGACGAGGTCGCGGCGGCGCCCGCGGTCCAGCCAGCGCAGCAGAAAGAGAAGCAGGAGCGCGAGAAACGCGCCCCACTGGTACTGGACGTGCGGGATCTGCGCGAGTCGCCAAGGCACGAAGGCGAAGACGACGCCCGCGAGAAGCGACGCCCACGGGTCGCTCGTCACGTCGCGGGCGAGCGCCCACGCGGCGAGAGCCGAGAGGAACATGCCGAGGAGAAAGAGAAGGTTGTAGACGAAGAGTGTCGACGCCCCCGCCGCGAAGAACGGAAAGCCGAACAGCGCTGCGCCGAAGAGGTTCTCGGAGAACGCCAGAGCGTAGCGCGCAGGATGGAAGATGTTGGCGTCGAAGAGGTGGATTGGATCGCGAAACGCCTGGTGGAAGTCCCAGTGGAAGATCCAGGCGTTCAGCTTCGCGTCCCACAGGTCGCCGAGGCCGCTTGCCATCCGCGTGGCCTGGGGCCAGGTGGCGAGGACCGTCGCGAAGAGAGAGAAAAGGCCGGCGAGCGCGATCTCGCTCCGCCGCGGGACGCGCTCCTCCTCCTTCTGCGGCACCGGTTGGGCGTCGGTCTGGCGGCGGCGGGTCAGCGCCGGCTCTGAATGCTCCGCGCGACCGTCATCGCCTGCTGAAGCCGCTGCATCCGCCGGTGGCGCTTCTGTGTTCCTTCGACGTCGCTGGCGAGTGGCGGATTGCCGCGGATCTCCCGGAGGAACTTGTCGGCCTCCTGCGAGAAGGCCGCGAAATCATTCGGGCGGAACTGCTTGAACGTGAGCTCCGTCGGGAGGACGAATCCGTCGGCGATGTCCCGCACCATCGTGTAGGCGGAACCGCCCGTGAAGACGCTCACGGCAATAAGCTATCAGCTGTCAGCTCCCAGCGGTCAGCTGTGCGGCCTCCTGATAGCATTCGCCACTCGAAAAATGGCATTCGAACGGGTGGACTACCTGGCCTTCGACACGCTCCTGACGGAGGAGCAGCGGCTCGTCCGCGACACGGTCGGCAGCTGGGTGGACGAGCGCGTCCTGCCGATCATCGAGGATGCCGCATGGGAGGGACGATTCCCGAAGGAGCTCGTGCCCGAGATGGCCGATATGCACCTCTTCGGCGCGACGCTCTCGGACTACGGGCTGCCGGGCCTCGACAACGTCGCGTACGGTCTCATCATGCAGGAACTCGAGCGCGGGGACTCGGGCCTGCGCTCGTTCGTTTCGGTTCAGTCGGCGCTCGTCATGTATCCGATCCATTCCTTCGGCTCGGCCGAGCAGAAGGACCGCTGGGTTCCGAAGCTCGCGAGCGCCGCCGCGATCGGATGCTTCGGGTTGACCGAGCCGGACTTCGGGTCGAATCCCGCCGGGATGCGAACAACCGCGCGGAAGGACGGCGACGGTTACGTGCTGAACGGCGCGAAGGCGTGGATCACGAGCGGCTCGATCGCCGACGTCGCCGTCGTGTGGGCGAAGTTGGACGGCGTCATCCGGGGATTCCTCGTCGAAAAGGGGACGCCGGGCTTCTCGACGTTCGAACACAAGGGAAAGATGTCGCTGCGCGCTTCGGTGACGTCCCAGCTCGCCTTCGAGGATTGCCGGATCCCTGCCGGGAACATCCTGCCGGGCGTCGAGGGCCTGCGCGGACCGCTCTCCTGCCTGACCCAGGCGCGCTACGGCATCGCCTGGGGCGCGCTCGGAAGCGCGATGGCGACGTATCGGTCGGCGCTCGACTACTCGAAGAGCCGCAAGCAGTGGCGCGACCGGCCGATCGCCTCGCACCAGCTCGTGCAGGAGCGGCTCGCCTGGATGATCACGGAGATCACGAAGGGGCAGCTCCTCGCGTGGCGCCTCGGTCACATGAAGGACGACAAGACGATGCGGCCGCACCACGTCTCGATGGCGAAGAGGAACAACGTGTGGGTCGCCAGGGAGTGCGCGAAGCTCGCGCGCGAGACGCTCGGCGCCAACGGAGTCGTCAACGAGTACCCTGTGTTCCGCCACCTTGCGAACATCGAGAGCGTCTACACGTACGAGGGAACGCACGACATCCACACCCTCGTCATCGGAGAGGCGGTGACGGGGATACCCGCCTATAACCCTCCGATGGAATGACGCGCGAAGCGCGAAGCGCCGTCGCGTGTCATCCCGAGCGAAGCGAGGGATCTCGACCTCTACGGGAGAGATTCCTCGTCGCTTCGCTCCTCGGAATGACAAGAAGGAACTAAACCCGCCACAAATTGAGCTCCGTCTCGTCGTCTCTTGTGCGAGGGATGGGCGCTTCCGCGACGAAGATGACGAACTCGAGGGTCGCCGCGGTGACCGCGCGGAAGAGATGGCCGCCGCGCGTCGCGCAGTGCCGATCCGAGACGACGGCGTGGAGGTGGACGAAAGGCTTTCCGTCGACGAGGCCGAGAGACCCGGAGGCCGAGACGATCTCGACGTCGCCCTCGATCTTCGTGCGGTCGTAGTCTTTCCGCTCGAGGTCGTAGTACCCGAGCTCGGCCTCGCTCGCCGCGCCGATTCCGGAGAGCCAGCCGCCCGAGACCCCCTCCTTCGCGGCGATCTCGATCAACGATGCGTGGATCTCCTCCCCCATCTCCAGGCGGATGAAGATCCGGGAACCGTCTCTTCGCCACTTCATTTTCCGGATGATCGCCGAGAGACGGCCGCCGAGTCGAGGTCGAAGAAGCGCAGCGGCCAGCCGCTCGCCTCTCCCGCGTAGTCGACTCCGATCCGGGCGGACACGCCGATGCGCCGCCGCCGCGAGCGCCGCCGCCGGAAGAGAGCGAGCTCCTGCCCGCCGACGAGATCTCGTCCGCTGTCGGCAACGGTGATCCCCATTGCGGCGCACAGCTTCCCGGGCCCCGCAAGGAGGCGCGAGGCGCCGGGCGGTCCTTCCACGGCCCGCAGCAGGACGGCCTCGGCGTTCCCGGCGCGGCCGGTGACGACGTTCGCGCACGAGTGCATGCCGTACACGAGGAACACGTACAGGTGCCCGCCCTCGGCGTACATCGGCTCGACGCGAGCGCTGCGCCGGCCGCCGAACGAGTGCGCGGCGGCGTCGCCGGCCCCGAGGTACGCCTCGGTCTCGACGATGCGCGCGCCGTACCACCGGCCGCGCCAGCGGCGCGCGAGGTAGGCGCCGATCAGGTCCCGCGCGACGGCGACCGTTCCGCGCCGGTAGAAGGGGCGCGCCGCTTCGGTCAGCCCGAGCTCGTCCGGGTCGAGCCGTAAGCGCGGGTCGGGCGGAGGCTTCGCTATCATCCGCCGCGAGTCTATGAACATCCTCGTCACCGGCGGAGCGGGTTTCATCGGGTCGCACATGGCGTCGCGGCATCGGAAAGACGGCCATCACGTGGTCGTCGTCGACAACCTCTCGACCGGCCGGCGAGAAAAGGTGCCGCCGGGAGTCCGCTTCGTCGAGGCCGACGTCGCCGCCGCGGATCTCGAACCCGTCCTCCGCGAAGAGAAGATCGACGCCGTCTCGCACCACGCCGCGCAGATCGACGTCCGCCACAGCGTCTCGAATCCGGTCGACGACGCGCGGTCGAACGTGCTGGGCTCACTGAACCTCCTCGAGGCCTGCCGTCGCGCCGGCGTCCGGAGGGTGCTCTTCGCCTCGACGGGCGGGGCCCTGTACGGCGAGCCGGAGGGCGGCCGCCCCGCGCGGGAAGACCATCCGACGAATCCCGTTTCCCCCTACGGCTGCGCGAAGCTCTCGATCGAGAAGTACCTCCACTACTACCGCGTGATCCACGGCTTCGAGGTCGACGTCCTGCGCTACGCGAACGTCTACGGCCCCGGACAGAACGGTCTGGGCGAGGCGGGGGTCGTCGCCATCTTCATCGAAGCGATCCTCGCCGGGCGGACCCCCAGGATTCGCGGCGACGGCGAGCAGACGCGGGACTACGTCTTCGTCGGCGACGTCGTCGAAGCGGCCGCGCGCTCGCTCGCGAGCGGGAAGAGCGGGACGTGGAACGTCGGCACCGGCGTCGAGACGTCTGTGAACCGGCTGTTCGAGCTGATCGCACGCGCCCTGGACTTCCGCGGGGCGCCCGAGCACGTTCCGCCGGTCCCGGGCGAGCAGCGCCGGAGCGTGCTCGACGGGTCGGCCGCGCCGCGCGACTTCGGGCTGCCGGGGTGGACGCCGCTCGAAAAAGGCATCCCGATCACCGCGGAGGCGTTCCGAAGGGAGAGGGCTCCCTCCTAGCTTTCCTTCCGCGTCGCCGCGCGATAGACGAGATCGGCGGCCGCGAGATCTTCGACGGCGACGCCCACCGACTTGAAGAGGGTGATCTCCTGCGCAGAGGTGCGGCCGGGCGCCTTCCCGGCAAAGACCTCTCCGATCTCGCCGTCGATCCGGCCGGCGGCGATGACGTCGCCCGATTCGCGCGACGCCGCCTCCCGGGATTCGACGAAGATCCGGGCGCGGGAGAGCACGTCGTCGTCGAGCTCCCGCCAGTCGGGCCGCGACGCGCCCACGGCGTTGACGTGGGCTCCCGGCGACAACCATTCGCCGTGGAGGACCGGCGTCTTCGACGTCGTGGCCACCACGACGACGTCGGCGCCGCGCACGGCGCCCTCCGCGGAATCGGCCGCCTGGACGACGAACTCCTCCGCGAACTCCTTCGCGCGGCGCGGGCTCCAGACGCGGACCTCGCGAAAATTCCGGACGAGCCGGAGAGCTTCCAGGTGACTCCGCGCCTGGACGCCCGAGCCGAGAATCGCGAGCACGGACGCGTCGGCGCGCGCCAGCGCCTTCGTAGCGGCGGCCGAAACGGCGCCGGTCCGCATCTCGGTCAAGAGACGCCCGTCCATGATCACGAGCGGCTCGCCTGTCTCCGGACGGAAGAGGACGACGATCGCGTGGTGGGTATGAACGTCGCGGTTGTCCGGAAAGAACGTGACGAGCTTCGCGCCGAGAGCGCCCGCGTACGCGGGCATGACGCCGAGAAAACCCTCGTGATCCGCCACCGGAATGACGGTCCGCAGCGGCTGCACGGCGCGGCCGGCCGAGAGCTCCGCGAGCGCCCGCTCGACGGCGGGAACGAGGTCCCGAATGGAGAGCAGCCGCCGGACGTCGTCTTCGTCGAGGATCGCGCTCAGTGGTCTCACGCGAGCTCTCCGTCGACCCCTATCCCGCCGGCTTCGGACTCTCGCCGGAAACGGGCCCGGTGTCCCGCTCCGACCCCACGCGCTTGACCACCACCACCGTGCGGTCGTCTTCGGCCGGGCCACGCGTGTGCTCGCCGACCTTGTCGATCAGAGCGCGCGCGATCTCGTCGGAGGGCTTGTCGCGGATCGCGGCGAACGCCCGCTTCAGTCGCTCGACCCCGAACTCGCGCCCCTTCGCGTCCGTGGCCTCCAGCATCCCGTCGGTGAAGAGCAGGAGCGCGTCGCCCGGCTCGAGCGACAGAAACCCGCGGCTGTAGGTTGCCGTCGCGGAGGGACCGAGCACGAGCCCCGTCTGCTTCAACGTCGTGACGCCCTTCGCGTGGAAGTGGAGCGGCGGCGGATGGCCGGCGTTGACGTAGATGAAGTTGCCCTCCTCCTCGATCTCCCCGTAAAAGAGCGAGACGAACTTCGTCGTCATCCGCGACTGGTGGATGATGCGGTTCAGCCGCTCGACGGTCCGCACGATCTTGAAGTCGCGCGCGACGCCCATCCGGAGTCCCGTGTAGACGTCGCGGACCTGGAGGGCCGCGGGCAGCCCGTGGCCCGACGCGTCGGCGATCGCGATTCCCTGGATCCGGTCGGTGACCGGGATGAAGTCGAAGAAGTCGCCGCCGACGATCTCGGCGGGCACCGTATATCCGGCGATCTCGAACTCCCCGCGGCGCGGCGAGCGCCTCGGCAGGATCGACATCTGGATCTGCCGCGCCTCGTTCAGGACCGAGACGAACCGTTCCTCGCGCAGCTTCTGGTCGACCGCGTGCCGCAGGATGCCGAGGGAGGCCATCAGGTCGTCTTCGTTCGCGCCCGGATCGACGGAGAACGACAGGATGTACTGATCGTCGCCCACGGCGATCGCCGCAAATCGGTCGACGCCGAGCTTCCTCTCGAACTCCGGGTCGACGCCGGGTGCGGTCAGGTCCATCAGGACGACGCCCTCGTCGACGACCTGTTGAACCGGCGGGTAGGCGTCGGGTACGAAGATCCCGGGCGCGGCGACGGCTCCGCCGAAGACGCGCGTCAGCTCGTAGCCGCCGTCCCGGCGCTCGTAGAGACGGCCGCCGTGGACGCCGAGCTCGTCTTTGAAGTTGTCGATGACCGCGCTCGCGGTCTCGGCGATCGTCGAGGACGGGTCGGACGAGCGCTCGATCGCCTCGATCGCGCGTTCGACCTTTCGGAAGAGGGACTTGCGGGAATCCATGCGGAGCGCGCGATTCTATCGCGCGCCATGCGCCTTGCGGCGGCGATTCGGCTAGACCGGCGCTCCCGAAAAGCTCGCGACAGCGACGCCGCGGTCGTTGGGGCCGTCGTCGCGAATGCGTCCGTCGAGAAGGCGCACGATCCGCCGCGCGTGCGCGGCGATGTTCTCTTCGTGGGTGACGAGCACGATCGTGTTGCCCTTCGCGTTCAGCTCGTCGAAGAGCGCCATGATTTCCGCCCCCGTGGCCGAGTCGAGGTTTCCCGTCGGCTCGTCCGCGAGCAGGATCGACGGATCGTTGATCAGCGCGCGAGCCACCGCGACCCGCTGACGCTGGCCGCCGGAGAGCTCACTGGGGTGGTGCGTCATCCGGTCCGTCAAGTTGACCGCCGCGAGCGCCTTGATGGCGCGCTCGCGACGATCCTTCCGCGGGAGTCCGGAGTAAACGAGCGGAAGCTCGACCTGGTGGAGCGCCGTCGTGCGCGGCAGGAGGTTGAACGTCTGGAAAACGAAACCGATCTCCTGGTTGCGGATCGCCGCCAGCTCGTCGTCCGTCATCCGAGCGACCTCGCGGCCGTTCAGGATGTATGAGCCGGACGTGGGCGTATCGAGACATCCGATCAGGTTCATGAGCGTCGACTTCCCCGACCCGGAGGGCCCCATGATCGCGACGTACTCACCGCGATCGACCTGCAGGGTGACGCCGTCGAGCGCGCGGACTTTCTGCGCCCCCATCTGGTAGACCTTCGTGATGTCCCGAATGTCGATCAGCATCGCCTGTCCGTTTTGCGGTCGTTCCCCTGTGCCCCTATACGATTTTCCGCCTCCGGAGTTGCCGGGAGAAGCCCTAGTGGAAGATCGCCGCCCAGCCCGCCTTTCCGAGCACGTAGAGCGCCCAGACGCCCACGACGAGGCCTGCCGCCTTCCTCCTGGATGCCTTAGCCGCGGCTGCGAACCCGATCACGAGGAGCGCAAGCACCCAGAGAGTGAAGACGTCCATGGACCTCGCGAGAGAGTGCAGAACCGGATTCGCGCGACGGTCCACGAGCAGACCGAGGTTCGATCGGGTCAGGTCTCCCAGATCGGACGGGTTCACGAGGTCGACGCCGGTGACGAAGAAGATCAGCAGCATCGAAGTCCCGATGGAGGGAAGCATCGCGTGACTCGTGACGCCGAAAGACTGTCGAAAGGCCACGTCCGATCCGAACGCTCTGAAAGAGATCCAGAAGACCGCCGCGACCAGGAGAGCGGCCAACGTGGGGGCGAGCAGAGCCGAGGGGTATCCGATCAAGCCGGAGAGTTTCTTCTGCAACGCGATCATCTGGTCGATCCGCTCCTCGGGCAGGGTGATTCCCCGGGAGGCAATCTGTTCGCGCACCGCGGAGTCGATGTCGATTCGCGGCAGAACCGCGACGGTGGCGGCGATCGAGAGCACGGTCGAAATCGCGAGCGGCAGAACCCAGCCCGGCCGCCGCGCGATCGAGGCGAAGGTCGGCCCCGGCGATCCGAAGACGCCCGCGACCCGGGCGAGCGGCGACGCCGCGGGATCGACGGCTTCGAGGTCTTCCGGCGACGCGCTCACCAGACCGGATCGGTCCGGACGCGACGGACGCGGCTCACTGTCCCGCCGGAGGCGGAGTCGGCGGAAGGACCCGTGGGGCGCGGCTCTCCGGCCGCGGCGGCTCGGAGTCGGGCAGATCCTCGATCCGGATGCTCTTCCACTCCAGGATGTCGGCGATCGCGAAGTGATAGGAGGAGAGCGCCTTGCGGTACACCGCGAGCGCCTGCAGCTCGAGCGTGCGCGCGGCGGAGAGGTCGTTCTGGATCTGCGTCACCTGGAACGACGTGGTCATTCCGTTTTCGAACTTCTTTCGCTCGGCGTCGAGGTTGCGCTCGGCGAGCTCGCGCGACTTCTGCGCCGCGGCGATCGTGCGCCGCGCGGTGTCGATGTCGCGCGCGGCCGCCCGGACCTCGAGCGTGACGTTCTGCTCGAGCGAGGTCAGGGCCGCCTTCGAGGATTCCCACGTATAGAGCGCGGCTCCCCGTTCGCCGCGCGCACGCCGGTTCAGGATGGGATACGAGAAGTTCAGACCGATCGACCAGTTCTTGAAGTCGCGGTCCAGGATCTGCTGGAAGGCGTCGGAGAAACCGCCCGGCGTGCGCGAGATGACGTTGCCCGACGAGTCGCGCAATGTCGTCGTGCCGCCGAGGCCGGCGTTTCCGTAGCTCCCGACGAAATCGAGCTGCGGAAGCGTCTGGTTGCGCCAGAAGTCGTAGCGGATCCGGTCGGAGTCGACGTTGTACTCCGCGGCGATGACCTCCGGGCGGCGCTCCAGGGCCGTTTTCATCCCCTCCTCGACGTTGACCGTCGTCTGCTCGGAGCGGACCTCGTCGGTGGGGATGACCGGAACCGCCCACTGGTCCGGGCCGAAGTTCAGGAGTCGCTTCAAGCGGTCCTGCGCGTCTCCGATCAGGCTCTCCGCGATGATGATGTTCTGCTCGGCGGTCGCGATCCCGACTTCGGTCTGCGTGATGTCGATCGGCGCGAGCGACCCGACGTCGATCTTGATGCGCGTGATCCGGTTCAAGTCCGTCGCCACGACGAGCGCCTCCCGCTTCACCTCCAGGTTGCGAATCGCGTAGACGAGGTCCCAGTACGCCTGCTCGACCCCGTTGACGGCGGTCTGAACGCTCCGGACGAAGCCCTGGTAGGAGGCGTCGCGGCTGTTGCGCGCGGTATGGATCAACCACGTCGTCGCGTCCCGTCCGAAGTTGCGAAGAAGCGGCTGGTCGACGGAGAGCGTCAGGCCGGTGGTCCAGGACGGGTTGACGAAGAAGAACGTGGAGTTCGTCGACGACCGGCGTCCGGTGAATCCGAGCGAAAAGGTCCCCCCGGTCGGCGCGAGCTGCGTCACGCGCGCGGAGACGTCGGTCGTGTCCGCCTTGCTGACGTTCGCGCCGACGAGCTGCGAGGTGGCGGGCTGCTCGGAGTGGGAGCGGAGCACCGAGGCCTCGGCGAGCGGATCGAAGATCCCCATGTTCGAGAAGAGCACGTAGCGCGACGCCTCCGCCGCGTTGACGGAGACGTTCAGGTCCTGGTTGTTCGCGACGGCGAGCGCGACGGCTTCGTCGAGCGAGAGGCGAATGCCCTCCGTGGCCGGGGGCGGCAGAGGACGCGGAGTGCGCTCGCCCGGACGCGCCGAAAGCGTCGACGCCGGCTGCGCGATCGACGGGGCGGTAATGCCGAGCAAGCCCGCGGCCAGCAGGGCGGCGCGGACCGCCCGGAATTTCGGGAACCTCTTCATTCCGTTACTCCTTCGTCACCCTAACTACGCACTTCGCAGTCGAATGTTTCCCGTACGCCCCGCGAAATCCTTGACCCGAGAAATGCGGCGAAATGATAGCCGAGTTCAACCTGAGAGCTGACGGCAGAGCGCTACCCGGGCGCGAGCTCCCCCGGGAAGAAACACGCGACCTGCCGCCCGTCGGCGGAAAGAGCGAGGGGCGGCGCTTCGTCCCGGCATCGCGGCCGGGCGATCGGACAACGCGGATGAAACGCGCAACCGGTCGGCGGCGACGCCGGCGAGGGCGGCTCGCCGTGGAGCGCGATGCGGGCGCCGGCTTCGAATGGGTCCGCCTTCGGCGCGGCCGAGACGAGCGCGGCCGTGTACGGATGAAGCGGGCGCGCGAAGAGCTCTCCCGGCGTGCCGACTTCGACGATGCGGCCGAGGTACAGGACCGCGACGCGGTCGGCCACCTGCGAGACCACGGCGAGGTCGTGCGAGATGAAGAGGTAGGAGAGGCCGATCCTCTCGCGGAGCGAGGCGAGGAGATTGAGGACCTGCGCTGCAACCGAGACGTCGAGCGCCGACACCGGCTCGTCGCATACGACGAACTTCGGCCGCGTCGCGAGCGCGCGCGCGATTGCCACGCGCTGCCGCTGTCCCCCGGAGAGCTCTGCCGGGAAACGCCGCGCCACGTCTTCCGAAAGCCCGACCTCGTCGAGCAGGGACGCGACGCGTTCGCGGAGATCGCGCCCGCGGGAGATCCGCTGAACGGCGAGCGGCTCCGCGATCTGCGCGCCACATCGTATCCGCGGGTTCAAAGACGTCTGCGGGTCCTGAAACACGATCTGCAGATCGCGCCGGCGCCGGCGGAGCTCCGCGCCGTCGATCGCGAGCCAGTCCTCCCCCTCGAAGAGAACGCGGCCGTTCGTGGGCTCCTCCAGCCGCAGCAGGAGACGTCCGATCGTGCTCTTGCCGCTTCCCGATTCCCCGACGAGCCCGAGGGTCTCCCCGCGCCCGACGTCGAAGGAAACCCTGTCGACCGCGGAGAAGCTCCCGTCGTGGCCGAAGGGACCCGATCGCAATGGATATCGCTTGACGAGGTCTCGCGCGGAGAGCAGAGGTCCTGTGTCTCCCTTCACGTGTTCGGTGCTCCGTGTTCCGTGTTCCGCTCGTACAGAAAACACCGCGCAACGCCCGCCTCGGTCGGGTAGAGCGCCGGCTCACGGGCGTCGCAAGGCTCGAAGCGGTCCGGGCAGCGCGGTTCGAAAGCGCATCTCCCGCGCGGACGCGAGACGAGATCCGGCACGGTTCCGGCAATCGCGGGAAACCCGCCGGCGCGCCCGTCGAGGAGCCGCGGGCGAGATGCGAGCAGGCCGCGGGTGTAGGGATGACGCGGCGCGCGAAAAAGCTCCACGGCCGGTGCTTGCTCGGCAACGCGCCCCGCGTACATCACGATGACGCGACCTGCGTGACGAGCGACGACACCGAGGTCGTGGCTGATCAAGAGAAGGGCGAGAGCGCGCTCCCGGCGGAGGCGATCGAGGAGCTCGAGAACCTGCGCGGCGACGGTCGCGTCGAGCGCGGTCGTGGGCTCATCGGCGACGAGGATCGCCGGATCCGACGCGAGCGCCATCGCGAGAAAGGCCCGTTGCCGCAGTCCACCCGAAAGCCGGTGCGCATACTCGTCCAGGCCCCGATCCGGATCGGGAAATCCGACCTCGTGGAGTCTCTCGCGCGCGAGCGCCCGCGCGCTCCTCCGGTCGAGCTTCTGGTGCGCGCGCACGGCTTCGACGATCTGTGAACCGATCGTCGCCACCGGATCGAACGCCGCCGCGGGCTCCTGAAACACGAGCGCGACCTCGTTGCCGCGCACGCGCCGCCATTCCTCCTCGCTCGAGCCGGCGAGCTCGTGGCCACGCAGCCGGATCGACCCGGCGACCCGCGCGCGTTCGGGCGCGAGACCCAGCAACGCGCGGCCGAGCAGCGTCTTCCCGCACCCGCTCTCCCCGACGATCGCGACCGCCTCTCCCGCCGCGAGGTCGAAGCTCACCCCGTCCACAGCGGGCGCGAAAGTCCCGCCAACCGGGACCTCGACGACGAGATCGCGGACCTCGAGAAGGGGAGGCGCCGGCAAGCCGGCCGGGGCTACCGGGAGCCTGGAACTGGGAACCGGGAACTCCTCAATGAACCGACTCGCGCATGTTCTTCTTGGCCTCTTCCAGGTGCCGAACCCGCTCGACGACGTCGCGGTAGTTGGTGTTGATGCCGTAGACCTCGAGGAAGGTCTTGTAAGCCTGGTTGACGTCGCCCGTGTCCTGGTAGACGCGGGCGAGATCGTAGAGGAGACCGGCGGTCTCCGACTCGCGGATGCCTGGTGCCGCGAGCCCCTTGCCGTACCACTTGATCGCGAGCTGGGGCATTCCCTTTTCGAGGAAACAGAGGCCGAGGAGACTGCAGCACTCGATCGTCAAGGCCGACGCCTTGCTCGAGAGCTGAAACTCCCCGATCGCCTCGTCCAAGAGACCCATTTCCTTGTAGGCGATCCCGAGGTTGTAGTGAGTCTCGTAGTCCTCCGCGGACAGTTGCTGCTCGACGCCCTTGCGGAACTCCCGGAAGATGTCCTGGAGAGACGCTTCATCCTGCGTCCCGGCGAGGTCGGGCGCGGACGGGCGGGCGGCGGCCTCCTCGGCCAGCTCCTTTTCGAGCTCTTCGGCGAGATTGAAGAACTGCTGTTCGTCGGCGAAGAGGTTCTCGTCATCGACGGCCGGCCTCTTCGCGGCGGGACGGTCGCGGCGGGGCTCCTCCGCGGCCGCCCGCTGCATCTTCTCTTCGATCAGGGAGCCGAGCTCGGGCGCCATGAGCCCGAATCCGGCATCGGAGGGCGCGTGCGGCGTGAGCCGCGGACCCGCCGGACTTTCGCCGGCTGTCCCTCGCGCCGCCATCGGAGACGGGGCGGCTTCCGTCATTCCCGCAAAGGAATCGAATCCGGCCGGTTCGGCGGCGGGTTGCGCGGGCGGCGCCGGCAGCTCGATCTCGAACTCGTCGAACACCACCTCCGCCGACGGCCGTGCAGGCGATCCCGGCGGCGGCGGCTCGGGGCGTCGCGGCTCCGCCGAGAGGCCGAGCCGAGCATAGAGGGCCACGGCGAGGCTTTCCCTTCCCTGCCGGCGGTAGGCTTGCGCGAGCGCGTCCGTCTCCTTCGGGGCCGCGGGGTTCTCGAGCTCGACCAAGAGCTCCACGAGTCGCTCCCGCGCGGAAAGCACGTCGGGGTGGCGCTTGGTGAGCGCGCGCAGCCGCTCGACCGCGCGGTCTTTCAGACCGTATCGAGCGAGTACCTCGGCTTCGTCGAGCGCGGCCTGCACCTCATCCGTCCGCTCCACGTCGGGCGCCGGGGACGTTTCGGGAGCCGGCGGCGGGACCGGGGCGATCTCCCGGAGGCGCGCGAGCGCCTCCGGGTGAGCCGGGTGGGCCGAGAGAATGCGCCGGTAGAGCTCCCCCGCCGCGGCGAGATCCCCGCGCCCTTCCGCCTCGCGAGCCAATGAGAGGCGCACGGCGAGCGACTCCGCGGGCGCTCCTCCCGCTTCGCGAATCTCCGTCATCCGCTCGAGGGTGGCGGGATGGTCCGGCCGCGCGACGAGGATCGGACGAAGATGCGCGGCTGCGAGGCCGAAGTCGCCCGCGGCCATCGCCGCGTCGACGGCCGGCGCGATCGTCTCGAGCGCGCGGTCCGGATCTCCGTCGTCGAGGCGGATGCGGAAGAGGAACGAACGCGCGGCTTCGTCGTTCGGCTCGACGGCGACGGCGTCTTCCGCCGCGGCCGTGGCCGCGGCGCGATCGCCGGCCGCGAGCAGCGCCTCGGCGAGGAGCAGGCGCGTTTCCGCGTTGCGCGGCGCGGTCTCGAGCGCGGCAACGGCGGCGGCCGGGTCGTTGACCGCGAGATGCGATCGGATCATCTGCATTCGAGAGCCCGAGTCGTTCGGATCGAGCTCGAGCGCCTTGCGGAAGAACGTGATCGCGTCCTCGTGCGCGCCGCGACGCTGGAGAATTCCGCCGATTGCGTCGTAGCGCGCGACGGCCTGATCGGTCTGGCCGGCGACCCGGTGCAGATCCGCGAGACGGGTCTGGATCTTCAGATCTGCCGGGTCGAGGGCCGCGATCTTGGAGAAGGCTGCGATCGCGCCTTTCAGATCGTTTTTCTTCAGCCACTGTTCGGCGAGAACCGCATAGTGGCTCCGCGCGTCCTGCGTCAGACCTTGGCGCGCGTAGAGCTCGGCCAGGCGGTCGTAGACATCGAGGCGGGTGGGATCGATCTTGTTGATCTTCTTGTATATCGCGATCGCCTTCAGGAAGAAGCCGTCGTTCGTGTAGAGCTCGGCGATTCGCGCGAAGTGCTCGATCGCGTCCGCCGGCTTGCCCATGCGGACGCACAGGTCCCCGGCCTTGTTGAGGGCGAAGGTGTCCTTCGGATGGTCCTTGAGAAGCTGCAGGTAGTCGGAGAGAGCCTGGTCGAGCCGGCCTCGCGACAGGTTCTTCTCGGCAGATTGGACGATCCGGTCGCGGGTACCGGCCATGAGCGAGACGATTTTAGCCCGGATTATTCGCGGGCACCCGGCCGAGACCCGCGCTCTTGACCGAGCGTCGGAGGTCCTGTGAGGCGGTAAGCTTTCTACTGCCGCAAACTCGCTTGTTCCCGCGAGAAGTTTTTTCGTCAGGCGAGGAAGACCGACGAGTCCTCTCCCAATCGTCGACGGCAAAACTCTGCTCTCTCCCGGGCGCGTCGAGCGCCCGCTAACTCGTCTCGCGGAGGAGGCCTGACGACGCATGGCGGAAAAGTTCTCTTCGCGGGGGGCACGTGTGTGCCCCCCGACCCCCCGGATCCGCGGGACGGCCGGAGTCGCTCGCGGATAATGCGGGCTAGCCGGTCCGGCGGGCCTTCCCGGCCCGACCGCGTCGCGGAGGCGGGATGAGCGGCTCTGCCTCGGCGCTTCCCGCAACCACTCCGTGATAGCTCAGGCGGTGCTCCGCGCACGGCCCGTACGCCGACAGGGCCTGCCAGTGCTCGGGCGTGCCGTAGCCCTTGTGGTGATCGAAGCCGTATACGGGATAGCGGCGTCCGAGGTCGTCCAGCAGCCGGTCGCGCTCCACCTTCGCGATGACCGAGCCCGCCGCGACCGAGGAGCACAGCGCGTCGCCGTGAACGATCGGGAGCTGCGGGAGGCGCACGCCCGGAACCCAGACGGCGTCGACCAGGATCGCCTCGGGCTCCGGCTGGAGAGCGAGGATCGCCGCACGCATCGCCGCGAGGCTCGCGCGCAGGATGTCGCGCAGGTCGATCTCCGCGGCGCCGACGACACCCACGCCGACCGCGATGGCGTGCTGTCGAATCGCGCGCGCGAGGCGCTCGCGGCACGCGGGGTCGACGCGCTTGGAGTCGTCGAGCCCGACGAGGACGCATCGGGCCGGCAGGATCACGGCGGCGGCGACGACGGGTCCGGCGAGCGCGCCCCGTCCCGCCTCGTCGACGCCGGCAACCAGGAGGTAGCCGCGGCGCTGGAGCTCGATTTCGATGCGATCGAGCTCGCGCAGGCGACCGAGCTCGGCGAAGAGAGCGGAGAGAGGATCCGTCCTCACGATCCGAATTGTGCCATGTGGTTGCCGCGGGGACAGCCCTGCGGGCCTGCACCCCGGGGTGAAGTCGCGGGGACAGGTTTTAACCTGCACCCGCCACAGTTCTACGGGGCTATTCGGTTCTCTTCTCTCCGATACGGGCGGCCTTGCCCTTGCGCTCTCTCAGGTAGTAGAGCTTGGCTCTGCGGACCGCTCCTTTGCGGTCGACTTCGATCTTGTCGATGACGGGCGAGTGGAGCGGGAAAATTCTCTCGACGCCGATCCCGCTCGAGATCTTTCGGACCGTGAACGTCTCGCGCGCTCCGCCGCCGCGACGCGCGATCACGACGCCGGCGAAAACCTGGATCCGCTCCTTCTCTCCCTCACGAACCTTGACGTGCACGCGAACCGAATCCCCGGGCGCGAAGCTCGGAACGTCCTTGCGCAGCGCAGGCTTTTCCACGTCCAACAGGATGTCGCTCATATGGAACCTCTCTCGAAACCCGGGAATCCGGGGATGCTCACGCCCGATCGAGCGGAACGGCGGATTATAGCGGGGATGCTCTCAGCTGTCAGCTCTCAGGTGACCCGTCTACTCATCGCCTTCGCCCGGTTCTGCCGGCCGGCGGACCAGCAGATCGGGCCTTCTCTCGCGTGTGCGCTCCAGGGCGCGGGCCCGGCGGAAGCGCCGGATCCTCGCGTGATCCCCCGAGAGGAGCGCCTCGGGGACGGCGAGCCCGCGGAACTCGCGCGGGCGGGTGTAGTGCGGGTAGTCGAGGCGCTCGCGCGAGAAGGACTCTTCCTCGAGGGACTCCGACGAGCCGACGACGCCCGGTATCAACCGAGAGACGGACTCGGTCAGAGCGAGCGCCGCGCACTCGCCGCCGGGCAGGACGAAGTCGCCCAGAGAAATCTCGGCGTCGAAGAGGCCCACCTCGCGGGCGCGCTCGTCGAGCCCTTCGTAGCGGCCGCAGAAGAGGAGCAACCGCTCACGCGACGCCAGTGTCTCGACGAGCGCCTGGTCGAGTCTCTCGCCGTCGGGGGTCAGCAGAACGGTCCAGGCGCGCGGGAGACCCTCCGGCTCGCGGCGCGCCTCCACGGCGGCCGCGACGACGGGCGCCATCATCACCATGCCCGCTCCCCCGCCGTACGGCGCGTCGTCGACCTGCCGGTGACGTCCCTCGGCGAACGACCTCAGGTCGGTGACGGTGACGTCGACCCGGCCGGTCGCGATCGCCTTGCCAAGCAGGCTTTCGGCGAGCGGCGAGCGAAAGTACTCGGGGAAGAGGGTCAGGATCTCGATCTTCACTGGTTCAAAGTTCAAGGTTCAAGGTCAGAGCTCCATCAGGCCTTCCGGCGGGTCGAGAACGATTCGCTGATTCTCAGCATCCACGGAGACCACGATCGGCCGGGTGAACGGGACGGAAACGGGCTCTCGGCCTCCGGTGTCGATCGAAAGCATCGGACCGCCCGCCGTCCGTTCCAGCTTCGAAACGCGGCCGAGCAAACGCCCACCCGTGTCTTCGCACCGCCAGCCTTCGACCTGATGGCTGTAATAGAAATCTTCCGGCGCCGGGACGGCTTCCTCTTCGGGCACCGAGAGTTCTCCGCCGGAGAGCTCGCGCGCGGATTCCGCGTCCTCGATCCCCTCGAAGCGAAGGCGGATCCTCGCGCCCTGCACTCCCGCGGTGGCGACGGTGAGCTCGCGCTCGGCTCCCCCGCGGCGCCACGACAGGGTCAAACCGGAAACGAAGCGGTCGGGAAAATCGGTCACCGGCTCGACCGCGACTTCGCCGGAGACGCCGAGGGGCTTTCGAACGATCCCGACGAGAAGCCGTGTGTCTGTCAGTCGCGAACCCGGACCATCACCCGCTTTCCGCGGGCGGTCGCGGCTGCGCCGACGAAGGCGCGGATCGCTCGAACGGTGCGCCCGTCGCGCCCGATCAGACGTCCGCGCTCCCCCTCCGGCACGGAGATCTCGTAGACGACCATGCGCCCCTCAACCGACTCCGTGACGCGAACGTCTTCAGGACGCTCCGACAGGCGCCGGACGATGGTCTCGATCAGGCGGCGCATGGGTCGGGAGTCGGTCGCTGGTCGCTGGTCGCCTGTAGCTTCACGAGGCCTGGGCCTCCGGCGCCTTCTTCTCGAGCAGGGAGCGCACGGTCGGCGTGACGCTCGCGCCCTTCCCGATCCAGTAGCGGGCGCGGGCGCGGTCGAACGAGACGATGGGGGGCTCCCGCATCGGATCGTACGCGCCGAGCTCCTCGAGCACCTCGGCCCGCGCGGTCGATCGCGAATCAGAGACGACGATTCGGTAGTGCGGGCGGTTGCGAGCGCCCATCCGGCGCAGTCGAATCCTCAGCATGTTCTGTCCTTTCCGGTGGCATTCATCGGGGTCGAGAAGCCCGGCGAACGACGGCAAGCGGCCCCCGGCCGGACCTCTCTTCCCCGGGGCCGGACATTCTATGTCCAACAATGTCCAAACTCACTGATTTCTGGGGGCGGGCAGCGGCAGCCGCGACAGATCGAGACCCCGGACCCCCTTCTTCGCCGCCCTCATCAGCTTGCGCATCTGCTGGTACTGCTTGATCAGGCGGTTGATCTCGGCGACCGTCGTCCCGGACCCGGCGGCAATGCGCTTCTTACGGCTTCCGTTCAGGAGCTGCGGGTAGTGCCGCTCGTCGGGAGTCATCGAGTCGATGATCGCGGCGATTCGTACGAGCGACTTGTCGTCGACGGCGTCGGGCTGCGAGAGACCCCGGAAAGCGCCGCCCTTGGGCAGCAGGTCGAGAAGTCCCGACACCGGCCCCATTTTCTTCATCGAATGGAGCTGCTCGGCGAGGTCTTCGAGCGTGAACTCGCCGCTTGCCGCGCGACGCGCCATTTTGTCCGCCGCCGAAGCGTCGACCTGCGCTTCGACCTTTTCGATCAGCGTCAGGACGTCTCCGAGACCGAGGATCCGCGAGGCCATTCGATCGGGATGGAACGGCTCGAAGTCCTCGGGCTTCTCTCCCGTTCCGACGAACTTGATCGGCTTTCCGACCGTCGACACGACCGAGAGCGCCGCGCCCCCCCGCGCGTCGCCGTCCGTCTTCGTGAACACGACGCCCGTCAGCGGCAGCGCGGCGGCGAAGCCGGACGCGGAGCGGACGGCGTCCTGCCCGGTCATCGCATCGGCGACGAAGAGCACTTCGTTCGGGTGCACGGCATCGGTCACCGCCCGGACCTCGTTCATCAGCTCTTCGTCGATGTGAAGCCGGCCGGCGGTGTCGAGGATGACGGTGTCGCGTCCGGTCAGGCGCGCCTCGGTGACCCCCTCCCGCGCGACCTCCACCGCGTCGCGGCGGTCGCCCGGATCGAAGACCGGGACGCCGATCTGTCGGCCGAGTGTCTTCAGTTGCGAGACGGCTGCCGGTCGCGAGAGGTCCGCGGCGACGAGGAGCGGGTAGCGTCCCCGTCCCTTCAGGTGCAGAGCGAGCTTCGCGGCCGACGTGGTTTTGCCGGATCCCTGCAGCCCGACCATCTCGATGACCGCTGGCCGGCCATCGAGCGAGATCTCCGACTTCTGACCGCCCAAAAGTGCCATGAGCTCGTCGCGAACGATCCGGGTGACTTCCTGCGCCGGCGAGAGCTGCTGGATCACCTTCGCGCCCACGGCCTTCTCCTTGACGCGCGCGGTGAACTCGCGGACGACGGGAAGCGCGACGTCCGCCTCGAGCAGCGAGAGCCGGATCTGGCGGAGAGCGGAATCGAGGTGGTATTCGGTCAGGTGCCCCTCGCCCCGGAGCTCCTTGAAGACCCCCGCCAGCCTCTCTCCCAATGCCTCGAACACGACGCCTCCGGCGAAAGCCCCGAAGAATATCGCGGGGACAGATCCCGAAAGGGTCTGCACCCGCCGCAGTTCATACCGCGGGGACAGATCCCGAAGGGGTCTGCACCCGCCGCAGTTCATATCGCGGGGACAGATCCCGAAGGGGTCTGCACCCGCCGCAGTTCATACCGCGGGGACAGATCCCGAAGGGGTCTGCACCCGCCGCAGTTCAAATCCCGCGCAACACTCGCAGATGGCGGGGTTTCCCGGCTTGACAGACCTTCGTGTTGGGGTATCATGCGCTCGTTTTTTTTCCGCAAATTCCCAAGGTGCTCCGCAAAATCGAAGTTCGCCGTAAAGAGAAGGAGAGAGGGAAATGAAGAAGTTCCTGACCCTGGTTCTCGCAGTCACGTTCGGGACCGCGCTCCTGACGGGCTGCACCAAGAAGGAGACCACGACCACGACCGAGACCACGACGACCGAGGCACCGGCCGTCGTCGAGGAAACCGCCACCACCACGACGACCGAGACCACGACGATGACGGGCACGGAAACCCCGATGGCCACGACGACCGAGACGACCACCACGACGACGACCACCACCGTCACCCCGTAACCTTCTCGACCTTGTCGATCGAGGCCCCCGACATCGGGGGCCTTTCTATCGGACCGCTCGACGCGGTCCGATAGAGAGCAAACGGCCGCAGCGCAGCATCCTATGGCGGTTGCGCGGCGTCGCGTCTGATCGATCGGTCCGAGCGAGCCACGTCCGGCTACACTGAAGGCAGTGCTGCCGCTCTGGGGAGACGTCCTTCTCGGGTTCCTCGCAATCCTCGCCAGCGTTCTCGCCTGGCAGTCCCGCTCGCGCGAGCGGATCCTCTCGGAGCGTCTCGCGGCGCGCGAGCGCGGCGGCCACTTCCTCGGTGAGTCGCCGGAGCCCGCCGAGATCCTGAAGCACGCGTACGCGGCGGCGCGCGAGATCGTCGCGGTCACCCACTTCGACCTCTATCGGATCGGTCCCGACGGCCGCGTCGAGGAACTGTGGTCGCTCCACCTGGGAGCGACCGGAGTGCTCGAGCCCTCGCTCGATCCGTCGAACCGTTTCGTCGGCCGCCACGTGGACGCGCGGCGATTGCGCGAGCTTTCCGTCACGGAGACGGAGCGCTCGTTCGCGCCGAGGGACCTCCTTCACGGCGGACGGCCGCGCCGTCTGCGTCTCCCCCTGTACTCCGGCGACCGGCTGGTGGCGCACCTCGACATGGGCGCGGCCGAGCCGATCGACGAGGACGCCAAGCGAGAGATCCGGGCGCTCCTCGTTCCTCTGACGGCCTCGCTCCACGCGTCCCGCAACTGGCGGGTCGCGGTCACCGACGAGCTCTCCGGCCTCTCCTCTCGGCGTTACTTCGAGGCGCGCCTTGCCGAGGAGTGGTCGCGGCGGGACCGCTACGAGACCCCCCTCGCGGTCGCCTCCTTCGACCTCGATCGCTTCAAGAACGTAAACGACACGCTCGGCCACGCGGCGGGAGATCTCGTGATCCGCCGCTTCGGCGAGATCATGCAGGGAGTCGTGCGCGCGAGCGACCTCGCGTGCCGGTTCGGAGGCGAGGAGTTCGCCGCGCTCTTCCCGAACACCTCCGCCTCGGCCGCCCGGACGGTCGCGGATCGGATCCGGCGCGCGCTCGAGCGGGCGCGGTTCGAGATCGAGGGGCGGGATTTCTGGGTCACGGTCTCCGCCGGGGTGGCGGATGCGACCGCCGTCTCCGGACTCGATCCGCACCAGCTCCTCGTGCGCGCGGACCAGGCGCTCTATTCGGCCAAAGCCGGCGGTCGCAACCGCGTGCGGCTCTGGACGGAGCGACTCAGCCGCGAGAAACCGCCCGCCGCGGCAGCGGCGCGTCCGCCAGCGGACCGCTGATGCCGGAGAGCGGAGCGGATCAGGAGGAGTTGCTCGAACAGATGATCGCCGATCAGCGAGAGCGCCTCCTCGCGCTCGCGCGGCGCCTCGAGCCGGATCTCGGACCGGACGACCTTCTCCAGCCGCACGACCACCCGAGACTCGCCGCGAGCCCGGACTTCAACTTCGAGGACGGGATCCTCGCGGGCTACCTGGCCTTCCGCGCCGCCCTGAGAGCCAGCCGCCGGAGGTAGACGAGAAAACCCGGCGAGCGAGTCCGACGCGTCAGGCTCTCGATCGTCTCCGCGTGCTCGCGGATCCAGCGGGAGTCGTCGGGACGGACCCCGAGCTCGCCCAAGTGCCTCCCGGACTCCCGCGCGAGCCGCCGGAGCACCTCGGGGTCGACGCTCATGGGAGCGAGAGGCCCGCCGCCGACAGTAGTCGGCCGATCGTGGCGTCCCAGGAGAGGCGCGACGCGCGCTCCCGGCCGCGATGGCCCAGAGCGGCGAGCGCATCTTCCTGGTCCCACGCGCGCGAGAGCGCGGCGCCGAGCGCCTCGGGGCGCGGCGGCACCACGAATCCGGTCTCGCCGTCGATCACGAACTCGAGCGGCCCGCCGGCGTCGTCGGTCGTCAGCACCGGCTTTCCCGAAAGGAAAGCCTCCAGCGGGACGTAACCGAGATCCTCACCCTGCGGCGCGACCACGACGATGCGCGCGCCCGCATAGAGGTCCAGGAGCGCTTCCTCTCCGGCCTCCGGAATCCAGCGCACCCGGGTCTCGACGTCGAGGTCGCGAGCGAGCCGCTTCAGGCGCTCCTCCTCCGGACCCCGGCCGACGACGACGAGCCGCGCCTTCGGTGCGTGGGCGAGCGAGCGCAGCGGCAGGTCGGGACGCTTCCAGCCTTCGAGCCGTCCGACGGTGAGCGCGTAGTCGCCGAACGGCCCGGTGCGGTAGCGGCCGACGAGCGGCGGCGGGTGGTAGAGCGGCTCGCTCGCGACCCCGTTGTGTTTGGCGAGACGCGCGGCAACCGTCTTCGAGTTGGCGAACACGCGCCGCGCCTCGGAGAGTCCGAGCCGGTCGATCGCCGCGATCGTCTCGCGCGTCCGGCGGTCTTCCGCCGACGACGTGAAGTCGCTCCAGGGCGTGCCGAACTGGTCGTATGCCTGGCGGTACTGGTGGATGACCCAGACGATCTTGTTCGGGTGCTTGACGGCGTAGCTCGGGAAGCGGGTCGCGATGACCGCGTCCACGCTGCGGCTGCCGATCTCGGTCAGATCGAGAGAGCGCCACGCCAGCGCGGAGCGGACGAGGTCGAAACGCTCGCGCTCGATCAGAGGAACCGTCACCAGGTCCGCTTCGACGCCGCGCGCCTGGAGCTCTTCCGTCAGGCGGCGCACGTGCCGCTCCGCCCCCCCGCCGGAGAACGGCGACTGAACGGCCGCGACCACGACGCGAGGCGCTCTCAATCCGTTCCGGCGCGAGGGGGACGCATCACGCTGCCGGCACCCACCCGATCACGGCGTAGTCCTGGGGGCCGAACAACACCGAGTTGAGCCGCGCGTCGTTCGCGGAGCGCTCTTCGAGCCGTTCCGAAGCGGGCAGCGGCGCCAGATACTCGACGCGCAGTTCGCAGAATCCCACGGCGTCGAAGAGAAAGCGCAGCGCCTCCGGGGGAACCGGGCGGACGTGCGTGGGATCCAGGTAGAAGGCGTTCATCGCGGCGAGCGAATCCGTGTTGATCGTCTCGACGATCGCGACTCCGCCCGGCGCGAGGGCCCGTCGCGCCTCCGCGAGGAACCGGAAGGTCGCGGCCGCAGGCCAGTGCTCGACGACCTGGAATGCCACGACGCCGCCGAGGCTGCCGGAGCTCGCGGCGGCGAGCGCGTCGATCGCATCGCCCTCCCGGACGTCGAGTCCCGCAGCGCGGCACGTCTGCGCGGCGAGCCCGCTCGAGTCGACTCCCCGCGACGGGATTCCCTGGTCCTTCAGGAGCCGGAGGAATTCCCCCCGCCCGCAGCCCGCGTCGAAGACCGGCCCGGGCAGATTCCAGAGAAACGGAAGATAGAACTTCTGCTTTTCCGCGACGTGTTCGGGGGACCCCCGGAAGCGCTCCTCGAAGAGAGCGTAAATGCTCTCGGGGATCGGAGCCTCTGGGGCGACGGCGCTCGACGCGGGCGAGGACCGCAACGAGAGCGCCTCCAGGTACGCGATCCGAGTGTCCTGTCCGGAGTCGCGTTGCCGGGCGTCCTTCTCCCAGGCATTGCGCTCTTCGCTCAGATCTTCGAACCTCCTCTCAGCGCGGTCGATCGCTCTGGAGTTGCGTTCCAGGCCCGCGACGATTCCGCTCGCGGCCTCGAGGAGGAGCGCGTTGAACGAGGACTGCCCCCTCCACAGAAAACGGAGCAGGCGAACGGCGGCTGCCTTCACGCCCGCGAGCCGGCTGGCGTCCGGGATCGTCGGGGTCAGATACTGCTCCGCGCGCTTCAGGGGCAGGTGGACGTCCGCGAGCTCGTCGGATTCCGGCCCGCCCGGCGCGGAGGGCTCGGCCGGCGCGGTCTCCGCCACCGCCGCCCGAATCTCCCGCGCGAGCGCGGCTGCGAGGTCCTCTCCTGTCGTCATTTCGTGGACGCGATTATCCCCAAAAGCGGAAGTCGTCCATGGGACCGTGAAATGCAATAGAGTCGGGAGTATCCGATCCAATCGAGAGGAGGTCCGCATGAAGAAAGGTCTCGTGCTCGCGGTCGTCGCCGCGCTCTCCGCGGCATGCGCGTCGAGCGGTCCGCCCGCGTCCCCGGCGCTCTCCGCCGAGACGGAAGCCGCGGTTCGGCGCGCGGAAGCCGCCGGCGCCAGCGAGCGTGCTCCCGATCTCATGGCGAAGGCGCGGCGCGCATGGGACGAGGGACGGCTCGCGTCAGGGCGCGGCGAAGGGACGACGGCGATCCGCCGTCTCGAAGAAGCCCGGGAGTACGCGCGCGCGGCGGAGGCGCAGGCCAACGCCGAAAGGGTGCGCAGTGAAGCCGCAATGCTGAAACAGCAGGCCGACGAGCTGGAGGCGAGAACCCGCCAGATCCGGTCGGCCCCCACTCCGTGACGGAGGGATTCTCATGCGAAAGAAGCTGACGCTCGTTCCGATCGCTCTCGTCCTTCTCGCGGCGGCCTGCTCGTCGGGTCCGCCCCCCCGGGAGATCGCCGAGGCCCGGCTGGCGGTGCAGGATGCGAAGAACGCGAACGCCGACCAGCTCGCGACGCGGGAATACGACGCGGCGCTGGTGCACCTGCGAATGGCGGAGAACACCTGGGAGGCGCGCAAGGACGCGCCCGCCGCGGCGCACTGGGCGCGCATGGCCGAGGCGACGGCGCGACAGGCGCAATTTCACGCCGAAGCGCGAAACGCGGAGGAGGCGCTGCGGCGCGAGACCGAGCGCAAACGGCTCGGGGAGATCGCCGTCCGCGACGCGGAGATCGCCGCGTTGCAGGCACGGGCGCGCACGGAGGCGGAGAAGCGCGCGGCGGAGGCGGAAATGCGCGCGCTCGCCGAGCGCCGTGCGGCCGAGGAACGCCTCGCCGCCCAGGAGGCCGCGGCACGCGAGCGCGAGCAGGCGCGAGCGGACCTCGAAGCGCGACTTGCCGCTGAGAGAGCCGCGTCCGAGAGAGAGGCCGCAGCCCGCTCTCAGGCGGAGCGCGACCGCGCAACCGCGGACCTCGAGAAAACGCGTGCCGAGCTCGAGGCGAGCCGGAAAGCGGCCGAGGAGGCGCAGCGGGCCGCGGAGGCGGAGCGGCAGAAGCTCGAAGAGCAGCGCAAAGCTCAGGACGCCCACGCCGCCGAGCTCGTGCGACTCCAGGCCGAGCAGCAGAAGACGGAGGAGGAGCTCCAGAAGACGCTCTCGCAACTCGCCTCCGTGCGGCGGGAAGCGCGGGGCCTGATCGTCACTCTTCCCGGCAGCATCTACTTCGACGTGAACAAGTCCGACGTGAAGCCGGCGATGCGCGCCCGCCTGACGGAGATCGCGAAGGCGCTCGCCGCGGTGCCGAACCAGCGCGTGCTCGTCGAAGGACATACGGACTCCGACGGTACGAGCGGGTACAACCTCCAGCTCTCGCGGCTGCGCGCGGACTCCGTGCGCTCGGTCCTCGTCGCGGGCGGGGTATCTCCGGATCGAATCGAGTCCCAGGGCTACGGCGAGACGCGCCCGGTCGCCACGAACGCCACGAGCGCGGGCAAAGCGCAGAACCGGCGCGTCGAGATCGTCATCGAGGGGAGCGCGGCAGCCGCGCCATAGCCAGGCATCATCTGCGATGCTTCCCCGTCTCGCGGAAGCGATCGAGAGCCTCTTCGGCGGCCGGCTCGCCCCGGCCGCCGGTTTCGTCCGTGGGACGGCGGTCGCGGCGCTCGTTCTCGCGATCGCGATCCCCCTCCTGCGCGCGGCTCTCTCCTTCACCGCGTATCGATACGGCTGGGAGCTCGCGCCCGTCGTCCGCTGTCCCAAGTGCCGGCGGCTCGCGGCGGATCCGGAGGTCCGCACGTGTCCCGCGGGACATCCGATCCGTTTTCCGTCGGGGGCCGTGGGACGGGAGCGCCGACGCCGACGATTCCAACCGCTGCGACGAGCCGCGGCCTCCTACCGATATCTCCTCCCCATCGTCATCGCTCTCTTCGCGGTCCTCGGATTCCGCGCGTGCGGCGTCGCCCGGGTCGAGGGATCGCTCGCGACCTTCGCCGCGTCGGCCGGGTACCTCTTCTTCGCGGCCGCGCTCGCGCTCGGGGGCCTCGCGCTGTCGGCGAAACCGCGCGGCCCGGCCGAGCGGCTGCTCCATGCGGGAACGGCGGCTCTCTGTCTTCTCCCGGCGATGGTCCTCGCGCTCCTCGCGCGGGGTTTCGAGCCGCCCCGGCCGCGCGTCATCGGCCACCTCTGGAGTACGCCGACGGCTCTCTACCTGTCGACGGGCGCCCGGGCGCGCCGCGTCGGAGATCCCCGGATGGAGATGGAGGCGCTCCTCGTCGACGCGCGCGCTCCCGCGTTCGGAGTCGTGTGGGAGGGGCTCGAAGGACTTCGCAGCGGCGAGCGCGTCGTGAAGTGGAAGGGGCGCGGCGGGACGACGGCGCGTCTCCTCTCGCGGTGGGCGGGCCCGCTGTCCCGGCGTGGAATCTTTCTCGCGCGCTCCACGCAAATGGTGCCGCTTCCGGCGAACGTGAAGGTCTGGATCGTCTCCGAACCCGGAAAAGTCCGATTTACGACGCAACCGGAGCTCGATCTGACGCCGCCGGCGCCGGAGCCTCAGCGTGAGCCTTCGCCTCCTCGGCGAAGCGGACGAACGCGAGGACGAGCGCGATAACGATCGGGCCGAGAAACAGTCCGATCGGACCGAACGCGGTCACGCCGCCCACCGCTCCGATGAAGACCGGGAGCGTCGAGATCTGCGCCCGTCCCGAGATGAAGATCGGGCGGAGGAAGTTGTCGGCGAGACCGACCACGCCGACCGCCCAGACGATCATGAAGATGGTCCAGCCCCAGTATCCCTGAACCGCGAGTGCAATCGTCCCCGGGATCATCACGAGCCCGGTGCCGACCGCCGGAATGAGCGAGAACACGGCGCCGAGCACGCCGAACACGACCGGAGACGGGAGCGGCGAGATCCAGAAAGCGACGCCGATCAGGACGCCCTGAACGGCGGCGGTCATCACGTTCCCGTAGACGACGGCTCGCGTGACGTCCCCGATGTGCGACTGGAGCCGCCGCTTGCGAGTTTCGTCCAGGGGCACGAGTGCCATCCCGCGCTTGGCCGCCTCCTCCCCGTCCCGGAAGAGGAAATAGAGGACGAAGAGCATCAACAGGAGCCCGATCGCGGCCCCGAGCGCGCCCAGGAAGACGGACTTGCTGTTGGCGAGCGCGAACTCGAGGACGGTGCGGAGTCCGTTGACGATCCACTCCTGGACCTGGTCCACCGTGACGGGCGTGTGCTCGGCGAGCCAGTGCACGATCCGGTTGACGAACGGCAGGCGCACGACGTCGCTCGGTCGGGCGATCCGGTAACGCTGCGCGAGGTCCGAGAGCTTCTGGATCAGATCGGAAGCCTGCCCGGCGAATGCGATTGCGATCAGGGAGGCGGGCAGGATGATCGCGAGCGTGACGAGCACCGTCATGAGAAAGGCCGCCGCTCCACGACGCCGCCGGCCGCGCAGCCGCCGGCGCAGCCGCATGTTGACCGGATGCAGCAGGAAGGCGAGCAGAAGCGCCCAGAGAATCGGCGCGATGAAGGGGGTGAGAATACGGTAGAGCGCATAGGCGAGGAGGGCCGTGACGGCGAGCCCGAACACCCTCGGATAGAAACGGTCGTCGCTCGTGGCCAGATCCCCCCCGCGCGAGAATATCGCCCCTCGGCTGATAGCATTCGACGCTGCATGACGGGGCGGTCCGATCGCGTTGCGGCCGCCCGGATCTTCCGGGAAGCGGCCGAGCGGGAGGGTTTCTCGCGGGTCGGCATCGCGAGGGCGGCCGAACCGCCCGGTTTCCGCCGGTTCTCCGAGTGGATCGGCGCGGGACGCCACGCCGGGATGAGCTACCTCGAGCGGACCGCGGACGTCCGGTCCTCGCCGGACAAGCTCCTTCCCGGCGCCCGGTCGGTCGTCTGCCTTGCCGCTCCCCATCGATCCGAGCCTCTGGCGGCGGCAGACGGCTCCCGGATCGCGCGCTACGCGGCGGGGCCCGACTATCACGGCACGCTTCGATCCCGCGCGATTCGCGCCGCGCGCTGCGCGGCGGAGCGGATCGGAGGAGCGATCCGCTGGCGCGTGTGCGTGGACTCGACTCCGATCGCGGAGCGCGCGTTCGCGGCGGCCGCCGGGCTCGGCTGGATCGGCAAGAACGGCTGCCTCATCGACCGGGAGCTCGGCTCCTACCTCCTCCTCGCGGAAATCCTGACCGACGCCGACCTGCCGGCCGACGAGCCGGTGGCGGAGCTGTGCGGGTCGTGCGTCCGGTGCCTCGAGAGCTGTCCGACCGACGCCTTCGTCGCGCCGGGACTTCTCGACTCCAACCGGTGCATTGCCTACTGGACGATCGAGCACCGCGGCGCGATTCCCGACGACGTCAAGCCCGCGCTCGCCGAGCACGTGTTCGGATGCGACGTGTGCCAGGAGGTCTGCCCGTGGAACGCGCCAGAACGAAAGCCGGGAATCGGTCCCATTTCCGAAGGTCCTCCTCTGCCGACCCGAGCCGAGTGGCTCGCAATGGGACCGGGTGAGTGGCGACGGCGTTTCGGCGCCACGGCCCTGAATCGCGCGGGACGGCGCGGCGTGCAGAGGAACGCCGCCGTATCCGCGGCCGCGACCTCCGACCGCTCCGTAATTCCCTCGCTCCCGCGCGCCGAGCGCTCGCTCGATCGCGGGCTCTCCGACGCCGCCCGCTGGGCCGGCGCGCGGCTCGACGAACGAATCGAAAGGACGCCATGACCGCCAAGAACCTCCTCTTCCTCGTGCTCTTCGCGCTCTCGCTCGGGCTCTCGGCGTTTTTCGCCGGCGCAGAAACCGCGCTCGTGTCGCTCTCGCGCATCGATCTCCAGAGCCTGCGGGAAAAGGGGGACCGCCGCGCCGCGATCCTCCGCAACCTGAAGGCCCACACGTCGCGGCTCCTCGCCACAATCCTGATCGGTCAGAACCTGTTCATGACCGCGGCGTCGTCGCTCGCCACGGCGCTCGCGACCGCGTGGGTCGGCGAGGCCTACGGCTTGCCGGCCGCGATCATCTTCTCGACCCTCGCGCTCTTCATCTTCGCGGAGATGACGCCCAAGGCGATCGCGGCGGCATCGCCGGTCGCGATCTCACGGGCCGTGGCGGTTCCGATGGCTTGGACGATGCGGGTCCTCTCGCCGATCGTGAACGTGCTGGTCCGGATCTCGACCGGCATGCTCCGAGCCTTCGGCGTTCCCGAGAAGACGCCGGCGCTGACCGAGGCGGAGATGAAGAGCTTCTTCAACCTCGGCGCGGAAGAGGGCGTCATTCACGGAGAGGAGAGGAAGCTCCTCCACAACGTCCTCGAGTTCGGCGACAAGACCGTGCGGGAAATCATGGTCCCGCGCACGAAGGTCGTCGCGCTTCCCGAGACCGCGAGGTTCGACGACGTGAGGCTCGTCCTGAAGGAGCACCAGTTCTCGCGCGTGCCGGTCTACCGGGGGACGCTCGACAACGTCGTCGGGATCCTGAACGCGAAGAACCTCTTCGACCTTTCGGACGAGGAAGAGCGCAACTTCTCGCTCGACCGGTACCTCGATTCGCCGTTCCTCGTCCCCGAGTTCAAGCGCGCCGAGGATCTCTTCCGCGAGATGCGGCGGCGCCGCACGCACATGGCGATCGTCGTCGACGAGCACGGCGGAACGGCGGGGATCGCGACGATCGAGGACGTGGTCGAGGAGCTTCTCGGGGAGATCCAGGACGAGACCGACGAGGAGGAGACGCCCGGCTACGTGGCCGCCGGAGAGCGCACCTATCTCCTGGAAGGCGGCTTCCGACTCGACGACATCGAGGAGCAGTTCGGTCTCTCGTTTCCGCGGGACGAGGCCGAGACGATCGCGGGACATCTGATGCTGAGGTTCGGACGCATCCCCCGCAAAGGGGAGCGCTGGAAGGGGCGCCGCGCCGAGTTCATCGTCGAGGACGCGACTCCGACGGCGATCCGATCGGTCCGCATGATCCTGCCGCCGCCGCCGACGACGCCGCCCGCCGCATGACCGCCTCGAAGATCACGGTCACCCTGATCCGCGGCGACGGGATCGGCCCGGAGGTCGCGGACGCCGTCGTCTCGATCCTCGAGGCCGCGGGCGCGCCTCTCGAGTTCGAGGAGGCGGTCGTCGGCCGGCGCGCCGAGGAGACCGAGGGCGATCCGCTGCCGCCGCGCGTCATCGACTCGATCCGCCGCAACCGCGTCGCGCTCAAGGGACCGGTCGGCACGCCGATCGGGAAGGGTTTCGCGTCGGTGAACGTGCGCCTCCGGCAGGTCCTGGAGCTCTACGCGAGTCTCCGACCGGTCAAGACGATCACCGGTGTGCCCTCACGCTACGAGCACATCGACCTCATCGTGATCCGGGAGAACACCGAAGACCTCTACAGCGGCCTCGAGCACATCGTCGTGCCCGGAGTGGTCGAATCGCTGAAGATCATCACCGAGGTTGCCTCGACCCGGATCGCACGATACGCGTTCGAGTACGCGCGGCGTCACGGCCGCCGCCGTGTAACGGCGATTCACAAGGCGAACATCATGAAGCTCTCGGACGGTCTGTTCCTCGACTGCTTCCGCCGGGTCTCCGCGCAGTTTTCGGAGATCGCGGCGGACGACAGGATCGTCGATGCGGCGTGCATGCGCCTCGTCATGAATCCCGAGGCGTTCGACGTGATGCTGATGGAAAACCTGTACGGCGACATCGTGTCGGATCTCGCCGCCGGACTCGTCGGCGGGCTCGGCGTCGTACCGGGCGCGAACTTCGGGCGCGAGGCCGCGATCTTCGAAGCGGTTCACGGCACCGCGCCCGACATCGCCGGAATCGGGAAAGCAAATCCGTCGGCGCTGCTCATGAGCGCCATCCTGATGCTCCGGCACCTGGAGCTTCCCGACTATGCCGACCGGATCGAGGCCGCTCTGCTCGCGACCTTCGCCGATGGTGTCCGGACCGGCGACCTCGGCGGGAGCGCGACGACGTCGGAGTTCGCGCGGGCCGTGTCGGAGCGCTTGAGAACCGCAACCTGACCGACCGGGGGGACCTCCGCTTCCCCGTCGCGCCCGACGAGGAGCTGTGGTCGAGTCGGACTCTCGTCCCCGAGGATCTCTTCGGGCGTCGTGCTCCGCTCGAGATCGAGCTCGGCACCGGCAAAGCGCGATTCCTGATCGAAGCGGCGCGGGGAGAGCCCGCGCACGACTTTCTGGGAGTCGAGCGTGCGCTCTCGTACTACCGCTTCTCGCGCGGTCGCCTGGCGCGCTCGGCGGTGCCGAACGCGCGAGTCATTCGCGCCGACGGCCGCCTGTTCGTCACGACCTCGGTCGCGGCCGCGTCCGTCCGCACGTTCCACGTCTACTTTCCCGACCCGTGGCCCAAGAAGAGGCAGAGAAAGAGGCGGCTCCTGGACGGGGTGTTTCTGGAGCTTCTCGCGGCCCGGCTCGAGCCGGGCGGGCACCTCCGGATCGCCACCGACCATCCGGGCTACGCGGAGGAGCTCGGCGTTTTGCTACAGACCGTGCCGGAGCTCGAAGATATCGGCTGGGACTCGTTGCCCGCGCCTCCGCCGACCCACTACGAGATCAAGTACCGAACAGAGGGGAGGCCGATTCGGAGGTTCTTGCTGAAGAGACGGTAATTGGTAATCGAAGTCGGGGCGTCGTTCTCGATTCCCCATTTCCGATTTCCCATGACCGTCTCAGGGTTCGGGCGGCGGCACCGGACCCGAGATCGAGATGATCCGACCGAGGAAGAGCACGAAGTAATGGACACCGGAGATGATGGCGATGGCGACGACCGCCCACAGGGCGATCCTGCCGGGCAGAAGAAAGACGTCTCGCCACCGATCCGCGAGGATCAGAAGGGACGCGGCCACGATCTGACTGAACATCTTGGCCTTTCCCCAGCCCGAAGCGGAGATGACGATCCCCTGACCCGACGCGATCGCGCGCAAACCGGAGACGGCGAACTCCCGGCCGAGGATGACGACGACCATCCACGCCGGCGCGAGGCCGAGCTCGACGAGCGATACGAACGCCGCCGAGATCAGAAGCTTGTCCGCGATCGGGTCGAGCAGCGTTCCGAGCGTCGTGATCTCGCCGCGTCGCCGCGCGAGCCAGCCGTCGAAGAAGTCGGTCGCCGTCGCGGTCCAGAAGATCAGGAGCGCGACCATCTCCCGTCCCTCGAACTTCGTGAGCAGCACGACGAGCAGGAAGGGGACGAGGAAGATGCGCAGCAGGGTCAGCGCGTTCGGGAGGTTGATCGTCAATCGCTCTGCCGGTCGGTTCGGCTTCGGTGGGGTATCTTCCGCGAGAATAGTCGATGCCACGACGGGTTAAGTTAACACTGACGCGCGAGAGCCCGCGGCGGCCCTCTCCTTCTTGAGCATCCCCTTCGGAACGGACGGGTGGCGCGGCGTCATCGCCGACGACTGCACCTTCGATCGGATCCGGCGCGTGGCGGCGGCGACCGCCCGGGTTCACGCATCCGGAAGCGGTCCTGGAGACCGGCGCCGGATCGTCGTCGGCCACGACACGCGATTCTTTTCGCCCGAATTCGCGTACTCCGCCGCCGAGGTTTTCGCGCGGACGGGCATCGACGTCCTGCTGACGGACCGGCCGATCCCGACGCCCGCCGTCTCTTTTCACGTCCGCCGGCTCGGACTCGCGGGAGGCGTCGCGATCACCGCGAGCCACAACCCGGCGCCCTACAACGGCTTCAAGGTCAAGGCTCACTTCGGCGGAAGCGCGCCGCCGGAGCTGTACGCCGAGATCTCGGAGAACGCCGACCGGCCGCTCCCCGACGCCGCCCGGCCCGGCCGGATCGAGACGGTGGACCTCCTCGGCCCGTATCGGGACGGGCTCGGTTCCCTGCTCGACCTCGGCGCCATCCGCGCGGCGGGCCTCGCGGTGCTCGCCGACTCGATGCACGGCGCGGCGGGGACGCTCGTCGCGGATCTCGCCGCCGGCGACTCCACCCGGGTGGTTCCTTTTCGGGCGGAGCGCGACGTGCTGTTCGGCGGAGTTCATCCCGAGCCGATCGCGGCCAACCTCGGGGCGGCTTCGAAGGAGGTCGTCTCGCGGGGGCTCGATCTCGCCGTCGCGCACGACGGAGACGCGGACCGGCTGGGCGTTCTCGACCGCCGGGGCGACTTCGTTTCACCCCACCGCGTGCTCGCCCTCCTCCTCCTGCACGCCTACCGCCGACGCGGTCTCTCCGGCGGCATCGCGAAAACGTTCTCGACGTCTCTTCTCATCGATCGCGTCGCGGGCAAGCTCGGCGTGCCGATTCTCGAGACGCCCGTCGGCTTCAAGCACGTCGCCGAGCTGATGAACGAGGGCGTTGCCGCCGCCGGCGGCGAGGAGAGCGGGGGCTACGCCTTCGCTTTTCACCTGCCCGAGCGCGACGGAGTCTTCAACGCGCTCCTCCTGCTGGAGAGCCTCGCCCAGACGGGACTCGACCTCGACGGCGCGCTGCAAGAGCTCGACGCCGAATTCGGATCGTTCGCTTACGGCCGCCGCGACGTTTACCTTCCAGTGCCCGTCATCGCGAGCTATCTCTCCGAAGTCGCGGGCAATCCTCCGAAAGAGGTGGGCGGCGTCCTTGTGACAGGGGTCGTCTCAAAGGACGGGGTGAAGTACCTCTTCGACGCCGAGGGCTGGCTCCTGCACCGTCTCTCGGGGACCGAGCCGATGGTGCGGCTCTACTGCGAGCACGTCGACCAGGCGACCGTGGAGCGGGTGCTCGACGAAGCGGAGAGACGGCTGCGGGAATTTGCGGCGAGTTTTCGGGCCTGATCGAACGATTCGACGGGCTGCTGCGCAAACGCCATGGGATGTTGCGCTGCGGCCTCCTGCTCTCTACCGGACGCCGTCGAGGCGTCCGCGACAAATATCTCCTAGCTCGACCGGCGCAGTGCGGCTACAGTCGGGCGGGCGGTCGTCAGAACCGGGCGGTTGTTCGCATCGCGCGCCACCCGGACCGCCTTGCCGGAGGCCGGACGGCCGAAGCCGCCGCCGAGCGAGCCCGGCGCTCCGCCCGCGTACGGCATCCCGTAGTAGGCGGTGAGGGCTTTTCGCACGTAGTTCCGGGTCTCGTCGTACGGCGGGACGCCGCCGTAGCGGGCGACCGCGGCCTCCCCCGCGTTGTACGCCGCGAGCGACTTTTCCAGGTTTCCGTCGAAGAGCTCGAGCAGGTGCGAGAGGTACTTCGTCCCGCCCGCGATGTTCTCCGCCGGGTTGTGCGAGTTCTTGACGCCGTGGCTCGTCGCGGTCGCCGGCATGAGCTGCATGAGGCCACGGGCGCCCTTGGGGGAAACGGCGGACGCGTTGAACCCGGACTCGACGAGCATCACGGACTTGATCAGGCGCGGGTCGAGCGAGTGGTCCCCCGCGGCGCGGGCGATCAGCCGGTCGTACTCGGTGGGGCGGGAAATCCTCGCCGCCAGCCACTGGTCGTTGGTTCGCTTCACGCCGGCGGGGCGCTTCTCGCCGACGCCGTCGTTCAAAATGACCTTTCGGCCGTTCTGGACGACGATCCGCACTTTGGCGCTGCCGGCCGCCGAAACGGCGAACAGCAACGGCAGAACGACGAGGATCTTCCAGCGCATCGGGTGTGTGGGGTCAGACTCCTTAACCGGGTTAGCTTAAGTATATTCCGGAAGTTCCGGAGTGACGCCGGTCACGCCTTCAGCGCAGTTTCCGGCGACCCGGCGAGCATCTCCCGGACGGCTTCCTTGCCGGCCCGAATGCCTTCCTGGAGAAGCTCTTCCGATTTCCCGCCCGCCTGGGCGAGATCCGGTTTGCCGCCGCCGGACCCTCCGAGCGCCTGACCGATCTTGGACGCCAGGCGCGACGCCGGGATGCGACCCTGAAACTCCCGGGTGACCGCCACCACGACGGCGGTCTTTCCCCCCGCGGAGCTTCCGACCATCACGACACCGCCGTCCTTCAGGCGGGAGCGGAGCGTATCGGTCAGGTTCCGCAGGTCGGGAATGGTCAGCCCCTCGACGATCCGCGCGACCACGGGGACTCCTTCGATCTCTTCGGAGGATTCCTGGCCTGCTGCCCCGCCCGACGCGAGCTTCATGCGCAGCGTCGCCACCTCGCGCTCGAGCGCTCGCAGCCGCTCCTCGCGCTCGTCCCACCGCTCGAGGAGGTCTGCGCGAGGAGCTTGAGCCGCGCTCGCGAGACGGTTCAGGGTGTCTTCGTCGTGACGCAGGAGCTCGACCGCACCGAGCGACGTCACCGCCTCGAGCCGCCGGACGCCCGCCGCGAGCGACTTGTCCGAAACGATCTTGAACGCGCCGATCTCGCCGGTGCGCCGAACGTGGCAGCCCCCGCAGAGCTCCGTCGAAAAGCCGGGCACCTCGACGACGCGCACGCGATCGGAGTACTTGTCCCAGAAGAACATGTCGGCGCCGCGGCGGCGCGCCTCCTCCATCGGAAGGATCGACTTCGTCACCTCGCGGTCCCGGAGGACCTCCTCGTTCACGAGGCGTTCGATGTCGGCGATCTCTCCGGGCGTCGGGGCAGCCGACGACGCGTAGTCGAAGCGCAGCCGGTCGGACGCGACGAGAGAGCCCATCTGTCGCGCGCCTGCTCCGAGCACCTTGCGCAGCGCCGCGTGCAGCAGGTGCGTGGCGGTGTGGTTCGCCTGCGTGCGCCGGCGGACCCACTCGGGCACGTCCATCGTGACCACGGTCCCGACGGCAAGCTCTCCCTGCCGTACCCGCACGCGATGGGAAATCAGGTTCGGCACGGGCTTGCGGACGTCGACGACCTCCGCCTCGCCGCCCGGCCAGGTCCACGTGCCGGTGTCGGCGACCTGGCCGCCCCCTTCCGGATAGAAGACCGTCCGGTCGGCGATCGCTTCTCCCGTCTCGCCCGCCGCCTGCCGCGACACCGCTCCGTCCCGGCCGACGAGGCCCACGACCTTCGCTCCCTCGAGGTGGACGAAGTCGTGCTCGGGATAGCCGCGGAACTGCGAGTGACCTTCCGGCAGGTCGAGGGCGCCGTAAACCGAGACGTCGGCCGCTTCGAACTTCGCACCCGCGCGCGACCGCGCGCGCTGGGTCTCCATGGCGGCGTCGAAGCCCTCGCGGTCGACCTGGAGCCCTTCGTCGCGGGCGATCTCCTCGATGACGTCCACGGGAATTCCGTGCGTGTCGTAGAGACGGAAGAGGACGTCGCCGGGAAGGGACCGCCCGCCGGAGCGGCGCAGCCGCTCGATCTCCTCCGCGACGAGGTCGACTCCGACCGTGAGCGTCTTCGCGAACCGCTCCTCCTCCGCCCGAAGCGGGGCCGCGACGCGCTCGATCGCGAGCGCCGCCTCCGCCGGGTTGAAGTAGACGCCGGTGAAAGAGGCGACGACGTCGGGCACGAGCCGGTGGAGGACGGGCCCCTCGACTCCGAGATGTCGCGCATAGCGCATCGCGCGGCGGATGATCCTCTTCAGCACGTACCCGCGCCCCTCGTTCGACGGCATCACGCCGTCCGCCATCAGCATGGTGACCGCGCGCGCGTGGTCGGCGATCACGCGAAACGGGGCGTCCTCGACCGCCATGCCGCCGCGGTAAGACCGGCCGGAGATCTGCGAAAGCGTCTGAATCAGACCGGTGAAGAGGTCCGTGTCGTAGTTGCTCGCGACGCCCTGGAGCACCGTCGTCAGACGCTCGAGCCCGGCGCCCGTGTCGACCGAGGGTCGCGGGAGCGGCGTCAGCTTCCCCGACGCGTCGCGCTCGAACTGCATGAAGACGAGGTTCCAGATCTCGACGGTCTCGTCGCCCGGGCCGTTCACGAGCTCCTTCACGTTCTGTGAGAGGTCTTCGCCGCGGAAATAGTGGATCTCGGAGCAGGGACCGCAGGGGCCGGTCTCCCCCATCGCCCAGAAGTTCTCGACCTCGCCGAATCGCAGGATGCGTTCCTTCGGCAGATAGCGCTCCCACAGGGCCGCCGCGTCGTCGTCGGAGAGGTACACCGTCGCCCACAGGCGCTCCGGGTCGAGGCCGTAGCCTTTTTCCCTGTCGGTCAGAAGCTCCCACGCGAAGCGGATCGCGTCGTCCTTGAAGTAGTCCCCGAAGGAGAAGTTCCCGAGCATCTCGAAGAACGTCTGGTGGCGCGCCGTGTAGCCGACGTTGTCGAGGTCGTTGTGCTTGCCCCCGGCGCGGACGCACTTCTGCGCGCTCGTGGCCCGGGAGTAGTCGCGGGTCTCGCGCCCGGTGAAGACGTCCTTGAACTGCACCATTCCGGCGTTGGTGAAGAGGAGAGTCGGGTCTTCCGCCGGGATGAGAGAGGAGGACGGAACGCGGCGGTGGCCGCGCTCCTCGAAGTATCTAAGAAAGCGCTCGCGGACCTCGTTCGATTTCATCATGACTCAAGTGCTCGATCATCTCAGAAACCTTCTCCGCCGCGAAACCCCGGCGCGCGAGCGACTCGAGCGCGCGCCGCCGGCGGGCGGGCGCGGGAAGCCCGGCGTATCGCGTCCAGACCTTTTCCACCGCGCGGCGGAGCGTCTTCTCCTCCCGCTCGAGATCGCGCTCGGAGAGCGCCGCGTCGATCGTCTCCCGCGAAAAGCCGCGCGATCGAAGCTCGCGCTCGATCCGCCGGACGCCGTAGCGCTCGCTGCGCAGCCGCACGGTGGATCGCGCCGCGCCGAGCTCGTCGAGCCATCCCTCGGAGGCGAGCCGGACGAGCGCGCGCGAAACGGCGCCCCGCTCGAATCCACGCGCGACGAGGGCGCGCGCGAGCTCCTCGCGCCCCCGGGGCCGCACGGTCAGGAGTCTCAAGGCGCGATCGCGCGCCGCTTCGGAAGAGGAAGAGTCGCCGACCGGAACCTTGCTGCGGATCTCTCGCCCGGCTCTCTTTCTAGCGCGCCGGCGGAAGCTGGTTGGAGAAGTCGAAGGGCGACTCCTCCTCCACGGGCCGGAAATCGGTCGGCCCTTCGAGGACCGAGTCCATCGCTTCCTGTGCGACGTCCGACGTCGACTGGATCCCCTGGATCTTGAGCTTGAACTCGTTGGGATTGGACGCGCGGCGCAGCGCCTCGTCGAGCGTGATGAGGCTCGCCCGGTAGAGGCCGTAGAGAGACTGATCGAACGTCTGCATCCCGTACTGCGACGTTCCCGCCTGGATCGCGTCGCGCAGGAGGCTCGTCTTCTCCTTGTTCTCGATGCACTCGCGCACGTACCCCGTCCGGATCAGGATCTCGACGGCCGGCACGCGGCCGAGCCCGTCCGCGCGCGGCATGAGGCGCATCGAGATGATCGCGCGGATCACCGAGCCGAGCTGCAGCCGGATCTGCTTCTGCTGATGCGGCGGCACGACCGAGATGATGCGGTTGACCGTCTCCGTCGCGTCGAGCGTGTGGAGCGTCGAGAGAACGAGGTGGCCCGTTTCCGCGGCCACGAGGGCCGTCTCGATCGTCTCGTAGTCGCGCATCTCGCCGACGAGGATGACGTCCGGGTCCTGCCGGAGAGCGCTGCGCAGCGCGACCGAGAAGCCCTTCGTGTCCACGTCGACCTCCCGCTGGTTGATGATCGACTTCTTGTCCCGGTGAAGGAACTCGATCGGGTCCTCGATCGTCATGATGTGCTCGTTGCGCTTCGCGTTGATGAGATCGATCATCGCGGCGAGAGTCGTCGACTTGCCCGATCCGGTCGTTCCGGTGCAGAGGACGAGGCCGCGCTGCTCCTGGCAGATCTTCTCGATCACCGGAGGCAGCAGCAGCTCCCGGACGGTGCGGATCGTCTGCGGGATGACGCGCAGGACGAGCCCGACGGTCCCGCGCTGCTGAAAGATGTTGCACCGGAAGCGCCCCAGGTTCGGCACCGAGTAGGCGATGTCGATCTCGAAGTTGTTCTTGAACTTCTCCTTCTGGCGCGCGGACATGATCGAGAACGCCATCGCGACGGCCTCTTCCTGCATCAGAGGGCGCAGCTCGGCCAGAGGGGTGAGCGTCCCGTCGACCCTGATGACGGGGTGCGCTCCGACCTTCAGGTGCAGGTCGGACGCGCCGCGGTCGACCGCAATTTTCAGCAGATCGTTGATCAGCACGGATTTGTCCTCGGACCCCTAGGTTACGCCGGAATACCGGGGATTGGAAGTCGGGAGCGCGGAGGGAGGAGCGCGGAAGCGGAGAGAACGAGACGGTGGCCCGGCTTCGGGCTACCGGCGACCGGCGACCGGCTCGGCGACGGGGATAGGGGTCAGCCACCCGTACCGGTCTTCGGCCTCCCCGTCTAAGAGCGCGAAGAACTCCTTCTGGAGCCGCTCGGTGACGGGACCCCGCGTCCCCGCGCCGACGGGGATTCGGTCGACCGATTTGACGGGGGTGATCTCGGCGGCGGTCCCGGTGAAGAAGACCTCGTCGGCGATGTAGAGCATCTCGCGGGCGATCTGCTGCTCCACGACGATGTACCCCGCGTCCTTGGCGAGCGTGATCACGGTGTCGCGCGTGATGCCGGGGAGGATCGTCCCGAGCGGCGGAGTCAGGATCCTCCCGCGGTACACGAGAAAGAGGTTCTCGCCGCTCCCCTCCGACAGGCGGCCGGCGCTGTCGAGCGCGATCCCCTCCGTGTAACCGTTGACGAGCGCCTCCATCTTGATCAGCATCGAGTTCAGGTAGTTGCCGGTGGCCTTCGCCATGGCGGGAAACGTGTTGGGCGCCATCCGGTTCCAGGACGACACACAGACGTCGACGCCGTTCGTGACCGCGTCCTCCCCCAGGTACTGCCCCCACTTCCAGACAGCGACGATCACGTCGACCGGGCTCTTGAACGGATTGACGCCGAGAGCGCCGAGACCGCGGTAGATGACCGGGCGGATGTAGCAGGCGTCGAACCCGTTCGCGTGGATCGTCTCGAAGATCGCGTCTTTGAACTGCGCGGGGGTGTACGGGATCTCCATCCGGTAGACCTTGCACGAGTGGTAGAGCCTCTCGATGTGGTCTTCGAGCCGGAATGCCGCCGTGCCCCCTCGCGTCTTGTACACCCGCATCCCCTCGAACATCGCGGAGCCGTAGTGGAAGACGTGAGAGAAGGCGTGGATCTTCGCGTCGGCGAAATCCACGAGCCGGCCGTTCATCCAGACCTTCTGAACTTCCTCATAAGACATGCAACGTCCTCCGGTCGGAGAATTCAGTGCGAGATCGATGGAGTCTAGATCGGAAAACGGGAAACGGGAAACGGGAAACCGGCGAGAGCTTCCTCGTTTTCCGTTTTACCTTTCCCGTTTCCCGGCCTCGAGCGCCGCGCGCAACAACACCATCGCGGCGATCGCGGCCGTCTCCGCGCGCAGCTTCCCCGCGGGAAGTCTCACGATGCGCCAGCCGCGCGACGACGCCGCGTCTCTTTCCGACTCGGTCCAGCCGCCTTCGGGGCCGATCGCGATCGCCGCTCCCGCGCCGCCGACGCGCTCAGGAAAAAGATCCCCGTCGAGATCGAGGAGGAACCGCTCGGGCGCGGACTCCGCGTCGAGAGCGCGCGCGAAGGCAACGGGACCATCGATCCGCGGCCAGTCGGCGCGCTCGCATTGCTTCGCGGCCTCGCGCGCGATGCGCTCCAGCCTCGGAAGAAGGCCGGCGGCCGCGCGGAACGACTGCGTCCGCTCGCTCTCGACGATCGTCACGCGGGCGGCGCCGAGCTCCGTCGCCTTCTCGACCAGCCACGAGAGGCGCTCCGCGCGGAGGCCGGCGACGAGCAGGGCCGCCGACGGCGCCCGTGGCGCCGCGTCGATCATCTGCGACACCTCGACCAGCGTTTCGGTACGCGTGTGGCGCACGACGTGCCCGGCGGCCGCCCGGCCGGTCCCGTCGAGGAGGAGAACCGGGTCGCCGGCGGCGAGGCGCCTCGCCCGCGCGTGCGCCGCTTCTTCCGGCGTGAGTCGGACGGTCTCTCCCGGCTCCGGCAGCGCGGCAACGATCAGCCGCGCTCGAGCGTCACGCACGTCCAGCCGTTTTCCCGCCGGCAGCCCGCGAGCGTCCACCGCCGACCCCGCAGCTTCGGAACCACTTCGGCCTCGCGCTCTGCCGGGATCCCGGAAACGATCAGTCGCCCCTTTGGCGCGACGCGCGCCCAGAGGCTCGCCCGCACCGGAAGGAGCTCGTCGGGGAGGAGGTTCGCGACGACGACGGCGAAGCTGCCCGTGAGCGCCGCGGGGCCGCACGCGGCGAGGGTCACGCGATCTCCGAACGCGTGAAGCGCGAGGTTCTCGCGCGCGACGAAAACCGCCTGGACGTCCGAGTCGAAGCCGAGCGCCCTGCGGGCGCCCAG
>DASYUL010000156.1:0-3245 GCA_036001245.1 Thermoanaerobaculia bacterium
CCACGCAGGCGTAGGCCGGTCGGTGCCACTCCGAGTCTTCGCGGTGGGCGTAGACGAGGACGTTGGTGTCGACGGCGATCACTCGCTCGAGCCCTCGTACGTCAGGTCGCGGATCTTTTCCCAGCTCGCGCCCACGAGCTCTGGCCGCAAGCCGCGGCCTCGAAACGTCGCGCGTCTCAGCCGGAAGGGCTTGCTTCGCCTCCGTTCGCGCACTTCCTTGCGGAGTCCCGCTTCGATTACGGCGCGCAGGGTGATTCCCTCGCGAGACGCAACCTTGCGCGCCTCGTCGAGGAGCTCGTCGGCGATCTCGACCGTCGTCTTCATATGGGTAACAATATCATGCAAGCCATCTAGCCATATCAACGCGCTCGCTTCATCTGTCCTTTTTCAACGCGGCCGTCCAGTTCACGATCACCCGGATCGGCGACTCGGGGGACTTCTCCAGGCGCGTGCTCACGAGAAAGCGGTTGCCGTCCGGCATCACTTCGTAGTTCTCGACGTCGGTTTCGACCCGAAAGAGAGAGACCGGTGGTCCGGCCTCGAGACGCACACCGGGCGTCACCGGCACCGCCATGACGAAGCCGTCCGCGGCGACGTAGTCGAGCTCCTTTCCGTCGCCGCGCCACCGGGGTTGCCTTCCGCCCGCCGGAGAGAGGCGCTTCTTTTCGCCGGCGCCGTCCGTGAGCGCGACGTAAATTTCCGGCGTCCCGGACTCGTCGGATTCGTAAGCGATCCAGCGGCCGTCCGGGGAGAAGCGCGGGCTCGACACGTTGAACGCGATGCGAAGCCACTCCAAGGGCTTCGCTCCCCCCGTGATCGGCAGCAACCGGATCTCTGCCGTCGCCTGAGTGTCGTTCAGGTATACGAGCAGACGCCCGTCGCGCGAGACGTCCTCGGGCTGCTGGACTCCCGGATCACGCAGAACGAGCCGCTCGCTCCCCGGCGCTCCGACCGTGATCTCGTAGAGGTCGGGGGGTCCCCGGTGGTCCGATCGGTAGAGAACTCTCGAGCCGTCGGCCGACCAGACCGGCGACTTCTCGTCCACCGCGTTGGAGTGGAGTCTGGTCGAGACTCCGCGCTCGAGCTCGAACACCCAGACGTCGGCGGTTCCGGTCTTCGGATCCACGATCGCCTCGGCGACCCTTGCACCGTCGGCCGAGATCCGAAACCCGGAGGTGACTGATGGCTGTCCGAGGGCGCCGATCTCCTTGCCTGTTCGGTCGACCCAGACGAGGCGGGTCGGTTGTCGCGCGGTCTGGTAGGTGACGGTCCCCGTTTGAGAAACGGAAAAAGCCGCGTGCGAAGGCCCATAGAAGTAGTGGACGCTGTCGGCCAGGAGCCTCGGCTCTCCGTTGAACACCGCTTTCCTCTCGTCGAACGGCTGCGCGAACAGGGCGCCCTCCCGGGCGTACAGAAGATAGCCGGGAGGCGCGTACTCGATCCGGGAGTGCAGCTGCCCGACGCTGCGACTTTCTTTCGAATCGAGTTGGGAAACGCGTAGGTCGCGCGCTTCGATCTCTCCCCTCGACGCCTGATACAAGAAGCGCCGGCCGTCGGGGAGAAAGTGAGGCCAGATGAGGGCGACTTCCCGGCGGGAAGGATCGGCCGTCAGGATGCGAACCGCCTCCCCACCTTTGTCCGAGACGCGATAGATACTGGGCGGAGAGATTCCCGCGAAGAGGATCGTCCCTTCGCGGTTCCAGGTCCCGACCACTTGGAAGTCGGCCGTGCAGAGCTCCTCCGGAGGGCCCCCGTCCGCCGGGATCTTTTTCAGCTTGCCGTCCGCGAAGAAGGCGATGAAGCGGCTGTCCGGCGACCAGAAGTGGGCGCTCGCGCCGGCGGTCCCTTCGATCTCCGTGAACTTTTCCGAGTCGAGCGGCCGCAGGAAGAGGTGCCGGCGGCCGTTGGAGAAGGCTTCGACGACGACGCGCGTCCCGTCGGGCGATATCGACACGCCGCGCGAAACCTCCCCTGGGGAATAGGTCGTTCCCGGCGGAACGGGGATCGCGAACCGCACGAGTTGGAGAGGATGCCCAGGGCGCGTCGGCCGGGCGAGCAGGGCTGCCAGCGCGACCGCGAGTATCACGGCAATCGCACCGAGAACGAGCAGGCCGGGGCGTATGCGCGCGCTCCGAGGCGCAACCGCGGACGGGGCCACCGACTCCTCCGCCGACGTCGCCTGCAGTTGAAAGGCGAGGTCGTGGGCGGAGTGGAAGCGCGCCTCGGGATCCTTTTCGAGGCAGTGGCGGATGATCCGGTCGAGGGCGGGCGACACCTGCCGGTTCGTCGAGGAGAGGTCCGGCGGCTCTTCGCGCAGGATCGCCGACATCGTGTCGGCTGCGGTATCCCGATGGAACGCCCTCTTTCCCGAGAGCATCTCGTAGAGGATCGCGCCGAACGCGAAGATGTCGCTGCGCGCGTCGGCGGCTCTTCCCCGGACCTGCTCGGGCGACATGTAGCCGAGCGTCCCCAGCACCACTCCTGGCTCGGTTCCGGCGGTCTCGGTGGGAAGGCTCGTTTGCGGTCCGGCTTTCTCCGGCTGCGTCAGCTTCGCGAGGCCGAAGTCCAGGATCTTGACGCGGCCGTCCTTCGTCACGAAGAGGTTCTCGGGCTTGAGATCCCGATGCACGATTCCTTTCTCGTGAGCCGCCGCGAGACCGTGCGCGATCTGGATCGCATAGTCGATTGCGCGCCGCGGCGCGAGCGGACCGCCCGCGAGCCGGCTTCGAAGCGTCTCTCCGTCGAGGAGCTCGGTTACGACGTACGGCGCTCCGTCGAAGCTCCCGACGTCGTAGACGGCCGTGATGTTGGGGTGATTGAGGATCCCGGCCGCGCGCGCTTCCTGCTCGAAGCGACGCAGGCGATCGGGGTCATTCGAGAAACTCGCGGGGAGTACCTTCACCGCGACGTCTCGCCCGAGGCGCGGATCCTTCGCGCGATAGACCTCGCCCATGCCGCCGGCCCCGAGAGGCGCGACGATTTCGTACGGGCCGAGACGAGAGCCGGAAGGGAGAGTCACAACAGAACTGTCAGAGATGCACCGACGTCTCGACGTCTTTCCGGTAGATCTCGTATGCCTTCTGGTACTCCATCACGCGTGCGACCTCCGCGACGAACTCTTCGCTGTATCCCGCGCGCCGGAGGAGGTGGAATCCCATTTCCATCCCCGACGCGATGCCGCCGGCGGTGATGATGCGTCCCGCGTCGACGACGCGGGCGCGGCTGATGCGAGCGGCCGGCGCGAT
>DASYUL010000157.1:0-6273 GCA_036001245.1 Thermoanaerobaculia bacterium
CCACGCAGGCGTAGGCCGGTCGGTGCCACTCCGAGTCTTCGCGGTGGGCGTAGACGAGGACGTTGGTGTCGACGGCGATCACTCGCTCGAGCCCTCGTACGTCAGGTCGCGGATCTTTTCCCAGCTCGCGCCCACGAGCTCCGGCCGCAGCCCGCGGCCTCGAAACGTTGCGCGTCTCAACCGGAAGGGCTTGCTCCGCCTCCGTTCGCGCACTTCCTTGCGCAGCCCCGCCTCGATCAGGGCGCGCACGGTGGTTCCCTCCCGCGAAGCGACCTTCCGCGCCTCGTCGAGGAGCTCGTCGGAGATCTCGACCGTCGTCTTCATATGGGTAACAATATCACTCTAACCATCCACCCATCTAGACGCCCCACTCAGGCGAGCCGGCAGCGAGGAGTCACTTCGTCTCCTTCAGGGCGCCGTCCCAGTTCACGATGACCCGAAGCGGCGACTCCGGGGACTTCTCGAGCCGCGTGCTCACCAGGAACCGGGATCCGTCGGGAACCACGTCGTAATTTTCGACGTCGGTCTCGACGCGGAAGAGCGGTGTTGGAGCACCGCTCTCGAGCCGCGGCCCGAGCGTGATCGGAACGGCCATCACCGTACCGTCCGGGGCGACGTAGTAGAGCTCTTTCCCGTCCCGGCGCCATCGGGGCTTCCGGCCGCCGGCCGGCGAGAGGCGTTTCTTCTCTCCGCCGCCCTCCGTCAAGGCCACGTAGATCTCGGCGTCGCCCGACTCGTCCGAGTTGTACGCGATCCACCTCCCGTCCGGAGAAAAGCGCGGATTTCTCTCGTTGAACGTCGAACGGATCCACGGAGAAGGTTTGCGCTCTCCGGTCAAGGTCAACAGCCAGATGTCCGCGATCGTCCGCACGTCGTTCAAGTAGACGAGCATGCGGCCGTCGAACGAGACGTCCTCCGCCTGCTGCACCCCCGGCTGTTCGAGGGTCGACCGCTCGCTGCCGGGCTGGCCTACGGTGATCTCGTGGATGTCGGGAGGACCTTTTCGGTCGGAGCGGAAGAGGAGCTTCACGCCGTCGGGCGACCAGACGGGAAGGATTTCGTCGATGGCGTCCGCATGGAGCCTGGTCGAAACGCCGCTCGACAGCTCGAACACCCAGAGGTCGGACGTTCCCGTCCGGAGGTCGCCGATATCGACCGCAACTCTCCGGCCGTCGGGCGAGATCCGAAGCCCCTCGACCACCGAGGGCTGGCCGAGCACTCCGAGGGTTGCACCCTGGCGGTCGAACCAGACGAGGCGCAGTGGAAGCGGCGCGGTCTGGTACGCCACCACTCCGGTCTGCGACACGGAAAAGGACGCGTTCGCCGGCCCGAAAAAGTAGTGGACGTTCTCGGCGAGAGCGACCGGCTCACCCGAGAAAGCCGCCCTCTTCTCGTCGAAGGGTTGCGCGAACAGGTTTCCTCCGCGGACGTACAGGAGGTAACCGGGCGGCGCGTACTCGAACCGCGAATCCAGGCGCCCGACGACGCGACTTTCCTTCGATTCGAGGGAAGCGATCCGGAGCTCCCGTGCCGAGAACTGATCAACGGAAGAGGCGCCCTGGGCGCGAAGCGCGAGGTAGAGGAATCGGCGCCCGTCCGGAAGAAAGTGGGGCCACAGGGGCAGGCCCGGATCCGGAGCCACGATCCGAGTCGCCTGCCCGCCCTTGTCGGAGACTCGGAGAATCCCCGGGAGGCCCGGCGGGAGCTGCGCGAAGAGGATCGTTCCCTGCGGGCTCCAGGTTCCCACCCAGCCGAAGAGGGCATCGCAGAGGTCTTCCGCGGGACCGCCCGATGCCGGTACTTTTTTCAGCTTACCGTCGGCGAAGAAGGCGATGAAACGGCTGTCCGGCGACCAGAAGGGGGCGTTCGCGCCGGCCGTGCCTTCGAGGGGCACCGCCTTTTCGGAGGCAAGCGATCTGAGGTAGAGCTGCGAGCGACCTTTTACGAGTGACTCGAGCACGACCCGTGTGCCGTCGGGCGAGATCGACAACCCTCGCGAGATCTCCGCGGGGGAGTACGTCGTGCCCGGCGGGATGGCCAAGGCGAACCGCCCGAGCGGGGTCGCACTCTCACGCGCGGGGCGACGATTCGGGAGGAAAACGAGAGCGGCGGCGAGGGCGAGGGCTACGCCGGCGAGAGCGACGAGAGCGACGGTGGTCGGTCTCGGCCGTCGTCCTGCCACCACGGGGGCGACCTGCGACTCGCCCGGCTGGGTCCCCGAAAGCGCGGCGAGATCGAACGCGAGATCGTGCGCGGAGTGGAAACGAGCCTCGGGGTCTTTCTCGAGGCAGTGCCGAACGATGCGGTCGAGAGCTGGCGCGATCAGGCGATTGGTCGAAGAGAGATCCGGCGGGTCCTCCCGCAGGATCGCCGACATCGTGTCGGCGGCCGAGTCGCCGTGGAACGCTCTCTTGCCCGTGAGCATCTCGTAAAGGATCGCGCCGAAGGAGAAGATGTCGCTTCGCGCGTCGGCCGCTCTTCCGCGCACCTGCTCGGGCGACATGTAGACCAGAGTCCCCAGCACGACTCCCGGCTCGGTGCCGGCGGTCTCGGTCGGCAGGTTCGTGTGCGGGCCACCCTTCTCGGGCTGCGTCAGCTTCGCGAGGCCGAAGTCGAGGATCTTGAGGCGGCCGTCCTTCGTGACGAACAGGTTCTCGGGCTTCAAGTCCCGGTGGACGATTCCCTTCTCGTGCGCTGCGGCGAGACCGTGCGCGACCTGGATCGCATAATCGATCGCGCGCCTCGGCGCGAGCGCTCCGCCGCCAAGCCGGCTCCGCAACGTCTCTCCCTCCAGCAGCTCCGTGACGACGTAGGGCGAGCCGTCGAGGGTCCCAACGTCGTAAACGGCGGTGATGTTCGGGTGGTTGAGGATCCCCGCGGCGCGGGCCTCCTGCTCGAAGCGACGCATCCGGTCGGGATCGCTCGAAAACGACGCGGGCAGGACTTTGACGGCGACCTCGCGGCCCAGCCGAGGATCTCTCGCCCGGTAGACCTCACCCATCCCGCCCGCGCCGAGTGGCGCGACGATCTCGTAAGGGCCGAGACGAGAGCCCGCCGGGAGCGTCACGCGGACGCGATCCGCCAGGAACGCGCCTTCAAGAGCCCGCTCCCCAGGATCGTCTGAAGATCGCGATCTCGCGCCAGAACATCGCACTCGTTTTCCTCAGCGACGACGGCGATGAGACAGTCGATCGTGGAACGCACAGTCACTCCTCGCCGCCGGAGGGTTCGATAGACGTCCGCCGCTCGCAGGTACGTGTCCATCCCGGAGGGTTCGACGAAAACGAGCTCGCGAAAGAGTCGCACGATTTCCGCGCGTCCCTTGTCTCGCCGAAGGCCCTGGAAGACCTCTGCCACCACGACGCCGCAGGTGAAGATCTCATCGTCCCCGGCGATCAACCGCGAAAGCGACTTCTCCTGGGCGGATGGATACCCGTTGAAGAAGTCGGCCCAGACGGAGGTATCGACCAGGATCTTCAACGCCGCGCGCGGCGCCGCTTCCGGAGAGCGTTCAGGTTCCCCTCCCAGCGCAATTCCCCTTCGAACTTCAGGAGCCGCCGCAGCCTTCTACGGCGAGCGTAATCCCTTAGGGCCTCGTTGATCACCGCCGTTTTTGTCTTTCCGACGCCGACTTCCATCGCCGCCTCGAGCGCCTCTTGGTCCAAATCCAGAGTGGTCCTCATGATCTGCCTCTCGATGCAGATTCTACGGGTTCAGGTTATGCACAGCAAATCCGCGGTGGCGCGACGACCGCATGGAGACCGAGGCGGGCGCCGTGGGAAAGAGTCACGCCGATCGTCTGGATTCGAGTGTCTCGACGTCGTCCCGGTAGACCTCGTACGCCTTCTGGTACTCCATCACGCGTGCGACCTCCGCGACGAACTCTTCGTTGTATCCCGCGCGCCGGAGGAGGTGGAATCCCATTTCCATCCCCGACGCGATGCCGCCGGCGGTGATGATGCGTCCCGCGTCGACGACGCGGGCGCGGCTGATGCGAGCGGCCGGCGCGATCTTGGCGAGCCGATCGATGGGAACCATTCCGGCGGGCGAAGACTCGACGCGATCGGGTTCTTTCCGGTTGGTTGCCGGAAGCCCGTCGAGGAGTCCCATCTTTCCGTAGACCCATGATCCCGTGCAGACACTCGTCAGGAGCGTCGAGTCGGCCAGCGACCGGACGTATTCGTGCAGGCGCCGGTTGTAAAGCTCCTGTCGAGTGCCGAAGCCGCCCGGAATCAGAAACGCGTCCATGGCAGGAGCGTCCTCAAAGGAGTAGTTCGGCAGGACCGTGAAACCCGCCTGGGTCTGAACGGGACGAAGGGAGTCGGCGATCAGGAACGCGTCGAGCTCCGGATCGAACCTTCGGGCCACGGAAAAGACTCCGTAGGGCGCGGCGAAGTCCACGATCTCCGCGTCCTTGAAGACGTAGATTCCGAGTCGAAACCCGGGTATTTGTGGCTTTTCCGCCATGGCGTCCCCCAGCTGGATCGGTTCAAGCCGAAAGTCTATGACGCCGAGGCGGCGTGCAGCTGATTCAGCAGAAATGCGTAGTCGAAGGCAGTCTCTCGCAGTTTGTCGTACCGGCCCGACGATCCGCCATGTCCTCCCGCCATGTTGACCTTGAAGATGAGCGGGTTCGAGTCGGTCTTCGTCGCGCGCAGCCGCGCGACGTATTTCGCAGGTTCCCAGTACATTACCTGGCTGTCGTTGAAGGAGGTCTTCACGAGCATGGCGGGATACGACTTGGCGGCGATGTTGTCGTACGGGCTGTAGCTCCGCATGTACTCGTATTGCTCGCGAATTCGCGGATCGCCCCACTCCTCGAACTCGCCCACCGTCAGCGGGAGCGTCGGATCGAGCATCGTGTTGATGACGTCCACGAACGGGACGCGCGAGATCGCCGCCTGGAAGAGGTCCGGCCGCATGTTGACGACGGCGCCGATCAGGAGGCCGCCGGCGCTTCCGCCCTCGATCGCGAGTCGGTCTCTGGACGTCCACTTCCCGTCGATCAGGTGCTCGGCGACCGCGATGAAGTCGGTGAAGGTGTTCTTCTTCGCGAACATGCGCCCCTGGTCGTGCCACTTCTTTCCCATCTCGCCGCCGCCGCGCACGTGCGCGATCGCGCAAACGACACCGCGGTCGAGCAGGCTGACCCGGTCCGAGGAGAAGCTCGGGTTGTTCGGGACGCCGTAGGACCCATAGCCGGACAGGAGCAGCGGATTAGATCCCTGCGGTTTGAGGTCGCGCCGGTACACGATCGAGATCGGTATCGCCGTCCCGTCGGGGGCCTTCGCGTGGAGCCGCTCCGAGGCGTATCGCGCCGGGTCGTAGCCTCCCAGAACCTCCGTCCGCTTCAGGAGCTTCCTCTCCTTCTTGTCCATGTCGTAGTCGAAGACCGACTCAGGCGTGACGAGCGACTGGTAGCGGAAGCGGAAGACGTTCGTCTGGAACTCGCGATTCTGTGCTGGAAAGACCGCGTAGACCGGCTCGGGAAAGTCGATGCGATGCCACTCTCCGGTCGAGGACGACATCACTCGAATTCGTCGCAGCCCATCCTCGCGCTCGAGGAGGACCAGGTGACCGGCAAAGACGTCGATTCCCTCGATCATGACGTCCTCTCGGTGAGGAACGATCTCCTTCCAGTTTTCGCGGCGTGGGTCCGTGGCCGATGTCATCACGACCCGGAAGTTGCGGCCCGTGTCGTTGATTCGCAGGAAGAAGGCGCCCAGCCGGTGCTCGACCTCGTACTCGCGGTCTTTCTCACGCGGTGCGATCACGCGAAACTCACTCGTGGGTTGTTCCGCCGGCAGGAAGCGAATCTCGCTCGCGGTGTGGCTGCTCGAATCCGCGAAAAGATAGGCGCCGCTGCGTGACCGGGAAATTTCGAGAACAAACTTTTCGTCCTTCTCTTCGTAGACGAGTGAGTCCGTGGCGGTGTCGCCGCCGATGACGTGGCGGTAGAGGCGGTAGGGGCGTTTGGCCGCATCGTCGACGACGTAGAAGAGCGTCCGGTTGTCCGCCGCCCACGCGACCGAGCTCACTTTCGCGATCCTCTCGGGCCCGAGCGTCCCGGTTCTCAGATCCTTGACGAAGAGGTTGTATTCCCGGAATCCGGTCAAGTCGGTCGTGTAGGCGAGCAGGTTGCCGTCGTCACTCACCTCGATGTCGCCGACCGCGAAGAAGTTGTGACCCTTCGCGAGGTCGTTTGCGTCGATGGCGACCTCTTCGGGCGCCTCGGGTGTTCCCTTCTTGCGACAGTAAAATGGGTATTGCTTT
>DASYUL010000158.1:0-4133 GCA_036001245.1 Thermoanaerobaculia bacterium
CCCGCCGAGTTGCCGCGCAGGAACGCGATCCAGCGGTCATCCGGCGACCACACGGGGTTCACGTCGCTCGCCGGATCGGTGGTCAGGCGGAGCGGCGAGCCGGAGCCGATCCTCTGGACGTAGATGTCCTCGTTGTCCTGCTTGGGTCCGTTCCACGTGAATGCCACTTCGTCGCCGTCGGGAGAGAGCGACGGGTAGCGCTCGACGCCGGAGAACGTCGTAAGCGCGACCGCCCGGAGCGGCTCCGTACTCTGCGGCGCGTGCCCCGCGCGCCAGACGAAGAATGCCGCGGCGGCCAGCGCCAGCAGGGCGACCCCCGACAGCCAGGCGACTCGAGATGGACGGCGAGGGAGAGGACGTCTCGTCGGGCGCGCCGCCGTGGAGACCGCAAGCGTCTCGCGCAGGTGGAACGCCAGGTCGCGCGCGGACTGGAACCTCTCTTCGGGATTTTTCTCGAGGCAGTGGCTCACGATCCGCTCGAGCTCCGCTGGAATCTCCGCCGAAGTGGACAGCGGAAGCGGCTCTTCTCGCAGGATCGCGGTCAGGGTCTCGGCGGAAGTGTCCCGGGCGAAGGCGCGCACCCCCGCGAGCATCTCGTAGAGCACGCAGCCCAACGAGAAAATGTCGCTGCGCGCATCGGTGGGAAGCGCGCGGATCTGCTCCGGGGACATGTAGCCGACGGTCCCCACGATCGTGCCGGGCTCGGTCGCGCGTGCGTCCGTCGGCGCCGAAGTCTCCGAATCCGAATGGACGGGCACCACATGCGCGATCCCGAAGTCCAGGATCTTCACCCGACCATCCGACGTGACGAAAACGTTGGCCGGCTTCAAGTCTCGATGGACGATCCCCTTCGAGTGCGCAGCGGCGAGGCCGTCGGCGATCGCGACCCCGATCTCGACCGCTTTGCGCCAGGAGGGCATCGACCGCGCAATTCGTTCGGCGAGCGATTCCCCTTCCAGAAGCTCCATGACCGCGAAGGAGACGTCTCCCTCCTTCGCGAAGTCGTGGATCGCGAGGATGTTCGGATGCGACAGCGCCGCGATCGATCGGGCTTCCCGTTCGAAGCGCGCGAGAGTCACCGCGTCTCGCGCGACCACCTCGGGAATGACCTTGATCGCGACCTCTCGTTCGAGCCGCGGATCCCTGGCCCGATAGACCTCGCCCATCCCTCCGGCACCCAGAGGAGAGACGATCTCGTACGGTCCGAGCCGGGTCCCCGGGGAAAGAGACAACGTTCGAAGGATAACGCGTGACTAGCGCGCTTCCGGCCAGTGGAATGCGCCCGGGCGCAGCACGCGTGGCGGCTCGACGCTCGCGTCCACGATCGTCGAAGGGGGACCGCCGGGGGTCGAACCGCCGTCGACGACGAGATCGACGCCGGTCAGCTCCCGTGCGACGTCGTCCGGGTCCGACAGCGGCGAAGCACCCGAGCGGTTGGCGCTCGTCCCGGTGAGCGGACCGATCCGGGCGAGGAGCTCCCGGACCGCCGCGGAGTCCGGGATGCGCACGGCCAGGGTCGCTCCCCCCCGCGATGCGGCGATCGGCGCGCGGAGGGGGAGGACGACGGTGAGCGGCGCGGGCCAGAGGCGGAGGAACCGTTCCAGTCGCGACGGCGCGACGTCGACCCCGAGCTGATCCAGCTGACCGCGTTCCGCGAAGAGCACGAGAAGGGGTTTCCCGTCGTCGCGGCCCTTGATCTCGAAGATCCGCGAGACGCCGCGCACATTCGTCGGATCGGCCGCGAGCGCATAGAAGGTCTCGGTCGGAACCGCGGTGACCCCGCCGCGGCAGAGGACATCCCGGAGACTCGAGAGCTCCTCGGGCGACGCGAGCAGCTCGGTGAGTCGCACCCGGCGCACGTCAACCGCCGACGTAGCGGTCGTACAGGCTGCGCGCCCGTCCCGGATCCTCCGTCCCGCGCACGACGCAGCGGCCGTCGGAGAAGATCGTCAGCGAAACGCCCTCGAGGTCCGCGTTCAGGAGCTGCGGCGAGCGGCGCACGCGGCCGACCCTCGCGAGCCGCTCTTCGAGGGCGTCGAAGTCCGGACGCTCGCGCGCCGACGGAGCCACCTGGACCGATCGGCGGCCGCAGAGCTTCACGATCTCGGCGCCTTCCGACTCGAGCGCGGGGAAGCGCTCACGCGCGCAGACGGGACAGCCTTCGCGGGGCCGCGCGTCCGCGAACGACCGCACCGACCGGAAACCGTCCCGCCACACGGAGAGCGCGAGAACGCCTCTCGACGGGTCTGCGCCGGTCGCGATCCGGAGCGCTTCCGTCACCGCGAGTGAAGCGACGAGCGGCGGCAGAGTCGGCACGATTCCCGCCGTGTCGCAGGTGGGCGCGGATCCCGCCGGCGGCAAGCCCTCCAGGTAGCATCGCAGGCAGGGCGTCGAGCCGGGCACCGAGACCGCGAGGAGCCCCTGCTCGCCCACGCAGGCCGCGTAGATCGACGGAAGGTCCAGGGAGCGCGCGGCGTCCGAGACGAGGAGCCGCGTCTCGAAGTTGTCCGATCCGTCGAGCACGAGATCGTGTCCGGCGAGGATGGCGCGCGCATTGTCCGCCGTCAGATCGGCGACCACCGCCCTCGTGGCCGTTTCCGGCGCGATCTTCTCGAGCCGCTCCTGCGCGGCGGTCGCCTTGGGCGCGACGCGGGCGGCGTCCCCGGCGTCGAAGAGGAGCTGGCGCGACAGGTTGGATTCCTCGACGACGTCCCGGTCGATCACGGTCAGCCGGCCGACGCCCGCTCGCGCCGCGAGCTCCGCCGCGGCCGCGCCGACGGCGCCGACGCCGACGATCGCCATCGAAAACCGGCGGATCTTCTCCTGACCTCCCGGTCCGATTCCGGGGAAGAGCACGGAGCGGGAATGTCTGTCTTCTCCCCTCTCCCCCCGGGAGAGGGGAGGCGGTGAGGGCGTCGACTTCGCCATCATCCCTCCTTCGCCTGCGCGAGCAGCTCGCGCGCGTGGCGCATCGCAGTTTCCGGAATCTTCTCGCCGGCGAGCATCCGCGCGATTTCGGCGACCCGCTCCTTCCCGTCGAGAAGCCGGACCGCGGCGATCGTGCGTCCGCGCACTTCGGTCTTCTCCGCGCGGAAGTGGCGGTCGGCGAGCGCGGCGATCTGGGGGACGTGCGTGACGCAGAGCACCTGGTCGCGCTCCGCCAGCCTCCGGAGCTTGCGTCCGACCGATTCGGCGGTGCGCCCGCCGATTCCGGCGTCGACCTCGTCGAACACGAGGGTCCGACGGCGGCCCCCCCGCGCAGCGCCGACGGAATGCACCGCGAGCTGCAGGCGCGAGAGCTCTCCTCCGGAAGCGATCCTCTCGAGCGGCCGCTCCGGCTCACCGGGATTCGGCTGGAAGAGAAACGACGCGCGCTCGAGACCGGTCTTCCTGGGCTCCCCATCGCCTGCGGGCGAGAGGGCGACGCGAAACCTCGCCTTCTCGAGAGCGAGGCCGCCGAGCTCCTTCTCGACCGCGGCTGAGAAGCGAGGCGCGGCGGCCCGGCGCTTCGCGGAGAGCGCCGCGGCGGCGGTGCCGAACGTGTCGCGGGCGGCGCTCTCTTCCCGCTGGCGGCGGCCCAGAGCGTCGTCGATGTTCGCGAGCTCCTCGCGTTCTGCGCGAAGCTCCTCGAGGCGCGCGCGCGCGTCGGCGAGAGACGGACCGTACTTGCGCTTCAAACGCGAGAGCTTCTCCAATCGCGATTCGACCGCGTTCAGACGCTCGGGGTCGGCTTCGATGCCGGTCGCGGCGTCGCGGGCGGCCGCGGCCAGATCGGCGACGCGGCGCTTGATGTCCTCGACCTCCTCGAGCCGAGCCGCCTCGCGCGGGTCGATCGCCGCGAGCTCGCCGAACGCCCGGGCCGCCTCGCCGAGTCGGTCCGCCGCCGACGGTTCCCCCTCCGACAGCGCCTCGAGCGCCGTCTCTCCGGCGCGGCGAATCCGGTCCGCGTGAAGGAGCCGTTCGCGCTCGTACGCGAGATCCTCTTCCTCGTTCTCGCCGGGCGAAGCCGCCTCGATTTCTCCGATCTGAAACTCGATCGTGTCGAGTCGGGCGGAGCGGTCGCGCCGGGACGCCTCGAGCTTCGCGAGCGCTTCGCGCGCCGACGCCCACGCGTCGGCCGCCTGCGCAACCGT
>DASYUL010000159.1:0-2956 GCA_036001245.1 Thermoanaerobaculia bacterium
CGACACGACCGGCGAGCGCTTCGAGACCGACTACTTCCTCTCGACGTCCGCCGATGGAGTCTCGTGGGCTCCGAACGTGCGCGTTTCGACGGAGAGCTCGAACGAGCACGACTGCGACGGCGTCTTCCCGTGCGACGCGATCAACTACGGCAACCAGCAGGGGGACTACGAGGGTCTCGTGTCGTACGGCGGCGTGTCGTATCCGATCTGGACCGACAGCCGCCGGCAGCTCGACCCGGCGACCGGGTGTCGGCGGCCGTTCCTCATGGAGGAGGTCTTCACCGCGAGGGTGGAGTGAGAGGACCCCGTCGCGACAATAGAATGAAGAGCGCATGAGCGTCTCGAAGCCGCTCCGCTACACGTACGACGACTACGCCCGTCTGCCGGACGAGCGCCGCTACGAGGTCATCGACGGAGAGCTGTATCTGACTCCTGCGCCGACTCCGTACCACCAGATCGTGAGCCGACGAATCGAGCGGCTCCTCGAAGATCACGTGGAGAAAGCGAAGTTGGGGATCGTGATCCAAGCCCCATGCGACGTCGTCCTGTCGCAATTCGACGTCCTGCAGCCGGATATCTTCTTCATTTCGACCGGCCGCCTCGCGGTCATCGGCGAGAAGTACATCTCGGACGCGCCCGACCTCGTCGTGGAGGTCCTCTCGCCGGGGACGCGCCGGCGGGACCGTGTCCTCAAGGCGAAGCGTTACGCGCACTTCGGCGTCCGCGAGATGTGGATCGCGGACCCGCAGAAGAAGACGATCGAGGTGTTCGTCAACACGGACGTCGGCTTCCGGCGTGAAGGGGTGTACTCCGCCGACGACGTTCTGCGCTCACCGCTGCTACCCGGACTGGAAGTCCCGCTCGCGCGGGTTTTCGCGGTCCTGAAGGTCTAGGGTCAACGCTGAATCGCTGAATTTGTGCCAAGGCTGAATTCAGCCCTGACCCCAATGCAGGGATTCAGCGCTGACCCCAATGCAGTCATTCAGCGTTGACCCCAGCCCTTCGGGGCCCGGATGTAGGATGCGAAACCCAAAACAAGGAGGACACCATGAAGGCACTCTTCCGGGTCTCTCCGCTGGTTCTCATCGGGCTGATCGCGGCTCTCACGTTGTCCGCCGCAGGCGACAAGAAGCCCGTCGTCTGGCCGGCGAGCCGCGTCAAGTGGGTGGTTGGCCCGACTATGAAAGGGCTCTCGATCGCGCCGCTCTGGGGAGACCCGAGCAAGGGAGCGTACGGAGCCTTGAAAAAGGTGCCCGGCGGAACGGACCTCGGCTGGCACACTCATTCGAGCGACCAGAAAGTGGTGGCCATCTCGGGCACGTTCGACTTCCAGCTCGAAGGCGAGGCCGCGAAGGAGCTCTCGAGCGGTTCGTATCTCTTCATCCCGGCCGGGGTGAAGCACACGTCGAAGTGCCGCGCGGGCACGGACTGCGTGTGGTTCGAAGAGTCGCCGGGCAAGGGCGACTACATCCCGGCGAAGTAGCTCGTGGTAGCCCGTGGGGTCAGGCAGGGCTTTCGGCCTTTTTAGCGAATAAGGCCAATCTCCCTGCCTGACCCCCAGACCCCCTAGGGCCGCCTTCCCTCCAGGCGCGACATCACCTTCATCAGGTCTTCGTGCGCGCCGACTAAGAACAACGTGTCGCCGGCCTGCAGGGGATCGTCGGTCGGCGCCGGGGAATACGGCGCGCCGCGCCGGATCATCGCGGGCACCGCGACCTGCGCGTCCGCGACCCCGAGCTCCGCGAGCGTCTTTCCGAGCCCGAGCGTGTCCGGCAGGACGAAGAACGTCAGCGCCGTGCCCGCCTCGAGCGTCGCCGAGAGCCGGCGGCCCTCGGCCGCGCGGATCGCCGGGTCGCGCAGCAGCCGATACGCCTCGTCGCGCAGGATCCGGATCTGCGCCGCGATCACGTTGCCCGGGACCGCGAGAAGCCGCATCAGGCGCGAGATGATCTCGACCGACGTCTCGAACTCCTCGGGGATGACCTCGTTCGCACCGAGCTCCTTCAGCCGCTCGACCTGGGAGACGTAGCGCGTACGAACGATCAGGTACACGTCCGGGTTCTCCCGACGGCATATCCGGACGATCCGGCGCGTGCCGTCGGGATCGGAAATCGCGATCACGGCGGCGAGCGCGCGGCCAAGTCCGGCCGCCTCGAGACCCTCGGGCGCCGCGGCATCGGCGACGACGACCCGGCTGCCGTTCTCCCGCGCGATCTGGGCGCGGTGCGGGTCCTCCTCGACCACGACGTGCGGGATCCCCGTCTCGGTCAGGACGTGAGCGACGTTCAATCCGTTCAGACCGTATCCGACGATCACGATGTGGCCCGACAGCTGTCGCTCCTTCTCGTCGGCGGGCTCCGGGCGGCTGCGCAGGCGCTCGGCGAGCTTCAGGCCCGCGGTGACGAAGAGCGGCGTCGAGGCGAGCGTGAGCACGGCCACCGCGACGAAGAGCTGCTCGTCCTCGGGTCCGAGGACCCCGAAGCGCTTCCCCTCCTGGGCGAGCAGAAACGAGAACTCCCCGATCGGCGCGATCGCGAACGCGGCGCGCAGCGACGTGCGCGGCAGAGCGCCCCCGACCCGAAACGCGGGATACGCCGCCACGACTTTGATGAGGATGACCGCGGCCACGGTCGCGAGCACGAGCGGAAACGCGGAGAACAGGAAGCTCGGGTCGAGCAGCATTCCGATCGAGGCGAAGAAGAGCGCGGAGAGGAAGTCGCGGAACGGGCGGATCATCCCACTGATCTCGTGGATGAACTCCGTGTCGCCGACGACGACTCCCGCGGCGAACGCGCCGAGCGCCGCGGAGATCCCGAGCTTGCCCGCGGCGGCGACCGTCGCGACGATCAGCACGATCACGCCCGCCGTGAAGACCTCGCGGCTGCCGAGCGCCGCGATCCTGCGGAAGAGCCGCGGCACGATCACGCGCGCGACCAGGATGAGAGCGAGCACGCCC